>NZ_JBEBMJ010000010.1:0-3492 GCF_043196375.1 Halobacteriovorax sp. ZH5_bin.2 | reverse complement strand
AGACACTAAATTATAATTGTCCTTACGAGATCTTTTATAAAAAGAATGTCGCACTGGTTTGTTGAGCTCAGCCGCGCACCTAATTATAATTATTCTAATCTCACACAATATGAAGCAAAATTAAGTATATACTTGGCCTCAACATTAGAAATTTTACTAACTTCATTATTCATATAGTTTAGAGAACCTGAAATCTTAGCTGTCATCTCGTTATCAGAGCATCCTGTCTGCAGAGCAGAATTCAAATAATTCATTGATGTGTAGAAGTGAAATTTAATCAATTGAATTGAATCTGTGATCTGTAGATACTTATCACATGTTTCTTGATTGGGTTCTCCACCTTTGTACATACTTTGTAGCTCTTTTGTATAAACATTAAAATTATTTTGAATAACTTTTCCGCCATCATTAACAGCTCTATTTGCTTGTTTAAAATTAATTTCACAAGCTGAAGGAATTTCAAAATCAAGACTATTAGCAAGTACAGTAGTATTAAGCATAATAATTAAAAACCAAATATATTTCTTCATAAAAACTCTCCTTAATTCTTTTATTATAACTATAATGGGCGCCCTTGATTAGTAACATCAATGGCCTCAACTTTTATATTGTTTACTGATGAGTCATCCTTATTCATATTTAAAATTGTAAAATAAGCATAGATTTGTTCTTTTACGGCCCCATCAAAATGTTGAGTTTCCACTTCATAGATCCCGTCTTTATCAACTTTTACAGAAAGCATATTTTGAACAATCCAGTTTTGATCTATAGAAAGAGTCGATCTAACAAAAACAGGCTTTGTAACCCCAGTAACTTTGAATCGTAACTTAAACGTACCAAAAAAATTATCCGTCGCTTTAGTGACATTATCATTGAACTTCAAAGACACAAGTCTTGGATAATTTTCATTTCGATATTCTTCATATGAATTCTTATTCGTTCTTATATAGTTTACGTAATCGCTGTAGTGAAGATGAGTATAAGAGTCCAATGATTTATAGAATTGAATATAGTTATCCACTCCAAGATCAGAGTAACCACCAGCTGCCAACTCCCACATACCAAATGAAAGGCCAATAGAGTAATGCCCCCAATTATGGGAAACCAACTTAACATTACTGCGACCCTTAAGTTCTTTATATAGGTCAAGAGAATCTTTACTATCTTGATCTTGACTGTGACCAAACTCAATAACAATTGGAACTTCAACTTCTTTAAGCGCACTATATAGATCATCATTATTTCTGATTGAAGAACTAGCAATTTCATTGTTCATCGTGGCAACATAATTTTCATAAAATGTTGAAAATTGAGAGTCATCAAACTCTGTATAAAAGAATGCATAATGCTCATTCAAGCGCGTAATGATACTTCGATCACCTTGAGAGTTATCGTCACTAATTAACGATTTAATCTTATTTGTATTTGTGAAACTTTTAGATTTAAATCGTAATTCATAATTTAAACTTGAATAGTACAGGCCACCATTTGCCAATGAATGACGACGAGGACTTGTTGGTGCACTAGCGGCCATAACAAGTTTAATGGCAGGATGATATGTCGTAGCGGCCGCAAGCGCCATGAAGCCATCATACGAAGCACCTTGAACAATAATATTTCCGCTATGCCAATCCTGTTTTACAATTTCATTGATGATGGCATCTGAATCATTCCTTGCCTGCTTCCAATCAAGCCAATCAAACCCTTCTTTCCCAAAGAAAGTTCCTCTAACGACACTTGAGATAATATCGTAATTTCTTAGAAGAACATCATCAATTATATACAGAGAATTTAACAAAGACGTAGAGTGAAAATGATAAGGTGATTGTCCAAGAATCGCATCGCGCTTTTCACTAAACGCAATATCCAGCGGCCTAAATACGAAAGTAGGCAGCAATACATCCCCATTTTTTGGCATTAATTGTCTTGCGTGAAGTTGCGGTAATGGAGTTTCATAGTTCAAAAAGCGAATAGTATTTTCGCGGTCAATCACTAATTCGATAATTCTACCATCATTAATATTTTGATAGACCTTATAATGAGAAATATCCACAATCTTTCTGACTTTGCCACAATAGTCTTCAAAGTCTGTTTTAAAAAACGTAACAAAATTTTCATCTGCTATTTTTATCTTCTTATTTTCAATAAGCTCATTTTTGTTGAAAGTTTTTAAATCACTGCAAAGTTGCTCCATACTACGAATTACAGTTAGCCCGTGAACTTGAGAAGTTGTAATCAGAGTAATAATAAGGAAGACAATTTTATTTAGCATATAATTCCCACGATAAGTTGTATTGATATTAGAGCAACACCAAGGCCAGCATATGTATTAAGAATTAACAACTTAAGCAGACTATATGTCTAATAAATAGACACAATAAAATTAACTGAACAGTTAATGGCAATTTTAGAATATAAGATAAAGGTAAGAAAAAAGGCCCTTGTAAGGCCCTTTTTTTGTCTTGCTTGTATTTAATTATTCACAATCAGGTACTTTTTTCTTAACAGATCGAATTAGGCTTTTTACCCAAGATCCAAATAAAGGCTTCTTAGTAAGTCGAATCGAACTCTTTTGTGAATACTCAGCTTCACCATCTCTTAGAAAAGACTCATGCATAGAAATACTAGTATATGCACCTCTATATTTATGAAGGTCTGAAAAGATAGTCATATAATTTACAGTTCCATTAGTTGGTAAATCATCGATACTCTTAACTTCTGTAAATGTATAACCCTTATCTTCAAAAACTTTTAGAACTTTTTCTGTAATGTCGACACGTCCATCTAACTCGGGCATAACTAAGTAGTTGTGACAGCTATCGCTTGCAAAAACATTAGAAATTAATGTTAATACTAGTAATGACTTTATAAAATACTTCATCTTAACTATCCTTATACAAATTTATTAATCAATTCTTTCTAGGTTTACTCTTAGGCCCATTCCAGTATTAAGGGCGATTGTGATCATATCTTGAATTCCCATTTGCTTCCAAAATACAAGATCAACTTTATGGTTTTCTTCTTCATAGATCATACAGCTAAAAACAATAGATCCATTTTCAACACGGTCTTTTTCACAAGTTGTATCAACTTGAAGCTGACCAGCATAATTCATCTTAAGATTATACTTCTCACCTGCTACGATTTCTGTTACTTCAACATTCTCATTTCCAACAAGTGCCTGATCCATTTCATTTTGCCCCTTGTAAGTTGCAGAGTGGGCCGAAAAAGCAGTTAGTGATAATAGTACTAGTAATAATTTTTTCATAAATGTTCTCCAATATTCTTCTTCATAAATCTTTAACTAAACAAGTTCACAATACCTCGTTGAGGGAGACAGATGTAAAAAGCTGAAATGTTTATATTTATGAATAAATAATGAACGTTGTTAACTACTGAAAATCTCGAAAAGTACCCGGCTGAGCTCAACAAACCAGTGCGACATTCTTTTTATAAAAGATCTCGTAAGGACAATTATAATTTAGTGTCTTA
>NZ_JBEBMJ010000009.1:0-3916 GCF_043196375.1 Halobacteriovorax sp. ZH5_bin.2 | reverse complement strand
GCGAATCAAAACGAAAGTGCGCTAAACACTGCATATTACGGCTTTTTGGGGCTTTACCCCATATAACTGATATTATGTGGGGTGAATTATTTTCCCCTATAGCACTCAATCCCGTCTAAATAAGTCACTCTCTGAAAGCTTTATATCCATAAATTATTCTATGTAGTACATTATATTTCTTATCTGCGTCTTTTTGTTTCTTAAAAGAACCTCCATGTAAATGAAAGAATACCAAGGCTTTTTGAGAGTTTCAAAAATTAAGAGTTTAATTTAGTTTATATTTTGTGCCCTAATATTTAGACATAAAAAAACAGAGAAAAATCTCTGCCTTAAATATATCGTTTAGAATTTTATTTCTTTCTACTTACACACATCAATCGAACGATATTTCTCGTAGTCTGAATAAGCATCACCATAACTCAAGTAGCATTTTGCGTTTAGCGCATTCTTCTTGATTGAACCATAATCCAAAGGCCTTATTTGTAATATTTTTAGCTATGTCTATATATTTAACGACCTGTCTCCCCTACAAATTCTTAAATTCAATGGCAGTATATCCATTGAAATCTATCTTCATTACGTATTGGTTTCGTGTGACATATTCGCGGTAGTCATCACAGTCATCATAGATTTCAAATTCTACTGCATTAAATTGTGCAATAAACTCCAGTGATTCATCTAATTTGTTAGCGATGAAATCATAAGCTTTTTGCGCTAGTGAAGGCTCCATAAATTTCGACTGAAAGAAGACCTTTTCATCATTAGCTTGTGCCCAAAATACGATATTTGAAACATTAGTGTAGACGCTCTTGATCTGCAGACTTTCACGATAAACTTTGGCCGTTGTAAAATACCCTGGTCTAATTGAAGTTACATACTCATTATAACCAAAACAGCCTGATGCATATGCATTCGTAAAAGTTATTAAATTTACAATAAATAAAGTGGCCAAAACCTTCATAAACTCTCCTATTAGTTACAAGTTGAAGTATTTATAGTTGAAACCACTCAATAGATATAATATATAATAAATATAATTATCATTCCTAATATGAATAACAGGAAATCTTATGGAATTAGGTCACTTAAAACATTTCTACTATGTTGCCAAGTATGGAGGTTTCACAAAAGCCTCTAAGAAGCTGTACGTCCAGCAGCCATCGATTAGTAAGACCGTTGCGCTTCTAGAAGATCAATTAGGAGTTAAGCTCTTAAACCGTGAAAAGCGCAAAACTACCCTAACTGATATTGGCCTAGAGATTTACAAGAAATGTGACGAAATCTTTAAGTCTATTGAAGATATTGAAACAATCGCAAGTGACGGAAAATTTGAATGTACAGGCCCTTTGAAATTTTGTGCCAGTGAGCCAATCGCAGCACACTTTGTTCCTCAAATTTTAAAAGAGTTCCTAAGTGAATATCCGCAGGTACAACCAGCGTGTTTCACAAGTTTCTCATCTGACTTATTTAATAAGATTGAAGACGGAGAGTTTGAATTCGGACTCTTCTTTCATACGCCAGAGATGGCCAAATACGCCCATAAGCTTGAACTAGAAGAAGTGGCATCAATCCCCTATGATCTTGTCATAAAGGCATCAGAACATAAGAATTTGGATGTTATAAGATCTTTTATTGGTTCACGTGAAGTGGATGATATAACTACGAAGAAATACCCGACAATTACAAAGATGAATAAGGACTTTAAAAACGTCAAAATAACGATTTCATCCAACAGCCTTACTTCTCATAAGGAAATAGTGTTAGAAGGCCTAGGTGTATCGATCCTACCTTCTATTATGGTTGAAAAAGAGCTTAAGGAGCGAAAGCTTAAAAGACTCTATCCAAAGGGGACGTTTCACTTCCCTCTTAAACTAGTAACCAAGAAGAACTATCACCTATCGCGAAATGCTCAGGCGTGGATTTCGTCCTTGAAGCAGCAATTCCATCAGTGATCACTCATGCAGCTTGAAATCACTTGGTAGCCAGCAAGAATGATATCAATTCTCCAGGCCGACGCTCTGACAATTCTTATGACTTGGTTTTTATCTTTTTTACTAAGCTCGCAGTAACCAGCACTCAGATAACATGGAACATGAAGAGAGATGGCCGTCTTCTTAAAATCTCGGCAAGTTGTCTCGGCTGAAATTTCATTCATGCCTGAGATTAGACAGGCCTTAACATTCTCAACCCATTTCTTACCATCTTCAGAAAACTTCTCAATCCTAGAATCGAATTTATTGCAATATTTTTGCCCAAAGCCTAAAGGATAACCACGCTTTCCACATACTCGCTCTTTTTCGATACAGCTGTAATATGCACAGTCGTCACTTAGATCAGCACAATCATTTGTAGCAAACGAATGCGTGGCCAAAAGAATGGAGAAAAAGGTGAAAATAATTGTTTTCATAAGCAATAAGTATCAAATTTCTCATTGCTTGGTAAACTTAATGAAAAGTTTATATTCTCTTTACAACATGGCCTATGCAAAGAAAATAGCTAAAGCAAAGGCCACTAGCAAAATAATGACGATTGCTTCAAAGAAGTAGCTCTTCTTTGTCTCCGGTTCTTTGAATTCACCTGTTAAGCGAAAGTGTGAATCATTGATATTGTTTATCACGTATTGAATTTTCCCTAGGGGCGTAAGGCCTGTGAAGTCATAAAGAACTTCTCGGTTTTCACAAATGGCAGTGTAAGGAACACCACGAACACCAAAGTTTTGCGCAATCTCAGGACTCTCCATGGTATTTACTTCATAAACATTCACTTCTGGATTATTTTCATTTAAGGCCTCAAAGACAGGCGCCATTGTTTTACATGGGCCACAAGTATCAGAGAAAAACTTGATAACGAAAACACCTCTTTCACTAGATACGACAGATTCAAAATTATCACTATTAATTCTTTTTATACTCATTCTAAATTCCACATAAAAACGGCCAACATTTAGAGTTGACCTGAAAAATTCAATCTTACTATAACCATTCCCATCAAAGTTTACAACAAACTTAGTTGGATATAAAAAATGTAACGAGGTGGCATGTACCTCTTATTTGAAGTAGAATAGTATTTTTAACCTAAATTAAGAAAAGGCATATATTATGAGAGGAACATTCTTCTTAAAACCATTAGAGTTGAATTTAGAGCTTGCTGGCGAAAGCTGGCCCCAGGGCGAGTTGATAAACGGAGAGCTTACGATTAAGGCCCATGGACAAGCCGATCTATCGAAAATAGGTATCCATCTCTGTGAAGTCAATATGAAGAAATTTAAGGCCAAGGATGAGTCCGCTTTTAAAGTTATTGAAACAGTTGAAGCAAATGGTGAGCAGACAAGCTTTAGCTTTAAGCTAGCTGAAAACTGTCTTATTACAGAGAAGGCCACTTCCCTTTATGTTGTCTGTGGCGATCTTGATTCTCCATTTGAATGTGGCCATCTTCAACTTGATATCCTCCCAAATAAGAATATTCTAAGCTTCATTGAAATCTTTGAAAACTTCCTGAAGTTCAAGTTTAAACCTTTAAAGAATAAGGCCGGCCTAGTACAGGCCAAGGTAACGCCACCAGATATTAAAGACTGGACAAGTATTCAGACGATGAATCTGGGGATGTCATGTGTTGAGAATAACTTAAATCTAAGCTTTGAGTTTAAAGTGAAGAAAATGTCTTATGAAGGCGGCGCTGTTGAGACTAAAGAAGTTAAGGTAAAAAACGAACTTAAGCTTATGCCTAAGGATTATATCCTTTTTGAAAATACGTTAAATCAAGACTTCATTACTGGAGAGTTAAACAAGGTTCTCGATGAAGTAAGGTTTAAGCCGGTTATTTAGTAAAAGAAATATTTCTTAGGGGCGCGGCTGAGCTCAACAAACCAGTGCGACATTCTTTTTATAAAAGATCTCGTAAGGACAATTATAATTTA
>NZ_JBEBMJ010000008.1:0-16181 GCF_043196375.1 Halobacteriovorax sp. ZH5_bin.2 | reverse complement strand
TCGCGATGGAAAAAGGTCTTAAGTTCGCAATCCGTGAGGGTGGTAGAACAATTGGTGCTGGTACAGTATCTGAAATTCTTGACTAATATTTTAAATATTCAAGATATAAGGAAGGGGAGCTTTTGCTCCCCTTTTTTTATGCCTAAATTTAAGTTCTCTTTTTAACAATCGATTTCTGGGATACATGTCCCATTTTGTTGCCAATAACGGTATGTATCGGCGATGTCTGACCAAGGTGTACCATTTGTATCCTTAGGCTTGCGAGTCCAAAAGTAGTCAGCATCACCAGTTCCACATTTGTGAGTTAACTCGTGGAGGACGATTCCTTGACGGCCTTCAATGTCGTAGTCCCAGTAGCTTGGTGTAATATATACAGTTTTACCAATAACAGCATATGTGTAAGCTATTGCGCCACCATATGGTTCAACACATTTATGTTTAGTCCAATATGTTCTTGCAAGAGAGCACTTCATGACCACGATGGCCTTGTTGATTTTCTTTTCAACATTCATATCCATGTACGGGTTTTGTTTCTTGTACTGTCTGAGGTCTTTAATGATACCTTTCATGTCTGCACGTGATTTTTTAGTATCTTTGATCAGCATATCTTTTTGATCCTCAGAACACGTTTTAGAAACGAAAATTGCTGCGTTAATATTAAGCGTAAGCATCAATAGTACTAAATACTTCATATTGTTTTCTCTCCAATAAAATTAAATGTCGCTGTTGCGATTCGCTACACTACCCTTAGTTTGGACTCGGTTCAATATAATGGAAATATTTATAGTAATAAGAGATTGACGAGGAAGGCCTTTTTGGGTAATTTAGGTTTCCATAGTCGAACGGGTGTATAGCTCCAATTGGTAGAGCGGCTGATTCCAAATCAGTAGGTTTAAGGTTCGAATCCTTATGCGCCCGCCACTTTCCCAAATATTATTTATTTTGACTGCAAATTTGTCCTATTTTTGCGTTAGCTCTTGCCAAACCATGTTAATTAAGGGATATAATCTGTTACTTATACGTTTAATTTAGGTAAAAAAAGGATTTGAGATGTCCCTCATTAAGAGTGAAGACAGCAAGAAGTGGATTAACGCTTTTGTTGCTGCCGTAAGTGCAATTTGTGGTTTTATTACTATTAGATTCCTCGAACAATTAAGTGAGTGGTTTGATCTTGAAGCAAAGGTTCCAAACTTCCCTATCACAGTACAAGTAGTTGGAATTGTTGTCGGTCTAATTGTTTTCTTAGTGATTGCTAAGAACAAAAATGCATCAACTTTACTTGAGGATGTTTACGCTGAACTTGTAAAAGTTGTATGGCCTAACAAAGATGACGTTTTAAAAACGACAATTGGTTTAGTGATCGCACTAAGCATTGTTAGTGGAATTTTCGTTTTAGTAGATTATTCGTTCAGACAATTACTAAGCATAATTCTTTAATTTATACCTTTAAATAATTTAAGTGAGATAGAAATGGTTGATAACAACGAAACAGAAAAAGAACTAACTAATGAAGAAATGGCCGTAGAATCATCAGAAGGTGAAGCTACTGTTAACCCTAACTTTCGTTGGTACATTGCAAAGACTTTAACAGGTCAAGAAAACAAGGTTCAAAAAACTCTTCGTGAAAGAATTGTTAACTACAAACTGACTGATTCATTTGGTGAAATCGTAGTACCAGAAGAAAAAGTAACTTCTCACGCAGGTGGAAGAAAAAGAACTATTACTAAGAAGCTTTTCCCAGGTTATGTACTAATTCATATGCTTATGAATGAGAACACTTGGCACTTAGTAAAAGATACTGACAAAATTACAGGATTTGTTGGCGGAACAGTTGACAAACCAGCCCCTTTATCAGATGAAGAGGCAGCATATATGACAGGACAATCAACTGGTGGTTTCAAGAAGACACGTACTACTGTGGACTTCTCTGAAGGTGAAGAGGTTAAGGTTATTGAAGGACCTTTTGCTTCATTCGTCGGTACAATTGAATCTGTAAATGAAAATGGAAAACTGAAAGTAAACGTTTCTATATTTGGTCGACCAACACCAGTAGAATTAGATGCTTCTCAGGTAGAAAAAAATTAATAACCGTTGGTAGAACTAAAGTTCGCAGGAGAAATTTATGGCTAAGAAAATCACAGGTTTCATTAAGCTACAAATTCCAGGTGGGAAAGCAAACCCATCACCACCAGTTGGGCCAGCACTAGGTCAAAAAGGTGTAAATATCATGGAATTTTGTAAAGCTTTCAATGCAAAGACACAAAAAGACGCAGGTGTAATGCTTCCAACAATCATTACAGTATACTCTGACCGTTCTTTTACATTTGTAACTAAGACACCTCCAGCTTCATACCTTCTTAAAGATAAGCTTAAGCTTAAGAGAGGGGCACAGAAGCCAGGAACAGAAGTTGTAACAACAGTATCTAAGAAAATCATTGAAGAAATTGTTGAAGCGAAAAGACCAGACTTAACAGCAGCTACTCAAGAAGCAGCGGAAAGAATCATCGAAGGTTCATGTCGTTCAGCTGGTATCAAACTAGATTACTAAGAGGTGTTACAATGGCTAAGAAATCAAAAAAATATACAGAAGCACTTGCAAAAGTAGATACAACTAAGAATTACACAATTGATGAAGCGATCAACCTTGCTAAAGAAGTAAAGTTCGCTACATTTGATGAAACTGTAGATCTAGCATTTAGACTTGGTGTTGATCCAAGACATGCTGACCAGATGATCAGAGGTGCATTAGCACTTCCAGCTGGTACAGGTAAATCAGTAAAAGTTTGTGTTATTACATCTGGTGACAACGTAGCTAAAGCTGAAGCAGCTGGTGCAGATTACGTTGGTGGTGACGATATCGTTGCTAAGATCGCAGGTGGATGGCTTGACTTTGACAGAGTTATCGCATCTCCAGATATGATGGGTAAACTTGGTCGTGTTGCAAGAATCCTAGGGCCTAGAGGTCTAATGCCTAACCCAAAATTAGGAACAGTTACTCCTAATGTTGAAAACGCAGTTAAAGAGCAAAAAGCTGGTAAGGTTGAATACAGAACTGAAAAGAATGGTATTATCCACGTTCCTGTTGGTAAGTCATCTTTCTCAAATGAAGATTTAAGAAAGAATATTGATACTATGATCTCAGCAATCATTAAAGCTAAGCCTGTTTCTGCAAAAGGTACTTACCTTAAGTCACTTACTTTAAGTACGACTATGGGGCCAGGTCTTAAAATTGATACTTTAGAAGCTGCATCAATCGCAGCAAAATAATAAGGGGTTGATGATTGTCGGTGTAGCTGCTGTAAGAGTTTGAAGCTACATAAAGCCTGCATGAAATCTCCCTCCAATAGTTTAGGAGGTAAACGATGTTAACTAGAGCAGAGAAAGACGTTATCATCGATGGTCTTAAAAAGAAGATCACTGATGCCAACGCTATCTTTCTAACAAACGTTATTGGACTACCATCTAATGACGCCACAGCTCTAAGAAAGTCTATCCGCGAAGCGGGTGGATCACTAGTTGTTACTCGTAACACACTTTTTTCTAAGGCAGCGGCCGGAACAGATGCAGAAGAATTACTTTCTGGTCTTAAAGGTACGCAAGCTGTTGCTTTCGCATTTGACGAAGCACCAGCCGTTGCTAAGGCACTAAAAGAATGTGGAAAAGCGTTTGAACTAGTAGAACTTAGAGGTGGTTTACTTGATGGTAAAGCACTAACAGCAGCAGAAGTAAAAGCAATTGCAGACCTACCATCTCGTGATGAGATGCTTGGTACTCTTCTTGCAACATTTAATGCACCGATCTCGGCATTTGCTAGAGTTCTTAATGCAATTAAAGAGCAAAAAGAAGCAGGCGTTGAAGCTGCGCCAGTTGCAGCTGAAGAATCTGCAGAATAGTAATTAACAAAGTTAGAGTTAAAGTTATTTTAAATTTTTAGGAGTTATATATGTCTATTACAAATGATCAATTAATTGAAAAAATCTCAAACATGACTGTTCTTGAAGTAGCTGAGCTAGTTAAAGAACTTGAAGAAAAATTTGGTGTATCAGCTGCTCCTGTAGCTGTTGCTGGTGGAGCTGCTGCTGGTGGTGCTGCTGAAGAAAAAACTGAATTTGACGTTGTTCTTGCTGACGCAGGTGCTAAGAAAATCAACGTTATTAAAGAGGTTAGAGGAATCACTGGTCTAGGTCTTAAGGAAGCAAAAGAAATGGTTGAAGGTGCTCCAAAGACTGTTAAAGAAGCAGTTTCTAAAGACGAAGCAGAAGAAATCAAGAAAAAACTTGAAGCTGCTGGTGCAAAGGTTGAGCTTAAGTAGTTTAAGCCCCTTGCTCATCGCATAAAAAATTAAAAAATACAGGTGTGGAGATTTAGCGATCTTCACACCTTTTTTGCGTTTGTAAAAACCGAAAAAAAAAGTTATTAAGTAACTAAAAAAATATACGTGCACGTTAAAACAATTAAAACCCGGGAGAACCATAATGACTGAGGTTTTTAGACCAAACGAGTGGTTTCGTAAGAACTTTGCCTCAACACCATCTGTGTTAGAGACACCTCCACTCATGCTTCTACAAAAGAAGTCCTATGATGATTTCCTTCAAAAGGACGTACCTCCTTCTCAAAGAGAAGAAATGGGATTACAGGCTGTTTTCAATTCTGTATTTCCAATCCACGACTTTAACAAAACTGTATCGTTAGAGTTTGTAAGCTACTCACTAGAACAACCTAAGTACACTGTAAAAGAGTGTCGTCAAAGAGGCCTATCATATGAAGCGCCACTTAAGGTAGTTGTTCGTCTAGTATTCTATGATGTAGCTGTCGACAAAGATGGTAATGAACAAAGAACTGTTTCTTCAATCAAAGAACAGGAAGTTTACTTAGGAAACATTCCTCTGATGGCAGAGACTGGTTCTTTTGTATATAACGGAACTGAGAGAGTTATTGTTTCTCAGCTTCACAGATCTCCTGGTATCGTATTCGAACACGATGGTGGAAAGAAGCACTCAAGTGGTAAGCTTCTTTATTCTGCAAGAATTATTCCTCACAGAGGTTCTTGGCTAGATTTCGAATTCGATCACAAGAATATTCTATTTGCAAGAATTGATAGAAAGAGAAAATTACACGCAACAGTTGTTCTTAAAGCTCTAGGTTACAGTACAGAAGAAATTCTTGATATGTTCTACCATATTGAAACAATCAAGTTTTCTAAAGATGGTGAGTTCGTTAGATCTCTTGATCTATCTTTAATGACTGGAACTCGTGCTACTAATGACGTACTTGATCCAAAGACAGGTAAGGCTATCGTTAGAAAAGGGAAGAAATTCTCTAAAGCTTCAATTAAGAGATTAACTGAAGCAGGTGTAACTGAAATCCCAGCTCAACTTGAAGAAGTTGTTGGTAAAGTTGCTGCTAAAGATATCTTTAATGAGTCAACTGGTGAAGTAATCTGTTTGGCCAACGAAGCACTTTCTGAAGCTAAGATTCAAGAACTTGTTGCTGCTGGTGTAACTGAAGTTGAGTGTCTATACATTGACATGATTAACTTTGGTGACCAAATTAGAAATACTCTTCTACTAGATAAGACTGATACTAAAGAAGATGCACTTCTTAAAATCTTCGAAAGATTAAGACCTGGTGAGCCACCAGCAGTTGAAGCTGCTGAAGTTCTTTTCCAAGGACTTTTCTTTGACGAAGAAAGATATGACCTATCTCGTGTTGGTCGTATGAAAATCAATTATAAGTTTAAGACAGATGTTCCAGTTGAGAACACTGTACTTACTAAAGAAGATATCAATACAACTATCCAATACCTTGTAGAACTTAACAACGGTAAGGGTCGTGTTGATGATATCGACCACTTAGGTAACAGACGTGTTAGACCTGTAGGTGAACTACTTGAAAACCAATTTAGAGTTGGTCTAGTACGTATGGAAAGAGCGGTTAAAGAAAGAATGGCAATTCAAGAAATTGATACAATGATGCCATATGATCTTGTTAACCAAAAACCAGTTGCTGCTGCCGTTAAGGAATTCTTTGGTTCATCACAACTTTCACAGTTTATGGATCAAACGAACCCTCTTTCAGAAGTTACTCACAAGCGTCGTCTTTCCGCTCTTGGGCCAGGAGGTCTAACGAGAGAAAGAGCATCATTCGAAGTTCGTGACGTTCACGTTACTCACTACGGAAGAATGTGTCCGGTTGAGACTCCTGAAGGACCAAACATTGGTCTAATTACATCTCTTGCAACATTTGCAAAAGTTTCTGAATACGGTTTCATTGAAACTCCATACCTAACTATTGGTGAAGACCAGAAAATTGGTGATGTTGAGTATTTCACTGCCTTCCAAGAAGAAGGTAAAGTAATCGCTCAGATCGATGCAAATAATATCAAAGATGGACAACTTGTAGGTGAGCAAGTAGCTGCTCGTGCTTCTGGTGAATTCACACTTGTTGACGCTTCAGAAGTAAACCTAATGGACGTTTCTCCAACTCAGATGATTTCAGTTGCAACATCTCTTATTCCATTCCTTGAGCACGATGATGCCAACCGTGCCCTAATGGGATCGAACATGATGAGACAGGCCGTGCCTGTTGTTAAAACTGAAGCTCCAATTGTTGGTACAGGTACAGAAAGAATCGTTGCTAGAGACTCTGGTGCGGTACTTGTAGCTAACGACAATGGACGCGTAATCTTTGTTGATTCAAACAGAATTGTTATCCAAAGAGATAATTTTAAAGATGGTGAATCTGGTGTTGATATTTACAAGCTAGTTAAATATCAAAGAACTAACCAGAACACTTGTAATAACCAAAAAGCTCTTGTTACTGAAGGTGACATTGTTAAGAAAGGTGACGTACTTGCTGACGGACCAGGTACTGACAATGGTGACTTAGCTCTTGGGCAAAACCCACTTGTAGCATTCATGCCATGGGGTGGTTATAACTACGAAGACTCGATCCTGATTTCTGAAGACCTTCTTGCAAAAGACGTGTTTACTTCTGTTCACATCGAAGCATTCGAAGTTGAAGCTCGTGATACTAAACTTGGTAAAGAAGAAATCACTCGCGATATTCCAAACGTTTCAGAAGAGTCTCTAAAAGACCTTGATGAGGCAGGTATCGTTAGAGTTGGTGCTATCATTAAACCAGGTGATATCCTTGTTGGTAAGATTACACCTAAAGGTGAAACTCAACTTTCTCCAGAAGAAAAGCTTCTTAAGGCAATCTTCGGTGATAAAGCTGGTGACGTTAAAGATACTTCACTAAGAGTTCCTTCATCTGTTTACGGTACAGTAATTGATGCAAGAGTTTACACTCGTGAAGGTGTTGAGCTATGTGCAAGATCTAAGGACATTATCGAGCAAGAAACAACTCTTCTTAGAAGAGATGAAAGAATCGAAATTAAAGCAATCCAAACTTCAGCAATTCTTAAGATTGCAGATATGCTTAAAGGTGCAAAAGTTACTGATGTACTTGTTTCTGAAGATGGTTCAGCAGAACTACTTTCTAAAGGAACTGAGATTACAGGTGAAATTCTTGCATCAATTCCATTTGAGCTAATTGGTTACTTACCACTACAAGCTGAACTTGAAGAAAAACTATCTGAATACTTTGCTGACGTTAGAAACAAGATCAACAGAGTTAGAGCTAAGACAACTGATGAGATTGCAAAACTTCATAGAGGTGATGAACTTCCTCCAGGTGTAATCAAAAAGATTACTGTATACGTAGCGATTAAGCGTAAGCTTCAGCCAGGTGATAAAATGGCCGGTCGTCACGGTAACAAAGGGGTTATCTCGAACGTAGTTCCACGTGAAGATATGCCTTACCTAGCGGATGGTACACCTGTTGAAATCGTACTTAACCCACTAGGGGTACCTTCTCGTATGAACATCGGACAGCTTCTTGAGCTTCACCTTGGATGGGCCGGACGTGGTCTTGGTGAGAAAATCAAGGTTATGCTTGAAGAACAAATGAAAGTTCACGAGATTAAGGATTTCATTTACAAAATCTATAAAACACCAGAAGTAGAAGCTTGGTTAAAGTCGGCAGCAGATGATGTTGTTATGGCCCTTGCTAAGAAGCTAACAAGCGGTGTTCGTTTCTCTACAAAAGTATTTGATGGTGCTTCAGAGGCAGATATCAGAGAAATGCTTGAGCTAGCAGATCTTGAGTCAAATGGTAAGACAACTCTATTTGATGGTAAGACTGGTGATGCTTTTGCTGAGGACGTTACTGTTGGTGTTATGTACATGCTTAAACTACACCACCTTGTAGACGAAAAACTTCACGCACGTTCTACAGGTCCTTACTCACTTGTAACTCAGCAGCCACTTGGTGGTAAGGCTCAGTTCGGTGGTCAGAGACTTGGGGAAATGGAAGTTTGGGCACTTGAAGCATACGGTGCAGCTTATACTCTTCAAGAGTTCTTAACTGTTAAGTCAGATGACGTTATCGGTAGAACTAGAATGTATGAGTCAATCGTTAAAGGTGAGCAAGTACTAGAACCAGGTCTTCCAGAATCGTTCAACGTTCTAATCAGAGAGCTTCAAGCACTTTGTCTAGACGTTAAACTTGAAGAAGACAGAATTGAAGAATCTATTCGTTAATTTATGGCAGGCTTAGTCCTGCCGTATATTAAGAGGGCATAAAAAAATGAAAGACCTTTTAAACTTTTTTGATAAGCCAAAAGATCCAGTAAGCGTTGAAGGTGTATCTATCAAGCTTGCTTCTCCTGACACAATCAGAGAGTGGTCATTTGGTGAAGTAAAAAAACCAGAAACTATTAACTATAGAACTTATAAACCAGAAAGAGACGGTTTATTCTGTGCAAAGATTTTCGGACCAGTAAAAGATTACGAATGTATCTGTGGTAAGTATAAGAGAATGAAGCACAGAGGTGTTGTATGTGAGAAGTGTGGTGTTGAAGTTACACTTTCTAAAGTACGTCGTGAGAGATGTGGACATATCGAATTAGCAACTCCAGTTGCTCACATTTGGTTTCTACGTTCACTTCCATCAAGAATGGCAGCTCTTCTTAACCTATCTCTTAAAGAACTTGAGAAAGTTCTTTATTATGAAGCTTATATCGTAACTGCTTCAGCAACTGATGGTGTTGAAGGTGGTCTTGATGTAGGTCGTGTTATCTCTGAACAACAATACTGGGAACTAAAAGACCAAGGTATTGATTTTGAAGCTGGTATGGGTGGAGAAATCGTTCAAGAGCTACTTTCTAAACTTGATATCGATCTCGAAAATAAAAACTTAAGACGTGGTCTTGCTAACGCAACTACTGAAATGGCAAGAACGAAGTTTGTTAAGAGACTAAGAGTTGTTGAATCTCTTATGAAATCTGAAAACAAGCCTGAATGGTTTATGATGGATGTTATTCCTATTCTTCCACCAGACTTAAGACCTCTTGTTCCACTAGAAGCAGGACGTTTTGCAACTTCAGATCTTAACGATCTATATAGACGTGTTATCAACAGAAACAACCGTCTTAGAAGACTTAAAGAACTTAATGCTCCTGAAATCATCATCAGAAACGAAAAGCGAATGCTTCAAGAAGCAGTAGATGCTCTATTCGATAATGGTCGTCGTGGTAAGGTATTTACTGGTGCTAATAAGCGTCCACTTAGATCACTTTCAGATATGCTTAAAGGAAAGCAAGGACGTTTCCGTCAAAACCTTCTTGGTAAGCGTGTTGACTACTCAGGACGTTCTGTAATTGTTGTTGGTCCAAGTTTAAGACTTCACCAGTGTGGTCTTCCAAAACTTATGGCACTTGAGCTTTTCAAGCCATTTATCTACAACAAACTAATTGAAAAAGGACACTGTACTACTATTAAAGTTGCTAAACGTATGGTTGAGCAACAAAAAGAAGAAGTATGGAATATCCTTGAAGAAGTTGTACAAGAACACCCAGTACTTCTTAACCGTGCACCAACTCTTCACAGACTTGGTATCCAAGGTTTCGAACCTGTACTTATCGAAGGTAAGGCAATCCGTCTTCACCCTCTAGTTTGTACAGCATTCAACGCCGACTTCGATGGTGACCAGATGGCCGTTCACGTGCCTCTATCACTAGAAGCTCAAATTGAGTGTCGTGTTCTTGCAATGTCGACAAATAACATTCTTTCTCCAAAAGATGGTTCTCCAATTATTACTCCATCTCAGGATATCGTACTTGGTCTTTACTACATGACTCGTGTTAGACCATACGCTCGTGGATACGGGAAAACTTTCTCTTCTAAAGAAGAAGCTCAGTTTGCTTACCATTCAGGTAACCTACACCTACAAGCACCAATTAAGGTACGTATTGGTGGAGAAGTTTACGAAACAACTGTTGGACGTACATTCGTATTTGATATCGTTCCAACTTGTCTAAACTTTGAAGACGTAAACATCATTCTTGGTAAGAAAGAACTAGTTAAGCTTCTTGACCTTGCTTACAGAAGAGGATCTGAAAAAGATACTGTTCTTCTTGCTGACGGTCTTATGCAACTTGGTTATAGCAATGCTACAAAAGCTGGTATTTCTATTAACGTTGTTGATATGGAAATCCCTGCTGAAAAAGAAGGAATCCTTAAAGAAGCTCATGACGAAGTTCATGGGATTACTGAAGAGTATAACGAAGGTTCAATCACTAATGGTGAGAGATATAACAAGGTTGTTGATGTTTGGTCACAAACAACTGAAAAACTTGTTAAGGTTATGCTTGAGAAAATTTCAACTGATGAATTTACTTCAGATAAAGAAGGTGAAGAGCCAATTTACGCTCCTTCATTCAACGCTCTTTACATGATGGCAAACTCAGGTGCAAGGGGTTCTGCTCAGCAGATGAGACAGCTTGCTGCCATGAGGGGTCTAATGGCCAAACCATCTGGTGAGATTATTGAAACGCCAATTACATCTAACTTCCGTGAAGGTCTATCGGCACTTCAGTACTTTACGTCTACACACGGTGCACGTAAAGGTCTAGCCGATACTGCCCTGAAGACAGCTAACTCTGGTTACCTAACGAGACGTCTTGTTGACGTTGCTCAAGATGGTATTATCAGAAACGAAGACTGTGGAACTACTGATGGGATTACTCTAACTTCTCGTATTGAATCAGGTGAAGTTGTTGAGCACGTTGCTTCTAGAGCAATGGGCCGTGTAACAGCTGCTCCAGTTATCTCAGCAGAAGGTAATGAAGTTCTTCCAACAGGTCACTTACTAACTGAAAAAGACCTTGTGTTACTAGAAGAGAAAGAAGTTGACCAAATTAAGGTTAGATCTGTTCTTACTTGTAACGAAAGACATGGTTTCTGTGCGGCCTGTTTCGGACGTGACCTTGCTCGTGGAACAATGGTATCTGTTGGTGAAGCGGTTGGTGTTATCGCTGCTCAGTCAATTGGTGAACCTGGTACACAGCTTACAATGCGTACATTCCACGTTGGTGGTACAGCAACAGCTGGTGCACAAGTAAATAAAACAACTGTTCGTACTTCTGGTAAAGTTGTATATAACAATGTTGTAACTGTTGAAACTCCAACTGGTCTTCTTGTTATGAACAAGACTGGTGAGCTTATCATTAAAGATGCTCGTGGCGTTGAAAAAGAAAAATATCCAGCAATCTACGGTTCAAAACTTCACTTCACAGAAGGTAGCGAAGTAAACGTAGGGGATACTCTGATTGAATGGGACCCGTTTGCGATTCCACTTCTTACAGAAGTTGCTGGTACAGTTAAGTTTGAAGACCTAGTAGTTGGTGCAACTCTTGCTGAGCAAACTGACACGGTAACTGGTCTTACTCAAAGAACTGTAACAGAAACTAAAGATCCTTCACTTCAACCAAGAATGACAATTCTTGATGCTGATGGAAATCCTATTGTTGTTCCTGGAACAAACCGTCAAGCTTCATACAGACTTCAAGTTGGTGCAACACTAACTGTTACTGAAGGTGATGAAGTTGTAATTGGTAGCGTACTATCTAAAGTTTCTCGTGAAACGACGAAAACAAAAGATATTACAGGGGGTCTTCCAAGAGTTGCCGAGCTTTTCGAAGCAAGAAAGCCAGCTCAAGCATCTCAGATTGCTGATGTAACTGGTACAATTGAATTTGGTGCTGAAGTTAGAGGATCTAGAAGAATTCTAATTAGACCTGAAGATGGATCTGATCCAGTAGTTTACACGATTCCTAAGGGACGTTATGTGACTGTAAACGAAGGTGACTATATCCGTTCAGGTGAAGCTATTATGGATGGGCCAGCGAACCCACACGATATCCTAAGAGTACTTGGTATTAAAGAACTTGCAGGTTACATCGTTGATGAGATTCAAGCTGTTTACCGTCTACAAGGTGTAGATATCGATGATAAGCACATTGAGGTAATTGTATCTCAAATGCTAAAGAAGGTTGAAGTAACTGATCCAGGTGACTCGACATTTGTTGTTGGTGATTCTGTAACTAAAGCAGAACTACTTACTACTAATGAACAACTAGTTGCTGATGGATATGAGCCAGCTCAAGCAAGACCAGTTCTACTTGGTATTACTAAAGCAGCTCTTTCAACTGATTCTTTCTTATCAGCTGCATCTTTCCAAGAGACAACTAAAATCTTAACTCAGGCATCGCTTGAAGGTAAAAAAGATTTATTACGTGGTCTTAAGGAAAACGTACTTATGGGTCGTCTGATTCCAGCTGGTTCAGGTATCTCTAAGTATCGTGATTACGAAGCATTTGTAGAAGAAGATGATTCTCAGGAAGAAACTTCTACACTTATGCTATAAAAACTTGCTTAATTGAGGGGTGGTGTGTTACACCATCCCTCTATAGTTTATTATGGGCTTAAAAGCCTATTTTTATTGTGGAAATATTGTTGTAGTTAAGGAGCGGAAATGCCTACGATTAACCAATTAATTAGAAAAGGTAGAACTGATAAAGTTGAAAAAACTAAGTCACCTGCCTTAAAAGCGTGTCCTCAAAGACGCGGTGTATGTACAAGAGTATATACAACTACTCCTAAGAAACCAAACTCAGCGATGAGAAAGGTTTGTAGAGTAAAATTAACAAGTGGATTTGAAGTTACTTCATACATTGGTGGTGAAGGACACAATCTACAAGAACACTCGATCGTTATGATTCGTGGTGGTAGAGTAAAAGACCTTCCAGGGGTTCGTTATCACACTATTAGAGGTACACTAGATTGCCAAGGTGTTGATAAAAGAGGACAGAGAAGATCTAAGTACGGTTGTAAGAGACCAAAGAAATAACTTTTAGTTAACTAATTGTGACACCGATTGCGTCATGGCATGAGGTGAGTAATCGATCAGTTTTAACTGTTTCCGGTGAAGGAGAAAAAATATGAGTAGAAAACATAGAGCACAGACGAGAGAAGTACTTCCAGATCCGATCTTTCAAGACGTTGTTGTTGCTAAGTGTGTAAACGCACTTATGAAAGACGGAAAGAAATCTGTTGCTGAAAAAATCTTTTATGGTGCACTTCAAAGAGTTGAATCAAAAACTGGTGAAGAGCCTTTAAAGGTATTCAAGAAAGCCCTTTCTAACATTAAGCCAGCGGTTGAGGTTAAGTCTCGTCGTATTGGTGGAGCAACTTACCAAATTCCAGTTGAAGTTAGAAATAACAGAAGACAATCACTAGCTCTAAGATGGTTGAGAGACTATGCTAGAAATCGTGGTGGTAGAACTATGGTTGAGAAACTATCTGATGAAATCATCGATGCTTCTCAAGGTAGAGGTGGCGCTGTTAAGAAGCGTGAAGACACTTACAAAATGGCAGAAGCAAACAAAGCTTTTGCTCACCTTAAGTGGTAGTTCGAAAATAAGCAATAAAGTCCATAATAAACTAATAGAAGGCTCCCTGTGGGAGCCTTTCTTTTTATAAAGCCTTTTGTTCATTGAGGTTTTATTCCTATCTAAAATTCCATATTTATGTTAATTATATGTCTGCAAAAATTAAATTTTTAAGGACTTTGTATGAGTTTAGAAAATATTCGTAATATCGGAATTATGGCGCATATTGATGCGGGTAAAACGACGACAACTGAACGTATTCTCTACTACACGGGGAAAAGCCATAGGATTGGTGAGGTTCACGATGGTGCTGCAACTATGGACTGGATGGTTCAAGAGCAAGAGCGTGGGATTACAATTACTTCAGCTGCGACAACTTGTATTTGGAATAAAACGAATATTAATATTATTGATACTCCAGGTCACGTTGACTTCACAATTGAGGTTGAGAGAGCTTTAAGGGTTTTAGATGGTGCAGTTGGTGTATTTGATGCTGTGGCCGGTGTAGAGCCTCAATCTGAGACTGTATGGGGGCAAGCAGATAAGTACAAAGTACCAAGAATTGCATTTGTTAACAAAATGGATAGAGTTGGGGCAAATTTTCAAATGTGCCTTGATGAAATAAGAGAGAAGTTGGGTAAGACGGCAGCAGCAATTCAGCTTCCAATTGGTGCTGAAGATGTGTTTAAGGGTATGGTTGATGTCGTAAGAATGAAGGCCCTTCTTTTTAAGGATGAGGATCTTGGTTCAACTGTAGTTGTTGAAGATATTCCTGAAGAACTTCAGGATGAAGCTCAGATGGCAAGAGAAGAGCTAATTGAGACTTTGGCAGATTATGATGATCAGTTAGCTGAAGACTACTTGTCTGGTGAAGAGATTACTAATGAGAGACTTATTGCTGCTATTAGAGATGCAGTTATTAATCATGAGTTTGTAGCAGTTCTTTGTGGATCGGCATTTAAAAATAAAGGTGTTCAGCCATTACTAGATGCAGTTTGTGACTACCTTCCTTCACCTGTTGATCGTGGTGAAGTGAGAGGTGTTAATGGCAAAAATCATGATAAAGAAGAGGTTAGAAAGCCTGATACTGAGGATGCATTTTCAGGTATTGCTTTCAAAATTGCTACTGATCCATTCGTGGGCTCATTGACATTTTTTAGAATTTATTCTGGAACAATTAAATCTGGAGCTCAGGTTTATAATCCTCATAAAGGTAAGCGTGAAAGAGTTAACAAGATTCTACAAATGCACGCAGACAAGAGAACAGAATTACAAGAAGCAAAGGCCGGGGATATTATTGCAATTTCTGGTTTAAAGGAAACAGTTACAGGTGAAACCCTATGTGCTGAAAATCGTACAATTATTTTTGATTTAATGGATTTTCCTGAGTCTGTTATTTCTGTTGCAATTGAGCCAAAAACAACAAATGATGAAAAGAAACTAATGAATTCTTTAAATCAGCTTAAATTAGAAGATCCATCTTTTTCATACCAACATAACAAAGAAACTGGGCAACTATTAATCTTTGGTATGGGTGAACTTCACCTAGAAATTATTTGCGATCGTCTTGAGCGTGAGTTTAAAGTTGGTATTCGCGTAGGTGATCCACAGGTATCATACCGTGAAAGTATCACTAGTACTGCTAAAGAATCAGATACATTCCACCGCGAACAAGCTGGCAAGATGGTATTTGGTAATGCTGTTATTGAAGTTGAGCAAGCAGACTCTCAAGCTGGTGTTTTATTTGAGACTGATTTAACTAAAAGAGATTTACCACAAGAATTTATTGATGCGATTGAAAAGAGTATTAAAGATACTTCAATGGGTGGTGCCCTGGCTGGCTACCCATTTATAAATATTAAGGCTAAGTTAGTGGCCGCAGAGTTTAATGAAGATGAAGGTTCAGAAGTTGCTTATGCAATTGCTGCCTCTAATGCTTTTAGAGCTGCATGCCGAAAAGCAGGCTTATCTTTATTAGAGCCAAAAATGAGTCTGGAAATTGTAACGCCTTCTGATTACACGGGTGATATTATTTCAGACATTAATATGAAACGTGGAAAGATCCATTCAATGGGTGTTAAGCAAGATAAAGAAGTTATCGATGCTGAAGTTCCACTATCGGAAATGTTCGGATACTCAACAGATATACGTTCAAAATCGCAAGGCCGCGCAAGCTTTACGATGAATTTTGACCGTTATGAAGAGATTCCAATGAATATGGCCAAAGAAATACTTGAAAAACGAGGAATATACATCTAAAACGTTTTAGATTTTTTTTAACTACTAAACTAAGTAATAAACAGGAGTAAAAAATGGCAAAAGAATCTTTTGACAGAAGTAAGCCCCACGTAAACATTGGTACGATCGGGCACGTTGACCACGGTAAGAC
>NZ_JBEBMJ010000007.1:0-63085 GCF_043196375.1 Halobacteriovorax sp. ZH5_bin.2 | reverse complement strand
CAATTATTTATTAGAACAAGGGTGTTCATTTATCAAATTACCGGAGTTGCACTGGAAAATTGACCTCAGCCGGGTACTAATGAAGAATTTAGGTACTTACTTGTACGAAATCTTCATTGGTACCCACGCCCTTTATTGGGACCGAGACTATTTTACTTTAAACCCAGCAAGCGCCGCAAATGCATTATTCTTTAAAGGTGCATCGTTTTGCTTTGGCATTTTAGGTTTTCCACCACCGCGAGGCTTGCTCTGGCGAGGGCCACCAGAAGGGCGCTCATAAGTTTTCGCTTCTTCAGCACCATCTGATTTAAGTGAAAGTGCAATACGCTTTCTATCCATATCAACATCAAGAACAACAGCTGAAACCTCTTGTCCTACTTTAAGAACATCAAGAGCATTATCAACAAAGTGGTCGGCCATTTGTGAAACGTGGACTAGACCATTTTCTTTAATTCCAATATCGACGAAAGCACCAAATTGAGTGATGTTTTTTACGATACCTGGGTAGCGCTCACCAATTTTAATGTCTTTAATTTCACGTGCATCTTTTCTGAATTCCGTTGTCTTAAATTCTGTACGTGGATCTTGAGAAGGTGCTGTTAGTGATTTGTAGATATCGTTAACTGTAAACTCACCAAGCTCTGCAATGAGAGTCTTGTCTGATTTTAGTTGGTTTGCAACAGCATTATCTGTTGTCAGTTGCTCAAGTGTGAAGCCTTTTGATTGTGCCCAGTTTTCTAACATATCGTAGTTTTCTGGGTGAATAAATGTCGCATCTAATGGGTTTTTCCCATTGTATACACGAAGGAAACCAGCTGCTTGTTGGAATACCTTATCTGTAAAACGTGAAACTTTTAGGATATCACTTCGATCTGAGAATAGTCCGTTCTTGTCTCTATGCTTAACGATATTTCCAGCAACTGTTGGCCCAATACCTGAAATGAATGAAAGTAGAGGAGCTGAAGCAGTGTTGATATCAACACCAACAAAGTTTACACAACTCTCAACAACACCATCTAGTGATTTCTTAAGTCTAACTTGGTTAACATCGTGTTGGTACTGGCCAACACCAATTGATTTTGGATCAATCTTTACAAGTTCAGCAAGTGGGTCTTGAAAACGACGTCCAATTGAGATTGCACCTCTCACCGTTGCATCTTTATCTGGGAATTCTTTCTTTGCAATAGGTGAGGCAGAATAGATTGAAGCACCATCTTCTGAGATCATTGTTGCTTTAACTTTTCCGTCTTTCACTGCTGTCACGTTATCTTCAACAAATTGAAGAGTCTCACGTCCAAAAGTTCCATTTCCAATTGCGATATATTCTACATTGAATTGTTCAATCATTGCATTAAGGATTGTTGCCGACTCACGAACCTGGTTTCTTGGAGGGTGAGGGTAGACAACTGTATCAACAACAAACTTACCTGTGTTATCAACAACAACAGTTTTACATCCTGTTACAACACCAGGGTCAAGTGCAAGTACTGTCTTGGAACCAAGGTATGGTTGAAGAAGTAGGTTTTTAAGGTTTACACCAAATACATCAATTGCTGATTCATCTGAAAGCTTCTTAAGCTCTCCTTTGATCTCTAGATCAAGTGATGAGTGGATATAGTTCTTATATGCTTTTGAAGCACAGTCAACAAGGGCCTTGTAGCTAGTCACACTTGTGTCTGCAAAGTGCTTTGATAGAATCATATTATTTGCATACTCTTCATCAAAAACGATTTCTACTTTTAGAATCTTTTCTGTTTGAGCGCGACGGATGGCAAGGAATCTGTGTGCCGCTTTTGGATCTCGAAGATCTGCTACCTTTTGCTCGTACTCAAAGTAGTCTTTATATTTTTGCCAGTCTTTGATTTCTTCATAACCCTTTCTTGGAGATGATTTAATCATCGCCTGTGCCCAGTAGTCTTTACGAAGAGTTTCTTTAAGTTCTGTATCGTGAGCGATCTCTTCAATGATGATATCGCATGCACCTTTTAATACATCTTCAAAAGTTGCAATTTTCTTTTCTTTATTGATGAATTTTAGAGCTTCTTTTGCAAGTTCTGGCATTGGAAGCTTAGATGTTTTCATTAGAATTGAGAATGGCTCAAGTCCTGCTTCTTTAGCAATTTGAGCCTTTGTTTTTCTCTTTGATTTAAATGGCGCGTAGATATCTTCAAGTTGGTTGATATTTGTTGCGGCCTTAATCTTCTTTTCTATCTCAGGAGTCATCATCTCTTGCTTAGTGATGGCATCAAGGATGAAAGCACGGCGTTTTTCACGCTCAATATATTCGTCGTATTTTTCTTGGATTAGACGGATTTGTTCTTCATCTAAACCACCTGTTTTATCTTTACGGTAACGTGTGATGAATGGGACAGTACAGTCTTCCACAAGTAGCATGGCAAGTACTGCCATAATTTGTTTTGCTGTGATATCTGTGTTGTCTACACAAAAAAGGACGGCATTTTGATCGATGATGTCCATTGGGTTCTTTGCTGCTTTTTCTGTCGTCTCTGACATAATTCATACTCCATTAACTAATTTTGAATTAAAATTGTATAGTTATTGAATTTGGAATGACAATAAAAAACTCTCGTCATTTCGACTGGTTAACTTAAAAATATTGATGTAAGAAGTTATTATGACAAAGAATTTCGATTATATTGTAGTTGGTGATGGTATTGCAGGCCGCGCCATTTTATATTTTTTAACAAAGAAATACCCAAATGCTAAGATCGCCCAAGTCTTTGACGATGAAGCATTTCCTGCGTGTTCTACTCGTACGACTAGTGTTGTTTCATTTGGGCTTTTTGAAGAAGGGATCTCAAAACTTGGTGATATTCTCTTTCACGCTCATGAATTTCTAAAAGAATTTGTTGAAAAAAATCAACCTCCAGGTGTCTATACTGCTAAACAATACTATCTGCCACCAAATATTAAAGAAGACCCTTTGAAGTTTAAACAATTTGAGGCCCGCTATGGTACAGACTTTGTGAATTTTAAGGGTCAGATGATGGTTGCTAAGGATGCCTATGTGAT
Organism: Halobacteriovorax sp. ZH5_bin.2; assembly: GCF_043196375.1. Lineage (NCBI taxonomy): Bacteria > Pseudomonadati > Bdellovibrionota > Bacteriovoracia > Bacteriovoracales > Halobacteriovoraceae > Halobacteriovorax > Halobacteriovorax sp. ZH5_bin.2. Next base: position 60,052 of record NZ_JBEBMJ010000007.1, on the reverse strand, counting down.
TAATCCTCATGACTTTCTTGGCTCTTTCAAGACTGATGCTAAAAAAATAAATGCTAGAGTGACAGCAGTTAATAAAGGTGAAGTGCAAACAAGCCTTGGAAGCTTTAATGCTCATAAAATTATTCTAGCAACAAGTGCCTATACTTCATTAATCTTCAAAGATAAGAATCTACCAGAAGGAAAGCCGGTTAAAGGAACTTACTTTACTTGGGATATTGATTTAAATGAAGAGTCGTTTGTCATCTCTCGTGGCCACTTTAATCTCATCTATCGTGCTCATGATAAAATTCTACTTTTTGGAGCTAATTCAATAGAGGGACTTAATCATCTTCATTCGCCTAAAGAGGTCTATGAGAAATTAGAAATTTTTCAAGACTTATTTCCAGAGTTTACAAAGCTTGAAAGGCCAATGATTTACACAGGTATTCGCCACAAAGGTAAGAGGCGTACTCCATTTTGTGGTGAGGTCAGTGAAGGTATCTACGCCCTTAATGCCCTTTATAAGAACGGATGGAGTGCAGGGATTTCCTTAGCCAAAGATTTAGTGGATAGGCTCTAGGTTCTCTGAGCGGTTTAATCTAATCTCTTCTAGAACATAATCCCACATCTGTGATCTAAGCCTAAGAGAGTCAAGAGCAACTTGAGTTGCCTGATCTTCTTTTTCTTTAGAGTCACAAAGTTGTGTTAGAAGCTTTCCTGCAAGATCGCCGTGCTCATCACCATCTAGCTCAATATGACGAACTAAATAATGCTTAAAATAAGGAGCATCAATATTCTTTTGTTCAAGTACATTTACAAATGGTTGGAATAAATCAGGAATGAGATTCTCTCTTCCATAGAAGAATGCTGAAGCAACTGCACTTGGATGTGCATTAGTTACTAGATTTAAGTTAAATGCCGTAAACTTTGCAATCTCTTGTGGTAGCTCATCAAAAGAGAAGTCCTTTAAGAAGTTTTCAATTGGGGCAGTGTCAGCACCAACTTCTTTCATGGCATTTAAGTACATTGTGAAGTGATCAATATGGCCACCATCCAGGTCTTCATCACTTTCTTCACCAAGAACGATTTCATTGATAAAGCGTACACACTCTTTGTCGTACTTTGAAGGCATCCACGGAGTTGTCACACATGTAACTTCACGCTGTAGACCTTTTAATAGCGACATAAAATCCCACACAGCAAAGACATGCCATTTCATAAGAATTTTAACGTCATCAATATCATTGATATTCGAATAAAGTGGGTGAGCGCATAGCTCGTTGTGGGCGTTTTGAATTGCTATATTGACCGTTTTCATATGCGGCCAATATAGCTTAAATTATCTTATTCATAAAGCTTAGATTCTTAATTGTGAAACAAGTGGTGGAAATCAGGTCTTGTTAATGAGCGACGTCTTCTTGGTCCGTTGCGTCGTCCTCCCTGCATATGAAGCTTCTGATTATATTTCTTGTCTTCAATATATTTTATGTATCTTGCAGCATCTTCTTTACGATAAGACTCAAGTTCGTAAAACATTTCATTAAATGATAAAATTCCGCCGGCCTCTTTTTCTGCCTTAGCGATTCGTTCATAGAGTTTTTCACCAACTTGATCTAAAACCACAAAGAGGTCAATCTGTTTAGAGCCAAGGTTGAGTGGAAATTTTTCTTCTAAATTTACACCTGCTACAAATTTGATTATCCCTCGACTAATGACTGAGCGGCGAGCAAGCCAGGCAAAGTCATTTCCTAATTTTGTGCCAAAGCTTGGGTCAAATTCGTATTTCTCTTTTTCCATCCACTCAAAAATCTTTGATAAAATTGCGTCCTTATAGCGTGTGTCTTTGAGTTTATCTGGATTCCTCCATTCTGCCACTAGATCAAATCGTGAATCAAATTGAATCTCACCTGGGCCAAAAGTTTTAAATTTTGAGATATTCTCTTTTGTAACTTTTAAACCAAAGTCTTGTAGAAAGGATAGTAGGGCCGGGTTAAATGTTGTTTTAAACTCTGGTATATCCATCTCTGTACCATTCAACTGTGAGCTGGCAACTTTGTATCCATGATAGATGACTTCCGAACAAAAGATTTGTGAGTCATCATGATAATCCATAGCAAAATCATATGGGATATTTTCCTCATTCTTCTTTGTGAATTTAGTAAAGCGCTCATGCATCTCTTTGGCCGCAAGGTGCGCTAGTTTGGCATCTTTGTGGCGAAAGACAACTGTCCTTGAGTTTGCCTGGTCTAGATGAACTTGAAATGGAGCTGCCACATTACCAACTTCAATATGGGCCTCAGATGTAAAAAGCTCTCCTGTTTTCTTATCTTTATAAACTAATGTTAAGTGTGAAAATTGATGGTCATCATCGCCGATTCTTGCGATGGCAGCACTTGAATAGGCATTGCCACGAGAAAGGATAATATCTCCTGACTTAAGATCTGCAGGCCCTGAAAAACTGTATTCAGGGTTAACCATAAAGTGAATAGGAGAGTCTCCGTCAAAATTAAGGGTGCTAAATTGACGAGGTACTTTTGATTTTGGTCTCGATGCATAGTATGACTCAATAAAGTAGTCTTCGAGGTAGCGAAGGGCCCTGAAGATATCCTTCACTCCTTTTAGGCATTCTTTTTCATCTCGATTGAGCTCTTTTGTGCTGTTGAGATCTTTGAGCTTCTCTTTAAGATCTAGGCGAATATTAAAAGATGCATTCACAAAATCCTGCATTTGATATTGGGAAAATTCTGAAAAGTCGATATCCGTTGATTTAATAGAAAATAGTTTGTTGTAGTAATGCTTAGTCTTAGTTGCACATTCAGCAGGGGATTTAACGCCTTTAGAGACTTGGGCATGCATTTCGTGCATTAGGGAGTCGAAATTTGAGCTCTTTAGCGAGCTGGGCATTCGATAGGACTTTTGGTTGCAGGAAACTAGGAGTGTCGAGAAGATTAGCGCTCCTGCGATACCTGTAAGTTTCTGATTTTTCATACTTTTCCCCCATAAATCTGAAAACTCTAAAGAACTAAATAATCAAAATTGAACATGACTCAATAAATTTTTATCGGATTTTACCTTTTAAAACTTAAGTATTATTATCAGGTATAGAGAGATTTATTTATGACAAGCAATAAAAGTGAAGAAGTACATTATCGAATTTTAAATGCAGTAACTAAGCTAGAAGTTGCTAAGGGACACCTGAATTGGAAAATTGCCGAGGTGGCCAAGGAAGCTGATGTGACACGCTCCCTCATCTATTATTATTTAGGTAAGGAAAAGGATGTCATCCTTAAAGAAGCGGTGAAGTACATGATTTCTCGTATCTTTAACCTGTCTCAAGAGAACTCTGTAGGAATTCGTGAGCGTATTAAAATCGTACGTAAACAAATCATCCAAATGCCATATCTACTTGCTCTTTATATGATTAATAAAGGTGCCGGCAATGAATTATCAGATATTATCGTTGAGGCCGAGGCCGAGTTATTTGAACTTCTAAAGAAGAAGTATCCAAATGTGGACCCTCGTGAGCACTTAAAAATTTATCTGATGGAATTAGGGGTGTGTCTATACCGTGATGTTGACGATGACACTCTTGATTATATCTTTTCGAAATACGATAGCTTTGAAGCAAAATGATTCAAATAAAAAAAGGCCGCTTATTAAAGCGGCCTTTATATTTCTAACAAAAGTCTACTGATGCATGATTATATTCATCAGGTGGAAGTTCACAATTATCTTCAGAGAAATTGTGGTCTCCGCCATTTTTAATTGGGTCATACTTCTCAACCGTACCTGGGATAGCTTGGTCATCGATTAAGTCATGGTTGCTATCAAATGCTTCTTTGTAGTTCTTGTAAACATCTAGCATATACACATCTGGCGACTGAGTCTTTCTTTCTTTGATGTTAAACATCGAGCTTGAAGCTTTTGATAAGAAGTCAGTAAACTTATAAAGTGTCTTTCTTCCTCTAAACATCATCGTGTATTGGTTTTCAGTCATTCCAAGTCTATCTCTTAGGATTGAGTTGAATTGGAAACCTTCACCAGTAAAGTACCATGTTTCTTCTAATCTTTCTTTTCCAGCTTTTGGCTTACATACTTTATAACGAATTGGGTTGTTTACAGCTACGTACTGTAGTGATCCACCAAGTCCGTGATTTCCACTTCCATACATTTGTGATCCTACCCATTCAGCTTTAAACTTAGAAGTCCCTTCGATCATAAAACACTGGTGTGTTCTTGCTTCAAAGTTTAGTGTAATTGCTTCAGCATATAGGTCAATTGATTGTCCGTTATCACTTCTATTGTTGTCACCATTTGATTTGTCTAGTGACCATGATGTTGACCAGTCATAACCAGCTGATACACCAACTCCACCACCTACAGGTGAACTTTCACCAAATGGGATTTTAAAGTCTAGCTTTGCACCAACACCTGTTTTATATCCGTGTGAGAATCCAACTCTTCTGTTTTCTGTAAAGTAAGTTCCGCTTCCAGTTGATTTTGAAATTCTAATTGTATTAGAGTGACTAACTCTTGGTTTTGATAGAATTTCTTGTACGTGACTTACTGGAGTAATCATCATGAATTCCCATGGAGACTCAATACATTTTCGCATATTGTAGTCTGAGTAAGTTTTCCAGATTAGTCCTGTCTTTTCTTGGCTAAAGAATGAACCACATAGTTTTGCAAGTGTTGCAGCATCGTATTGGTCTTCGTATAGCTTAGAGAGTTCAGACGCAGTAAGCTTATTTTCTTCAATTAGTTTCTTATTAAGTCCAATGTGGTCAACCTTGATTGTTTCATCAAAAAGCTCGTGCTTCTTAAGTTCATCTGAGAAGATCGCTTCAGAGCTTTTGTTATATCTTGGAGCAAGTTTTGCAGCAATGATATCTTTCTTAGTTACACCTTTTACATCGTTAGATAGTTTTTCAAGGTAGCTTTCTAGTTGAACCATTTCAGTCATTTTCTTCGTAATTTTAGTATTTGTGTAATCCTTTGCTTCAAACTCATCTGTCACTTGAAGTTGCGTGTGAAGGATTGAGTGGAATGTTTTTGATGAAGCATGGAATGTACCTGCTGCCCAAGCTGGACGAGGTGCAGTTCTTGGATCATCTCCTTCTCTTAAAATTGGTGATAGCTTAATCGCCGCATAAGTTCTGGTATGGATATATGGCATGTCCACAAACTTGATTGGCATATCAATTCTTGCCTTAAGAAGGTTATTTTCAACATCGACTTCACGTGAAGCTACAGAGATCAGCTTAAACTTATGCTTGTTCTCGTTTGTTAAATCAATATCACCTTGAAGTGGAGCTAGAAAGTATACTTCAAGCTTAAGCTTTCCTTGGTAGAAAGGCTCAATTGGGTTCATGTGGTGTACGTAGTTACCGTAGTTAACCTTTGGGTACATCTTAACGATAAATGACTTCTCAATTACCAGGTCAAGGTTCTTGTTAAGGTGGAAACCATTGTTATTATCGTGTCCTAGGAAGCTATAGTTAACTTCATCAACGAATAGTCTTGCTCTTTGGTTGTTATTATCTTTTTCACACTTTCCTGTTCTTGAAACTTCTGCAAAGATCCATCCATTGTTTGACCATGGGTATAGACATAGTCCACGTGTAACTTTTGCATTTTGAAGTGTTTCATTTTGTACTTCAATTTCAAGGTTAAATGGAATACGACGAGTATTCGTGTATCTTTCGTGCTCAAGGTAGAACTTGATCTCACCACAACCAGACTCATCAAGTTGTCCATCTGTGATGTCATACATTTCAGTTACTGCGTGTTCTTCACCATTTTCTTGTTTTTCAAGGTTAATAAGTCTTGCCTTAACAAACTCATTCGAAAGTGAACTTCCGTTGGCCTTAAGGTTAAGACAACCGTTAACAACTACTTTTTGGTCGATAATTAAGTTGTCATTTCTTGGATCAACTTGACCAAATCCTTTAGGAGTGATTTTAACATTCTTAACATTGATGATCTCGTCTGAACTAAGGCGAGACTTGTTAAGTGAAGTTTTCATTACATAATTGTTTCTGTGAATAATGCTGTTAGTGTATTGATTCATCGACAGTTTAAGGTCGTATGAGATATTAGCACTTGTTGCAAGAGTAATGACTCTGTCACCCATTGGAAGGTATGTATTTGGAAGAGAGTAATCCATAGTGATTGGCTCGTCCCAAAAGATACAGCTATTATTATCTGCAGTTCTTTCTACTGTTTGAAAGTTTTCACCTGAAACGTAGAATGTTTGATACTGAAGGCTTTTTCCAAGTTTTGAACTTAGACATGCTTTTACGTGAAAAGTTTTACCGTAAGCGATTCTAGACTTCATTGATGTCTTATCTTCAGTAACACCTTCTACAGTGAAGCGTGAAACTGACACAAGAGCACTTTCATTTGCAGAAGCTTTTAGCTGTCTTGCAAGTTGCTGTCTTTCGTCGTTGGAAGTGTCACTTCCACAACTAACTAGCGACGTTAGTGCAAGCATTGAAATGCTTAGGAGAGTGATGTTCTTCATGTTCTTACAAAATGTCATATTCTTTCCTTAGGGAGATTGTGTAAACTTGTTCGTCACTGTAACCATCAATTAAGTACGCTGAGTCAAGGTTTCCGAGTACAGTGCGATTAATATATGTAAATTCAGTTCTAAAGCCTTTTTGAGTTTCTAATCCAAATCCTGCTGCATAACCTTTGTAGTCATTTGAAAAGATTCCGCCGCGGTAAAATGCTGGAGCAGTGTCTGCTTGGTTTTCAAATGCCAGGGCGTTAAGAGTTAGCTTCTTGTCACCCATATTTGTTTTGAAATCGATTCTATATGCGTAACCAGTATTCTTATCATCAGGAACAACTGTTTCAGTGTTTTTAATATAAGATCCAGAAAGCTTAAGAGAGTTATCTCCTAAAGCGATTTCTGCACTTGCGTTTGTAAAAATACCTGTGAAGTCATAAAGGTAAAGACTTTGATCAATTGGTGTACCGATGCTAACCGAGTTCCCCCAGTAGTAGTCTTTATTTGCAAGATCACCTGATAATTTTTTGTAACGGTAAGTACCAACAGCACCACCCATTCTTAACGTTTTTGATAGGTAAGTGATGTCTGCAGATTCAGAGAAGAATTGTGGATCACCTGAATCATCAATATTAAAAGTTTCTCTTAAAATTGCATTTTGTGGCTTCGCTTGTGTTGCTTGAAGACGGAAGTAGAAGTTTCCAACTTTCGTCGTAATAACTTCTCTAGCACCAATGAATGATGTACCACCATTAATGAATGGTGAGATATATTGACGCTTCGTTGAGTTATCAAGTGCACCAGCGCTGATTTTAACAAAACTTAGTGGTCTAAAATCAAAGTAACCATAGTCATAAGTAAACTTTGGCTTATAAGTTTTTACTCTCTCAGCTTCTTGTGAAGACGAGTTACCTGACTGATAGCTAAAACCACCACTGAAGTTGAAGTCAACACTGTCGACGACTTCTGCTTCAAGATCAAGATTCATCTTTGTCTGATAAACACTTCCTTTATCAGTTCTTGAATCAAGAGCACCATAATCTGCACCAAGCTCTAGTCCCACATTCTTAAATCCAGCACCTTTTAGAGAAGAACTAAGTCCTTCTGTAAAGATTTTTGCCGAATCATTCTGTGCGAAAGCTTGGCCCTGGCTTATTAATGCCAGTAAAATTAAATGTTTAGTTACGTTTTTCGCTTTAATCATGTCATTCCTATTTGTTTTGATACTAAAATAGATGCAGGAATGATGCCATGTATCATGAAACAAGTTCATGGGTGTAAAAAGTTTAAACTACTGAAATGTGGTGTAAGTATTGAGATTTAGTTTAGTCAGTTAGTGTTAACGAGCTGAACAGTGTAAAAAAGTTGAACAAACACAGAGTTTTAGTGTTTACTTAGTCTTTGTTAATTTATTGGAATTAGATAAGGAGAGAATGGTGCGAAAGGGCAGATTTGAACTGCCGACCTACGGGATATGAATCCGTCGCTCTAACCAACTGAGCTACATTCGCACATTTCGATTGATTAGGATATTAATGACTTGCGCCTCGTATGTCAATATTATAATTTATCAAAAAGTTAAATTTTGTGAAAATAATGGCAATGAATTTTAAACCTAAACAAAAAAAATCACATTCTACGACGGAGCGAATGATCTCTCACTTTAAGAAGTTTAATCTTAAAATGGGACTTGATTTAAGTTCTCCTATGGCCGTGGCCTGTAGTGGTGGTGTTGATTCAATGGTTTTGGCCCATATGCTAATTCAAGCAGGTGCAGAAAACCTACGCCTTCTGCATATTAATCATGGCACACGAAAAGAGATCGAAGAGGAAGTGAATCTCGTTTCAAGTTTCGCAAAAAAATATGGACTTGGGTTTGAAACTTATAAAGTTGAACAACTCTCTTTAAAGACAAAGAATTTTGAGTCAGTGGCACGTGCAAAGAGATATCAACTACTTTTGTCGAATCTTAGGGATAAGGAAATCTTACTCACTGGCCACCACCTTGATGACTGCTTTGAGTGGTCACTTATGCAGCAGTTTAAATCATCTGCCAAGCATATTGATCTTGGGATGCCATATCGTAACGGTATTATCTATAGGCCGTTATTCGCATTTTCCAAAAATCATATCTTGAAATATGCCAAGCTCAGTAATTTAGAGTGGCTTGAGGATCGATCAAACGAAGACACTCGCTATGAGCGCAATTTCGTAAGGAATTTAACTAAAAACTCTATTGCTAAGCGCTTTCCAGCTTATCTTAAGCACTACTGTAATCGCATGAATCGACTTAAGGCCATAAAAGACGATATGGCAGAGAGTCATCATTTTAAGGTCTTAAGAAGAGAGTGGGGAATTCTCATTGAATTTGATGGTGTTATTAATGAGGCAATAGAGCAGGAGATCTTATCTCAGTCTGGCTCATCTAAAGGTAAAACCCATTCGCAATTTAAAAAACTTCGCTCACTTATAAAGACATCAAGTATTGGGCCTTTAACTTTTAGTGGTGGACTACGAGTTTATAATTTTAAAAATCACTTGGCCGTCGTAAGAAAAGGACAGCAGATGAGCTTTTATCGTATTCATTCGCAGATTCCTGAAGGTGTTCCATTCTTATCAAATAACACAAGTGCGAAGCATTCTCTTAAAAAATGTCCCATAGCTTCTAGGGATGGAGACCTAAACAAGTTCTTTTCGCAAATTCTCCTTCCAGTTCATTATTCATGGCGTAAAAACGGTAAAGTTTTAGTTTGGCTTTAAATTACTAGGCTTGACACCACCGAAAATGATACCATTTTAATAACTATGAGGTTACAATGTAGCTTTATATTTTATTAAGAATTGTAATTAGTTAGTGAATATTTGATTAAATAGTTAATGTGAAAATTAATTAAAAAGGATTTTAATGAAAGGACAAAACAAAACACTCCTCCTATGGATTATCTTAATCCTTATGTTTGCGGCCATCGCTAAAATTTCTTCTGAAAGCCGCCAGGTTTATAAGCCTGTGACATACCCGGATTTCGTAAGTGCAATTAAAGGTAAGCATGTTGATAAGGTTGTACTTAAGGGTAAGGATAAGATCTTAGGTAAGTTTAAGGACGGCTATGAGAATGGTGCTTGGTTTGAAGCAACTGGAACGACAGGGGCCGAAACTTTTAAAATTTTAGAGTCACACGGAATTTATCCAGAGTACGAAGCAGAAGAGAAACAAAATGTAATTACGACTTTCTTACTGCACTGGGGACCGATGATTTTCCTATTCCTCATTGTTATCTTTTTCCTTCGCCAACTTCAAGCTGGTGGTGGAAAGGCCATGAGTTTTGGAAAGTCTAAAGCGCGTATGCTTTCACCACACGACAAGAAAGTAACTTTCTCAGATGTTTCTGGTGTTGAAGAAGCAAAAGAAGAACTAGAAGAAGTTGTGGACTTTCTTAAAGACCCAAAGAAATACACTAATCTAGGTGGTAAGATTCCTAAAGGTGTTATCCTTGTAGGTCCTCCTGGTACTGGTAAGACTCTTCTTGCAAGGGCCGTTGCTGGAGAAGCAGGTGTTCCATTCTTTTCAATTTCAGGTTCTGACTTCGTTGAGATGTTCGTAGGTGTTGGTGCATCTCGTGTACGTGACCTTTTTGAGCAAGGTAAGAAGAACGCTCCTTGTATTATCTTTATTGATGAGATCGATGCTGTTGGACGCCACCGTGGACACGGTATGGGTGGTGGACACGATGAGCGTGAACAAACTCTAAACCAACTTCTTGTTGAAATGGATGGTTTCGAATCAAATGAAGGTGTTATCCTAATTGCGGCAACAAACAGAATTGACGTACTAGATAAGGCCCTTCTGAGACCAGGTCGTTTTGATAGACGTGTAACTGTTGGACCTCCTGATGTTCGTGGACGTCTTGGAATCCTAAAAGTTCATACAAAGAAAACTCCACTTGATACGGCAGTTGATCTTGAAGTTATTGCAAAAGGGACTCCTGGTTTCACAGGTGCAGACCTTGCAAACTTAGTTAACGAAGCTGCGCTATTTGCTGCTCGTTACGGTAAGAAAGTTCTTGAAATGATCGATTTTGAACAAGCTAAAGATAAGGTTCTTATGGGGCCAGAAAGAAAGTCGATGGTACTTTCAGATCTTGAGAAAAAAGTAACTGCTTATCACGAAGCAGGTCACACTCTTGTTGGGATGAATCTTCCAAAGACTGATCCTATTCACAAGGTATCAATTATGCCTCGTGGAGGAGCTTTAGGTGTTACTCAAACTCTTCCTAACGAAGATATGCACAACCTAACTTTAGAGAAAGCTGAAAACTTTATCGCTTTCCTAATGGGTGGACGAGTTGCTGAAGAGATCGTATTTAACGAAATTTCAAATGGTGCTTCAAATGATATTGAACGTGCAACACAACTTGCTTCAAGCATGGTTTGTTCATGGGGAATGAGTTCTAAAATGGGACCTCGTAATTTCCATCAGCCAGGAAATTCTCCGTTTGGATCAACTGCTCCAAGTGAAGGTGTTGGTTACTCTGAAGAAACAGCACGAGAAATCGATACTGAAATCACTCGCTTCCTTGATGAGAATTACAAGCTTGCTAAGAAGATTCTAACTGATCATCGTGATGCACTTGATAGAATTGCTGAAGGCCTAATTGTTTGGGAAACTCTTGATTCTAAGCAAATTCAAGCATTAATTGCAGGTGAAGATATTGGTGTACCTCTTGTTGAAGAAGTAAGTAATAAACAAACACCGGCCGAAAAGCCAGCAGGTGAGTCAAGCGTATCTAAACCGATTGATGATCCAAAATTAGCTTAATCAAAAATGACTAAGATATCTTTTTTAGGGGTAGTGAACGCTACCCCTAATTCTTTCTCAGATGGTCATTTAAATCTCAATAAAGACTATCAGCTTAAACAAATACAGAAATTTAAACTTGCCAATTACTCTCTCGATATTGGTGCTGAAAGTAGTGCTCCATTTAACGATCCAATTTCTTTAAAAGAAGAATGGGAGAGATTGGATAGCTATTTTAGTGATAATTTATTGACTCTTGAAGGTTTTAAGACAATCTCTATTGATAGCTATAAACCTCAGACAATGAGGTTATTCTTAGAGAAATACGAGCATCATTTTGGGCATATTATTTGGAATGACGTTTCGGGCGTTATTGATGATGAGTGTATTAAACTCTTACTCGATTACCCTGAAATTGATTATGTTCTCTGCCATACGCTAGTTCCAAGTCGTGATAAGACTCTTGATCACATGAAATACCTAGACTCAAGCTTAAGTGTGGATTCTTTAAATCTCTTCTTTGAACGAGGCCTTGAAAAATTTGAACAAGCGGGAATTTGTCGGAATCGTATTATTCTCGATCCGTGCTTCGGTTTTTCTAAATCAACTGAGCAAAACTTAGCTCTTTTGGAGAGTCTGCATGAGATAGCACCAATTTCTAAGCGGTGGCTCATTGGGATCTCAAAGAAGTCTTTTCTTAGGCACCTCATTTTACAAGAAAGGCCTGAGTTGGATGGGGACAAACAAGCTCTTTTGGCCGCCAGTGAAGAACCTCACTGGATGTTTCTGAATCAGTTGGCACGTGATTTTAATAAGGTAGAAGAGTTATTCTTTCGTGTTCATGAGGTTGGAAATATTACAAAATTCACGTAAAGACTCGTGTTTATTAGCATTTTGGCCTATATATATGAACATTGTTTTATCAAGGGCCAAAATGAACAGATTAAGATTTCTTCTTTCACTTACAACTCTATTCATCTCATTAAATGCATCAGCGTACTTTTCGCCGACGATAGTGCAAGTATCTGAGTTTATCAATAATCTTGATAAGGCCATTTATGGAGAGCTCGATATCGTCGATATTGCTTCTGGGACACTTGTTCACAATCCTGCGGCCAAGGTTAATTCACATTCTAGCGCTATTATGGTGAATCGTTGGAGTTTGGAAGAGGTTATAGATGGACGCCTATTTTCTGTAACAGGTGTTGATTTTAAGAAAACAGCAAGACTGTGTGAGGGTGAAGAGAAGTTTTTAGATCAAAAGGCCTACGGTAAGTGTAGTGCTGTTTTAGTTGGTCCTAAGCAGGTTTTAACGGCCGCTCACTGTATTCAAAACGCTCAGCTAGCTTGTGAGCGCAAAAGCTTTATCTTCGATGCTAGATCTGATTTAGGAAGTGATGGAGAGACTCAATACTTTGTTAATTCTCAAGTTTATAATTGTAAAAATATTCTAGCTTATCACCAAAGTCGTGATAAGACCTTTGACTATGCTTTAATTGAACTTGATCGCCCTGTTGAGGGTGGCAGAAAGCCTGTCGAAATTCAGCAAGAAGAGCTAAAGGTTTCTGATGAAGTGTATATGATCGGACACCCAAATGGTTTCTTATCAAAGTACTCATATAATGGTTTTGTAAGAGATATTGACCCTTTATTTTATATAACTAACCTTGATGCCTTTGGTGGCAATAGTGGTGGCCCAGTATACTCAAAAGAGAGCAATAAAATGGTGGGCCTTCTTATTCGTGGCCATGATGATTTCGAATGGGATACTGAGCTTAGTTGTAATCGTGTTGTTCACTGCCAAGATGATAAATGTGATGGGGAATATGTCCTAAAAATCAGTGCTATCATTGACGATATCGAAAAGGCCCGCGATAATTAAAAGATGAAATTAGGTCATATCGTTTTATTTAGCTCAAATGCTCATTTAACTTCCACTTTTTTAAGTGAAGTTTTTGATCTTGAAGTTGAGGGAGCGTCTGACTCAGTAGTTGTTTTTAATGATGAGCTTCGCTTTCTTGTTGTCGAGCGTCCAAAGCTTGCTCAAGTTGGAAATAATATTGTCTTTGATTTTGTCGTTGATAATTACGATGAATTAATCGAACTTCAAAAAAAAGTCGAATTCGTAAACTACCGACTAGAAAGCTCTGGCGAAAATCTCAATATACTTTCAAATGAAAAAATTCCTGAAATACTTGTGCATGAAGGTGTACAATTCTTCTTTATCACTGACCCTGACAATCGTCGTTGGAAAGTTACCTTAATAGAATCCAATTAAATTTAATCTAATTTAAATTTTATTTAAGTCACAATTCTGACACCTAAACCTTCGCAAATTGGCCCTAGTGTGTGTCATTTTGACAGGTGAATCGTGGGATGTAGCTGATATCGTAAGATGAACAATTGGCACGGTTTGTGCTTATTATATTGCAGTTGCCTCAGGCAGGATGCCATAGGCCTATCTTTATAAACAAGATAAAAGAACTCAAGGATTGAGTATGCGACTTTTAGTACTTGCTTTGGCCGCCTTCAGTGCGGCCAATATTTCGGCCAACTTTATCATCAAATACAAAGACGGTAGTGTCGAAAAATCAAAAATTAATCCAAGCTCACAGTTTTCTTCTTTCGCCCTTAGTGACGATGTTGAATACGTCGAAGAAGACTTAAGACTCTTTGCTAATGGTGGAGAGTACAATGACACTTACTATCCTAGTCAGTGGCACTTCTCTAATTATCTGGACAATACTTTCTATCATGCTCGTGAGTATGCAACATCTGAAAGTGACACAAGGGTTAATGTCGCAGTTATTGATACAGGTATCACAGATCACTTTGACCTCAATGCAAACGTTGTTGGTGGCTATGATTTCATCTCTGATCCTGATAACTCTAGAGATGGCGGGGGACGCGATAGTAACCCAAATGATGAAGGGGATTATGGCTCTCCTTCGACATCTTGTAATTCTGGAACGAATGCATCAACTTGGCACGGAACTCACGTTGCCGGGATTATTGGAGCTCGTGCTAATAATAGCTACGGCGTTGTAGGTGCTGCTAAGAATATCAACCTAGTACCTGTGCGAGTCCTAGGAGCTTGTGGTGGGCTAACTTCAGACATTGCGGATGCTCTAAGATGGGCCGCTGGTGGCAGTGTCTCTGGTGTTCCTACAAACCCTAACCCTGCTCGTGTTGTTAATATGTCACTTGGAGCGCGTGGTAGCTGTAGCCGCTATATGCAAGAGTCAATCGATTTTGCTCGCTCGAAGGGAGTTGTCGTTGTTGTAGCAACTGGAAACTCTAATGCTGATGCCTCATTCTACACTCCATCTAATTGTCGAGGAGTTCTAAGAGTTGGTGCAGTTGGAACGACTCGTACACGCTCATCGTATTCAAATTATGGACGTATTGTTGATATCGCTGCACCTGGTGACAGTATTCTCTCAACAGTTAATAGTGGACAGTCAACACAGGGAACAGCTGTCTTTTCTCGCATGAATGGAACATCAATGGCCGCAGGGCTTATTTCCGCAACTGCCGCCATGATTTTTCAAGCAAACCCTTCTCTTTATCCTGATCAAGTAAGAGATATCATGACAAAAACAGCTGTCAGTTTCTATTGTGATCGTAGCTCTTGTGCTAAGGGTGCTGTTGATGCTTATGAAGCAGTGTCTATGGCCTTCTCAACAACACCTAATGCTAACTTTCGCTATAATGATCCCGTCTTAGTTGGCGGAACGGCGACTCTTAATGATGGTTATAGCAGTGGGAAAAGTAGTGGTGGATCTTGTGGGACAATTGAAGATGTTAATAGCGGAAGTGGTGGTAATATGATTGCAGGCCTTCTCTTAATTATTGCAATTGTTATTGGCCATAGAGTGAGACTTATGAAGCCTTAACGGGGCTGCATTCAACTTCGATATCATTGTCTACAATTTTACAACTATCGACTTTATAGATTTGAGCACGAGAAGAGTGGCCATCTAGCTTTATGATGGCATTCTTTGGAATTTCCTCCTTAGTTAAAAGCTTCAAGTGTTTATGATCCTTTTCAATGACTCGGTATCCCTGAACAATATCACTTACTTCAAAGACTTCAATGATGTCACGGCCTAATCTATTTTCATCATTAATTATTTTATTGATCTGATTAATAACGACATCAAATCCTTGTTGTTTTAAAACGAACATGTCGATTCCCTTACGTGCTGCCTCCTCAATAACTTGGCTATCATTTTCGTTTGTAATTAGAATGAAACTCATCTCCTTGTCGAGTAGGGAAATCTCATCATAGAGCTCGATTCCGTCCATTTGAGGCATCATATAGTCGCAGATTATATAAAGCTTTTCGCCACGATTAAGCTTAATCGTTTGTATATCTTCAATGGCCTTAAAGGGATTTGTATGAAAGCGAACATGTGAATTAAATGTATTCTCGAGGCTAGTGGCAAGGAGCTTGGCAGTTTCGTAGCAGTCGTCAATAACCATGATATGCTTTTTCATAATGACAGTATAGTTGACTTAAGTACTTGCTTAGGGACAAGTCGTCTAAATTTTACTTAATTTCAATTAAGTAAGGTGTTATTTGAGGATCCTGTAAGTCGATGGGACTTACAGTGATACCTCTTGAATTTTATAGCCTTCACCGTAGACACTTCTAATAATGAAATTAGAATTCTTAATCTTCTTTCTAATAGAGCTTATATAGGTGTCTATCATGCGATCGTTAACCTTGTGATTATCAGGTGCGATATGATTAAGTATCTTTTCTCGTGCAAGAACACTTTGTTCATTCTTTAAAAGAAGATGAATGATTTTGAATTCAGAAGATGTGAAATGAATTCTTTCTCCACGAATCTTTACTTCTTGTGATGGGATATTTAATGCAATATCGCGGTAATTTATCACTTCAAGTGCATTCTCATTGTTAACAGATTTAAGTGTTGTGCTAATAATACTCTTCACTTCTGATGGTTCAAATGGTTTGCTAATAAAGTTAATTCCACCAAGTTGGTAACCAGTAACTCTCGTATTAACATTATTCTTTGATGAAATGAAAACAATTGGTGTGTCTTTAAGCTCATCATTCATTTTTAATTGCGAGCAAATTTCAAAGCCAGACTCATTTTGTAATAAAATATCTAAGAGAATAAGATCTGGTTTTTCTTGCCAGGCCGTTGCGATGGCCTCATCCTGATTACTTGCTTCTACAATATTATAATTACTCTCTAGTAGGGCCCTGAGAAGATCTCTGATCTCTTGATCATCATCGATTATTAAGATTTTTTTCATGAATAACTCCTTTATATTCATGAATATAATGTATAAATATATCAAAAAATCTTCAGCTTAATTTAGGTAAACCTTATATAAGATTCTTAAACACTTGTTTTTAAATCTTGGTCATTTGCAAAGTTTTGAATATTGTCAAAAATGAGTTGGGCCATATCAGAACGAGCAACATCATTGGCAGAACCAATATGCGGTAAAATAAAGATATTATCGAGTTCACGTAGGGGAGAGTTATCACTTAAAGGCTCGTTGCAAACGACATCTAGCCCTGCCTTTGCTTGCTTATTTGTTTTAAAGAAATGATACATTGCCTCTTCGTCAATGATTTCACCTCTTGCCGTGTTAACTAGTAAAATATCTTTTTTCATCAAATTGAATGCATCCTGATTGATGAGTTGGTGAGTCGCTTCGTTATATGGGCAGTGAATTGAAATGATATCGCTTTCTTTAAGAAGAGTTGGTAGATCGACGTATTTTGCCTCACAGCTCTCTTCGATTTCAACTTTCTTATTTGGCCCGCTATAGATTATTTTTTGATTAAAGGCACCTTTACACATTTTCGCAAATTGTGTTCCAATCCTACCGGCGCCAATTACTCCATGCTTTATATTAAAGAGTGACTTTCCAATGAAGCCTGCTGGCTCCCATGTTTTCCATTGTTTATCGATTACATTTTGTCTTGCTGCTTCGATATTTCTAGCACTACAGAGCATTAGGGCCATGGCCAATTCTGCAGTCGCTTCCGTTAGAACATTTGGTGTGTTTGTTACACTAATTCCATTTTTATGACAGTAGTTAATATCAATATTATTAAAACCGACAGCGTACTGTGAAATTAATTTTAACTTTGGGAGTTGCGCTAAAGTATTTGCACTTAATTTATTACTAAGCATTGAGATAAGAACATCACAATCTTTTGCTTTATCAATAATATCGGCCTGTGAAATTGTGCCATTTTGTGAGCGATCCCATACCGTTAATTGGTGGCCTTCTTTTTTGAGATCTTCAAATAGGGGACCTTTGATGACATCTGTCGCAAAAATTGTTAAATGACGCATGTTTTCCTCTGCTGTGGGCCAGTGTTTTCTTCTATTCGTTTTATGTAAGACGTTGTAAGCTAACTTCATTTTACATATGCAATCTACATTTTAAAATAGATAATAGTCTTAAATTAAATTCAAATATATTTCATTGGAGGAAATTTTGAAAATATTAGCAAATATATTAGCAGTGGCACTCCTATCTAGTGCAACAAGTGCTGCAACAATCGCAATTATTGATTCTGGTACTGATATGATGCACGAGCAAATCGCTCCTAAAGCATGGATCAATCAACTTGAGATTCCTGGAAATGACCGTGATGAAGATCGTAATGGTTATCAAGATGATGTTTATGGATGGAACTTTGCTGAAAGCAATAACCAAGTTATCGACTATAAATATCTCGGCACATTAAATGACGATATGGTTAAGTTCTTTGAGCTTCAAGAAAAGTCGATGCGTGGAACAATTACACAAGAAGAATTAACTTGGATGAGAGAAATTATTCAAGACCAAGACTTCATTAAAAGAATGACTGTCTATGGAAACTTTATGCACGGGACTCACGTTGCAGGTATTTCGGCCCAGAAGTCTGATGATGCAAAGATTCTTGCAGTTAAACTTATTCCAACAGAAGTTAAACTTCCTGGACAAAAAATTGCTGTAAATTCTTTCCTTGGTGGCTTTGTTGAAAAACTAATTAAGGCAGGGATTGATCAGCTTGCAAAAGCTCAAACTTCGACTTTCAATGAAATTGCTTACTATGTAGCAGATCATGGTGCACGTGTTGCCAATGGATCTTTTGGTACAGGTTACCCTCAAGCAAAGATGATTGTAGAAACAGTAATGAAAACTTTCTCTAAGAAAGAACCAAATCCTGAAACAGTAGATAAGTATGCGAAGTACTTTTTAGGTGCTCTTGTTAAGAACTCTCAGTCAATGCTTGAGGCTGCTCCAAATACTCTTTTCGTATTTGCTGCTGGTAATGATGGCCTTAATAATGATATTTTTCCAACATCACCAACAAATATCCAAGGTGATAATGAGATTTCAGTTGCTGCAACAATTGACTATGATCAACTCGCTCCATTCTCTAACTACGGTGAGAAGATGGTTGACGTTGCAGCTCCTGGCGTAGGGATTCTTTCAAGTGCTCCTGGAAATAAGTACATTAAGGTTTCTGGTACTTCACAAGCTGCTCCATATGTAGCAGGTGTTGCTGGTAAGGTATTTGATATTAATCCTGAACTAACACCTCTTGAAGTTAAGAGAATTATCATGGAAACAGTTGATGTGAAATCGTTCCTAGCAGGTAAGGTTAAGACATCAGGTGTTGTTAACTCTGAGCGTGCCCATCGTGCAGCAATTTTATCTCTTTCAGCATCTGTTGATCATGCAATTGCAGCTGCCAAGAGTGAGGTACTTGATATGGAATCACCTCGTTTAGAGAAAGGATCAAAGAGACCAATCTATATCAAAGGTTCAGTTCTTCCACTTCCTTCAAACTTTGTTATTTCAAAGTAATTAATAAAAAGGCCGCTAAATTAGCGGCCTTCTTCTTTTATAATGTATCTTTTAATTCTTGAATTGATCCTCTTTTGGCCGTTCCAAATTCAGGCCTTTTATTTTTCTCATTTAGTTCTTTCTTATTAAGTCCTTTCATATAAACCACTAGACTTAATTGCTTCTCACGTTGCGGATCTTCAACTTGATTGATGAAGGTTTGGACAAGATCAAATCCATACATCGCAGGTTTACCCATTACTAGGTTAACATCCCATTCGATACCGTTCTTATTTTCATTTGGATTTGTTTCATAAGAGTATTGGATAAGCTCAGTACAGACGAATCTTGAGTACGAGTTACCATTAAATGAATAATCATATTTTTTGCCAATACTTTTAAATGTACGCTCTAAGGCAAGTGCTTTGTCTTTCTTTGATAGGTTAGGGCGTAGAATAACAAGATTATCCCATGCCATTGATGGGCCAAGTTCCATAAAGACAACACCTGGTTTTAGCCCTTCAAGTGTAACATAAGGCCTGCCCTCTTTTTCGCTCTTTTCATATTCATCCATAGACTCAGGATATCTCTCTCTAAGATACGACATATAGTCATGGCATTTCATTAGTTCATCGCTACAGCGCTTTGCAAAGACTTCATTTGTCTCAACATCATCTTTGAAGTAATTATTAAACTTAGAATACTTGCCAATAAACATAAGGCCATGGGTCCAATTACCTTTGAAGACGAGATTAGATAACTTTCCATAGCGTTGGATAGCACCAATGTCTCCAGGCTCAAACTCTCTTTCAGATACCTTCTTAAGTTCATCTACTTTAATAGCATGCTTGATAGGAAGGGCAACATAGCTAAAGCTCTTCAGAATAAATTCTTTTATATTATAGAGAATATTGTAGCGGCCAGCATTCCAGCTTGTTTCTTTTAGTAAGCTTTTAAAAGACGTTAGCTCTTGGCGTGATTCATCAATGTCATCTTTAATATCTTCAACAAGGGCCTTTAGGTCCTTGTCATTTCCTGCAAGCTTCGTGATTTCACTATCAAGATTATAAAAATCTGTAATTGTCGGGGCCTTAATAAAACGCAGGTTATAGCGATTATACGGAGGGTCCATATGATCACGGCCACCTTGATTATGAGAACGATTTGAATCGTTTAACTGTCGTTTTGTTTCTTTGAAATCTTTTTCGAAATGCTTTGAGTAATAATCAATGTCCTCAAAGTCATCAGAGAAGACAGAAATAAAATTCTCTCCAGACATCATCATATAATTCATGAGGGATAGCATTGCTTTATATTTGGCCGTACGAATTCGAATTAACTCTAAGGCCTTGGCATTATTCTTCTTTCTTATATGATAAGTTATCTTCTCCAGTGCCTCATCATGTGAGTGAAGAAGGTAATCAAGTTTTTCGAATTCATTTATTAACTCTACTCTTTCGTGATAACGAACAATATAGCGCGGAGTAAATGTTGTTTGATAAGATATGTCTTTAGTTGCGAAAACAAAATCCATTAGGGCATCTTGTAATTGTTTATCAAATGAAGCTGCTGACTTTTGAAAGTCTGAGCTTTGATATTCTTTGGCCATGATGGAAAAAGGCAAAGATGTGGCAATTAGAATTGATACAAATAGAGTTTTCATTCTCTCTTTATATCAAATTTATTGGGACAGGGGAGCTTGGCCTGTAAAGCTTACAGACCAAGTATCAATAGGTTAGTCACTTACCATTAGTGATAACATTATGGCGATAACGGTTATTAATCCAGTTACTTACATCACTTTTGTAGTTATTTGAAAACCTGCGGTCACTGAGTCCTCCAGGTAAAACGGTATAGACATCTGGGGATGAGTGATCTGTGACCATTTTCCAAGATGGAACAAATGATGTCGTTCTACCGTGGGCCTCATAGACTGCACCTTGAGTGATTGTCGAGCGATTACCTGGAATTTCGACATTATCAATATCAAAGCCTAAAAAGAGGGGAAGCTTACCATCAAATAAGATATGCTTCATCTTATAACGATTCTTATCTCCCCAGCGCATATTCTTTGGTGCCTCAACAAGGCACTTATTTAGGGCGGCTTCGATATAGCGCTCTTTTTCTTTGCTATCTTTAAACCAAATATGGTCAATATCATTCGTGAGGAAAATTCGATCAAATAAACCGTAGAAATCAGCAATGATCGAAGTTTCATCCATACAATATGTCGTCACTTGCTCGCCGAGTAAGTGATCACTAAAGAAGCTTTTTAGTAAGCTGCGGTAGAAGTATTCAAAGATTGTAGCATCACGATTATCGACATCATAATGTCGCTTCCACTCTAGAAGACGTTTTCCAATTTCATTCTTTTCAAAAACACTATGAAAAACATTAATATAGAGATCTGCTTGACGAGAGAAGGTATCTGATTGCATCGTTTTAAACATTTCAACAGAGTGCTCTTTATTACCAATTAAGAGCTCTTCAATTCTATCCTTGCGGTATGAGGCCATTGGGGCATTGATTGCTGTTGGAAATTGCTCATTTTGAATACGATTATTGGCCGTTGCAATAATTTTAATATCAGGATTTTTAAAGTGATAAAGTTGGTGGCCTTCGTAATAGCCTTGCCATATATTTTGCTTAAAAAAGCCTTCAACAGGATATAGGCCAGAGTGGGCCCTTTTTGGTAGTACCCCTGATTGATGGTAGGCGATATTTCCGCTAGAGTCTGATAGTAGCCAGTTACAGCTGATGGCAACGTTTGAAACACAACCGAAAAGATCATCAACGCTCTTAGCATACAGAAGATCCATGATGGCCTTTAAGGTCTTTGCACCACCTCTTTTTCGACATGACCATGCCATCGATAGGTAGTGGCCATCGATGATATTTTTATTTTCACTATCGACTTCAAGAAAACCTGCATGAGTTTCTCGAATATAGAGTTCGACATCTTCTTTCTTCTTTCTTTTGATGAGGTCTCGTCTTACTTTAAAATCAAAGAGATTCGATTCAAAGCGATACTTATTATCACGGACTTCTTCAATAAAGTGGTCCACCATATCCATGAAGCCATAAGTGAATGAGAAAGCTGTGTCATCACTTCTACCCATAACAAAGCCTGGAACACCTGGCATCGAGATACCAAAGAAGTTTCCAACATTTTTGATATTGGCCTTCATCTCATACCAAATGGCCGGTAGGCGATTACACTCTAAGTGTGGATCGCAGGCGTGAATGGCCTCTCCCTTCATATTTGACACCCAATTATTTGAGGCCTGAATCTTTGGGATATTCTTCAAAAATTTATAGCTTTCAGGAATTAGAGGGTTATAAACTTTGACCTTGCTGATAAGATTAATTTCACTATCAGTAATTGTATCAAGAGCACCTTTTGCAAGTGATTTAATTCGCTCAACTTGAGTATCTTGATCATTCTTGTCGTTTAATCTCTGGGCATTTTGTAACAATTGAATAATAAGTTTTTCTAAATCCTGTTGTCCTTGAGCAAGTCCTAGAAAGCTCATGGCCTTAATTGTTAGAATAGTATCACTGATACGCCATTCACTAGGTCTGTGACCAAGAATCTTAAATTCAAATGGGTGGCCTTCACCTATGGCCTTATTAATTCCATCTACGTAGTGTGTTAATAACGTATTTGTCTCTTCATCGATATTTTGAATTTCTTCTTTGGCAAAGTGGTTAATTCCCAGCTCTCGCATATATTTATCAATGGCAAAAGTCTCTTCACTGTCCTTGATGCACTCACAGAGGCGTCCTTGAGCAATTAGACGCAACATCTCCATTTGCATCAAACGGTCTTTGCCGTGATAATAGCCTTGTGCGAAGAGAAAAGATTTGACGTTCTCGCATGAAATATGTCGAGTGACATTATCTAAAATATCTGAGGTATAATCTAAATTAGGTTTTTCCATATCTTAATAATGACACGTTTAGCGTTTCCTAAAAAGGAATATTTTGGGATATAATATGTAAAATTACATTCAAGGATTATTTTATGACGACGACTGATCTATCAACTGATCACACTCAAGATCACATGAAGATACCAGATCTTGAGCACAGAAATTTTAGAAATGATGACTTTTGGAAACAGATCCCAGCATGGGCAAATGTGACAAGAGGTGAGTTCTCAGACCACCTATGGCAGCTGAAGAATTCCATTCGAAAAATTGACCAAGTTAAAAAAGTTCTTGGTGATAAAATCTCAAAAGAGTTCTTTGAAGACCTACAACAAGGTCAACATATTACTCCAATGAATATCAGAATCACTCCATATGTTTTTGCACTTATCAATTGGGATGATCCTGTCAACTGTCCACTACGTAAGCAATTCTTACCAATTGGCTCTCAGTTCTTAGAAGACCACCCTATGCATATGGCCGACTCTCTTAGTGAAGATGTCGATTCACCAGTGCCAATGCTAACTCACCGCTACCCTGATAAAGTTCTTTTTCTTCCACTTACAATTTGTCCAGTTTACTGTGCTTATTGTACACGCTCTCGTGTAATTGGTGGTTCAACTGAAACTGTTGAAAAAGAATCTTACGGTGCAAACCAAAAGCATTGGGATAATGTGTTTGCTTATCTTGCTGCACATCCAAAGGTTGAAGATGTTGTTATCTCTGGTGGGGACGCATTCATGCTTAACCCTAAGCAGATTCAATATATCGGTGAAAACCTTTTAAAAATCCCTCATATTCGTCGTATCCGTTACGCGACGAAAGGGATTGCAATTTTTCCACAAAAGATTCTTACTGATGATGCGTGGATGGATGCCCTTATTAAGGTTAATAATCTTGCCAAAGGCTTTGGTAAGCAGATGATGATTCATACTCACTTTTCTTCACCACTTGAAATTACGAAGTGGTCACAAATGGCCATGGAGCGTCTTTTCAGTGAAGGGATTCTTGTTCGTAACCAAGCGGTTCTGCAAGAAGGTGTAAATAACCATGTTGATACAATGGTTCTTTTAACTCGTAAGCTTGGGTATATGAATATCCAACCATACTATGTTTATATGCACGATATGGTTCCAGGCTGTGAGCACTTTAGAACAACTCTTGGTGAGGGTGAAGAACTTGAAAAGGCCGTTCGTGGAACGACTGCAGGATTTAACACGCCAACATTTGTTTGTGATCTTCCAGGCGGAGGTGGTAAGCGCCACGTTGCTTCTTATGAATACTATGATCAAGAAAATGGAATCTCAGTATGGCGTGCTCCATATGTGAAGCCAGATAAGTTATTTACTTACTTCGATCCAATTCATAAATTAGCACCTGATGCTCAAGAGCGCTGGAGAGATGCAGCAGCTCGCAAGGCCATGATTGATGAGGCAATTGCAAAAGTAAAATAAATCCTAACTACCTAATATTACACTTACGTGTGGCATTTTCTTGGCACACGTAAGTATTTGATATTTCATTTTAGCAACCTGAAATTCAATATTTATATTCTGCTTGAGTAATTTACTCATTATTCCGATAAAATATATATAAATTTAATCTTAAGAAAATTAAGAGGGAAATATGTTTCGTCTCATAATATTAATCACTTTTGCCACTCTGTTTAATATGCACTCATATGCTGCAAATGAAACTGATGCGTTCATAAAAGCAGAGTCCCAAAATCTTGTGGCCGTTGTTGGAAAATCTTCAAAAGTAGATGCCAAGGCCATAGATGCCTATATCAAGAAAAATCTTGAGGCATCAAGTGATGAGTACGTAAAAGTAATTGTTAATAAGCTCAACAAGACTTCAGTCAATTCTAGGCCTCTATTGATGGCCCAACTCCTATACTCAGAAAAGAAATATCTTAAAAGGGGAGAAGCCTGTTATTCAGCAACGAACCAATGTCACAAAGGGCTAATCTGTGGCCTGCCACTATACTCTAAAGATAAGAATTATTATGAGAAATGTTTAGTTGCAAAAAAAGCAAATCAGGCCTGCTCGCCAGAAACTGATATGTGTGAAGTAGGCTCATGTAAGAAAATGAGACGCCTAACTAATATCAACACTTGTAGTATTGAAAAGGACTCTTGTTCAAAAGATAGTGAGTGTTGTTCAAACTCTTGCGATAAAAGAAGAAAGATCTGTCGTGCAAATTATAAGTGTTCGAGCTGTTTTGGAATGGGACAAAGACCAGATAAGGGTGGAGAGTGTTGTGAATCACTTTTCAAAAACTCTAATGGTGTTTGTGCTCCTATTCTTCCAACTTTTTCATCACTACTTGAATTAATCATTCCAAGTGCGCATGCATATACACGAGCTGGTGATTCATCTGAAATTGAGGCCAAGGTAACGGCCCTTAAGTCAAAGCTTGAAGGCCAACTTTCAGACAATCAAGTTTCAAGTTCTCGTGTCGCTACTTATATGAGTAGTATTGAAAATAAATATAGCTCTTGTTCTTCAAAGCAAGTAAGAGTTTATGATAACGATGGACCGACTCGTTATCCACGTAAGACATGTTTTGAAGAACTTTATGCAGGTATCTCAACAGAGTACTCTCACCAGCAAGCTGTTGGTAGTAAAATGAATGAGGCCACGAAATTAATTGATAATTTTAGAAAAGAAACGCTGGCCAACCCAAAACATCCACAAAATTCTGATGATGCGTTTAATAAGTTTGCGGCCCCATATCGAAATGCAATTACTTCATGTGCAAATAAAGGCGCTCCCTTAGGAACTGATCATAGCACTCGTTTGAGATTAGTTAAGCAATGTGTGGATAATGCTAAAATTACAATTAATGATGGTGTTGTTGAGGCGAATTATATTTCTATGATGACAGGAAAAGAAACAACTGATCCTGATTATACTCTTTATAATGGACACCAAGACGCTTCTCCGTTATTTGAAGATGTCTATATTTCAGATATGAAGTCTTGTCGAGTTAATCTATTTGGTGACTTTCTATCAGCACAATCAAATGACTACTTTGAAGTTATGATGATGATGTATGCAATGGACTATACAACTGGTGGGAAAGATGAAGGTGACTTCTTTCACATCAAATCACAATATAATACCTATAAAGCAGCAAGTGGATCTTATACTGGGACTGATAATCAGCCTTATAATTGGAATGTACAAACAAATTCTATGCGTGGCTTTAACTTCTCTCGCTTTGATCCGTCTATTGTTGGCCGTGGAAGACCGTTATGGGATGAGTTTGATTACTCTGTTGGTGAGGAAGCACTTAAAGAAATTACTAATTATATTGAAGACCTTCCTAAGAACGAAAAGAAAATCTTTCTGCACCTATTCTACAATGGAAAGCTTTCTCCTAAGGATCGCAATAGTATTGTAAATTACTATATGAAAGATGATGATAAATTCCTTGAGGGATTTGATGGACATGACCCTAAGTCAGGTGCTGGACGTTACAATATTCGTGACGTTGTTCGCTTTGAGGCCATTAAGTATAAGCACTCGCAATTTAAACTTTATTCAGTTTTAAAGAAGAGATCACTTGAGATGATGTGCCGTTGTGTTGATACAGTCGGGCCAATGAGTCCTGAGGATTGGCTACAGCCAGATGTTGAGGCCAGCTATATCGCAAATTGTAATGGCCTTGGTAAGTATGACACTTATGTTCTAAATAATGAAAAAGAAGTCTGTGATGAAACAGGTGGTAATTGTAAGAAAGTTTCTGATAAAGACTATATGAAGACAATTACGGATAAAGAAAAGCAAGAAGTAGAGTCTCTTGGTGGAGAGTCCGCGATCGAAAAAAACTCGCTTGGAAAGGCGGTTGTTAAAAATGATGGTTATTCTTTAAAAGACCGTGAAGAAGACTACTTTGTTCAAACCCTTGACCAGGTTACTGCTTGTATCGGAAGTGGTGAGTGTACAAAATCTTCTCGTTACGCAGAA
This sequence comes from Halobacteriovorax sp. ZH5_bin.2, assembly GCF_043196375.1. Lineage (NCBI taxonomy): Bacteria > Pseudomonadati > Bdellovibrionota > Bacteriovoracia > Bacteriovoracales > Halobacteriovoraceae > Halobacteriovorax > Halobacteriovorax sp. ZH5_bin.2. The sequence goes on along the minus strand of NZ_JBEBMJ010000007.1, from coordinate 33,030 downwards.
TTTGTGCAAGATGGAAAAGTAAAATTTACGGATGCGAGAAAGGAGACAGCAAAAGGCCATGGTATGGACTTTACGCTCTTTCTACGTGATATGGCCCTTATGAAGATCAAGGCCATCGAAGATGCAACATTACAAAATATTAGTGCAGGTACAGCGCTTTTTGAATACACAGTTCAGTGGCTTAAGGAATATAATTGGAATTATATTAAATACAATGGAAAGAGGTACACACTTGGCAAGAAGTGTCTTTATCCAGTTTGTTGGATTATGAAGCTAATGAAATTCTTTGGACTTCATAAGAATAGCCTTATTGGAAATCTCGTCAATATTACAACTGGAGGGATTCTCTTTGGTAGTGACTACGACGTTGATCTCGATCCCGAAAGAGGGCCGGAAAATATTTGTGGGCCAAGAACAAGCTCCACTTGGAAAATTGCTCGCGTACCTGTTGGCCGTAAATACAAGATTAAATGTATGAGCTTCCACTCCCAAAATAACGACGTCTGTAATAAAGAGTTAGCAGCAGGGGCCTGTACGCGAAATACTTATGCTAAAAAAGAGGGAAGTGTTGCTCTAAAGCTTCTTGACCCTTTCTTACCAGATATGTCGAGTCTGTATTCGACGAATTACTCTTCTCGTACGAAGATTCCTTTTAATGCAGGAAAACACGATATTCATAACTACTATATCTTTAATGATCGCATCACAAATTTCTACCGCGATCATGCCAGAGGTTATTTTCTATCAACTCTTGTTTCAGAAGATAACGGTGATGAAAAAGAAACTGAAGATCGAAAAAGAATGGCCGATGAATTTGCCCAATATGCTTATCGTTACCACTTCTATGCTCCGAAAGTGAGTCGACTCGATTATTATATTACACCTGGTCTGATCCCATATTTTGAAATGCTTATAGCAAAGCTTAATAACTTTATGGGACAAACTCTAGCAAACTTATCTGGGACAGCGGCCTATGCGCTAAAAATGCACAACTTCTATCATACAGTAAATGACGGAATTAATGCGTCCACAAATGTCGAGCGTAAGCAGACTCACCGTGGGATACCTGATGTTCAGCTTAGTAATGGATTTGGTCAGTTTACCAATTGGCTAAGTGGTTTCAGCACTGCTGGCTCTAACTTTCAAGATGCTTTAAATGGTAAGAAAACCCTCGATTCAACAATAAGTGGAAAATTAGAAACTGGGGGGAATTCAACGAACTCTGCAATTTCACGTCTGAGTAAAGGGATTAGAAAACAACTCGATCGAAATGCGAAAAGACGTACCGATACACAACTTATGAAGGATACTCTTGCAAAACGCGGCAAGAGTGGTGAATTTGCTTCTCTTCAAAGTATCGCTGATAAAAGAAGTGCTGAACATAGTGCAAACCTTTCTTCACTTACTGATTCTTTCCTAAATTCGACTCTCGGAAGCTCTGCTGCTTCTCGAATTAGAAGTCGTATGGCAAATGGTGGCCAAAATGGTGATGGAAGTCTTTCTGGAGAAGGCTACTCTCAAGGAGAGATTAACCCTGATGCTCTATCTGCAAGCTCTAAAAAAGGTCGCGGTGGAAATGGTATTGGTGATGGTTCTGGCGGTGATGGGCTTAATGGTCGCGCTGGAGCTGACGGTCTTGGTGCTGATGGAGCTATACCAGCTATATCATTTGATAACTTAGACGATACTGATGGACTATTTGATATGGATGATGGTGCCATGGTTATGCTTGGCGATCAGAAAATGACAGCTGGGCAACTAAAGAATTATATTTCAAATATTAAGGATAAACGTGCTAGACAAAATCTATTCCAGAAACAAGACAAGGAATGGGAGCGTGATGGAGTGACTCTATTTGAACTGATCTCACAGCGCTATCAGCAAACAGCTTTTCCGAAAATGCTTAAGTAGGTGCCATGCACTTTTGGTTTCGCACTCGCTAAATAAGATGAGAGCTTATATTTTTTAGAAACTTGGTAAAATGGATAGGAATTAAAAAGGTGCAGCACTTTTGATTTAGCAAATGCGAAACCAAAAGTGCATGGCACCCTATGAACCAGCAATCATTAGATCTTTAAAGAGAATCTTTGGTGTGAATAGTGAGTGATCACTTGAAGATTCGATTTTATCTCCAATTAATTCGATTTCACTTAGCATTTTAAAGAAGTTTCCACTTACTGTTACGTCTTTAAAATAACCTTCGATTTCACCGTTATTCCAAACACGTCCACTAACTCCCAGTGAAAACTCACCACTAATTGGTCTAATTCCACTGTGAAGTCCTTGTGCCGTTAGGATTTCGACATAGCGACGAGAGTTAAATTCGTCTTGAGTGTTTGTCCCTGCCTCAATAATGAAGTTTGAAGTCGTTGCTCCAAGAGACGACTTTGCTCCACGAGTTGCGCAGAAATTATTTTCAAGCCCTAGCTCTTTTGCTGTGGCACTATTATGTAGGAATTGAGCAAGCTTACCATTTTCTAGTAAAGTATTTACCTGTTTCTTCTTTCCTTCACCGTCAAATGGACAAACACTATAACCACCAACATAGAAAGGATCATCTTTAAATGTTAGACGTGAGTCTGCAACGATTTCTCCTAGTTTGTCACGCCATGGGTTTGATTTATCAATGGCCGCACGTGCACTAAAAAGAAGCATGAAACTTGATAGAATATTATCAAATAAATCGATTTCAAAATTAACGTCATAGTCACCAGTTTTAATCTGGGAAGCATTAATGAAGTTATTGGCAACTTCTAATGAAGTATTAATTACTTTATCGTAATCAAGATCTCTAAAATCTCTCTTTGTATCAGCGAAGTAGTGCATAGCATTTTTATCGCCTTTTTTTACAAGGGCCGATGTGTATGCTGTATATGCCTTTGATTGATGCGTACAAAGCACACCTTTTGAGTTACCAATTGCAAAATTAGAAACCCCTTCTGCGATTCCATTATAAGGAGCACTTTGACAGTTCTCATCACGACGTCTTACTTCTGATTCAAGATAAAGAGACTTTTCAATCATCTCATTTGCATCAGGAGCATGTTCGATATTTGCCGCTGGATTAGCATCATCAAGAATGATTCCTTCTTGAATTGTTTGGTACTCATCAACTTTAGAAAATTTTGAGTTTTCACAAGCATTGTAAAGTGTTGTGCGAATTGCTTCGTCACTTAAGTCTTCTGTGAAACTTAGACCGACTCTTTGATCCTTAATGACACGAACACCTAGAGCACCAGTGTTAGACTTCTTGTATTCACTTAGTTCGCCTTGCTCGGCCTTAAGTGAAAATGACTCAGAACCAGAAATGATAACATCGACATTATCAATTCCCATATCCTTGGCCATGTCAAGGGTACGGTTAATATAATCTTTTTGTAGTTGTGTTTTTGTCTTACTCATTACTTACCTCCACCCACTAGAATTTCATCTACTTTTAGGGCAGGTTGTCCTACAGTTGTGTTAACACCACCAGATACTGAACCACATACACCGGCCGCAAAATCAAGGTTGTCTGAAACCATCGAGATTTGCTTAAGTGTTTCTGGGCCTGTTCCAATTAGAGTTGCACCTTTAACCGCATCACCAATTTTTCCGTTCTTAATTTCGTAACCTTCAATAACTGAGAAGTTAAATTCACCTGTTCCCGGACTAACTGAACCACCACCCATTTGAGCACAGTAGATACCGTGATCAATTGAGGCGATCATATCTTCAAATTTATCCTTGCCTGCTTCAATATATGTATTTCTCATACGTGAAGTCGGTGCGTATTTATAGTTTTCACGACGTCCTGAACCCGTGCGCTCAAATCCCGTTTTCATAGCGCCAAGTTTATCAACCATGAAACTTGTCAGTTTTCCGTCTTTAATAAGTTGAGTCTTTTGTGTCTTCATCCCTTCATCATCAATATTGATTGATCCCCAGTAGTTCTGGTTTGTTCCATCATCTACAGCACTAACTACAGTTGAAGCAATCATTTGATCCATCTTGTCCCAGAAGACAGAAGCTTTCTTAGCAACAGAAGTCGTCTCAAGAAGGTGACCACAGGCTTCATGGAAGATTACTCCACCAAAACCATTATCAATAACAACAGGCATCTTTCCTGCTGGACATGGCTTTGCTTTAAGCTTTGTTAAAACTTCTCTAGCAAGCTTTTCAGAAATATACTTTGGGTCTTGACCTTGAATAAATTCCCAACCTGACATCGCTCCAGGAGAGTATCCAGCACTATCTTGAATCGTTCCATCACTTGCAATACAAGAAGCATATAGTCTTACATAATTTCTTTCATCAGTTACATGAAGACCTTCTGAGTTGAAAATTTCAATTTCTTGAAAGCGCAGACCTGAGTTGATAGGAACTTGTGTAATTTTATCAGAGGCCTTTCTTGTCATCTCTTCAATCTTCATAAGAAGAGGGATCTTTTGATCGAGGGAGATATTGTTTTTAAGACCTTTTTGGACAAAGTGATTTTGCATTGGCTTTTCGAAATTAAAATTCGTCGCTGTCACAATCGGATCTCGAAGATCTTTTGCACTTAGAGAAGAAACAATATCTAGCAATTCTTCTTTCTTTGTTGAGTTTGTGTAACCATAGAGAACTTTTGTACCGTAGAATAGGCGGATACCAATTCCAAAGTTAATACCGTTTTCAATATTTTCAACATTAGAGTTCTTAATGCTGATTGATTCAAACGTTTGGCGATCGACAAAAATTTCTGCAAAGTCAGCGCCGCGAAGTAGTGCGTAGTCGATAACTTCCTTTGCAATTGTACTATCTAACATCATTGTGTTTCCTCCAAAATATTAGGATATGTTAACAAAGAATGAGGGTGATTAAAAGGCAACAAGCGTACTCGGGCCCAGATTATGCCGCTTCTGGTTCGTTTTTTTCCTGTTCCTTAAGCTTTTGTTGAACTCGTTTCACACTTGGGCTGTGACGCTCTGAACGATCAGTGGAGCGACGAGTTGTAAGACTTGTGATACTTACGAGAAGGTCATTGTGCCGTGATGAGATCTCAGCAAATTGTTCTTTATCAAGCCTATAGAGTTCACAATAACCAAGAGCGCGCACATTAGCGTTTCTCTTAGTGTCGTGCAGGAGGGCATTTTCGCCAAAAAATTGGCCTTCGTGAAGGGTGGCCACAACATTTCCATCACTGAGGATAACCTCAACACTACCATGGCCAATAAGATACATTTCATGACCAGTTTCACCAATATTGATAATGGTTTGGCCAGGGCCGTAGTATTTTTGTTCAAGTGCACCAGCAACTTCTTTTAAGCAACTTGACGTTAGCGTCTTAAAGATTGGAAGGTTTCGGATGAGCTTAATATTCATATAAACAGTAAGCTCACCTTGAAGGGCCTGAGGCAATTCATTAATGATCTTATTATCATTTTCTGTAAGCCTCTTTGTCACAAGGTGGTTGTAGTAGCTATATACATTTTGTTGCAGACGCTCTGGAACATTATAATGTTTCATAAAACTCACGAGGTCATGCATCTTCTCTCTGTTTTGCTGCTTGTAGCGTTCTCCATCTTGAACCATCTTGTTGACTGTACCAATAACAAAACCGTAGACACCGACTCCTAGGATCATGATAACCATTGTAAAGAGGCGGCCTTCATTTGTTGTTGGAGTAATATCACCATAGCCAATTGTCGTAAGAGTCGTTACTGTCCAGTACATGGCCGTAATATAGTGAGTGACGCGATCTTGTATTAGTGATTGGTCAATTGGAGTGATCATAATCCAGCATAGACTAATCCAGTGAACGGCAACCATAAAGAGCGTTAGAACAGCTGTGAATTTAATCATCTTTGGCACAAAGGCGAGGTTTGAAACCATTTCAAATAGTCGTGCAAGACGTACAAGACGAAATAGTCTAAAATAAGTGAAGGCATGAAAGCCTAGGGCATAACTTAGAATGTCGTATGGAACCGATGCAATGAGGTCGATTCCGATTAAAGCATACCACTTATTCTTATGGGCCTTTGATGTGAAGCTCATATTCTGTGCTCTTTTTTTACGGATTCTTAAAATAAGGTCACTTACAAATAGAGTAGAAACTAAGAAGTCACAAATTAGCTGCCAGCCTTGAATCTTGGTTTGGAAAATAAATGAGAAAGGGGCCTCAATGGCCGTAAAGATAACTGCTGCAAAAATGATCGCATTCCATAAAATCTCTTTCTTTGTAATGTGTTTATTGTTGATCATTTTGCTCTTTTAAATGAAAATCGTTAACAGTTCCTTATTAATTGCTCGGTTATTTATTAATTTTCTTTAAACTTTCTTAACACTTGAGAAGAATTGTTAAATTTTTGTAAACAATAATTCATCTTATTGACCAAATTTAGAATTACTCTCTATCATGTTGGGAATATTATTTTTTAGGAGTTAATCTAAAATGCTAAGAATTGGTTTATTTTTACTAACAAATATCCTTGTTGTTGCAACGATCGGTATTGTGCTTAATCTACTTGGAATCCGTGGCTATATGACGGAAGCGGGGATGAATTATAATTCCCTTATCATCATCTGTGCCGTTTGGGGACTTGGTGGATCTTTTATTTCTTTGGCCCTGTCAAAGTTTATGGCGAAGATGGCCTATCGTATGACAGAGATCTCTCCAAACGATCCAAATTACGGTTGGGTTGCTCAATCCGTGCACCAATATGCCCGTGCAAGTGGAATCAAAAACCCAGATGTTTATATTTATAACTCAAATGAAGTAAATGCCTTTGCCACAGGACCTAGTCGCAATAACTCAATGGTTGCCGTTTCTGCGGGACTTCTTCATGCAATGAGTCGTGATGAAGCTGAGGGGGTAATCGGTCACGAAGTCGCTCACATTGCTAATGGTGATATGGTGACGATGGCACTGGTCCAAGGTGTTGTTAACGCTTTTGTTATGATCTTATCACGCATTGGTGCCATGGTGATTTCAAATGCTCTTCGTTCTGATGACGAAGAGGGACCGGGACTTGGGCCTTTTGCTCATATGGCACTCGTCTTTGTTCTCGACATTGTTTTTGGCCTACTTGCTATGCCGATCACGATGTGGTTTTCACGCTTTCGTGAATACAGAGCAGATGCTGGAAGTGCGAAACTTGCAGGGCGTGACAAGATGATTGCGGCCCTTCAAAAGCTGCAACAAAGTACAAAAATGGTTGATAACTCAGATCCTAATCTTACAGCATTCAAGATCTCTAGTGGCCCATCATTTGCTGAGCTTTTTAGCTCACATCCAAGTTTAGATAAGCGTATTCGCGCGCTTCAAAGCGGTCTTTAAGGTTCTTAAGACTGCTTTAATGTAAATTGCGTAAAAGCTTCTAAGATACTCATGCCCCTTTTCACATTTGAACTTGGGGCATGATTGATCACGATTCCATCACAAGGTGCTAGGATAGGGGAGATAACTTCTTCTAAGCTATCTAACTTATCAAAGTGATAGACACTCATAATCTTTTCACCTTTTTTAAATTTCTCTCCAGGTGCCTTGTGGTACTCAATAAAGCCTGCACTTGGAGAAAAGAATCCTTTATAATTTTTTAATTCACAAAAATACTGTGTATTCTTCTTTGTGTTGATCTCATCTGCATCGATGACGCCTCTTTTAACAAGATAGTTAAAAATATTGATGGCATCAATTTGGCCGGCCTTAGAGTCAATTACTTCTTCACTTCCTAATTCAAGAGTATAAGCTTCAAAAGTATTCTCACTCTTGTGAGCTTCATGAAACTTTACCCATGGATAGAAACTTGCTTCATCCATTGCACCACCAAACTCGGGTGGAATAACTAAGTGAAATGGAAAATTTAACTCTGCCATCTTCTCTTCTAAGAAGTCAGGGCCATAGATATAGCGGCAGCCAACACCTGCAGTATGAAGGTCTAAAACAATATCTGCATCACTTGCTAGCTCTTGAAGGCTAATAAAGAGATTCTTATTTTCATCAATACCGTAGGTCTTGTGATAACTTCTGTATTCAGCAATCTTGGCCTTAAGTAGCTTTTTATACGCTTGCTTATTCTCACATGCTTTAATTTCATCTTCTGTAATTAGGCCTTGTCCTTCTTTTTGATTAAAGAAGTTGAGGTACATGCGATTCCAATTATCTCCTGTAATAGGGTTGAAGCGCCCATAGGTATAGGTTCCCATCTTAATCGAGGTTGCATAAGGATTTGCATTTGGAACCATTCGAATTCTTGCGTTTAACTGTTCATCTTCTAATAAGTTTAGAAGCTTAAAAATTGCCATATTTCCTTGTAATTCTGCGCCGTGAACATTTGCTTGAATATAGATTGTTGGAGCACTTTCATCCACCTTGTCAGGAACTAGGTCATAGATATTAAGTTGGTACTGGGCGTGATTTGTTTCATCGATATTAATAATTTTCTTTTCTAGGTTCCAATTAGACATGATCAACTCCCTAGTGCCTTTTTTATAAGTCACTAAATATTCGAATTTTGACAGATAACCTCTTAATTATACATTAAAACCCGTAAGTTGTTTGAATTAATCAAAATTTAAATAATAATTAAGTAATTTTAGATGCCCAGACGATAAGGTAGCGATGGTAAAAATAAGTCGACTTTTATATTCAGCCTTTCTTGTTCTAGCAGTAGTTCTATCTACCACTACGAGCGCGAAAACGAGTCAAAGAGTTTATACTCTTGATTTAACTAAGCCTGAGTATAAGAATCTTCTTACTCTACAGTACTACCACAATTCCATTGTCGATTTTCACGAAAATATTGAAAATGCTCGTAAGTATAAGAATCGTTACACGTTTCAATTCTTAATTGATGAAGCTTATGCAGCGTCGAGTGATTGTTTCCTTGCAGGACATAAGTCAACTTTAGTTAGTGGCAAGTGTCAGATCCCAAGAAAGATCTCTTGTGAAAAAAGTTTCTTTGGTAATCGAATCCTAAAAGTTAGATGTAATCCTTTACTATTTGGCCCTGGTCAAGATGGACGAGGTGCTTGTGTAAACGCACGCCAAAAGGGCAGTAATAGCTCAAATTTTGGAACGAGCGCTTGTAAGAATTCAGCAAGTGAATACACAACGCCACAAATTGTTAAGGATCTTTTATCTGATGAAAAGAAAATGCAGGCCTTTGATAAGCTAGCCTCTGAAGTCGAGGAGTTTTGTCGTCATAATGTTGCTGATGCAACATGTATCGCACAAAAAGAGAGAATTGCTAAGATTAAGGACTCTGTAGCTAAGGCAAAAGAAAATCAAGAAGGTCTTGAAAAAGGGATAGGCCTAGGTCTTTCAAAGGGTGTTGGAATTCTTTCACGATGTGAAAAAGATTACCGTGCAGAAGCTGAAGATAACACGCTTGGTACTTTCTTTATGAGTTCACGCAATATTGGTGACACTCTTGTTCAAGTTGCTTGTAGTAATGATCAAGTTGTTCAAAGCGTAAGTAGTTCAGAGTTAGATACACTATCAAAAGACTTTGATCGTATCAAAAAACATTCTTCAATTAAGTCTCTCTTAGATGATGGATTAAAAATCGGTAGTGAGCTTTCAATGAAGAATTATATTCTTCATAAGCTTAAGTCTAAAGGTGCAAGTGAGTCCAATTTAGATCGTGCAATTGATGATATTCTTAAAGAGGCTCAAGATTTCGGACAGGAGCCATTTCTAGGAATTCTTAATAGTGCAAAAGATGAATTTAAGAAGGCCATTGCTGAAGGTAAAATTAAAAAGACAAATAAAGGAGAGTTAAGAACTAAGGTTAACGACCTCCTTGATGGTATTAATAAGCAATGTGATAAAATTAAGAGAAAGTTCCCATGTGTGACGTCTTCTCAGACCGGTAATTATTATATGGGGACACTCCCATATTGTGCATCTGTAAGAAGCTCTAAGAATTATAAAGACTTTATTGCTTCTGAACAGAATAGCTATATTTCTAATATGATGAATTTTTCGAATGAAAATCCAGATTTTAGAAAGTATTACGCAACAAAAGAATTTCGTTCAAAATTTCATGCTCCATCAAATGACTTTGCAAAAGATTGTGCTGAGAAAACTCCTTTATTTGGGACGAGTAAGCCAGCAAGTGCTATTTCTACAAGTGACTTTGAGGACCTTGATAAGACAGTCAGTAAGAATATGCTTGAGGATTTAGAAGATCTAGAAGATAAAATTCCTTCTTCTTCTAAGGATATTGACGATATGGATAAAGATCTAAAGGATCTTCTTAAGTATAGGCCATATCTTGTTGCACAAGCTTTTAAAAATAATAGAGTTATTCCTGGGCTTCAGGATATGCAGGCATCATTCTTATGTAGTCAAATGCGCGATATTTATTCAAATGATGAAACATGGAAGCTTGCTAATGTCACGATGGCCGGGGCGGGGATGGCCCTATCAGGTGTCCTTGTTGCTACAGGGATCGGAAGTCCAGTCGGGATTGCACTTGCTACAGCAAGTTCTGCACTAATTGTTGGTGAGGCGGCCGTTGGTGTAAGAGAAATTAATGACGCTAATAAACAGCTTGATACAACTGATACAAAACACTCTCTTGGCCTCTCTTCAACAGAAGAAAGTATGGAGGCCATTGCAGCAGCTGAGTCTCAAAAACTTGGTGGTCAGATTGCAGTAGGTTTATCACTCGTTAGTGTTGCAACTGATAGTATTGCTGTTGCAAGATATGGTGCAGAGGCCTTAAGTGCAACAAGAGCTGGCCGAAGCGCTGGTTCTACTACTGGTGCGGCCGTAACTAAAACAGTTAAAGCAACACAGGTTGCGACGACAACGAAAAATGTATCTCCTTCACCTATTGGTATTTTAAACGCTAGAACATCACTTAACGCACCAAAGCCTGAAGCTGTTTTAGCACTACCTCCTCCTAAAGTCCTTGGCCTTCCTGCGCCAACGTCGACTAGTAAAGCAGTTGCTGTTGTTGATAATCAATCGCAAGTTCCAGCGATGCTGAGAAGACTTGAAAATCAATCTGGTGGTAAGTTATCTAATGCAAGATTCTTATCTGATAAGGTTATTCCTGAGGTAAGAAGCTATATAAATGGATTTGACGAAGCCGCTAACCCAAATGTTGTTTTCTATACACGCTTAGGAAAACGTATGGAAACATTAAAAGAAGGAAAGCTTCTTGAAGATGGAAGTGGTTTATTAATCAATAAAGGTTCTGATAATTATCAGTCCTTAATTGATTCAGGACTTGGCACAGTTACTGATAAAGGTGTTGTCCTAAAATTTGGAATTGATATTGATAATATTAAAATTTTAACTGATGCAAAAACTGCTCAAGGTCAGGCCATGAGAGCGGAAAGACACTTTGTTTTCAAAGAGACTAAGCTTGCGCAGATGAATGGTGTTGTACGTAGCCTTGATGATGTTAAGGATAGAATCTACGACTTTTCTGGTTTAAGTGATCTTCAAAAGGCCACAACTTATCAAAATATTGAGAGTAAGGTTGCTCGTGGTGAGCGCTTAAGTGATATGGACTTACTTGCTTTGGCCTATCGTAAGGATGTTGCCAAAGGTGGTGAACAAAGAGCACAGGGGTTACTTGATCTTGTTACTTCAAGAGATCCTTCTCTTGTTGATAAGTTAATCAGTGGATCAAGCGCGGCCTCAACTGCTCGTCGTGAAGTCCTTAGACAGGCCGTAAGTTCAGGGAAGCCTACGGCTCCACAGATTGCTTCAACAACTTCAAATGCTTTAAACGCGAGACCAGCTCGTGCTCCGCATGGGACTCCGCAAGGTGCAATTGCAGGAGAAAAAGTGTTAGCGCTTCCAGCACCAACACAAGCAAATCTTCCAGTTCCAGCTAAAGGGAATATCATTAAAGCAACAGGACAGCGTATTGTTGATAGTGCAAGACAACTTGCTCACACTGTTGCAAGAACTGATGATAAGATCGAACTCATTAAGGCCGCTAATAAGAAAGCAAGTGACGCAAAAACGGCAAGTGATACTAAGAATGCTGTTAATGATGGAATCACAATTGAAGGTGAGTATAGGGATATTACGAATCAAGTTAACGCGCCAAAATTAAGTGGCCCACGTCTTACATCTAATAATACTGGATCCACTACACCTGCTATTTTAAGGAATCCTGGTGTGACACAAGGTGCGGTTCATACATCAAACGCATCGGCCGCTATTGCTGAAGTGGTTAATACTGTTGTGGATGAAGTTAATACAAATCAAGAAGTTGTCGTACATGAGCCCGATGTTGTTGAGCCTACTCCGACAGTAAATCCAGAACCTGACAAAACAGATGTTCCTGGAGATGAAGTAGATGCTGATCTCTCAATTGACTTTAATGGGTCAAAACCGGCCATTACTGTGACTTTCACAAATGAAAAGGTTAAGGCCTGTAAGATCAAAAAGACATACTTTGAAGAAGATGAAGACGGAAATCGTAAAGAAAAAGTAAGTACTCTCAATTCATCACTTGAGAGTGCAAAAGAGTATGAACTATCTTCATATGACTATGATTATATTGTCTCTGTAGAATGTAAGGTTGCCGACGGTGATTTTAAATTAGTGACGAGCGATAGCTTTGCTGATTCAGAAATAAGTATTTCTGGACTAAGTGATGGCAAGGCCGAGTATGTTGTCACTAAGTGTGATGGTGACAATTGTGCTTCTGAAGACTCTACTGGTCCTGGCCGTGGGGTTCCAAGACTTACTCCTGCACAGCTGAGACAGATGGCACCACCAAATATTCAACTAGAGAATATTCCAATTCTTAACACGCTTTAAGAGTGGAGCTATTCAACCCAGTCAGCACTTGTTTTAATTGTTCTAGGAATCATGACGTCCCCTTTATATGAGACGACTTCTGCTGGCAGATTATGACATAAGAAAAATGGCATACTTTCTGTAAAACCATAAGCACCACATTGAGTGAAAACTAGCCAGTCTCCGTAATCACAATCTTTGGGTAGTTCAAAGACACCAAGCTTGTCTAGTGATGTACACAAAGGGCCATGAACATGAAATTGTTTGGTCTCTTGTGATTTTTTTTCTTCGTTTAAAACACGACAAGGGAAGGCCTGATCAGTAAGGGCAGGACGCGCAATATGATTGATACCTCCGTCAAGAACAAGGATCTCTTGGCCACGAACATTCTTACGATCAATAACTTGGCTTAAGTAGAGCCCACATTCGCCAACGGCAAAACGTCCAAGCTCCATCCAAATTTTCTTTAAATTATGCTTAGCTTTTAAGCGCATAAGTGCCGCATTGATATCTTTAAAATCAATTCTCTCGTCTTGATTTTGATAGGGAATACCAAGTCCGCCGCCAAGATCAATGACTTCAGGATTGATATTCATTTTGTTTGCTAGGGTATTGATGCGCTCACATGTCTTATCCCAGACTTCTTCGAGTCTTTTGGGATCAAGAATATTACCCCACTGAAAAACGTGAAATCCGATGGCCTCAATATTTTCGTATTCTGATAGATTAATTGTAGACCACGTGGCCTCATCAAGGCCAAAGGCCGTAATCTCATCACCACCTAGGACTGATTTTTCTTGCGAATCCCACTCTAATTGTACTCTTAAGAGTGCGCGGGCCTTTACTCCAAGCTCACGTGCCTGTTCATTTAACCATTTTAGTTGATAGATACTTTCTATAACCACACAATTAATTTCATGTTCTAGAAGTGTTCTGATGTATCCTCGTGACTTACTTGGGCCAGTTGATATGATGTCACTAGACTTCACGCCACTGGCCACGACTTGTGTAAGCTCTCCCTTGGAAGCAACGTCAACGCCGATGCCAAGGTTTCTGATAAGTTTTAAAATCGAAGACAAAGGGTTTGCCTTACAAGCATAGTAAAGTTTAATGCTCTCATCTTTATTATCTGTAATATATCGGAGATGCTCTTCAAGGGCGTCTAGATCATAAAAGTAAAATGATGAGTCTAATCTCTTTGTTAACTTCGTTAAAACTTTTTCCATTCCAATATTTGCCTTATCTTAAAAATGCTTCTAGCTCAAGTGAGGCATCTGATTTTTCATCACGGTATTTTACAATCATGGCACAATTCATTGAAAGTCCCATATCTCTTGCCCATGAAAGTTTTTCGTTAACAGGTCTTGTTCCAGGAACAACGATAGCACCTTCTGGTATAGGCTCTCCTGGTTCTAATCTTCTTTCATTGACACAGTCATATACCGGAACACCTTTAGATAGGATGACTCCAGGGGCGATAACAGCACGTTTTAATACTTGAATACCTTCAACAATTACGGCCCCCGCACCAATAAAAGCATCGTCTTCAATGATTACTGGAGCAAGTCCGATTGGCTCTAGAACGCCACCAATTTGCACACCAGCACTAAGGTGTACATTCTTTCCAATCTGAGCACAAGAGCCTACAAGAGCATGAGAGTCAACCATCGTCCCTTCATCAACGTATGCACCAATATTGATATATGCAGGTGGCATGATAATTACACCACTTGAAACGTAAGCACCACGACGTACGCTTGATCCTCCTGGAACCATGCGAACACCACGGTCTACAGTAAATTTTTGTGCTGGAATATTGTGCTTGTCCACAAAACCTGGCCAACCAAATTCAGATTGCTCAATATTTTTTCCGGCCTTAAAAACCTCAAGGATCATTTGTTTTACTTCAGTATTTGCAACCCATTTACCATCAACTTTAGAAGCTGATCTTAGAGTTCCACTTTCAAGTCCAAGAAGGATTTCATCTACTGTCATTGTCATTATGCTTTTCTCCATTCATTTATTTTCTTATTTGCATTTAATACATTTGTTTCTAATTTCATATCTTTGATTGAAAGAGGCGGGCGAAGACTTGCGTCTTTAATTTGTCTATTTTCTTTCATTAACCATTTTGCAGGAACAGGGTTAGAGGCAACGAACATAGCATTGCTTGATTCGACCCACATTTTAGTTTCTTCTTCACTTAATTCGCCACTTAAGCAAGCGATAGTGTATGCATGAGTTTGGGCAGGCCACGGATTTGAAGCGACTGAAACAAGTCCTTTGGCACCAAGAGGCGCAAATTCTGGTAGCATTCCATCATCTCCACTGTATACTCGGCCTTGCTCACCAGCTGCCTCAACATATTTTGCAAATTTCTCAGGACTTCCACTTGCTTCTTTGATGGCCCAAAATTGTTTATGCTTATTTAGGCGTTTCACGGCCTCAAATGACAACTCGATCCCTGCACGAGATGGAACATTATAAAGCATAACTGGTTTATTTGAGACGTCCATAAGGGCCTTAAACCACTCATATTGGCCTTCAGCTCCAGGTTTTGCATAAAGCGGAGTCACCATAAGATAGGCATCGATTTCAAGTCCATCTAAGTATGAAACCCACTCACATGTTTCAGCAAGGTTAATGCCTCCAACGCCACACATCAGTGGAACTTTTAACTCAAGGTCGATAACGAAGTTTAAGATATTTTTTCTTTCTTCAAGATTGAGATTTAAGGCCTCACCAGTTGATCCTAGAATAAGGATTCCGTTTCCAGCAGCTTCTTGCTCTCTTAAAATCGACTCTAGAGAGTCAAGATCAATCGTTAGGTCTGAGTTTAGGGGAGTGATAACCGCCGTCCACAGTGGTGTTGAATTGATATAATCGTGATTTGCCATTGAAATAGCTCCTTAATTAGTTTTCTCTTATTACTTGTAATGCAATATCGCTAAAGTCGTGAAGACCTGGTGTTAAGTCTTTTACACGTTCACAGGCCCAAAGAGCTCCTGCTGCAAAAATTTTTCGATCCTTAGCTTCATGTTTAATTGTAATATATTCATTTGGAGTATCAATCTTTAATTCATGAATTCCAATAATATCGCCTGTGCGCTCACTTGTAATAGTTGAGTCTTTATCTAGCCATTCTTGCCACGAAAGGGCAGTGCCACTTGGAGCATCCAATTTCTTCGTATGATGTACTTCATGAATTTCATACTTAAGATCACTGGCAGGAAAGAGAGCTTGTGCCTTGGCCGCTATACGAATCATCTCTTTTGCTAAATTCATCCCTAAACTAAAATTAGTGGCCTTAATCCAAGGTGACTTAATTTTACTTACTAATTCTGGTGTCCATGCAAATCCAGTAGAACCAGTTACTACGCAGATTCCTGACTCGCTTAATAATTTGAAATAGTGCTCTAAAAAAACATCCCCATTCAAAAAAGAGAGGACCATATCAAATCTGTTAAGATCATCTTTCTTTAAAGGATTTTTTGAGTCGAAAACTTCTAATTCAATATGTGAATATTCTGGTGATTCACATAGTTCAATAACTTTTGAGCCAGTTTTTCCTTTTCCTAAAAGTGCAATTTTCATTAAATGAATTCCTTGTGTAATCTTTGTATTGTTTCATCAGCGTCATTCTTACCTACTAAGAAACAAAAATTGTGCTTACTGGCACCTAGGCAAATCATACGAACATTTATTCCATCAATAGCATTAAAAATTCGTGCTGCTATATTTGGCGTGTGATTAATTTCATTTCCAATAAGACTTACTAATGTTAAGTCCTTTTCTACTTTTACGCTACAAAGCTCGGCCAAACGATCAATAATCTTTTTATTTAATAAAGCACTATCATCTAAAGTAAGTGCAACAGAAATTTCTGACGTCGTGATTGAGTCAATACTGACCTTAAATTCATTAAAGATTTTAAAAATCTCAAATAAGAAACCATGGGCCTGTAACATTTTTGGCGTTGATAATGTGACAAGGCTTTGTTCACGTCTTAACGCCATGGCACGAATTAACGGTGCAGACTCTGTATCACTCTTTATCCATGTTCCTGGCTCATTAGGTTCGTAGCTCGATCCAACAAAGACCTTAATCCCGGCACGTAAGGCAGGAGTTAAGGTCGTTGGATGAAGTATTTTTGCACCAAAAGTTGCCAGCTCGGCCGCTTCAGAAAATGTAATTTCATTTAGAAGTTTTGCTTCTTTAACAATTCGTGGATCTGTTGTTGCAATACCCGCAACATCGGTCCAAATTTGAAGCGTGTCAGCTCCCATGGCCTCTGCAACAAGTGCGGCAGAGTAATCTGATCCACCACGTCCTAAAGTTGTCGTTAGTCCCTCGCTAGTTGCTCCGATAAATCCCTGTGAAACATAGACGATGTCGCCATATTTTGCGTTAACTAATAACTGGTCTGCACGGGCCCTAGTCGCCTCAATATCAGGTGCAGCTTTTGTAAAATTGTCATCTGTTACAAGAACTTGGCGAATATCAAATAATTCGACTTTCTTAGTTGAAGCCGATTGTTCATTGATTCGAGCTAGAACCTCACTAAAAACAAGAGATGAAAGACGCTCACCAAGACTAACAAGTGAATCATAGGCACGGTCCGAGCACTCTCTTAAAAGAAGCATGCCTTTCGCGATCATATTAACTTCTGAAAGAAGTTGGGTTACATCATCTCTTAAGCTCTCAGAAGCTTGCATTTCTTGAAGGATTTCACGGTGTTTAGCTTCGATTTCATGAATAAGTTCATTCACGCGGGCCTCGTCACCAGCAGGTGCTTTTTTAGAAATCTCCACAAGAAGATTTGTAACACCGTAGACAGCTGAAACGACAACCATGTTGGCACCCTTATTAACACTGATTTGAGCACTACGAGTCATGGCCTCAAGATTTGCCATCGATGATCCACCAAATTTCGCAACAATAACTTCATTTGTTTGAGTTGACATAAGTCTCCAAAGTAAAAACGTTTAAAGCTTTAAAATTAAGATAATTGTATGTAGGAGAATAAAGAAATGCAAAAAAACATCTAGCTAAAAGATATAAGCTAACATTTGCATTTGAAGCTCTCCACATAACTAAATCCTAATTTCGTTAATTAAAATTTACTATATGACAGTCCTAAGGCTTCTCCCTTAGTGACCAATAAGACAAGCTGTACACTCTGGCCTTATTTCGGCAATATTCCCATTGTGTTGACTGATAACGGACTAAAATAGTTGTACACCCTTATCAACACGCTCTGAACACTGCGCCTCTTCAATTGAAATTAATTGTAGTGGATAGACACATTGATGTCTATACTTTTATAATTTTAGACATAATTAAATAAAAAAGGCCGTTGCCTCTGGAGATACATATGAAAAAAGTAGGAATTATTGGTTGGCGTGGAATGGTTGGTTCTGTTCTTTTAGAGAGAATGGAGAGCGAGGGAGACTTTGCCAAAATCGATCCATACTTCTTTTCAACTTCGCAAGCTGGCCAAGCTGGTCCACTTATTTACAATGCTACTCACACGCTTAAGGACGCAAATAATATCTCTGAACTTGCAGATATGGATATTATCATCTCTTGCCAAGGCGGAGACTATACAAAGCAAGTACGCCCTGAACTTGAAAAGGTTAACTGGCCAGGCTTTTGGATTGACGCTGCTTCTGCAAAGAGAATGGATGATGACTCGCTAATCATTCTCGATCCTGTTAACCGCGATATCATTGACAAGGCCCTTAACGATGGAATTAAAAACTTTGTAGGTGGAAACTGTACTGTTAGTTTAATGCTCATGGGAATTGGAAGCCTCTTCCAAGAAGGGCTCGTTGAATGGATGAGCACAATGTCTTATCAGGCGGCTTCAGGTGGAGGTGCTCGTCATATGAAAGAACTTCTTAAACAAATGGAAGTAATTGGAAATATGGCCAAGCCTCTAATGGATGGACCAATTCTTCAACTTGATCAAAATATCTCAAATCTCTTAAAAAGTAATGAGCTAGACAGTGACTGCTTTGGTGTACCACTGGCACTTAACTTAATCCCTTGGATTGATAGTGCTGTCGAAGATGGCCAAACACGTGAAGAATGGAAAGCATTTAGTGAAACAAATAAGATCCTTGGACGAATAGAGAATCCAATTCCTATTGATGGAACGTGTGTAAGAGTTGGTGCATTGAGGTCACATTCTCAAGCTCTAACAGTAAAGCTTAATAAGTCTGTTGATCTAAAAACAATTGAAGATATGATTAAGAACTTTTCTGAATATACTGAGTTTGTTGAAAATACACCAGAGGCCACTCGTGAAAAGCTAAACCCGCGCTATGTTTCAGGAACACTTAAAACAACTGTAGGACGCGTGCGTAAGATGAAAATGGGTGATGAGTACCTAAATATTTTTACAAGCGGCGATCAACTTCTTTGGGGAGCAGCAGAGCCATTAAGAAGAATGCTTAATATCGTGCTATAATGACTTTATGGAATTAGATTATAATAAATTAGTAAAAGATTTTTATGAAAATGGCTTTTGCATTGTCGAAGGCCTTTTTGATTACACAGAAATTAAACGTATCAAGCGCTCATTTGATAATCTCTATGAGGCATCTCTAACGATAGATGAAACTCAGATGCTCAAGCTAGCGCAATTCGTCTTTGACAAGAATGCATTGAACCGCATTGTCTGGTGTGGTGGTTATGATGAACATCTTCTTGATATTGGTGCTGACAAGAAAATCTTAAATATAGTGAGTAAAATTCTCGAATCAAATGAAATGGTTCAGCTCATTAATCAGGCCCACTTTAAGCTGCCTGGACAAATTGTCGAGTTTAAGTGGCATCAAGATAGTGAACATCGTCGTTATGGAACAGAGATGTGGGAAGATGTTGATGGGCGAGGAAGTTACGTTCAAACAGTTATGGCCATTGATGATATGAATTCACTCAATGGACCTCTTAAGTTCATCCCCAAATCACACCTTCAAGGACACCTAAATTATAAAGAAGATCCGAGGATTATTGATGAATTACTGGATAAACTTCCAGCTATTGATCTTAAGCTAAAGGCCGGTGATGTGGCGTTCTTTGGGCCATACACTTTTCATTCGTCATCTCTTAATAAAACAGATTCACCAAGAAGAGTTTTAATTAATGGATATGCACAGCCCGGTGCAAATAAGAGAGAGTATCCGGGAGTTGGACTTGGTAGGCATTTGACTCTTTAAATACTTAACCTTAATTCACGATTATTAAGTTCATTGCTATCTTCCTTGCGCTATATTGTGACTATGCACACAATAAAACAAGGAAATAGCGATGAGCAAATCAAGTTACCAAAAATACCTTTTTCCTGCTTTAGGGGTGGTCCTTGCTATCTCATGGATATCAACTGTTACTTATCTTATTCAAACTAATACACCAGAAAGCTATCGAACACATCTCTCTCAAGCGGCCATTGATAAAATTTATTATGGCAAAGAACGTGGCAGTGCAGAGAGGTCAATTGCTTCTGTTCCAGTAAGAGAAGATCCGCTTTTAAAAGAAGCCTATGCTCTTGGCCTAAATGCTTATCTTTGGGGCTCAACACTTGTTAGAATGGAAAATATCGCCCGCACTTATACTGACGTAACACAAAAGCAGCCTGAAACAAGCTACCGTGCACCTTTAAACGAATTTGGTCACTCTAGACGTCTGCCAGGGCCGACCGATACCGATATGCCTACGGCCAATCAGGACACTCTATATTCAAGTGCTATCTTAGACTTAAATCAGTCACCAATGGTTCTATCAGTTCCTGCAATCAAGGATCGCTACTATGTTATTGATGTATTCGATATGTGGCATAACCTCATTAAATATGTGGGGACAAGAACAACAGGTACAAATGCACAGAAATACTTAATTGTGGCTCCAAATACAAGTGAGATGTACAAGAAGGATAAGAATCTTTCAGGCCTTACGATCGTTGAGGCACCAACATCAAAAGTTTGGCTTTGGGGACGCACTCAAATACTTAAGTCAGAAGATATGGATGAGGAGCTGACAAAGGTTCATAAAATCCAAGATCAGTATAAGCTTACAGAGTTAGATGAATACCTAGGAAAGAAAAGTCGAGTGAGAATTTATCCCCTTGATAAGCGCGTAGGAAGCGATAGTGATCCACTAAGATTTTTTCAAGAACTAGGAGAGTACCTAAAGGTAAATCCTGTCGCTGATAAAGAAAAGGCCCTATTTGGACAATTTAAGAAAATTGGATTTACTAATGATGGTTTTAGAAAAGAGATGCTCTCACAGGCCGTTCAAGATGTCTTAGTTCAAGTGTTAAATGATGGCCCTCAAGTCGCAGCTGCTCAAATCAGAAACCCAGCTAATACAAAATTTGCAAACGGTTGGAGTTATGTTTTTGGGCTAGATAATTTTGGGGATGATTATGCGCTACGCTCGATGGTCTCTCATCCATACCTAGGAGGACAAGGAGAGAAGGAAGCTTTATATCCTCTGGCCGAAGTCGATATAAAAGGAAATAAACTTACTGGCTCTAAAATGTATCGAATTCGCTTTAAGAGTGGGCCAAAGGTTGGAGCGTTCTGGTCGGTCACTGTCTATGACAGTGTTAGCAAAATGCTTATAAAAAATGATCTCGAACGTTATTCGTTGAATAATAGCAGTAATCTCACTAAGAATTCTGATGGTTCATTTGACCTATATCTGTCGAATCGTATGCCGATGGATGAAAAGCAAAAGGCCAATTGGTTGGCAACTCCAAAAGGAAATTTCTATGTCATCATGAGACTATATATTCCATCACAAGAGATTCTCGATTTGAAATGGAAGGTTCCAGGCATTGAGCCTATTGAGCCAAAAGTTATTTCAATGAAGTAGGTGGTGTTATGGTTTACAAGAATTTTTTTAAGATCAGAAATACTATCCTATCAATCGTGGCCATCATTTTATGGGTGGCCATGATTACTTATATGATTGTGGAGCGTGATAAGGGTGACCGGGAACCAGCATCAGCACAAGAAAATCAACAAGAAAGGATAAAAACGAAGCCCCACAGCCTCTATCGAAATTAGTGTCACAGCTTTTTACACCCATGTAGAAATGTCATAAATTTCTGAATATAGCTAATGATTTGCTATATTTGGCCAATGCGTTTCTTATTATTACTTATCCTATTTTCAATTTTTAGCGTGAATTATTCCTATGCTCAGGATTATGGCCTACTTGAATTAAATGATGGAGTTTTGTCTAAAAGAAATGTTGAAAATTACTTAAGGCCATTTCAAACAGATGGTTGCTCATCAATTTCACCACAAGGAACATTTAATGCTCCAAAGTTATGGCAACATTGTTGTATTGAACATGACGTTAGCTACTGGATGGGTGGAACTCTAATGGAAAAAATTAAGGCCGACGAAGAGCTTAAGCAATGTGTTTCAGATGTATTCTCAAGTATTTTTGGTAAGGCCATGCAGGTTGCGGTCTATATTGGTGGTAATCCATCTTTTCATACAGGCTATGCTTGGGGCTATGGCTGGAACCATATTAGAGGCTATCACGATCTCACAACACAGGATAAGTATGAAATCTCTAAGAAGATGCCTGAGGACCCACAAGGGCAAGAGATCGTTGAACTAGGTTTTGATAAAGAAAGAATTCCACTTAAGAATGATAATCTTTGCTTAGAAGAAGTGAATGATTTTCTTGAAAAACGAATTAAGCAAAAAGTTGATATTAGAGTCATTGAAGAGATTGACACTTTTTTTAGCACAGGCTTTTTTATCGAAGCAAACAACTGCAAAGGCACAATCAGAGCGATTATGAAACGTGGGGTTAGTCATAATGACTGTCGTGATATACCATTTGAAAATAAATGGCAGCGTACTCTCAAGTCAATTGAGGCCACTGGCGAGTGTGCCGATATCTATGGACGCATATACTTAGCAAAGTAATCATCCATCTTATGCTTAACCTTTGGCGCTAGCCAAATTGTGGCAATCATATTTGGAATGGCCATCAAGGCAAAGCCAATATCCATAGCATTTACCATATCATCTGGTGCAGAGATTGCTCCCAAAAGCACCGTTGAGGCATAAAAGATTGCAAAGGTTAATCTTGCTCCTAAAAGAGGCACTCCACCAAAGAGAAAATCCCAACACTTCTCACAATAATTTGAACACCCGATAATCGTCGATAAAGCAAAGAGGATAATTGATAGACCTAGTAAGTGTGAACCCATAACTCCAAAATTTTTCACAAAGGCCATTTGAGTGATAAGAACACCATTTGAACCCTGTAGCTCCTCAGGAGTAAGAGAGCTTAAGATAACAATTGAAGTCATCGTACAAACGATAATTGTATCAATAAATGGGCCAACCATTGCAACGAGGCCTTCGGCCACAGGCTCACTTGTTTTGGCATTTCCGTGGGCCAAAGGCGCTGAACCAACACCGGCCTCATTTGAATATGTTGCTCTTTTTATTCCTGTTTTAAAGATGTGGACAACTGCTAGGCCTGAAGCTCCTCCGACGGCCGCTCGTCCATTGATGGCCTCATTGAATATGAGATAGAACACATCCACAACACTTGATAGATTCATGATAATGATAGCAATAGCACAACCAACATAAAGTAGGCACATGGCAGGTACGATTTTAGAAGTTGCACCTCCAATTCTTCGTACACCACCCATAAGGATGTAAATTATTAATAAGGCAGCTACAATTCCTGTTATATATGTTGGAATGCTATAATTCGATTCAATAAAGGTTGCCATTTGATTCGTGTTAAAAATTCCTAGGGTACCAATGAGTCCTGCCACCGCAAAGAAGTAAGCAAGAAAGTGCATATACTTTGGAAGCGCCTCTATGATTGTATACATCGGTCCACCTTGGATTTCTCCGTGGTGATCATTCTTACGATACATAACGGCCAGCGTACACTCGAAGAACTTGGTATTCATCCCAATAAGAGCACCGACCCACATCCAAAATATTGCACCAGGGCCACCTTGTGAAATCGCTACCGCAACACCAGCAACATTTCCCATACCAACCGTTGAGGCCAGGGCATTTGTTAAGGCCTTAAAGTGTGAAATTTGTCCTTTACTCTCATCATCATGAGCGTGGTGATACTTTCCTGCAATAAGTTTTAGCGCGTGAATGAAGCCTGCAAGCATTTTTAAACGCGAAATCACCACTAGATATAAACCACCACCAACAAGTAACATCACTAATGGTAGGCCCCAAAGGATATCTACAGTTTGCGCAAGAAATACAGAAATATCCATATAATTCCCTATGATAATTGAGTAATAAAACTTATTTAAAAATTTTTCCACAAAATGACATAAATGGCCAATTACTTTACGGCCTGTTACGAGTTTACAAAATTAACCATAATTAAGGCCAAGACTTTATATTGTGGCCTATGAGAATTATCTTAAGCCTATGCTTTTTAACTATATTCTTATCTTGTCACAATCAGGATGCTGAGCTTCTTATTAAATCAAATAAGATGATTTATGGTGATGATAATCGCCGTGAAGTAAGTAAGAATATTGTCTCTGATGCGACAGCTGCCATATTACATAAAGATAACTTAGAGCGCTTTGTTAGCATTAAAGAACGCTCAAACTTATGTCCCGACGAAAGATTCGCCCATCAGAATTCAATTGGCGAGTGCAGCTCTTTTTTAATTTCTGAAAACAAGATGATGACCGCAGGCCACTGTGTTTTCTTAAACAAGGGTGATCAGTATAACTTCTGTGATAACTTTGTCTTTGTTTTTGATTATACACAAGAAAACTCTACTTATAAGAAAGTTTATGAATGCGAAAAGGTAACTCATGTACTCTTTGATGTTGAGGAAGAAGCAGATGTTGCAATCATCGCATTAAAAGAATCTGTCTCACATACAAGGCCTTTAAAACTTTCGACAGATTTCCAAGAAGAAGAAAAGTTGATTACTGTAGGAAGCCCACTTGGGGCACCTTTAAAAATAGTCGATCAAGGTAAGGTTGAATATGATAATGGGCCAACTTTAGAGTACAACCTCGATGTCTTTGGTGGAAACTCTGGCTCGGCCATTTATAGTCTTGATCAAAATGCAGTAATTGGAGTCCACACATTCGGTTCAGGCTGGTCTCTCGTTAAAGACACGGCCAATAATTGTATGCGCTATAATCGCTGCCCGCAAGACTCACAGGATCCTCTATGCATGAGTAATGGCGGATTTGCTGGTGGTATGCCTATACGTGAAATGCCAGCGTATTTTCTCAATGACCTAAATTAATAAAGTTGGCACTCTAGTTGCATCATATACCCTAAGAAATCATTGAGAGAGGTATAAGGTGTTTAAATCTAAATTTCTACTAGCAATTCTTTTGACAGTGACTATTTTTTCGACACAAGTGCAGGCCAAGCCGATGCACAGTGGACCGATCAATTCTCGCGCCGATGAAGAATGGGGTAATGAAGAAGCACTGGTTTCACTTAAGTGGCCTCTAAAATTTCTACGCTATGATTTACAAGACCTTCTTGTTGGTGATGGAAAAGGAAGCTTTAAAGAGATTACTAAGATCGATCTCGATCCTATCAATCGCACCTTTCACCTCGATGCCACAATTATCATTCCAGACTCAATGCTCTTATCGATGGAAGATAAGGCCGGAGATAAGCTTTTAAATGAGCACTCGATTTCACTTGTTCTAGGTTTTCCTCCATATGTACGTGGCCAATATGTAGAGCTATCAATTGAAAAATTTATTCTAGATGACGTTGATTATACAAATGGTATGCACATCGTAACGAATGTGACGGCGGCACTTTTAAGAAACCGTAGTTTACTTAATTACTTTATGGCCGATGATAAGGCCCCAACAGATTATTCTGATGAAGACCTTTCTAAAGTCATTAAAGATTTATTTGATAATGAAGAAATCGTTTTGAAAGATAATCGCGTTCGTCTGCGTTTCAATTTTATGAAACTCTCCGGCCTGACTCGCTACCGCGATCTTGAAAATCTTCAGGTTTGGTATATTGGACCGAAGAAGCTTAAGGGAACAAAGCAAGGAGCATCTTTTTTAATTGAAGGTGGTATTGGTAATCCTTCTCTTAGCTATATCAAAGGTGTTAAGGCCGAAGGAAAAGTTGCAGCAGACGAGCTTAAGAAGCTTCGTGAACAAGAATATAAGACTTACGGTTTCAGTGCTGATACAGAACTAAGGCTCTCCAAAATACATTCTAGACTGTTAGAAGCGACAGGGATTTATAATTGGAATGATCGTGAAAGAATGATCATTAACGAAATGCTCAAGACTTCGATCTCAAAAGCGAGAAAAGCACTAAGTCAAAAAGACCTATACTTTATTGATGAACCTCAACTTGCCAATATAAAATTCTTTGAGCAAGCAGATGAGTTTCTAAGGGTCTCAATTGCCGATTTAAAGCTTAGACATGTTGTGGATATGGAAACTCGAAATGGAGGACGCAAAGGACCTGAGATGCCTTTTGTGAATTCTCGTATCTCGCAAAATGCAGTGTCACAATTTACGAATTTTTTCCGTGACTTTAAGCTTATTGATAAAGAGCCACTATTTAAAGAATTAGATGTCGTTCTTGCTCCTCATTTACCTGGAGTTATCTTAAGAGGACGTGTGAACCTTGAACTTAATTCATTATTTGAAATGGGACTTGAAGGAGAAGGAATTGATTTTAATAATCCAGATATTCGCCTCGATAGCAAAACTTATGGAGACTCTGTTCCATTTGAGATTTCTCTTTATACGTATATGAGAGATAAAGGTGTTCTAGAGCTTGATATTAAGGATGCAACTCTTGGTAGTGGCCAAGGACGTATCCACTTAACTCCTAAGACAGATAAGGGGTACTTTCTTGAAGAATTTACGAAACTTGCTACAGCAAATATCTTAAAGACTTACCTTATTAGCGATCCACTTGCGACCAAAGAAGATGAAGTGATTGTTGATGAAGCTGAAGTAAAAAGAAAGCTTATTGAAAAGCTAGAAAGCTTCAAGGAGAACTTCCAGCGCACCCAGACTGTAAAGACTGAAGAACAAATCATTGCTGTTAAAAAACTAGACCTTCAAAGTCCATTTAACTCGATTCCAGAGGAGATGACTGAAGAGAACCTTGTGGAGTTCTTTAATAATATCCTAGGAATCGATCGCCGCACAGGAAGACTTCAGATTAACCTAGACCCTACAATTCTGAGTGAAAAGATTCTCTATGCTCAAAATAATGTTCAAGTTTGGAATATTGAGCCGATCTTCGATAAGTTAATGGATAAGACCTATATTGATCTGGCCATCGGTCACGGTGTGAGAACAAAGGATTTCTTATCAAAAATTTACAGTCGTCCAGAGAAGAAAGATAGCCTTAACTTTGTGGGGACTTCAGGTGATCTAAATAATGAAGGTCCAACTGATTACTCGTTTAAGATTAATCTTAGAGAGTTTGAATCGATGGTAAATTCAATTCTTACGGCCTCGATTGCGCCTCAAGTGAAAGAAGCAAAGGCAATGCTCTCAAACCTTGAAGAAGGAAGCGTGAATATCCTTGAGGATCTAACTGTTAGATCACAGGGAGACAATCAGCTATATCTATCAATTGCTCTTAATCAAGTTGAGAAGAAGAAGCGTTGGTTTGGCGCCAGAGTCTTTAACAATATGTTTGGTAATGAAGATAAGAATTATGTTATCGAAAATAACCGCTCATCAATTAGTGCCAGAATAAAGCTTCATGCAGTGGCGTTAAAAGACTACAAGAAGGATCTTCTTGAAAAGAACGAAGATGAGATCTTCCTAGGTAATACGCTACTAAAGATTGAGCTTGAATCAATTGGCCGTACAGCAAAGAATGCTGGACTATTTGGCTCGGTTTTAAATGCCATGATAGGGGATGTGAACCTTAAAAATGGTATCGTAGGCTCTAACCTTAAAAAGCTTGTTCTAAAGATTGCTGGGCCAATGCTAAACCCTACAGATGAAAGAAATGGTAATGCAACTCTTGCTGGCTTTGCTCTTAATAATTATCTGAAGGTCTTTACAACGAAGAAAGATATCTTATTACAACTTAACCCACGTCTTGCTGGACCAGTGTGGGATTTACTCTTAGTTCAAGATCAGGACTTTAAGGGACGAAAAATTGGTATTGGAATCGATTACCCAAGTGAGACAATTAATTTTGACTTCAAGATGGTCTTTAATCCATCAACAGTTGATAAGCATGAGCTTTACCTAATTATGAAAGAGGCCAATGAAATCTCTCAATCTGTAAAAGATGGAAAGCTTAAGACGCCGGCCGACTTTCTAAAAGCTTATGATCGTCTCTTCTATAATAGTGACATCTCAAAGCTTTCATTAAAGCATCGCCTGATGAAAGTCATTAATAGTTACAATGCGCTATCTGTTTTAAATGATGAGCAGTCTCATGCAGATAATTACTCAACAACAGGTGCCGAGCTTATGCAAATTGCAACTGCTGCCAAGGTATTAAGAGATGCACTAACGAGAATAAGTGATCTTAAGCATCCAAGTAGTGTTAGATCGTATGCTGATAATGCACATAGAGTTTTAGCTGAGCTAGATGAGCGCTTTATTGGGCCATATTACCGCTTATATAATAATCGCTATAAGAAGAATAACCTTAAGATTATTAACAGTGACATCACTGACTGGACACTTTATATCCTACCTGATGCACTCTTTGCACAGAAGGCCTTTGAGTTTCTTGACTAGATAGAAAGTTTAGCGAGTCGACTCTCCAAGAATATAATTTAGACCAAGAAAAATACTTTCACGATAGCCTCTTTTCGTTAAGGGGCTATCTTCTACCGCAGCTGAATACTTCGTGTACGAATAGAAGCTATTAAGCACGTACTTCTTGCCAATAGGGTAATTCACAATAAGCCTAGCACTTAGCTGATGAGAGGCCCCTGGAGTATATTCTGGACGACCTGCACGTGCTTCAGCACTTGAGACACCAAAGTAGTAACGACTCCAATTGTCGCTGTACTGAGAATACGTAAGACCTGGAATTAAAACAATTTTTTCACCTTTCCAAGGTTCAATTGGAAACGCTTTTGATACTGAGACATAGTACTTGCTGGCCTCAGAGCGGCCACTGATATCATGAGTGTAGCTAAATCTCGTCATAAACCACTTCGATGGTAAGAGAAATGTTATTCCTAAATCAAGTGAGCGATCACGCTCTTTGAGTCCATCATTGTATGTTCCTGCCTCGGCCTCCACTTTGTTAAAGTCTGGCGTAAGGGTCAGGTTTGTGAGAGGAAATAGGCGAAAGCTTGCGGCAATACCGCGAAATGAGAATCTTTTGTAATTGTAGTTAATTGAAGGAACGACTGGGATATCGAATTGATCCCCAACTTTATAGAGTGAAGATGAGAAACTGGTTCCTAGACCAACTTGGTTGGTTGGAGGTGGCCTCTTACTCTTTTGCCTTTCTAACTCGTTGATCCTTTCGGTTCTTCCGTTTGAAAAAGCAGGGGCCGAAATAACAACGGCCCCTAAAGTGATTATTTTGAAAAATAATTTTTTACTACTTGGCAAACGTACTCGCATTCTTCTTCCGTGATATAGGCGAAACATGGCAGGTTTAAAACTGCTTTACTAATATAATCGGCATTACCGTGATCAATTGATCCAACACTGTGGGCAGGAGCACCTTCTTGCTTACTCATGGCACCTGGATAAATTGTCCCAAATCCTACATTTGCTTCTTTTAAAGCAGCTGTAAGCCCATCTCTAAGCTCTGGTTCAATAAGAGCAACACTACAGTAACCATTTTCACCAACGTGAGCAGGAACTGATTGCATCTTAAGAGGTAGACCTTGAAGATTTTCTTGGTAGTACTTAACGGCCTTGCGGCGTGAATCAAGTCTTGCATCAATATGCTCTAACGATAGGTTTAGAAATAGCGCTTCGTAAGCACCAATTCTTGAGTTCCAACCGATTAGGCCGTGGCTATAGTGACTTGTACGTCCGTGGTTAATTAGTGTACGACAAGTATTAATTAGAGTTTCATCGTTTGAGAAGATTGCACCAGCATCACCTGAAGCTCCAAGAACCTTTGCTGGGTAGAAGCTTGTTGTTGAGATCTTAGCAGTTCCAAGAATCGACTCTCCATTGATTGTCGTTCCATAGCACTGAGCACCGTCTTCAATTAGCATAACGCCATTTTCTTCAGCAATTTGTCTGATTTCCATTGTATCTGGACATGCCCAACCATATAAGTGAACAAGAATAGCAGCCTTTGGCTTAAATTTCTCAACAGCTTCTTTGAAAGTATCTTTATCCCAGTGAAGAGTTTCACGACTAACATCGACAGTTGCAGGGTTTGCACCAACGTTGACGACGGCCTCAAAAGTCGCCCAAAACGTCATATCAGGAACAAGAACGACATCGTTTTTTTCAACGCCACTTGCTCTTAGAGCGATTTGGATTGCATCTGTTCCGTTAGCACAACCAACTGAATACTTAGCTCCAGTCTTAGCTGCTAGCTTCTCTTCAAGCTTATTAACTTGAGGTCCACCGATAAATTGTGTGTTATCAAATAGTGTTTCAACGCCTGAAAGGAATTCTTCACGAAACCCATCTTCAAAGCGATTTAAAGTAATAAATGGTACGCCGTTTACTGACATATTTCCTCGCATTTTTAAGTAATTAGACACATTATAGGGGAAAGAATATGACTTAGGAATAGCGAAATTTGTTAAATTTGGGTCAATATAAGGGTCAAAATAGGGGATTTTCAGCACCATTTAGCATCAACAAAATCTGTACACCACTATATATAGATTTCAATATTACTCATTGCGTTCAGATTATCTGTTATACAGATAGAATGAAAACAATCTTACTTGCAGCATCTTGCCTTATCTCAACTAATTTATTGGCCTCTAATGTGATCACTTCAGAGGGAGAGTTTCGCGAGGTCATCGAAAGCGTTCTTAGTATCTACGACCAAAAGTTACCACAAGGTAAGAATCGCCAAGTCGACATTAATTGGGAGTCAAAAACCCTAAATGCATCAGTTGGATATAAAAGGCACTCTGAATCTGTGCGCTTTAGTTTTCACGGAGAGTTTGTTCGCAAAAATAAGCTATCTAAAGATGCATTTGCCCTTATTGCTTGTCATGAAGTTGGCCATATTATCGGAGGTTACCCGAAAGTGATGCCAACACAGAAATACTCAAGCGAGGCCCAGTCTGATTACTTTGCAACGAATGAATGCTTGAAAAAATACTTTGTCGCCAATAGCGCTGAAACTATTGATACAAGCGGTATTAGTACAGAAAACCTTTCGCAATGTAAGGACGATAAATTGTGTCTAAGAGGACTTGGTGCCATTAGAGATGCTTCTGTGATTTATCCAGGAAGTGATATCAATGCAAAATCAAATCATATCTCAAAGGTCACAATCTTTAATGATTACCCTCAAAATCAATGCCGCGTGGACACACTTAAGGCCGGTCTTTTAAATCAACCAAGACCAAATTGCTGGTTTAAGTCTTATCAAGCTGAGCGCTATGAATATCAGTATGACTATGAATATGAAGAGGCCCAAGGAGTTGCTGAAATTACAGAAGTAACGGCCACAGACTACGGTTGTCACATTCGCACAAAGTATCCTGATGTATGGATGGGAGCTTATCTAAACCCATTATCTGAAAGTGAGCTTCTAATGCGTGGTGTACGCTATGTAGGGACTAATTGTAAGTATCAGGTAGGGGATACGCTTAGTGGCGCCATGAGCCTATTTCGTGGGAATCTATATCTAAATCTGAATCCAACTGATAAGTAAATTTTAAGTTTTCTTAACTATGAACTTCGCCTCCAATTGAATAATAATTGTTAAATATTATTTACAGTTGGGGGACAAATGAAGATTTTAACTAAAATCTCGATTGCATTAACGCTTATTTCCGCAGTATCAACAATCGCAGCAACCGTTGACTTTGGTACAACAAATCACATCGCATTTCGTTGCCAAGTGGACATCTTTGAAAAAAAGGTCAACCCAGTTTCATATCGTGCCTATGCTGGGCGTCTTATTAACTCAGTATTTCACGAACAATATAATAATATTACTGGCCCAGACCTGAAGATGCTTATGGACTATGGCAATGGCCGTGCGCTTTTTTCTAACGTTATCATTGGTGGAAACGGTTACTTAAAATGGTCAGTAGTTGAAACTGATGACCAAGGTTATGGTATTACTGAGGCCAGCTGGCCAATTTCGGCCCGTGTTCTTTATAGTCCACGTCATTATGATCGTGCTAAAAATCGTAAATCAGTAGGAGAGTCAAACGATCACCTATACCGTGTCGAATGTTTTGAAGTGAAACAAGCACCTGGTGACGACGATATCGTTATTGGTGTCTAAAATAGTGATTGAAAAATCCCCTTCTTTTATGAAATAATTTTTGCTTACTTATTGTTTTATAAAAGAAGGATTTTTCATGAAAATTTCCCTAGTTATTTTATCTGCTATTTTTAGCTGTTACTCATACGCACTAAATTTCGAAAATACGAAACAAAATACCTATGAAGCGGCCACTTTAATCGGCGGTGTTGGGATCAAATGTGACAACGGCTCAAATCAGGCCGTAAAGGCATTCGGATGCAAAACGCGACATCTATATCCCGTAAGATTTGAAGACTTCATTGTGGGCCAAAATTTGGAGGCCGATAAAATCGTCGTGTCATATACGGATGAAAAAGGCAGAAAAAAATCAAAAACTCTCCGTTACGATATGACTAGTCAGCGCACGAAAAAATCACTGAATCTTTGGCAGAAAAACTTGCGAAAAAAACCTGTGCTACACACGGGTAAAAATATCATTAAAATGAGCGCATATTTCAAAGGCCGCTTAGTGGAAGAAAAAACACATGAAATATTTGTTGAAGACCTAGGTCAAGTTTCATGTGGATCACAGATGTTTATCTCACGTGATATGTCAGATTGTTTCTCAGCAGCTAGAGCATGTGAGAAGTTATATCAACTGACAAATTTCTGTCGTTAGAAATAATACAAAAAAAGTGACGTTCTAAAATCGATTCTAAGAGCTTCAAATAAATTACGCGACCAAGTTGTCGCGTTTTTTATGTCAAATATTGCCTAGATGTAGATAGTGATAATTGGGGTTATAATAATGATTATAAGTTAGAATATAGCCTTACCCCATATAACTGATATTATGACTTGAGCAAAAAAATGGCACTTTTCGTCAAAATTCGCAAATAAAAAAAATAG
>NZ_JBEBMJ010000006.1:0-258569 GCF_043196375.1 Halobacteriovorax sp. ZH5_bin.2 | reverse complement strand
TTTGGCAATTATTTATTAGAACAAGGGTGTTCATTTATCAAATTACCGGAGTTGCACTGGAAAATTGACCTCAGCCGGGTACCAATCGAGAATTCAAATACATAGAAGAGAAAATCGTATCTAATTTGCACTTTTTCATGAAAATTTTAATGAATTAGCTTCAAAGAGTCGCTTTATGGAGTGATTCTCTTAAAAATCAGTGAATTTTAACAAAAATAGTTAATTAAGTACTGGAATTCTCGATTGGTACCCGCGCCCCTAACTGCTCGCGCCCCTAACTGAATAGGCTGATTTGTTCGACTTCTTCGAGAGGTTCAGCTTCAGCTTGGATTTCAGCAAGTGCATAAGCGAACTCTTCAGTGCTGATTACATGAGTTTGTGAGATGAAATCTTGAACACCTTTTTGATCGTGTCTTAAGAAATTGATCACAAGTGGCAAGAAGAAAAGAAGGTTAGCGAAAACATA
This sequence comes from Halobacteriovorax sp. ZH5_bin.2, assembly GCF_043196375.1. Lineage (NCBI taxonomy): Bacteria > Pseudomonadati > Bdellovibrionota > Bacteriovoracia > Bacteriovoracales > Halobacteriovoraceae > Halobacteriovorax > Halobacteriovorax sp. ZH5_bin.2. Next base: position 258,103 of record NZ_JBEBMJ010000006.1, on the reverse strand, counting down.
ACCAATTGAACGGCCAAAGCAATCAAGAGCGCTAAGTGGTTCAGTTACAGCGTGTGACCTCACAACTTTTAGCTTGAAGAATGCCTTTCCTAAAGTCTGTCCATTTCCTAAGTAGTAAGAAAAGAAGAAATAGCTAAAGAACATGATGGCAAGTGATAGCTGAGTCGTTTGACTTTGAAAGGCCATCGATGAAACTTTTGGTGAAGTTGAAATATTTGAAATGAAATTATTTACAAATGATAGCCAAATAAAAGTTAGGGCCTTATTTGCGAATACAACAATGTAGATATCTAGGATGAAAGCATAGAATCTCTTTCTAAGACGGTCTTGTCGAACCTTCTTAGCTGCTTTGCTTTTTTTATAGTAGTCGTAAATTTCAGATAGCTTATTATTCGTGCTCATACAGTATTTATCGGCATGAACAGGGGAGATTAAAAAAAAGGCGCTTAAGAAAGCGCCCTTGGAAATTATTTCTAGTTTAAAGTAATTTGATCAACTAATTCATTTAGCTTATTTAAGGCCTGAATCGGAGTTAAGTTGTTGATATCAACTTTTGATAAGTGATCTTCAACTTGTTTTAAGTACTCAGGTATTTCTGCAGGTGTTTGCACACTGAAGAAGTCTAATTGTTCGCTATGGTCACTATCAAGTAACGCTTGAGATACGCTTGATTCTTTTTCCATGCTTTTAAGAATTGATTGTGAACGTTTAAGAACAGTTGGAGGTAGCCCTGCAAGTTTGGCAACGTAAATACCAAATGATTGTGAAGCGGCTTGCTCAACAAGGCGATATAGGAATTTTACATTTCCTCTGTGGTTCTGTGTTTCTACTGTCAGGTTCTTTGCCTGAGGATAGCGATCCGCTAAATCAATTAACTCATGGTAGTGAGTGGCAAAGAGACAAAGTGCTTTTGTGTTTTCAATAAAGTGCTCAACCAGTGCCCATGCGATTGAGAGGCCATCATAAGTTGAAGTTCCACGACCAACTTCATCAAGAATGATAAGAGATTTATCGGTAGCATGTCTTAAGATCTCAGCTGTTTCGGCCATCTCAACCATGAAAGTCGATTGACCCTTTAAGATATCATCACTTGCACCAAGACGACTAAATAGGAAGTCACAAATACTGACTCTGGCATTTTCAGCAGGTACGTATGAGCCAATTTGAGTAAGAAGTTGAATGATGGCAATTTCACGCATAACTGTTGTCTTACCGGCCATGTTGGGACCCGTGATCAGACCAAAGTATGTTTCGTCATTAAGCTTTAGATCGTGTGGAATAAACTGATCCTTAATGGCCGCTTTAATTAGCGGGTGCCATGCACCTCGAATATCCATGTCACGAGACTTATCTGAAATTGTTGGTCTTGAGAATTCTTCGTTACGAGCAATCCAAGCTAGGGATTGAAGAGTATCTGTTGCCGATAAGATATTTGCTAGTGTTTGAATGGCCAGGCTAAGGTTTGTAATTTGCTTAATAAGACCTTTAAAGATTTCTCTTTCAAGTTTTTCAAGCTTTTCACGAGCAACGACAACTTCTTTTTCAAATTGAGTTAGCTCTTCAGTAGCATACCTTTCAGAGTTTACTAGAGTTTGCCTGCGAATAAAGTTTTCTGGAACCTTATCAGTATGAGTTTTTGAAACTTCAATAAAGTAGCCAGCGACGTTATTCGATTTGATACGAAGCTTTTGAATCCCTGTTTCCTCTCGGTAGCGATTCTCAAGTTCGACTAGGGCCTGGGCCGTATTTTGTGACATCTTTGCAAGATGATCACGAGTTTCGTTTGCACCTTCTTTGATTAAATTTCCTTTATCAAGGTTGGCACCAATTTCGTCATTGATAGTCTTTTTTATTTCATCACGTAGAGAGAATAGCTTTTTCTTTGCGTCTTCTTCTAGGTCTGTAAAAACATCTGTCGGAAGTTTATGAAGTGAGTTTATTAACTCTTCAAAAACATCAACGGCACTTGCAATATTAAGAAGGTCTCCAGCATTGGCGCGATTTGTTGCGGCCTTTGCTAAGATTCTTTCAAGGTCTCGAACATTATTAAGTGCTTCACGAGTGTCTTGTAAAAGATCATCATTCTTTAAAAAGAACTCAATTGTATCGAGACGATTTTTAATTTCTTTCTTATCTGTTAATGGACTTGTGAAAACTGTTTTAAGTTTTCTTGATCCCATTGAAGTTTTTGTCTTGTCCATGAATCCAAGAAGTGAGTCCTTGTATGTTTCACGTGACTTTGGAAGAATCTCAAGTCCTGTAAGAGTTGGGATTGTTACTTTCATAGCACCTGTGCGATCTGAAAGACTGAAGGCGTGAAGGTGAGTGAACTCTTCGTGGTTTTGTGTTGAACAAATATAATAAGAAAGCGCACCAATTGGACTAAGAACTGTTTCATTCTCTTTTAATAGTTGATCACGTTTATATGTTGGAATTAGTTTCTCAAGATAAACACTTGAATACTTTTCATCAAAATACTCTTTAGAAAGGTGAGTAACCAGTGTTCCATTGTGCTCATTAAGAGTTGTCACACTTTCGTATTTGTCCCACTGGCCTAAGTAAGTAATGAACTCTTTAGGGTGAAGAACACGAATCTTTTCAATAAAGTCTTCGAAGCTATCTAGGATAAAACCTTTGAAAAACCCTGTTGTGAAATCAATGGCAACGATTTCAAAACGGCCATTTACTTCATTACACGCGATAATGAATTGGTCTTCTTTTGAGTCGGTCTTATCAAGATCGTATGGCATCCCCGGAGAGACAACTTGAGTTACCGCTCTTTTAACAATACCTTTTGCTTCTTTTGGATTTTCAACTTGTTCGCAAATTGCAACCTTCAGGCCCTCGCTAGAGAAGCGATCAATATAAGTCGCGGCCGCGTGATGAGGAATTCCTGCCATTGGAATTTTGTGTTCACCAAGCTTTCCTCTGTGAGTGAGAGCAATATTTAAAATCTTTGAAGCGTTAATGGCATCTTCAAAGAAAACTTCGTAAAAGTCGCCCATGCGAAACATCAGCATGTGGTGACGATACTGAACTTTTATCTCGTGATATTGGGTCATCATTGGTGTAAGCTTAACGCCTTCGGCAACGATTTTTTCAATCTCTAAAGTCATGTTATTGATTCCCTTAAGTGTTGTGTATTCTTGAGCGATTAACTCTACCAAATGCGCCACCAATGGAAAAGACTTCAATACTTACAATTGGCATGACGCACTTATTTGTCGTAAAATAGAAGGACGTAAATAGCTGATTATTTACATAAACTGAAGGAAGCTCTTTTTGCTAAGCGTTGGACAACGTCTGTCAATTTGGTTATTTCTCATTGGCATCGTCTCATCTACATTTTTTGGTCTCTTTACTCGTTACGAAGAAGATGAATTCGACCAGTCGATGACAGATCTTTTGAACCAAGATATCTACTCGTATTTTAAGAATGTGAAATACTTTAAAATGACAGACAAAGATGCGCGCTACCATTTGGAGGCCGCAGAGGTTTCACAAAACTTAACAACAGACGTGCTTATCCTTACAGAACCAAATGGTGTTCTTATCAATGACCACCAAGCAGATCCAATGTACTACGATGCTTATACTGGTGTTTTAAATGCAAAAGAAAAGTACCTTTCTCTAAGAGGGAAGGTCGTTCTTAGAAATCGTAATATGAGTATCAAGTCTGAGAGCATGAATTATTCTGATAACTCTCAAATCGTAAATTTTCGCGGCAAGGCCCAGTCAATTTCAAAAGACTTTGATTCTGCTTATGAAGTTGCAGTTAATGCAGATGAGCTAAGCTATAACCTTGTGTCTGAGATTGGTACTTACGATGGAAATGTTGAGGGAAGGGTGCAGAGAGTGAGGGCCTATGAGGACTCAGTGAAGTTTTTTGCAGACTCAATTGTTGTTGATAAGAGCAATCGCAATGCCAACATGAGTGGAAATGTAAAATTTCAGAAATCTCAACTACATGCAAGTGCCCGAAATGGCGAAATCTATCTAGATAACTACAATAAAAAACTCAAGTATTATGCACTTTATGACGATGTGGTCATTGAGGAAACTGTTTCTCCTAAGGGGCAAGTTCCTTTTAAAAGAAAGGCTTTCAGTGAGAGGCTTGAAGGGTATATGGCAGAGGATAAAATCGTTCTGCTTGGCCTTCCAAGAGTTTATCAAAAGAAAGACGTTTTAAAAGGAAACACAATTGTTCTTAGGCGTGACATCGAGGCCATAGAAGTTGATGATGCTAATACGAACTTTAAAATAAGGTAATAGCAGCATGGTTGAAGAAATCGCACAATTATCAGCTCATGGTTTAAAGAAAGTCTACGGCGGCAGAGAAGTCGTTAAAGGCGTAAGCATCGATGTTAAGCAAGGAGAAGTTGTAGGACTACTCGGCCCAAACGGTGCTGGTAAGACAACATCGTTTTATATGATGGTAGGGTTGGTTAAGGCAGATGAAGGAAAGATTGATTTATCTGGCGAAGACTTAACTGAAGAGCCAATTCATATTAGGGCATTAAAGGGTGTCGGCTATCTTCCGCAAGAGGCCAGCATCTTTAGAGATTTAACGGTTGAGGCCAATATCTTTTCGGTTCTAGAAAACCGAGACTTACCAAGGGCCAAGAAGAAGACACTTCTTGATAACTTGATAGCAGATTTTGGACTTGGACATATTAGAAAATCTCTTGGTTCAGCTCTTTCCGGTGGTGAAAGAAGAAGAGTTGAGATTGCACGAACACTGGCCCTAGAGCCTAAGTTTGTTCTTCTCGATGAGCCTTTTGCTGGAGTTGACCCATTAGCAGTTAATGACATTCAAAATGTTATTAACAGCCTAAAGAGAAGGAATATCGGTGTACTGATCACCGACCACAACGTAAGGGAAACATTAGGAGTAGTTGATCGAGCGTTTATTATGAGTAGTGGAGAATTACTTGTAAGTGGGACACCGGATGAAATTGTAAACAATGAAAGAGCAAGGAAGTTCTATCTTGGTGAAGAATTTAGAATGTAGCTAGACCTAAGCAAATAAGCTGGTCTGGTTACTAAGAAATAAGGAACCAATATGGCCACAAAACTTTCGCAGAATCTCAGTCAAACTCAACAGCTCGTGATGACGCCGCAGCTTCAGCAGGCGATTAAACTACTGACATTAAGCCATTTAGAAATGACAGATGTTATCGCTAAGGAGATGGTGGAAAACCCAATGCTGGAAGAGTTTTCACCAGGTGAAAGTGATTACAAACTCGATAAATTAGAAAGTCAAACAAAAGAAGCCAAGGCCGATGATTTTAAAGAAGAGGCCATGATGAGTAGTGGCGACGATATGGATTGGCAAAAGTATGTTGATAGTTATAACTCGACTACTTATGAGCCAAATATGGCCGCTCCATCTCTGAGTCCTGATGATATGCCTAATTACGAAAATATGGTTTCCAAGGGAGAGTCCCTTGCGGAACATCTCGAGTGGCAGCTTCGTATGGAAGCTTTCAGTGATATTGAAATTGATTTTGCCATTGAGATCATTGGAAATATTAATGATGATGGTTATCTTTCATGTCCATTTGATGAACTAATCGAAAAAACAAAATTAGAGCGTGAGCACTGTCTTGATATTTTAGAAGTTGTTCAACGCCTCGATCCTGTTGGATGTGGTGCTCAAGACCTTGTTGACTGTCTTTTAGCGCAAGCAAGAATTGCAGAAGAGCGTTCACCGCTGTTAGAAAAGCTAATTCGTTTCCATTTAACGAACCTAAAGAATAGAGACTTTAAAAAGATCATTGCCGATACGGGTGTGTCTGAAGAGCAGATCATTGAAACAGCAAAACTACTTCATAATTTTCATCCAAAGCCAGGTCGCCTAGTTGGTGGTGGAGATACTCACTATGTAACTCCTGATGTTTTTGTTGTTGAAGTTGGAGGAGAGTTCGTTGTTCAGGTTAATGACGACGGTGTACCAAGATTAAGAATTTCTAAAATGTATCAGGATATGCTTAATCAAGCAGAATCCCTGAAAAATAAAGAAGCTAAAGAATTCGTAGAAGAAAAACTTAAGTCGGCTTTATGGCTAATAAAGTCTATAAATAAGAGACAGCGAACAATTGATCTTGTGGCAAAATCAATTGTGAAAAAGCAGCAGCAATTTTTTAAGAAGGGACCGAAATTTTTAAAGCCGATGGTTCTTAAAGATGTTGCTAATGAGCTGGGAGTTCACGAGTCCACAGTTTCTCGTGCTACTTCAAATAAGTATATGCACACGCCAATTGGCCTGTTTGAATTAAAGTATTTTTTCAATGCAGGAATTGGTGGAGACAAAGGTGGAATCGACGTTGCAGGTGAAGTTCTTAAACTAAAAATTAAAGAACTTATCGACAATGAAAATGAGAAGAAGCCTTTATCGGATCAGAAGATTGCCGACCTTTTGAGCCAAGAAGATGTGAAGGTTGCGAGACGTACAGTCGCTAAGTATAGAGAAATGCTTGGGATTTTGTCGTCATCAAAAAGAAAAGTAAAATAGCTCGATATTTTGGAGAAACTGCCGATAGGTTTATCCAAGATACTATACACATAGAGGAGAACGTATTTTATGAAAGTAACAGTAAGTTTTAGACACCTTGAGCATACGCCAGCACTTGATGAGAGAATCCAAGAGAAATCAGCTAAAATTGCCAAGTACCTTGATGGAAATCTTCATCTGAAATGGAGTTGCGAAGTAAGGGATGGTCGCGAGCATTACGCTGAGGTCGAAGTAATTGGACCTAAGTTTGACTATCATGCAAAAGCTCACTCTGATAGCCTATATAAGACCATTGATCTTGTTGTTGCTAAGATTGAAAAGCAGGTACAGAAGAAGAAAGAGAAGATGCTTAATAAGAAGAAGATGCCACATAAAGATATGGAAATCCTCGATCCAAACGATGCGTGGATGGACTACGACGATATGGCGTCTTAATCACTTAATATAAACATACTTTCTGTATATAAAGTCACGTAAAGCCTTCCGTCATGGAAGGCTTTTATTTTGCCTCCGATACTGGTATGCTTGCTGGTCAAGAAAAGGAGACAAGATGAAGTTATTTATTTCAATTCTGATCACATTCAGTGCACTTTCATATCAAGAGATCTCTTCCCATACGAATTTCTACAAGAAGATAGTTGAGTATACGAAGAAGAATAAACTTAAAACAAGCGATGTCCTTGTTGTTTACGATATTGATAACACTCTTCTAAGATTCAAAACGAGTTTTGGGAGTGACCAATGGTATGGTTGGCAGAATGATCAAATAAAGAAAGGCTGTCCTGTTCACTGTATTGCTAAGTCAGTTAGTGGACTCTTAGATTATTCTTATAAGGCAACTTTTATTTCTGACATGATTCTAGTTGAAAAAGAAATTCCAAGACTAATTGAAAAGCTACAAGAGTCTGGCTACGGCGTTGCTTCAATTACTTCAAGAGGCCCTGTTAATTATCCTGCAACAATTCGCGAGCTTAATAAGAGTGGTATTGATTTAAAGAAGGCCAATGCTCCAAGACTTCCATTTATTACGAAGCTCTACGGGAGAGAAGTTCGTTATGCGGATGGTGTTTTTATGACTTCTGGGCTTAACAAAGGGCAAATGCTAAATCATTTAATTAATCGTCCTGGTCTTGAAAAAAAATACAAAGCAGTCTTCTTCTTAGATGATCGCCTAAAGCATATGAAAAGTATGGATAAGGAATTTAAGAGTAAGAAACTTCCTGTTTTTGCATTCCGTTTAACAACGACTGATGCCATTGTGAAAGAGTTTAATGAGTCAGATAAGAAACTTGAGATTCGCATTGGTGAAGAGTTTAAAGAATTAATTAAAAATCTTAATTAAAATATAAAAGCCTTCGTAATGAAGGCTTTTTTGTATCTTTTTCCATCAGAAGACTTGATTGAAAAGAAGCCAAACTTGAAAATGACACCCTTTTCATTTCACATTGTATTGTTCGTTTGATACCAGATACTTACTTATAGAATTCACGTAAGAAATCTTTAAGAATTTTCTGTTCCACGGAACCTTTTGTCCTTGCTGGAGCGGTAATTCGCACATTTAGCTCGATTTCGTCTTTACTTGTAAAATTGATTTGGACACGAGGCTTAAGAATTGGTGTCTCAAGGTGTGACTTCGTAAAGAGCTTATTTAGAACAACCTGTGCCTGTTCAAAGTATTCCGAACAATAGAACTCTGATCTTTCAAGTAAGATTTTTTCCGCCTTTTCCCAGTCACAATCTGGAGAAAGGATTACTTTGAATGTATGGAGTACGAAACTCTTTAGAAAGGATTCATTGGTCACTCGATTTGTTAAAAAGATCGAATTCGGAATGATAATCGAGCGTCCAGTGTAATTATGGGATGTCTTATTTGGCCCAACTTCCAAAAGTGTCGTTGTGAAAAGATCGCGATCAATAACACTTCCACGCTTTTCTTCGATTTCAATGGTATCTCCAATAATAAATCCACCTGAGAATGTTTTATAAATACCGCCCATGATATTCAGTGATAACTCTTTAGTAATTAGAACGATAGCAACCATTAGCGCCGCAAGAGAGAAGGCGAGGTTTCTTAGCTCCGTTGAATAGATATAGAGGGTAATAAAAACGAAGATAATCGTTAATGAAATATTTGTATTAACGACGTAGCGTCTTTTGGTTTCAATATTAATACTGCTTGTCTTCTTTAAAATGAAAGAAAAGATATGATTTGTTAAATAAAACAAAATCAGCACAAATATTACATATACCGATTTCTTAATATCACCCTGTGTGTCGACGAATATATTATCTAAAGTCATAGCGAAATTATAAGGCCAAATAGCTGATTTCCAAACGATTAAATGCGTTAAAAATGTCGAATATTAAAGACAGATTTAGAAGTGCCATGCTAGACTGAACTAATTCGTATATTCAGATTAAATAGCTAAGTAAATATAAAACGTTGAGTGGGATTTATCACATATGTTAAATGTTTCCAATATTTCTAAAATTCAAAGTAGTGAAACCCTATATAGTGGTGGAACCTTTCAAATAAATCCAGGTGAGAAAGTTGGGCTTGTTGGTCCAAACGGTGCAGGAAAAACAACTCTATTTCGTATGATTATTGGTGAAGAGAAGCCTGATGAGGGACAAGTCTCTTTTCCTGATAAACTTCGTTGGGCCTACTTCTCTCAAAAAGTCGGGGAGATGGCAGGTCAGACTGCTAAGGAAGTTGTTATGTCTGGTGACGTAAAGATTTCTGAACTTGGGGCCAAGCTTAAAGAGTATGAAGAAAAGCTAGTGGACTGCGCTAATATGAGTGACGACGAGATGAATGACGTCCTAATGAAAATGGGAGATGTTCAGTCAGAGTTTGAAAAGCGTGGTGGATACGATTTAGAAACAAGAGCAGAAGAAGTTCTAACTGGTCTAGGGATTATGCCAGCTGATCACAATAAGATGATCGAAGACTTCTCTGGTGGATGGAAGATGCGTATTGCTCTTGCCCGTGTTCTTGTTATCAATCCTGAGCTTATTTTAATGGATGAGCCTACCAACTATCTTGATATGGAATCTATCCTATGGCTTGAGGAGTGGTTAAAGAACTTCAAAGGTGGGATCTTTATGACGACCCACGACCGTGATTTCATGAATAATGTTTGTAATAAGATTGTTGAAATCGCCCATAAAAGAATCACGACTTACACAGGTAACTATGAATTCTACGAAAAAGAAAGAGACCTTCGTCGTGAACAATTAATTGCTCAAGCTTCTCGCCAAGCTGATATGCTAGCAAAAGAAGAAGAGTTCATTGCAAAATTTAAGGCACGTGCTTCTCACGCTGCTCAAGTTCAATCACGTGTAAAAAAACTTGAAAAGATTGACCGTATTGAAGTTCCTGCTGAAGAAGAAACAATTAACTTCCAATTCCCAACGCCACCAAGGGGTGGGGATGATGTTGTTATCATCAAAGACCTTTCAAAATCATGGCCACTGTCTGATGGAAGTGCACATGAAGTTTTTCATGGCCTATCAACAACAGTAAAGAGAACAAATAAAATTGCTGTTGTCGGTGTAAATGGAGCAGGTAAATCAACACTTTTAAAGTGTATTACGGCCCATACTGAGCCAACGAGCGGAACAGTTGCCATTGGCCCTAGTATTAAGATTGGCTACTTTTCTCAGTACTCACTTGAGGTTCTAAATCCTGAAGCGAGTGTATTTGATGAAGTTAGAAAAGATCTTCCAACAGCAAGTGATGGATATATTAGAAACCTACTTGCGGCCTTCTTATTTAGAGGTCAGGATGTTGATAAAAAAGTTAAGTACTTATCTGGTGGAGAGAAGTCTCGACTTGTTATGGCCGTACTACTTTCACAAAATAATAATTTCTTAGTTCTAGATGAGCCGACAAACCACCTTGATATTAAATCGAGAGAAGTTCTTCTAGATGCACTAAAGAGATATGAGGGAACCGTGATGTTTGTATCCCACGATAGACACTTTCTAAGTGAATTAGCTGAAAATGTTTATGAAGTGGATAAGGGGGAAGTTCGCATCTTCCCCGGTTCATACGTTGAATACATGGAGAGACAATAATGATTCATTTGCAAAATACGGAAGTGCAATACCTACTACTATTTACAATTCTTCTAATCCTGCCAAAGCTATTACTTCGCTTTCAAATTCCTATCGGTATTTCTTCTATCTTCTTAGGAATTGGAGCAGGGCTTGGTCTTGGATGGTTTCAAGGAGATGACTTTCTTCTGATGCTTTCTCGCTTAGGTATTACATCATTATTTCTCTTTGCTGGTTTCGAAGTAGAATATGCTGAACTAAAACAAAATTGGAAAGAATTACTTCTTGGTGTAACTCAGATGATGTCCATTACACTAATTGTTGCCTTCGGTATTCACTTTTTCTTTTCAATTAGTTTTCGTGCTGCAACTCTAATTGCTCTAGGTATTATGACTCCCTCAACAGGTTTTATATTAAACTCACTTAAAAATTATGGCTTTAGTGAAAGGCAAGAGTATTGGATTCGTTCAAAAGCAATCTCTAAAGAAATTTCTGCTATTTTACTTCTATTTATTACTCTTCAGTCGGAGAGTTTAGCAAACCTTGGGAGCTCAACTTTAGTTTTAGTAGCACTTTGTGTCCTTTTACCACTTGCATATAAATTATTTTTTAAATATATCGCTCCATATTCTAAAGACTCAGAAGTTGGCTTCTTAATTCTTACTGCCCTAATTTGTGGGGTGATCACAAAGAAGATTGGAACATATTATCTTGTTGGGGCCTTTATCGTTGGTTTTATTGCTACTGAGTTTAAGCACTTTGGTAAGTCTGAAAAGTCAGAAGAAATCTTAAAGAACTTACAGATGTTCTTTTCATTCTTTATCCCATTTTACTTCTTTAAGGCCGGTGTAGGCTTTACTGAAGATCTGTTCACACTGGAAGGACTATATATTGGATTGGCCTTCTTGGGGATCTTCATTCCATTAAGAATCTTTAATACATATTCGAATATGAAATTCTTTATGCAGGATTTCTGGCCAGATCGTAAGGAGATTACGGTTTCACTTCTGCCAACTCTTATTTTTGGTTTAGTTATGGCCCAAATTGCTAAGGAGCGCTTTGAAGTTCCATTAGAGATTATTTCAGGTCTGGTTATTTACACTCTTGTTTCGAGTGTTATTCCGGCCTTCATATTCAAAAAAGTACCACCAGAAAACTATTAGAAATACATGGTTGCGCCTAAAATGAACTGATGGTTCTTTGGGCGCATTCCATTTGCTTCCACGCTATCATCTAAAACAAATTCCATTCCTAATTGATAAAGACCGTTAGTGAAAATATAAGAACCAAGTATCTTAGACATCTCATAATCATCGAGTCCTTTTTCATCCGAAATTTGCCAATTATAACCAAACATAACTTGGTGATATAGATTAAAGCGCCAACCAAGAATGGCCTCGATATTTTCAGAAGTAACAAATCTTCCATCAATGAGTTCAAGATCTTTAGTATCACCGTAAATTGCCGCAAGAAAGAGATGATCAAAATAGTATTGAGTACCAGCAGTTACCGACAGCTTAGCATGTTCAATTCCATTATTATTTGAATTGAGATTTATGGCAGCGAGACCAATTTTAAAATTCTTTTTGATATAGCGAAGAGAAGCAGCAATCGAGTGCTCAAGGGTAAGGATAGCATCGTCAATACCATCTCCATCAGAGTCATAGTCAGCGGTTTCATCACCAGTAAATTTTGTCTGTGCACCAAAGTGAAAGTCACCAAGTTTGTAGCGGGCCTCTAAGAGATCGACGCCGCGTGATGTCCCAATGACTTCACTGTTGGCCGTGTAGGTAGAGGAGGCGAAGGCTCCCGTAACCATAAAAATGTCAGTCATTTCTGTAACGTCATACCAGACAGACCAGTTCTTCCCAAGAGTTGCATTAAAATCTCCTCTCTCTATCCAAAGATAAGCAAGCCTCGTTGAGAAGGGCCGGTCGCTAGTATTGTCTACTTGAAATCGTCCCGTTGTGTTCGGGATACTCTGTATATTTTGGCTCGTATTGCTGGTATTGATTCCAAACTCAGCACGAAGACCAGTGGTGAACTTCTCGAGTAGGTCATCTCTCTTATATTTAAACCCAAATCGAGAAGAGTTATTATTTAATGACTGAGCTCCGGCTTGGCCAATGGCCGCCATTGAAATTTTTCCGTATAGCTCAAAATTATCACCGAGGTTCTTTGCTGAAATTGAATTAGAATAAAGAAATGAACTCGCACATAGAGAAGACGCGAGAGACTTTCTTAAATTTAAACCCCACATAGATCCTCACTCAAATCAATAATCGATAAATTAATTTTAGTAAGGATCTATGCGATCTTTTAACTTAAGAAAGGTAAAGATTGATTAGTGACCACATCCACCTTGTCCATGAGCGTGACCATGGGCAACTTCTGTTTCAGTCGCTTCTCTTACTTCAGTGATTTCGATATCAAAGTTTAGATCTTCACCTGCAAGAGGGTGGTTACCATCTAAAGTAACTTCATCGCCTTCAATTGCAATAACTGCAAATGGAGGAAGACCTTGATCTTGGTTAACTTGAAATACGTCACCGATATTTAATTGTGCATCTTCTGGAAATTGTGAGCGTTGAACAGTGATTACTAATTCATCATTTTTGTTACCGTATGCGTCAGCAGCTGGTACATTGATAACTTTCTTATCACCAATATTCATTGCGACGATCTCTTTTTCTAGACCTGGAATGATTTGACCAACACCTTCTAAGAAAACTAGTGGGCCATGTTCAGCAGAATTGTCTAAAACTTCGTTCTTTGAGTTCGTTAATGTGTAGTGAAATCCGATAACTTTTGGCATAATAGGGCCCTCTAATTGTTGATTATTAATATAGTAAATAAAGTTCAACACTAACAAGCTAGATGATTAAAGGCAAATAAAGAATGAGTGAATTAGTAAATCAAAAATATATTCAAAAAATTAATGATTTCCTTACGCAAACCGTTGATTTAATTGATAGAGTCCCAGATTTGAATGCTGCAGCATTGGCCGATATTGCAGAGAATATAAAGGCCCTGAGAGACGAGTCTCTTAACTGTAAAGAAGATGATCTTCCTGGAATTATCCAGCAGATGAACCTTCTAAACCAACTTGCTGATCGCTATGAGCAACACCAAAGTTTACCAAATATTGAATCTCCATTCTTTGGCCATTTTAAAATTAAACAAAATGGAAAGCTTAAGGATTTTCTTATTGGTCATACGCCTTTCTCACATAAAGAATTAAAATTTAAAATCATCGATTGGAAGAAGTCTCCTATGGCACGTATCTTTTACCAGTACGGAGAAGGAGATGATTTTGATTTCGATTTAGATGATCGAATTATTGAAGGTCATATTCTAGAGAAATCAATTCTAACTGTTAGAGAAAAACAACTGGTTAGAATTGACCGAGAAGGAAACACTAATGTTCTTAGAGAAAATGAGTGGATCTCACTTAATGAGTCAGCTCAAAAACTAGCTGGTGGTGAAGGAAGTGCTAACCAGGGCCTTGGCAGTGGCCGTACTGGATTTGATGGCCCTGAAGTAATCTCTCTTCTTGATAAGACTCAGTATGACCTTGTTAATCAAAGTGCTAAGAAGCCTCTGCTTATCACAGGAGGAGCTGGTTCTGGTAAGACGACAGTTGCTCTTTATCGAATTGCAAAACTTTGTCGTGAAGATGGGATTCGCCAAGAAGAGGTCATGGTTATCGTGCCAAATAATGGTCTTGTGAAATTATCAAAGAAGCTATTAGTTGAATCAAAACTTGAGAAAGTACGAGTTTCAACACTTGATGATCTAATTAAAAAGATTGTCTTTCAAAATATGCGCTCAGTTCCTAAAAAGATTGAGGATAACCCACTTGATTCAATTGCAACAATTAAGAGAAATCCTAAACTTCTAGAGTTAGTGGATGAATATCTAGCTGCAAAAGAATTGAGTATTGAGAAGAAACTTAAGGGAACTGATCTTGAGTTTTTTACAAAGAATCGCACTCGTCCTCTATATGTACGTGTGAAGAATCTTTATGAAAATACACGTGATCCACTTTTAAAAGTTGAAGTGAAAAAAATCTTAAATGGCTTCAAGAATGTAAGAGAAGAGCTTCTAAATATCTTCTCTGATGCGAAGCTTATGGAGAAGTTGCCTGAGATGACAAATCGTATGGTAACGACTCACATGTTAAATGACTTAAAATTCTATACAGCAAAACAAATTCAAGGCCTAGATAAAGACTCTGATTACGCCAATCATGGACAAGACCTTTCAGGATTTGTGGATAAGTATGATCTCCCATTATTTAATTATTTGATTGTTAAGCAATTTGGTCACCTGAAGTACTTTGGCCGTGAGTTTAAGTCTTATCGCCATATCTTCCTGGATGAGGCCCAAGAGTTGTCGAAGTCAGAACTTGTGATGTTAGGACAAATTAAACATCAAGATGGAAACTTCACAATTGCAGGGGATAGTGTTCAACAGATTGATAGCACATTTGAGTTCACTTCATGGCATGACGTTTGTCATACACTTGAACTTGATGTGGATGATATGCAAGTTGAAGAACTTAATGTTTCGTACCGTTCTC
This sequence comes from Halobacteriovorax sp. ZH5_bin.2, assembly GCF_043196375.1. Lineage (NCBI taxonomy): Bacteria > Pseudomonadati > Bdellovibrionota > Bacteriovoracia > Bacteriovoracales > Halobacteriovoraceae > Halobacteriovorax > Halobacteriovorax sp. ZH5_bin.2. The sequence continues at coordinate 242,948 of NZ_JBEBMJ010000006.1, read as the reverse complement.
CAAAAGAAATTGTTTCTTTTGCTCATAAGGTTCTTGGACCTCTGGCGCCAAAAGAACTTCCTGAATCGAAGAGAGATGGTGGACCAATTATTGAAACTTCTGTTCAACATCTTGAGCATGCTTCGATGCTAATTAGTAGTGCACTAGTTGAACTTATGAATCGTGAGCCTAAAGCATCAATTGCAATCATCTGTTCGAAAGAGAGTATTGCAAGAGAACTTTATTCTGAGATTGAAGAAGTGGGAAGTATTAGACTTGTTCTTGATGAGAATTTTTCTCTAAGGCCAGGTGTTGATGTGACAACTGTTGAGCAAATTAGAGGTCTTGAATTTGATTACGTAATTATTCCAGACTGTGATAAGGATCTTTATCCTGCAAATAATACAGCAAGAAAGAGGCTTCACCTTGCTGCGACAAGAGCAATTCACCAGCTTTGGATTCTATTCAAAGATAAGACACTTATTGCTTAATTTGAATTAGAAGGAAGTTGATTTGAAAAATTTTGGTTATGTCTCGCTCGGATATCTGTCACTTGTGGCGTTAAGTCTTATTGATAATGGACGCGGAAGTATCTACCCTGAGCTATTGCAATATTTTCAAATCAGACCTGATAAGGGATCGTTAATCTTTTCCTTAATGTCGATTACTTCTTTTATTGCTTACCTGACAACGTCTTTTTGGCTGCCAAGCTTTGGCCCTGTTAGGGCAACTCGCATGGCCATGGTCATGATGGGAATAGGGACTTTTGGAATTGGACTTGGTGGAGACTTTCTCAACTTTGACTTGAGTTTATTCTTTGGAGCTTGGGCCGGATTTGGCTTTGGGATTACTGGAATAACAATGAATTTCATGGTTGATAATGGAGCACCATCCGAGCATAAAAGGCGCTATTTATCTGGACTTCATGGTGTCTACGGAGTGGCCTCATTGATGGCCCCCCAAATTCTTTCTCTATTTTATTTTTTAAACTCAGATTGGATTCAATTTTTTAAATTCTTACTAATTCCATGTGCTTTGGTTTTTATCTACTCTTTCTTCGTGGATGATACACACCATGAAGAAATAAAAGAAAATCATGGATCAATGCCAAATGCTTTCTTAATGAATCTTATGATTGGCCTATTTGCAGGATTCTATGTCGCATCTGAAATCATGCTTTCGTCGCGATTAAAGTTCTATCTGGTAGAGGCCCATGAGTACTCAGATATTATCGCTAATAATTACCTATCTTACTTCTTTCTATTTTTAATGTTGGGGAGGTTAGGGTTTGCCTTCTTAAATATCAAATTATCATCGAATCGTTTGATTTACATTTCACTGGTATCTAGCCTTATTTGTTTTAGCTTAGGGCGAGTTCATCATATATTCTATCCGATGACCGCTTTATTTATGTCTTTTTGTTTCCCTGTTATCGTTGATTGGGTTTCAAATAACTTTCCAAAGAAGAACCATGTCGTTCTTGCTCAAACCATGAGTTATATCGGTGTAAGTATCGCAATTATGCACTTTATATTTGGTGCCATTGCAGATAACTATGGTGCAAAGAATGCGATTAACTTCTTCTATATTTTAAATATTGGATCAATAATTTTCTTTACCATCGCAATTGCAATGGTAAAGAAATATCATCAAAAATCGAGCTTGTAGCCTAGGAAGTAACTACGGGCCATTGTCCCGTAGTAGCGAATATTCTCATAATCCTTATCGAGAATATTTATTATTTTGAAATTAAAGTTTTGATATTCGTAGTTGATGTTTCCAATCACATAGGAAGGCATGCTTCCAAAGTCCTCTCGTTTTCCTACGTATTGCCACCAATTTGTAATTCTTTGATTATCATTAATTCGATAGCCGAACTCAAGATTTGCCAGTGCTTCTGGCGTTCTAGCAAGATCAGAGTCAGTTATTTTATTTGTGGCCTTCTGAATCGTTATTGATGTTGCAAGACTAAATGAGTTTTGAAATTCTTTGTTGAAATTAAATTCGATTCCTTGAATTTGTGATTTTGCAATATTTAAGTAACCCATCTTAATCGTATCGTAATCAATTTGATTTCTAAGGTCATAGTTGAATATCGTAAGTTCTGCTTGATAAGTAATTTTCTTATACGAGAGAGTTAGTTCACTATTGATACTGTCTGTTGGATCAAGCATTTCAAGTTGATTAGCTATTTGATAGAGCGTCGGAAGTTTGTATCCACTTGATAAATGACCTTTAAGAGATAACTCTCTTGTGAAGTTATAACCAAGACCAAAGCTTGCAATAGTATTTAGATCAAATGTAGAAAATTTGTCGAAGCGAAGTCCTAAATCTGAAAACCAATCATTATATGCATAATTGAATGTCGTATAGATTGAGAATAACTCACTATAGTTACCAAGAGTAAGATCATCTTGCTTAAGGTATTGAGCACCATAGAAAGAATTTAAGCTCTTTGAAAATTCATAAGTTGCATCGAGTTTAATATCTGTTTCTTCTCCGCGAAATAGAGGAGTGAAGCCTTGAGGGTCTTCTCTCCTAATTGTTGAGTACCTGATACTAGGAATAAGGGTAAACCTTTCATCTGAACTATTATAGTTAAGACTGAGGAAATTATTGTACTGATTGTACTTATTTAGATCGTTATCAGCGACATCAATTGGATTAAATGGAGGTACAAAATTGAATCCATCAATTTCAATTTCTGAGTCGATAAATTGAGCTTGGTAGTTTAACTCAAGTTGGTTATTAATGAGGTAGCTTGTATTTAAAGAGAAGCTAAGATTCTTATAAGAGTCATCTTCAGCATTTGTTAGCCTGTCTTCATTGACTGAAGAGTATCCATCAGAACGTAGGTAAGAAAAGTTGAATCCGTAATTTAACCTTTCCATATGTCCGCTGGTTTGGGCCGTAATCTTTGCTGTATTATAACTACCGTACTCAGCACCAACTCTTGAGCTCTTAATACCTTTTTTCGTATTAATTTTTAAAACACCTGCAATTGCATTAGAGCCGTACAGAATTGACTGACTACCTTTTAGTATCTCTATACTTTCAATATTATCCAAGTTGATATGGTTAATTTGGTATGAGTTATTGATATCTGTTGGATCTGTAAGCTCGATATTATCAATGAGAACCTTCGAAAAGCCTGTCGGTAAACCACGAAGTCGTAAACTTGAAGCAGCTCCAATTTGGCCTGTCTGTCCGATAAAAATGCTGGCCTTACTTTGTAGTAGCTCCTGTAATGTCGTGGCATCTGTATCTTCAATCTCTTCACGAGTAATAACAGTGATGGCACTAGTTACACGTTCTGAGCTCGTTTCAAGCTTTGTGGCCTTAATGGATATTTGTGCAATTGAAGTTAATGGTAGAAATGCTGTGGCGTAATAAAATAATGTTTTTATGATCTTCCTCCGAGACATAAGAAATATTGAAGGGCTCGGACTCTTACCGTTGCGGGACAGTCTCTGAATTTCACAGAGTTCACCTTTTGTACTGTATGTATTAGAGAAGATAGTTACAAGAAGCCCATTATCTGTCAATAAACAGATAATAGGCCGAGTTTAATTGATATCAAATATTGTGATAGTACTGTGAATCGACAACACTCTTATACACCTTAGGGTCTTTCTCCTTTAAATCTGAGAGAATTATCATATCAGGTGCATCGAGATCATTTGTATGGGTGTGTATCTGATATTTAAAGAGCCAATTAAATAATTTTCGATGCTCGCGGTAAACCATAAACTCACATACAATAAGGATAATTGGTGCAATAAGATACGAGTTACAAAGAAAGAGCTCAAAGAATAGAATATTAATAACCAGTGGAGCAGTTATTACGGCCGTCAGTGGAACGAATAGATTAAGTAAGAACATCGTTCCAAGTACAATTTCAAGAGCTTTGATCATGTAGTATAGATAACCTGTATCCTGAAGGGAATTAATAAAGGACAAAGCTTCTGGTGTGAACTGAGATTCCGTGAGCAGGCCTAGTCCCGGGGTGACGCCTGCCAAGAGTAAGGTCGCACCCATGAGAATTCGCGCACCTACAAATAAGAATTTCTTTTTATTCTTCATACAACCTCCAAATATGATCACTACTGATTATATTGTCGAAGGGGCAAGCAAGTATGGAGCTAATGTTAAAGAAACCTCAAAGTTCACGTTGATGCTATAGCATCAGACATTTCTTATTTTACAGATAAAATGGTTATCCTTTTGCACAATGATATTTTTTGAAAATGGAATTCGAATTCGCATAAGGGGATCAAAGATAACAAATGTATCAATATCCATCTCATCAAACTTTATATCAATATCCTTAAGTTCTTTGCCAAGAAAGCGTTGATGGTCTTCACGGTCAACACTTGTAAGTATCGCTCGGTTGTTTTGGTCTTCGAGAAGCTTTGTATACGATGTGCCCATTAAAGGTGTCTTAATTTTGGTATTAGAGAGAATCGATTGCTTTGCAAAATCTTCATTTCTTTGACCACTGTGGAACTCGTAACCTTGTTCACTTAGCTTACTTATGACCTTTTTACTCATTTCATCGTTATACAGCCTAACAAGTTTTATTCCCATATACCTGGCCTGGAGGGAAATGATCTCTTCAGGTATTCCTGTATAACCAACTTCGTTACCCTCTTTTGAAAGTAGAGTAATGAGAACGATTTCACTCTTTGGGTTACCATCTTTAATTAAATGTTTTAAGCAACTTAGAGAGCTTAAGCCTCCACTCCAAAAGAGTGCCTTCTTATTTTTCATGAATAACTCTTATCTTTTGATTAATAATAATTAATAACTGAATATTCTTTACGTGTCTTTTTTTACCTCAAAAACATGGACTTGTTCAATGGAATAAACTTCTCTCAAGTATAGCTTTAGAGGAGAATAATTATGCACGCTTTTGATAATGACAAGGCCCAAGTAGAAAAGCAGCTAAGCTTTCGAAACTTATCTCTCGATCCAGAAAAGCGAGTCGCATTTGTTGATGAGCGCAAGGTCGAATTAACCAAGACAGAGTATAAAATTCTCTACTTTTTGCTAAATGGTGGAAAAAGGATCTACCCACGCGAGCAACTAGTTGAATATATTTGGGGAGATGTTGAAGTGGCAAATAAAACTGTCAATACTCACCTGACTCATCTAAGACATAAAACAAAAGGCGTTGATTTTAGAATACGTATTAATCGCAATAATCAGATTTGTTTGCACGACCTCTAAAGAAAAAAGCGTCAAATAACCGTAATTGTTAGCCTAAATAAACTTATTTTTGTTAGCGGCGATAAGATTCGTAACTTATTGATTTTACATCTTGAGAAATATCTAACTTCCACTTAATCTAGTTTATTAAGGGGGAGGAGAGAAGAAAATGTCATTTGTTTTTCAAAATGAGTGGATTGGATTTCGTAATTTGCGAATCAACACCAGCACGAAGGCGGTTTTTGTCAATGAAGAGGAAGTTTCATTAACAAAGACGGAATTTAAAGTTCTAAACTTTTTAATTTCTAGTCAAAAACGTATCTACACTCTTGAGGAGTTAGTTCTAGGGACGTGGGGCCCAGTTGTCGTCACAAATAAGACTATCAATACGCATTTATCCCATATTCGTGCAAAAATTAAAGGTGTTGATTTCAAGATCAAAATCAACCGTAATGGCCAAGTTTGTATTAACGACTTATGAGTTGATAAATAATTCATAGGTCCTCATTATCTCTTTAATTTCTTCCGGTTAGGGCTATAATCGGCCCTACCTTGAAGAGATTGATATGATTAAATTGAATTTAGAACATGCGTGTCGCGATGACATTCTCAATGCTCAATTATGGGAGCTGGATATTTGCTTTGAAAGAAGTAAATTTGCTCCTTGTCTTGAACAACTAGAACGTGAGCTAGACGCTAAGAAACTACTTGTCAGGCCAAAAGTCTGGTTAAGTGATGAGTGGTTTTGTCCCGAAGCAATTTCTGGAATTGCTATTCCATTCTCTTTAATGCATCCAAAACTAATTGAGCTAGAAAAAGAATTCACTGGAGTTTGTGAGGGTGAAGGCCGTGACTGGTTTATGAAACTCATGAGACATGAGTGCGGCCACGTTATGGATAATGCTTATTTTTTAAAAGACGAAAAGAGTCGTAAAACCATATTTGGTGATCACGATAAATCTTATCCTTCTTCATATGGGGCAAAGAAATTTTCTAAAAAGTATGTTTATCATCTAGAAGATAACTATGCGCAGGCGCATCCAGAAGAAGATTTTGCTGAGACATTTTCTGTGTGGCTTACACCACGTTCTAATTGGAAGCGTGTTTATGAAAATTGGCCAGCACTTAAAAAATTGAAGTATGTTGATCACTTGATGAAATCATTAAGTAATAAGAAGCCTAATGTTATTTGTTACAAAGAAATTGATAGCATTGATGAAAGTGAATTAACTGTAAGAGAGTATTTACTCCAAAAAAGAAGAAAGCTTCGTAAAAGTTCGCAGGCACGTCGAAGTATCCAACATATTCAACAATATCTTAGTCAGAATGAGACTACCGGTGTTGAACTCGATAAGATTATAGGTAGCTTAAGAAAGGATCTGGTGAGGGATATCTCCTTGATGACAAAAGAATATCAATATAAAATAGAATCTGTTGTAAATGATCTGGAAAATATTTCTAATAAGAAGAAACTTATGATTTCAGAAAAGTGCGGCCCTCAAATTATTCATGAGATTGTTTTATCACATGCTAATAAATATTTTAAGGAGGGGCGTGACAGGATAGTCATGTGAGCCAAAAATTAAGAAGCAATAAAAGAAAGAAAAAGGTCTTAGTACTTGTTCACTCGGATCTCATCCCACCTGAAAATATTTCTAAAGAAGATAAGCAAAAAGAAGAATTTGAGTTTAAGCCGTGGATAACGGAATACAATGTTATATCAACACTTGATAGCCTTGGTCATGAGGTTAAAGTCGTAGGTGTTTATTCAGACCTTCTACCATTAAGAGAGGCCATCGATGAATTCAGGCCCCATATTGTTTTTAATCTTTTAGAAGAATTTGATGGTAAGGTTCTTTTAGATCAAAATGTTGTCTCGTATTTAGAGTTACTAAAAGTTAAGTATACTGGAGCCAACCCTCGAGGGCTTATGATTGCAAGAGATAAGGCCCTAGCAAAAAAACTGCTTTCTTATCACCGAATTAAAACTCCAGGCTTTCAGGTTTTTACAAGTCGTTCTAAGGCCAAGGTGACAAAGATATCAAAGAAATTGAAATTTCCACTTATTGTAAAATGTCTTTATCAAGATGCTTCTTTGGGAATCAGTTCTGCTTCAATCGTTAAAACACCAGAAAAGGCAATCGAAAGAATTATTTATCTTATGGATAAGTACGATGAAGATGTAATCGTTGAAGAATTTATTGAAGGACGTGAATTCTTTGTTGGAGTTATGGGAGTAAAGAGGTTGAAGGTCCTCCCTGTTTTGGAACTTTCTTTTAATAATATAGATAATCCTCTCGCTCAGCTCTATTCTGAAAAAGCAAAGTGGAGCATGAAGTACCGTCAAGAAAAAGGGATCGAAACAGGCCGGGCATTAATTACAAAAGAGTTGGAAGATAAAATTATAAAAATATGTAAAAGAGCTTATAAGGTTTTAGAGCTAACAGGATATGCTCGTCTTGATTTAAGAGTTTGTCCTGAGGGAGAGCCTTATATTATTGAGGCCAATCCAAATCCCAACGTTGCCTGTAAAGATGAGTTTGCGATGGCCGCAAAGTTAGCTGGTATGGATTATAAGAAACTAATTAGTGAAATTATAAAGTAGGTGTGAGATGTCATTGAAATTAGATGATTTAAGAAATTTTATCGTAGTTTCAGAATTAAAGAATGTAACTCGAGCTTCTGAGCAGCTAGGCTTAACTCAGCCAGCTCTAAGTTATTCGATAAAGCGACTAGAGGAAGAACTTGGTGCGCCTGTTTTTATTCGTCTAAAAAGTGGTATCGAACATACAAAGTTTGGAGAAGAGTTTCATCATCGTGCCAATAAGCTTTTGCAAGACTGGCAAGATGCTAAAAATATCTTTAACCAAGAAGGCGGGGATATTGTTGGAGAGTTTAAAATTGGTATACATCCTTCAGTTGCAATTTACTCCCTTCCTAATATTCTTCCATTGATTTATGAGAAGTTTCCACGTCTGAATTTTAATCTCATACATGACTCTTCTCGTGTGATTGCTGGCAAGGTGATCAATTTTGAAGTGGATTTTGGAATAGTGGTTAATCCTATCAAGCACCCTGATTTAATTATTAATGAAATGGGAATAGATGAAGTTAAGTTATTTGAATCGGCCCGCCCAAAGAGAAAAAATGATAAATTAATATACAACCCTCAATTGGCACAAAGTCAGGACTTATTGAGGAAGTTAAAAGATAACTCAATCTTCGTTGACGGACATATTGAAAGTGATAATTTAGAAGTTATTGCAAAGCTGACACACGAGGGAGTTGGGATTGGCCTTCTTCCAAGCCGAGTGGCCTCTAATTATAAGAATCTAGTTCCTATAAGTAATTCTCCGATTGTTAAGGATCAAATCTCTCTGGTTTATCGTGTCGAGAAGAAGAATTCTTTATTAGTTAAGGATATTTTAGAGATTGTAAAAGACTCTTTGATCTAATTAAGAATTTCTTATCCAGATCTCTCTTAACATAAAGTCATAGATAATCGATAGGCTCATTTGAAACCAAAAGAGGTATTAAGTGATCAAATCGAATTTAATTTTATTAGTCCTTTCATTCTTGATTATTCTAATCTCTTGTCAAAAAGATAGAGTGATTTTTTCACCTCCAACTGTTGAAGTTTATCTCGTTAAGCCTGAAACAGTATCTCTCTATAATACTTTTGTCGGACAAGTTTATGGAGAGAAGGATATTGTTATTCGCGCTCGTATTGAGGGATATATTAGATCCATAAAGTTTCGTGAAGGTATGTTCGTCGATAAAGATCAGCTTCTTTATGAAATTGAGTCAGATAGTTATCAAGCCGCTGTTCAGGAGCAAATGGGACGAGTTGCAAAGGCCCAAAGCCAAGTCGTTAAAACAAGAAATGACCTTCGAAGAATTCGACCTCTAACACAGCAGAATGCTGTGGCAAGATCCGATTTGGATGCTGCAATTGCAAGCTACAATGCTGCGAAATCAGCACTAAAAGCCGAAGAAGCTAATCTCGAATCAGTTAAGGTTCGTCTTGGATACACTAAAGTTTATTCTCCAATTAAAGGTGTTATTGGTAAAACTCGTTATAAAGTAGGAGATCTGGTTGGAAGCAACTCAAATAATAGTGATCTAAATACTGTTTCGTCTCTTGAAAATGTACGTGTTGAATTTTTTATTTCTGAAAATACTTATCTGGATGTAATTCATCTTAGACGAGATAAGGCCAGTGCACAGAGTACGAGAAATATTGAATTATCACTTATCCTAGCAAATGGTGTTGAGTATCCTCATAAAGGTAAAATCGATTTTCTTGATCGTAATGTGGACCCTTCAACTGGAACAATTCTTATTCAATCAACATTTCCAAACCCTGAGGGAATCTTAAGGCCCGGTCTATTTGCTACCGTACGCGCAAAAGTAGCAACGTCAGATGAAGCAATTCTTGTTCCACAAAGGTGTGTAACGGAGTTACAGGGAATCTATCAAGTTGCTGTCGTGGATAAGAAAAATAAAGTTCAAATTAAAAATGTAACTGTTGGACGAAAAATAAATGGTTTTTGGATCATCGTAAATGGGCTCGATGAGGGGGATACCATTGTTTATGAAGGACTCCAAAAGGTAAGAGACGGAATGCTTGTTGCTCCTATGCAGGCATCTGTTAAATTTAAGCAAAATTAGGATAGACCTTATGAATCATCATGATGATAAAAAGCATATCTTCTTTGTTAGGCGACCAATTTTTGCATTTGTCATCTCTCTCTTTACCCTCATTCTTGGTGGAATCTCTATTCTTGACTTGGCCACTGAACAATACCCAAATATCACACCTCCTGTGGTCTCTGTCACGACGGCCTACACTGGTGCAAATGCAATGAATATGGAAAGTTCTGTTGCTTCGCCATTAGAACAGGAAATTAACGGTGTTGATAATATGCTATATATGAAATCCACTAATGCAAATGATGGAACGATTAATATTTCAACATCATTTGAAGTTGGATCTGATCCAGATATGAATACAGTTTTTACCCAAAATCGCGTTGCTTCTGCTACGGCCAAACTTCCCGAAGAAGTAAAGAGGCTAGGGGTGAATACTAGAAAGTCTCTTCCAACGATGCTCATGTTTATCACGCTTACAAGTGAGAATAATCGTTATTCCCGAGAGTTTCTTTCAAATTATGGAATTCTCAACATCAAAGATGTCTTAGCAAGGCTTAAGGGAATCGGTAGGGTTGATATGCTCGGCTCTAGTGATTATTCGATGCGATTTTGGATAAGACCTGAGTTACTTGCAAAGTACGGCCTCACTGTTCCAGAGATTTTAAATGCTGTTAGAGAGCAAAATGTGATTGTTCCCGGAGGAAAATTTGGTGCTGAGCCAGCTCCGAAAGGAACCGACTTTACCTATAGTGTAAAGATGCAAGATCGATTACAGACCCCAGAAGAGTTTGGAGAAATTGTTGTTCGCACAAATGAGAATGGATCACAGGTTTTTTTAAGTGATGTGGCCCGTATTGAATTGGGGGTCGAAAATTATGAAGCATTCGCTCGTGTCAATGCTGACCCATCTGCTCTTGTGGCGATTTATCAGGCCCCTGGCGCCAATGGTGTTGAATTAGCTAACGACGTGAAAAAGACGATTCATGAATTAAGCAAGAAGTTTCCTCCTGGGATGTCCTATCAAGTTTCATATGATTCAACTCTACCGATTACGGCGGGTATTAAAGAAATTGTCATTACTTTAGTTGTCGCTCTTCTTCTTGTTATCTTTGTCGTCTTTATTTTTATTCAAGACTGGCGTGCATCCTTGATCCCGACGATTGCGATACCGATATCTCTTATTGGGGCTTTTATCTTCTTTCCTTTTTTAGGGTTTTCAATAAATACTTTGTCACTATTGGGCCTGGTTTTGGCCATTGGAATTGTTGTCGATGACGCCATTGTTGTGGTTGAAGCTGTACAAGTAAATATTGAAAATGGAATGGACGTGAAGACAGCAACGACTGAGGCCATAAGAAAAGTAACTGGTGCGGTTATTGCCACAACCCTTGTTCTTGTGGCCGTCTTTGTTCCTGTTGCTGGAATGGCCGGTATTACTGGATTATTATATCAGCAATTTGCAATCACAATCGCTGTCTCTGTTTGTATTTCCTCTGTTAATGCCTTGACTTTGTCACCTGCTCTTTGTGTTCTTTTATTAAAAGAGAAAAAGGAGTACTCAGGTATTCTGGGCGGTTTTTTTCATCTTTTTAATAAGGCATTTGATCGCTCATCAAAAAGTTATATGAACTTAACTGAAGTCTTTGCACGAAGAACAAAGAGGGGATTCTTATTTATCTTGATTCTTACTGGCTGTATCGCAGTTATTGGGAAGTACCTACCGGCGGGCTTTATTCCAGTTGAAGATATGGGCTACTACTTTATCAATGTTCAACTTCCAGAGGCGTCCTCACTGCAAAGAACCGATGCAGTGGTTTCAAAAGTTGAAGACACTTTGATGAAATTTGAAGAAATCCAATTTGTGACCTCTGTTGTGGGCTTCTCTATTTTATCCGGTGCAAAGTCAACTAATTCAGCTTTTGTTATTGCCCAACTAAAAGACTGGAGTGAGCGAAGCGTGGATCTGAATATGGCCGTTAGAAAAGCAAATGGAGTCTTCTTTACAAAGTTTCCACAAGCTCAAATCTTTGCCCTTAGTCCTCCTGCTATTCCTGGCCTTGGTAACGGTTCGGGTTTCACCTTCATGCTTCAAGACCGCTTAGGGACATCTGTTGAAAAGTTATATTCAAATGCCCAAAAGCTTATTGCCGCTGCTAATAAGAGACCAGAATTATCACAGGTCTTTACGACATTTAAGGCATCTGTTCCACAGAAATTAATTGAAATTAATCGTGAAAAGGCACTGAAAATGGGGATTCGCTTAAATGATATCTATGTGACTCTTTCGGCCTTTCTAGGTGGCTCTTATGTTAATGACTTCAATCGATTTGGTAAATTGTATAAGGCCTATATCCAGGCCGAGCCACAATATCGTCTCGATGGATCAAAACTTTCAACTTTCTATGTCGTCAATAGGAGTGGAGACAAAATCCCTCTCTCTTCAATCGTGACAGTTAAAGAAAGCAGTGGCCCAGATTATATCACTCGCTACAATTTATACCGCTCGATCGAAATCACTGGTAGTCCTGCTGCTGGTTACTCTTCGGCCCAAGCTCTTAAGGTTATGGAGGAAGTTGCACGCCAAACACTAGATGAAGGGATGGGCTATGAGTGGTCAAATATGTCCTTTCAAGAAAAGAGATCACAAGGCTCAGGTGCAATTGTATTTGTTTTTGCTCTGATTTTTGTCTACCTCATTTTGTCTGCCCAATATGAAAGCTGGTCTCTACCTCTTAGTATTCTACTAGGCACACCTTTTGCGATTTTTGGAGCAATGCTCTTTGTTTATCTGGCCCGTCTTTTTAGCAATACCTACGAAAATAATGTCTTTATGCAAGTATCCCTCGTTATGCTTATAGCAATGGCCGCAAAGAATGCAATTCTCATTGTTGAATTTGCTAATATCAATTTTAGAGAAGAAGGGATGAGCTTATTTGATTCAGCAATGGATTCGGCCAAACAGCGTTTAAGGCCAATTCTTATGACGGCCGTCTCTTTCATCTTAGGGGTTCTACCTCTGGTCTTTGCTACCGGGACAGGTTCGGAATCTCGAAAAGTAATGGGAATGTCTCTGTTAGGAGGTATGACTATTGCTACTGTTATTGGAATCTTCCTCTATCCCATGCTCTTCGTCTTTATTGGCAAGTTATTTGGTTATGAGAAGAAGGAGAAGGATAGTGAATAGAATATCTCTTTCTTTATTCTTACTAGTTTTATTTGGTTGCGCTGTTGGCCCTGAGTATAAACGTCCTGATATGCCTGCTCCCTCTAAGTATCGCTATGACAATAACAAGAAAGATATTCAAATGAATGAACAGTGGTGGGAGGTCTTTAATGATAAACAATTGTCAAAATTAGTCGCTATTGGATTAAAGCAAAATTTAGATATTAAGATTGCATTGGCCAGAATAGAAGAAGCGGCAGCTTTTTATGGATTTAAAAAGAAGGATTTATATCCTTTATTCAATTATCAAGGTAATTTCCAAAAGGGCAATTATTCTCAAGGTGCAGTATTTCCAGACTCTGTTGAGTCATCATTTCTTACTGCTTCCGTTCAGTGGGAAATCGATTTTTGGGGAAAGCTTAGAAATGCTAACGAAGCGGCCCGTGGCCAGCTACTTTCCACTACGTATGCTTATGACTCAGTTCGACTACAAGTAAGTGCTGCAATTGCTACAGCATACTTTCAATTATTAAAGAATAAGGTTTCTTTAAAAATAGCTAAGGCAACAGTCGATACAAGGGAAGAGTCCTATCGAATTGTTAAGGCACGATTCTACAATGGAACTGTTTCTAAGTTTGACTTAAATCAGGCCCAGGCACAATTATCTTTTGCAAAAGCATCAGTCCCTCGATTTGAAAGGGCGATTATTGCCAGTGAAAATCTTATTCGTATTCTACTAGGCCATAATCCAGGTAAGCTTAAGATAAAAGTAACCCAAGACATAACACAGGCGATGATGGTGCCTGATATTCCTATCGGAATCCCCTCTGATGTACTTAGAAGAAGGCCAGACGTTGCCCAGGCCGAAGCAAGTCTTAGGGCCCAAAATGCAGAAATAGGAGTGGCCGAGGCCAATCTCTTTCCAACAATTAGCTTAACAGGTGTTGCTGGAAATTCAGATAGTAGCTTTAATCCTTTTAGCGGTGAATTTATATGGAACCTAGGAGCGAATTTAGTTGGGCCTCTGTTTCAGTGGGGACGAAATCTTGATTTGATTGATGTGGAAAAAGCACAGTACAAACAATTACTCTATTCTTATAAACAAATAGTTCTAGGGGCATTTCGAGATGTCGAAGATTCTCTTGTTGCAGTTAATACGATTAATCGTGAATCCATTAACTTCAGAGAGCAGGTATTGGCCCTTAGGGAAGCTAAGAAGATTTCTTTAAATCGTTATAATAATGGTGTGACTAGTTTCCTTGAGGTACTTGACAGTGAAAGAGCGCTTTTTGAAAGTGAACTTAATTATATAAGTATAAAGCAAGATAATCTCATCGCTTATGTAAATCTCTATAAGGCACTCGGAGGAGGCTGGGAGCTTAAAGAAGAAACTACTTCTGAGAAGGCAAATTAAGTTTTTCGTATTGTGTTTTTAATTGGCCACAAGCTGCTAAGATATCATCACCTTTTGTCTCTCTAACGGTACAAGTAAGTCCTGCTGCTTGTAGAGATCTTTGAAACCATTCAATATGTTCATCGCTTGGGCGCTTAAACTTACTTTCTGGGTATTCATTAAAAGGAATAATATTAATCTTTGATTCCTTCTTAGGAAGGTTTTCAATAAGCCCATCAATATCTTCTTGAGTATCATTAAGGTCTTTTATTAAGAGATACTCATACATAATTCGTCGAGAATTCTTAACTGGAATTGATCTTAGGGCCTCAAGAAGGTCATCAACTTGGTAGCGCTTATTAATTGGCATCAGCTCCGAGCGTAGATTATTTCTAATAGCATGAAGAGAGATGGCCACATTGACGTCAGGTAACTCTTCCCATTGCTTGATCTTTGGGACAAGTCCTGAAGTGGAAATCGTAACCTTGTGCTTACTAAGAGCGATTCCAAGTGGGTCTGTTAAAAGGTAGCAGGCCTTCTTAACATTTTCAAAGTTATGAAGGGGTTCACCTTGACCCATAAAGACGATATTTGAAATCTGATACTTCGGATCGACATTCTCTTGCATCCACTTAGAGACAGTTAGGTACTGTCCGACGATTTCTGATGTTTCTAGGTGTCTTGTTAGTCCCTGTGTGGCCGTATGACAAAAAGTACAACCAATGGCACAGCCGACTTGTGAGGAAATACACAGAGTCGATCTTAGGCGCTTATCATTCTCGCTTTCAATAAGTACGGCCTCAATTGAGTTCTTATCATCTAAACCAAGGAGAAATTTTCGCGTACCATCTTTGGAAAGGCCCTGCCAAAGAATCTTAAGTAGCGATAAGTCATATTCCTTTGCCTTTTCTCTGACAACACGTGGGGCATTCTCCCAAGTGTCAGGATTAAAATTTAACTTTTTATAGACCCACTTTCCCATGATTTTTGCTTCATCATATGGGAAACTTTCTAAAGTTAAATTATATAGGCTTGTTTTTGTCATAATGCATAATTATCTGATTGCGTTGTGGCAGTCAATATTTTAGGAGGAAAAATGAGAATTTTACTGCCAATTTTGATGGTGATGGGCTTTGCAAGCTGTTCATCTGTGACAACGAAGGATGTTGACTACAAAGTAGGGGATAAGAGTTATCGAGGCTATATGGCCCTTACTGGCGACGAGGATAATAAGAAGCCAGGCGTTGTCGTTGTTCACGAATGGTGGGGACATAATGATTATGCGAGAAAGCGTGCAGACCAGCTTGCAGCTCTTGGCTACAATGCTATTGCCCTTGATATGTATGGAGATGGAAAGACGGCAAACCACCCAAAAGATGCTATGAAGTTTTCATCTGAGGCCTTTAAGAACCCAACACTTCTTAAAGCAAAATTCAATAAGGCCGTGGATCTTTTAAAAGAACAGCCAAGTGTCGATGCTGAACGCATTGGTGCTATTGGATACTGCTTTGGAGGGGCCGTTGTTCTTTTTAATGCGACTCAAGGAGCTGACCTAAAAGGAGTGGTTTCATTCCACGGGTCTTTATCAGGTATAAAACAAGTGACGAAGAACTCAAAAGCAAAGCTTTTAGTCATTAATGGTGCCGACGATCCACTTGTAACAAAAGATGATATTACCAATTTTAAGAAGGTTATTAGAAGATCACAACTACCAATGAGGTTTGTGAATCTACCTGGTGCAACTCATGCCTTCACAAATCCAAAGGCGACTGAGAATGGAAAGAAATTTAATCTTCCTTTGGCCTATAATGAAAAGGCAGATAAAGAGTCTTGGGATTTAATGAGAGAGTTTCTACAGAATACACTTTAAATAAAAAAGGCCACTCATTGAGCGGCCTTTATATTTTTTTCTTTTTACTACTTATTCACAAGCTGGAACTTCTACCCAAAATCTATCTGCATGGTATCCATCTAGCGTATAATCTTCAAAGCTAAACTGTCTTGTAAGCTTCTCATCAACTTTGATTGTTTTCCAATTTGTTGTCACAGCGTTGTCACAATCAAGAGCGACATTTGCAAGATCAAGAGTTGAAAGAAATTTGTTCTTAAGTGGTAAGTTTACCTTACAAGCTTGGAAACTTCCTTTTTCTCCTTCTGTAGCACAAGTCGTTGCTTTTTCAGTTGCTAGAACCATTAGATTTGAATCTTTTCTAAAGATTGTAATATCTTGAGTAACAGTATCAAAAGCAGTCCCATTATTAACAAGGGTACTTTTTAGAGTATTTTTTAAGCTGCTAATTTTATCCCCAAGTTTATGTAGATCACATGCCGCTGGAGTTTCTGCATAGAACTTAGTCTGACATGCAAAATTTTCTGCAAGTGCAACTCCATCTCTGTCACTTACTTTTGTTCCAAAGTCTGCATCACCTTCAATTTTACCGTGAAGCATACCTGCTACTTTTCCATCAACTAGGACAGGAGAACCTGTTGAGTTCCAGTCGATAGCACAGTTTGAAAGAACAAAGTTCTTTGAATCTTTTGATCCGTTAATTGTTGTTAGTAGTGAATCTGTTAGACCGTTACACTTCTTCTTTGCTCTTGTGTATTTCCCTTCAGAAACAGCGTAGTTAACTTCAAATCCTCTTTTGAAACTTGTAAGTTCAAAAATCTTATTTTCTCCACCGAAGTTGATACCTTGGTTAGTTGTTTCAAGAAATCCAACTTTTGATTTCTGCTTTGTTGAAACAAGAACAATTTCTGAATATTTTTGGTTTTCAATTGAAGAACAAGTATATGTAAAGCCTTTAAGGTCTTTGAAAGCAACTTCTGAACAAGCTGAATCTAGCCAGTCTGAGTATGATTGATCTTTTTGTCTACTTGGAAGACATTTCTTAGCTGTTGCAATTAGGTTATCGCCAACAAAGAAGGCCGCACATGTTTGAAGCTTTCCACGATTAAGTTTACCCATCATTAACACTTGGTCGATACAACCATCTTTTGAGAAGCG
The DNA here is from genome assembly GCF_043196375.1 of Halobacteriovorax sp. ZH5_bin.2. Taxonomy (NCBI): domain Bacteria; kingdom Pseudomonadati; phylum Bdellovibrionota; class Bacteriovoracia; order Bacteriovoracales; family Halobacteriovoraceae; genus Halobacteriovorax; species Halobacteriovorax sp. ZH5_bin.2. Next base: position 225,545 of record NZ_JBEBMJ010000006.1, on the reverse strand, counting down.
GTCACATACGAAATTAGCTCCTGCAACTTCTGATGCAACAGCGTCACCTTTTAGCCCTTGGCTATTAATAGTTGGTCCCTTGTCCTCATAAATACTTGAACGGTTCCCACATGAAGTTAGGTTTAAAAGGGTAATGGCACTAACACCAAGAAGTAGAATTTTCTTCATAGATTGCTCTCTCGATAATAGGGTAAAAGTTGGCAAAATCTAGCATAATAAATATGAACAATGTAGTTCTAACTCAGCAAATATAATTTTTACAATTTCCCAGATGGTGTAGAATGGAGAGTATGAATATTATCTTTATCGACGGTAAGTGCTTAATATGTAATGGCCTCGTCAAGATTATTTATCGAATCGATCGCAAGAAGAAGGTTAAATTCTGTCATCTACAGGACCCAAAAGCGCTGGATTATCTTCAACAAGATTTTGTTAAGAATCTCTCAACAGTGGTTTTCTATCAGAATGGTGAGATTTCAACGAAGTCAGATGCGGCCATTGCGGTAATGGTGGAGTTAGGTCATTGCTATTTTAAAGTCTTTAAAATAATACCTAGGCCACTAAGAAATTGGCTCTATGAAGTCGTTGCAGAAAATCGTTACCGACTTGGTAAGGAGTTAGAGACTTGTCCGATTCCTGATAAGGATTTAGCAAGTCGCTTTCTATGAATCTTGTGATGTTAACTGGCCACAGGCCGCTAGTATATCATCGCCCTTCGTTGTGCGAATCATGGCGTGAAAGCCAAGTTCGATGAGGCCCTTCTTAAACTCTTCGACGGCCGCCATCTCTGGCCTCTTATAAGGAGCGCCTGGAAATTCATTAAAAGGAATGAGATTAAAAATAACGGGCATTCCTTTTAATAGTCGACCAATCTCTTCCACATGTTTTCTTGTATGATTTAAGTCGCGAATAATTAAATATTCAAAAGTTAGAAACTGGCGCTTCATTAATTTGATCGTCTTAAGCTCATCAATTAACTCTGCAATAGGGTAGGCTTTGTTGAGTGGAATGAGCTCATTTCTTTCTTCATTAAATGGAGAGTGGAAGCTGAGGGCAAAGTTAACACTTCCTAGTTCACTGAATCTTTTGATACCTGGTAAATATCCGGCCGTTGATAGTGTGATCTGTCTTGGGCCTAATCCCATGCCTTCTTTTGTTTTTAGAACTTCAATGGCATCCGCTACATTATCAATATTATGTAGTGGCTCACCTTGTCCCATGAAGACAATATTAGGGGCCGCCTGATGGCCTTCAAACTTCTCTTTGATATAGGCATAGGCTTGCATATATTGCAGAATAATTTCTTTCTTCTCTAGCGAACGTGTTAACCCCTGCGTTCCTGTAAAACAGAATGAGCACTTCATGGCACATCCAACTTGAGAGGATAGGCAAAGCGTATATTTCTTTTGAAAGGGGACACATACTGTTTCCACAGTTCGTCCGTCACTTAACTTAAAGAGAAGTTTAACTGTTTTATCATCAACTGATTCTTGAATCTTAGCGATTTCAAGTAGGTCAAAACAATATTTTTCTTCTAATAGCGAGTAGAGTTTTTGAGGTAGGCCAGTAATTTCTTTAAAGGATTCTGCCCCATGTTTATAAACTTGGGTATAGATCGTTTGAGCATGAACTCTGGTAAATCCATGCCCAGTGATGAAGTCTTCAAGACTTGAAAGTGGGGTAGAAAAGAATGATTCTATTAGATCATCCCCATTTTCTTTGCTTGTTCCATCATTTGCTCACGCTGCTCTGGAGACATATTCTGTAGCATTTCTTGCATTTTTTGTAGCTCTTCTGGTGACATTTGAGACATCATCTCTTGTGCCTTAGCATACATATCTTGCTGGTTTTCAAATTTTTTCATCGTAAAAATGATTTTCTCAGGGCCAATCTCACTGTCGATCATTTTCTTTTCTCTTAGTTCTTCGAGAACTTTATTAAGGCTTAGGCCTTTATTATCTGCAACTTCATACATCTTTTCAGTAGGAAGAGATACTTTCTTTTCAGGGAAGCCATTGGCGCTTAAATTCTTGATAATTTGATCAATAAATTTTTCCATTTCAACATCCTTTTCTTTGCTCGATTAGGTCATATTTAGTAACATGATGCGCATGAAAAACCAAGCTGCAGCAACGAAAGGCCCTGAGGGCTTTGAATATTTTTACTCACAAATGTGGGGATCCCGATGGAGTTCTCTAAAAGATTCTTTTACTAAGAAAGAAGAGAAGGCCTATCGTCGAAATAAGTGGTTTTCAGGAGAATTTATTGATTCAGATGAACTAATCCCAGATGTGTATGCCAAGGGAGAGGTAACGGAATCTGAAGAGATTAAGTCCCACTATGTGATGGATGCTGCTAGTGTTATTGTTGCTCGTAATCTCAAACCAACGCCCGGCTCCAAAGTTCTTGATATGTGTGCGGCACCTGGCGGTAAGAGCTTAGTACTATTTGAAGAAATGGAAGGTAAGGGACACCTTGTTCTAAATGAGCTTTCACGTAACCGTAAAGAGCGTTTACGTCGAGTTGTTTCAGAGTATGTCCCGGAAGAAATGAGAGATATCATTGATATCCGTGGTTTTGATGGTAATAAGTATGAGCTTAACTTAAAAAATGAATTTGACTTTGTTCTACTGGATGCCCCTTGCTCTGGAGAACGCCATACTATAAATGATCAAAAATATCTTAATATGTGGTCAAAGAAGAGAACGAGAAACCTTGCTGGTCTTCAATACTCTCTACTTTGTTCTGCTCTTCTAACGCTAAAAAGTGGCGGTGAAGTTCTCTACTCAACATGCTCTATTTCTAGTCTTGAAAATGATGAAGTGATCGCTAAAGTCCTGAAAAAGAAAGGCGATCAAGTTGAGCTTGTTCATGACCTAGATACTTTCGGTTTCGGTGAGAAAACTGAATATGGTACAATATTTCTACCTGATAAAGAGGGATCAATTGGTCCGCTCTATATGTGTAAACTTCGAAAAAAGTAGGTTGGTATGAAATTTCTTTTGGCCCTAATTCTTGCTGTAAACAGTTATGCATTTAAATGTACAAAAGAATATCGTCCGGTATGTGCTAACGGTAAAACATACTCAAATCGTTGCATGGCCCAAATGGTAGACGCCACGAATATTAAGGATGGCCCTTGTTCTAATGATAAGAATAACTCTCTAAATAAAAAACACTCAAGACCACAGGGAACTTCTCCGATGAAGCCTCATCGTCCAAAGGCCAAAGCTCCGTGTATCTGTCCAATGATTTGGATGCCAGTGTGTGGAGTTGACGGGAAAACCTACGGTAGTGCTTGTAATGCAAACTGCGAAAAAGTGCAAATAAAACACCAGGGCGCATGTGAGAAGATTGAAACCCACTAATTTTACTTTTGGCTTTTTTAATTTTTTTTCCTATGTAAGCTGTGAATTTTCAACAGGTCCAATTCTATTTATTTTCACCTTGTATAGGTTTAGTTAAAAGACTGAACTTTAATTAAAAATGACTCTGTACGATACTTCAGTGTATTCTGGAGGATTAATGAAGAATAAGAATTTTAAAGTTAAATTGATCTTATTATGTTTCTTTTTGTCAGTTGTCAGTATTGTCATTAGTACTGTCTCTTACTTTGGTGTAAGTGACTTAAGTGCGCAATCTAATTTCTTTAATGAAAATATTATTCCACGAAGTTCTCTACTTAGTGAGATGGATGTCAGTTATCAGAAAACGCGAATTCAAGTTAGGACCCTAGGACTTGAGGACTTAGATCGTAAGAATCGAAATAATGCGATCTCTAATACGATTAAGATGATTGATAATTATGAGTTAGCTGCAAATAAGTTACGTAGTATAATCACAGACCCTGAAGAACAAAAAATATTTAATGAGCTACAAGTTCAGTGGAGTGACTTTAAGAAAGTTGGTGCTAGAGCGCTTGAGCTTGCAAAGATTAATAATGAGGAAGCAAGAGCGGAACTGCATGAAATTTTCTTAGTTCATTGTCCAGAAGCTGCCGAAAATTATCAAAGAGTTCTAGATAAGTACAACACACGTTTATCAAGAGAAGTTATTTCTTCTGCATCTGTTGTTAGTGCAACAGCACGTAGTTTACAGATTACTCTTGTAGTTGTTTCATTAATTGGAATTGTTTTTGGATTCTCTATTGGAGTAGTGTACGCTTCAAATATTTCTCAAAAAATTAAAGCAACGATCTCTGCTCTTACAAATACATCTCGCTCCCTTACAAAGAGTGCAAAGAATATCGCAACAACTTCAAATGAACTATCTTTGTCTAGTGAAAGACAAGACTCTTCACTTCAAGAATCTTCTAGTTCATTAGAAGAGATAAGTTCAATGGTGAGAATGACGGCAGATAACGCACAAAAGTCTAATAATCTTGCACAAGATAGCTTAGCTAAGGCCGCTGTAGGTAAGAAGATTGTAAAGAAGATGATTCATTCGATGAATGGAATCGACAGCGATATTGACGTCATGGTTGAGGAGTTCTCAGATAATAACAAGAAAATGCTCCACATCGTAGAGCTTATTAATCGAATTGAGGAAAGAACTCAAGTTATTAACGATATTGTTTTTCAAACAAAGCTTCTTTCATTCAATGCATCAGTTGAGGCCGCAAGGGCCGGTGAAGCCGGGAAGGGATTCGCAGTCGTTGCCGAAGAAGTTGGGAAATTAGCACAAATGAGTGGGAATGCCTCTGTTGAGATTTCAGATATGGTTAGTACAAGTGTTAATGAAGTGAACTCAATTGTTGAAGAGTCAAATATGAAACTTTCTGGGTTAGTTCAGAAAGTAAGAAATAGTGTAACGTCGGGTTCTGATGTCGCTAATCAGTGTGGGCAAATTCTTGAAGAAATAGTTATTAGTGTAGAGAATGTGACAAATTCTATTACTGAGATTTCATCTGCAACCTTCGAGCAATCTAAGGGGATTACTGAACTGCAGAGCTCAATTTCAAGTATTGATGTGTCTTCAAAGTCTAATACGGGGATTGCAAAGGGAGCATCAAATATTGCGGATCAATTATTGAATGAAGTAAGTTTCGTGAACCGCTCAATTGGTGAGATCGAGCTTGTTTTCTTAGGTGAGGAAGAAAGAAAACAAGCCGCATAAGTTTAATTTTGACTTTAAGAAGAAGCCGAATCGTAGACTTGTAGTCCTCGCTCCCAAAGTTTTAATAAAATAAACCAAAATACACTAGTGGCAACTACCATAATAAGAAGGTAGTGCCACTTACTCATATCTAATAAGAAATGAATCGGTGCCGAACCTACTAGTAGTATCGGTACGAGGGTCGAAAACACTCTCTTTGTTGCTGCCCCGTAAATAAGATCAGGCCAGCGCGAAAGTTGCTGCATCTGCATTCTAAAGAAGTTAATCCCAACCCCTTCAACCAACCAAAACATAGCGCAGCTAATAACAAATTCCACGACAGCAAGTAGTGCAAGCGACAGCGTTAGAAGTAGAGGAATAAGTGCCCATTGTAATAGGTTAAAACCATTAAGGTTTGCATAGTAACTAAATACTGCGATTGCAGGAATTAGTGTTGGAATAGATGATGGCCTAATATTGCGAAAGAAGACACTGAAGATCGAACTTAGAGGTCTTAAGATCGTATAGTCTAGCTGTCCAGACTTAAGGTCATCACTAAAGCGCCAAAAATTTTGGCTTAAGATAATCATGTGAAAACCATCGACAAGTAAGACATAAGATAGAAAAAGCATAAATTGGTTTCGATTCCACCCCATAACCATATCCACGTGATCAAAGATAAAATCAACAGTAAAGTAAGCTGAACCAAAAAACATTAGATCCATCATAACCATGAGGACAAAACTTGTGCGAAAGCTCATAGCAACGGCCGTACTTGTTGAGATAAACTTCTTATATACTGATAGGTAGTGTTTAACTTCTGAACTAAAAGAACCAAATCTCATTACATCCCCGCCGCTGTATAAAGTCTAATTCCACGCTTCCACGTTAGAGCACAAATGATACTTACAAGAAGTAGCCAAGGACCTAAGATACTGAAGAAACTCGCGTAACTTACGGCCTCACCCATAAAAACTTTAATTGGATAATAAGTAAGATATGGAAAAGGTGTATACATTAGGATTTCTCTAAAGAAGTCCGGATATAGTTCTAGTGGAATAATTGCGCCTGATAAAAAAACTGTGACCATTTGAAGCATAACTCTTAAGATCCAAGTCTCTTCTAACCAAAAGGCCATAACACCAGTTAAGTATTGTAGAGAAAACCAAAAGAGGCTTACAAAGAGACAAACTCCAACACCGTTAAGTAGTGTCGGTAAGTCAACACTTGGTAAAATTCCAATTAGTGAAAATAGGAATATTGCAAAGCCTGTTACAAAAAGCTGAATGAATTGAAATCCAATAAATGAAGCCGTATGGAATTCCCAGAAATTAAAAGGGTAGATCAGATAAGTTGAAATTCTTCCCATTCTGATATCAAGGGCCAAATTAAGTGCCGTGTGCCCTTGAGCAAGCTGTGAAACCACAAAGGCCCAAACGTGATAAGTAAGCATGGCCTTAAGTGTATAGCCTTTAATTGTGGCACTTCCCGTACTTTCAAAAATGGCCGTCCACAGATTGTACTTAATAAAAAGAAAGACTAGTGCCGGTCCAATAATCTGGAGAAAGAAGTTTAGACGGTAGGCCGTGTACTTTACAATGGAGATCTTAATGGTTTGCCACCATTTGATAAGATTAGACATTACTTAGAATCTCCGGGTTCTCCATGATCTTCTTCATGACTTTCTCTATTGGAAGTTTTTCTGTATGAAAATCAATAACTGGGTATTTTGATAAAATGGCCGCAGAGATTTCTGAGAGTTCTTCTTTATCAACTCTTAACTCAACACTTGACCCATTATCTAGAAAGTCGCAATCAAGTTTAGACCAAAAATCTTCTTTGGTATCAATTGCTTTATCAAAGCTGAAATAGACAGACTTTTTATCCCCGAGAATCTTTTCAAGATTTTGAAGTGGCCCATCATATGCTTTCTGTCCTTTTGAAATAAGAACAAGGTCCTTACAGAGCGCCTGAACATCGGCCATATAATGTGAGGTTAGAATAATCGAGAGATCATTTTTAGCATGATATTCTTTTAAGAAATTTCTCATATTTTCTTGGGCCACAAGATCAAGTCCAATTGTAGGCTCATCTAAGAAGAGTACCTCTGGCTCGTGTAAGAGAGAGGCCATGAGCTCTAGCTTCATTCTTTCACCAAGAGAAAGTTTTCTTACATGGATATGAAATAGCTCAGTAACATCTAAAAGTTCCCCCATGTAGCCAAGTTTCTTTTTGAATTGGTCATCTGGGATTTCATAATATTTTTGAAGTAATTGGAATGAGTCCATTGCCGGGATATCCCACCACAGCTGCGACTTTTGTCCCATAACCAGAGCAATCTTCTTTCTAAATTCCTTATCTCGTTGCCAAGGCTTGTATCCTGCAATTGTGACTTCTCCGCTTGAGGGAACAATTATCCCTGTCAGCATCTTCATAAGGGTCGTTTTACCAGCTCCATTTGGACCTAATAAACCTTTGATTTCTCCCTTTTCAACTTTAAAGCTAAAGTCGTTTACGGCATACTTTGTAATGGGATTTCGATTAAAGAAAGATTTAATACTTCCTTTAAATCCTTCTTCTTTCTTATAACTGGTAAACTTCTTTGTGAGGTTATTTGTTTCAATCATTTTTTCTTACTCGCTAGCGTGTTGGTTAGTGTACTCGTACATGACAATACTGGCCGCAATGGAAACATTTAACGATTCAGTCATTCCATATTGCTTAATCTTAAGCCTTTTGATCCCTGGCATCTCTTTTAGAGGCCCAAACTCTTCATGGCCAAAGATGAAGGCAGACTTCTTAGGAAGTTCACTCTTATTTAGATAAGTTTGTGCATGAGAGTCTAGAGTTAGGGGAGTGTAGCCAAGTTCATTAATGCGCTCAACCGAATCTTCGATATTATCGTAGAAGAAAGTCTTCACTCTTTTAAGTGCACCTTTTGCAATTGTGACATCAAAGAATTTCGTTCCCACAATATGAACTTCGTGAACACTGTAGATTTCACAAGACCTCAGGATCTTACCAATATTAAAACCACCCTTTAGATGATCTAAAATAATGATGATTTCATGTTGTCCATGAACGGCTTTTTCTTTAGCTATTTCTAGCTCTTTTTCCAATTTCTTTTCTAAGAATTTTCTTGTTTTCTTGCTCATATGTCGGTTAAATTACGAAATAAATCGGAGGTTTGCAATGAACAATATTGAAGTCGCAGTATTTGGAGCAGGGTGTTTTTGGGGTGTCGAAGAAACCTTTCGAAAGCTTGCGGGAGTTCTTGAAACCGAAGTGGGCTATGCTGGTGGAAATAGTGATCATACAACATACGAAGAGGTCTGTACTGATACGACTGGGCACGCTGAAGTAGTTAAAATCACATATGATCCATCAATAATTAAATTTGAAAACCTAGTAGATATCTTCTTTAATAACCACAATCCCACAACCCTTAATCGTCAGGGAGTTGATATTGGCTCTCAGTATAGAAGTGTGATCTTCTACAGTAACGAGTCCCAAAAGGAAGCTGGAGCAAAGGCCATAAAAGAGCTTGAAGAAAGTGGTTGCTTTAGAAATCCTATAGTTACTAAATTGGAATTATTGAATAATTACATCAAGGCAGAAGAGTACCATCAAAAGTACTTGAAAAAGAAGGGACTTACGAGTTGCTCGCTATAGATTTTACTGAATTTATAAGTCCATGTTTTTATTGAGAGTGACATAGGAAGATGGCACTTTGAAATTATCTAAATCAATAAAATAGCTACGATTCATCTCTTTGTTCACTATTTAACTGCTTGTAATTCGATTAAGTTAAATTTCTCGTCTGAATTACCCAAAACCTTTGCATAATAACTAAATAGCCAAAACGGTTCTAGAGGGTTGCGAATTGGTTAATGACGAGGAGAACATAAATGAATATTGAGAACTTTAGAGAGACTTTTATTGCCCATGCAAGAGATGAGATTAAATCAATCGTTTCTCAATCAAAAATTAAAGGTGAGTTTGACTGCAGTGTCTTTAATGAGAAGTTAACAATCATTTGGTCGGAAGCACAAATCAATGGCCTTACCGAAGATGAGTTCGCAACTATAGTTGAAGAAGTTATCCCAACTCAAATCGATAATGTAATCTTTCCATTCACAAACGATATACCACTAGCAGCTTAGCGCTGTTTATAAATTATACTCGGGTATCGTTGACAACAGACGATGCCCCGGTATTTTCTATTAAGTCACTATCTTCACTTTCATCTTTTTTGATATTAGTAAATCTTGGTACAAGCGCTACTGATATAACGATGACAATTGAACCAGCAATGGCAGTCGGATCTAGCGTCTCTCCAAATAAGATATAGCCAAATAATGCAGCAAAGATCGATTCACTTAAGAAGACTAGTCCTACAATATGGGCAGGAATACTTCTTTGTGCCGTAATCTGAAGAGAGAAGGCAATCAGTGAAGAGAAAATCGATAGTATTAAAAATCCCCACAGTGGAGAAGGGAAGTTTAGGGGGGAGTTCGTGTAAAGAACTGCTAAGCTCGTTGGCCCTTCATAAATCAGTGCAAAAACGAATCCCATGATTCCCATAAAAATACATTGGAGAAAGTTAAAGCGAACAGCTTCGACATCATTGGCATATCGATCAGTTGCAATGATGTGTAGTGAGAAGAAGACTGCTGAAGCAATAACAAAGATATCTCCCAAATTAAAATTACTAAAGTCCATACCATTCATCATCATAATTCCAAGCATTGATGTTGAAAGTAGAAGCCAGAATGTTTTACGAACTCTCTGTCCTAAAAATATCACAGAAATTATCGGAGTAATAATAGCGTAGAAGACTGTGAAAAAGCCGGCTTTTGCCATTGTTGTCATGGCAATACCAACAGTTTGCAGCTGAAGGGCCATCATCAGAAGTGCTGAGCAAATGAGACCACCTAGAACTTCATCTTTTTTACTGGCAAGTTTTTTAAAGTCATTTCTAAAAAGTAGAATCAGAAAAGCGAATGAGCCAGCAAAGATATAGCGTAGCGAGTTTGACCACACTGGTGAATAGTCTGTTAGTGTAAATCGAGTTCCGGCAAAACCAAGACCCCAGATTGCACAAGCAATACTTAATAAGATGATACCTTTCATGGCGACAATATAATTCGCTTTTAAAAAGAAAACAACGAAGAGTTTCGACAAATGGACAAGTTCATTAGTTTTTATTTATTGCCAAGGAAAACTGACAAAAAATCACCATATCATCATTCAATTTTATTCAGATGGATAAAAATAAGTCATTGAATTTATTGAATTGCATGAATTAATTCTTAGAAATTAAAAATTGCTGCAAAATGAATAAGTAGAAATAGAGTACACGTACTTATTTTTCGGGGGACGTTCGAATGCAAAAAGATAATTTCAAACAAACTTTTTTAAATGAAACAAGAAATGAGGTGCAAGGAATTTACTTAGAAACAACAACAGATGGAGATTTTAATGCAGACCTTTTTTCTGAAAAACTAACGCCAATTTGGACAGCAGCTTCATTAAATGGCCTAGACGAATTTGAATTTATATCACTGGTCGAGGATATTATTAATAAAGATGCCCAGGAAATTTACTACCCCTTTAGTTTAAACTACAAAACTGCGGCATAAGAGTAAGCTCCCATAGTGGGAGCTTTTCTTTTTTTAAAGCAATTTATCATCAACTAAATTTGGAAGCGTTACTTTTAAAAGAGGCTCTTTTTCCATCGCTCTCTTAATTGCAAATGTGGCACCTTCATTACGTGCCCAACTTCGACGATTAATTCCGTTATTTACATCCCAAAAAAGCATCGACTTGATACGACGATCACAGTCTTCACTTCCATCGAGAACCATTCCGAAACCACCGTTCATAACTTCACCCCATCCGACACCACCGCCGTTATGAAGTGAAATCCAAGTAGCACCTCTAAATGAGTCACCGACAAAGTTTTGCACGGCCATATCTGCTGTAAAGCGAGATCCGTCATAAATATTTGAAGTCTCTCTGAATGGAGAGTCTGTTCCTGACACATCATGATGGTCGCGTCCTAGAACAACTGGCGCTTTTAGTTTCCCATCGCGAAGTGCTTTGTTAAAAGCAAGTGCAATCTGAATACGCCCATCACTGTCAGCATATAAAATACGAGCTTTAGATCCAACAACAAGATCATTTTCTTTTGCACCTTTGATCCAAGTGATATTGTCTTGCATTTGCTGAGTAATCTCACTTGGAGACTCTTGCATTAGTTTCTCTAGAACTTCAGTTGCTAGTTTATCTGTTAGATCAAGATCTTCTTGTGTACTTGAAGTACAAACCCATCTAAAAGGTCCAAAACCATAATCAAAACACATTGGACCCATGATATCTTGAACGTATGAAGGATACTTGAAATCTTCAGTCGATCCTTCCTTCATGATGTCGGCACCAGCGCGTGATGCTTCTAATAAGAATGCATTTCCATAATCGAAGAAATACATCCCTTTGTCGGCAAGCTTATTAACAGCATTAACATGTCTTACTAAGCTCTTTTGAACTTCAACTTTGAATTGTTCTGGATTATTTGCCATCATTTCATTTGATTCTTCAAATGTTAGATCAGCAGGGTAGTAGCCTCCGGCCCATGGGTTGTGAAGAGATGTCTGGTCTGAACCAATATCAATATAAATATCGCTTTCAGCGATCTTCTCCCAAAGATTAATAATATTTCCTTGGTAGGCAAGTGAAACAGCTTCTTTATTAACTTGGGCCTTCTTAATTCTTGCCATTAGTTCGTCAAGGTCAGTGAATACTTCATCAACCCAACCTTGTTCATGTCTTGTCTTAACTGCTTTTGGATTTACTTCCGCAACAACTCCAATACAACCTGCTATTACCGCAGCTTTTGGTTGTGCTCCCGACATTCCACCTAGCCCTGCAGTAACAAAAACTTTTCCAGCAGTCTCTGTAACCGCTTCTTTAGAAATTTTTCTTAGAGCATTTAGAACTGTAATTGTTGTTCCGTGAACAATTCCTTGAGGCCCAATATACATAAATGAACCAGCTGTCATTTGTCCGTATTGAGTGACACCAAGAGCGTTGAATTTTTCCCAATCATCAGGCTTTGAATAATTTGGAATCATCATTCCATTTGTCACAACAACTCTTGGTGCATCTTTATGTGACGGAAATAAACCAGCAGGGTGACCAGAGTAGAGAACTAGTGTTTGCTCATCTGTCATCGTCGCAAGGTATTGCATTGTTAAAAGATACTGTGCCCAGTTTTGAAAAACGGCACCATTTCCACCATAAGTGATGAGCTCATGTGGGTGTTGGGCAACAGCGTAGTCTAGGTTGTTTGAAAGCATTAACATGATTGCAGCGGCTTGCTTAGACTTATGTGGATACTCATCAATTGAGCGTGCATGAATTTTGTAATCTGGGCGGTAGCGGTACATATAGATGCGTCCGTACTTCTCTAATTCCTCTTTAAATTCTGGAAGTAGTTCAGCATGAAGATCGCTTGGGAAGTAGCGAAGTGCATTTCTTAGCGCTAACTTTTCTTCTTCTTGAGATAGAATTTGTTTACGTTTTGGAGCGTGGTTAATATCCTCTTCATATTTCTTATAATTTGGTAAAATCTTAGGAATACCCTCTAATATAGCTTCTTTAAAACTATCCGTGCTCATTCTTAAATCCCCTTAAAATAAAGTATATTAGAAGACATATATCACTTTTGGGATGAAGTAAAAAGGATTGAGCGTCAATTGACGCTACCTATTAACGAATAGATTGCCTTCGAGAAATTCTAATTCATTTGTGATATAATACTTATCTAACGAAAGGGGATTTATGCCAAAATTAGAAATAGGACAAGAGGTAGTATCGATTAACTTTGGAGTTGGCGTAATTACTGAAATCAAAGATATGAGTGGAGCGGAGTTCTACATTATTGAATCTTCCCAAGGACGTTCAACAACAATGATTCCAACAGTAAAGGAAGATGCATTTAGACCTTTAAGTAGTCCTACTGAATTAGAAGAAACTCTTGATAAACTTTCGCAAAATAGTGAAATCAGAAAATTCGATTCTAAAAAAGATCGTATCAATTTCTTTAAATCAAATATTCAAAAACAAGATATTGATACTTTCGTTGATAACATTCAGCAGTTACTTCAAATTACGGACAAAGGTTCGGCCGAGTCAAAGTACTTAGAAATGCTTTTAGAAAATCTATCTGTGGAAGTTGGTGCAGTCTTTAATGAAGATCTTAACCAAGCAAAAGAACGTGTGAACTCTTGCTTGGATGGTAAGTTTAGTTTTTAGATTTTTAGTCTTTAAGGAATAGAATTCTTGTAATTCTAAATACGTCTTCGCCACCGCAACCATTCATGTTACAGTGATTCGCTTCGTAGCAATCTTTTCTTGGATTGTATCTGTAGTCTTGGTCACCACGAACAAGGATACCTTCAACTAGTCCTGTTTCTTCGTTGAAAACAGCTGAACCAGAGTTTCCAGAGAAAGTGTCTAGATTTGTTGAAAAGCTATTCCAGTCTTTTTTGCGAACATATGCATCTGTTGCTACTTTTGATGGAAGCCCTGATGGGTGTCCGATAACAAAGATTTTTTCACCTTTTTTAATATCTCCACCATGAACATCACCTTCTTTACGATATTCAAGTGGCTTGCGATCAGTTACTTCTCGATTTAATTCGATGATTGCAAAGTCTTCTCCGTCTGGTTTTACACGCTCTAGACGTTGAGCAACAATTCGACGACAGCTATAAACATTCTTATCGTGAATTGTTCTTGCATCATCTTTTGGTGACTTCTTAGCATAGTCAAATACCCAGTAGTTATCGTAACAGTCTGACTTTGAAGTCATACAGTGACCAGCAGTTATAACATATTGTCTATTATCTTTTTCAACTAGAAAACCTGAACAGTCGGCAACATCAACTTGCTTATTGAATCTCTCACCATCACATAATTCAATTTTTGAATCAGCAGCAAGGTAAGTGTCCTTAGTATTCTTTTTAAGTTTTGATTTTGGGATCATTGCTAAAGTAGACCTTTGGGCGTCTAGTTTATTTTGATCAGTAACTTCGAATTGGTCCAGGCGATTATCTTCACCATAAACAACTTTATCAATGGCCATCGATGAAAGGTTAACAGTAAAAACAGCCGCTAGCAGGGCAAGAGAAAAGTTCATTTATTTATCCTTATTTTGTGAGTGGCGCATTAAAACAATGAGGCATTGAAAAGTACAGAAAAGGGCCTTAATAAAAAATTACAAATTCTTACATCCCATGTAAATTATTTACGTTGAGTTATAAGTATCCATAATCACATCTAAAGTTATATATCGCCTAAACCGATAAGTCCTTAAGATGAGAGACTTATGAAGAAAAATACAATTTTAACTTTTATATTTTTGGCCGCACTAAATACGTCTTGTCAGCTAACTAGTGGTGATTTTTTAAGCGGAAAGGCCCAAAGTATGGCCAAGAGGGTTTCACGTGAAAGTGATATTCTCGATGTCGTTGATGATGTTGTGCGTGAAGAAGAGGGCCAAGGCGTTAATGAAGACTTGCGTGATCTAACTGACAACTATTCTAATTTTCCAACTTCTTATGATATAACAGATTATATAAATGGTACTGTGGGTGCTCTTGGTACTCAGTGTTCGATGACCGATCAAGAACGTGAATGGTCATTTGTTAAGAATGTTGGTTCTGGCTCTTTCGGTGCCCGTAAGGTTTTGGCCACGATTTATCAATCGTGTCGGCCAATTAATACAATCATTGACTCAGATACTCCAAGCTTAAGTGGAGTTTCAACTCAAGAAGCAACATTCAGTAATGGAACAGACTTTAAACAAAGAGTTGTCCATGATCGTGCTGCAATGGTGAGATCTCATGAGATTTTACGAAAGCTAGATCAAGACCCTGGTTATCCTGGTGAGGGATGTATGGATGCAACGAAGGTTCCACCTGTTTATGGTTATGGCTCACGTAAAGGGCTTCGCAGTAAGGAGATTAATCTGTTTACTCGTGGGCAAGGTGTTTCAAAAGATGGTGCGAAAGCATCTGGTATCGATTGTTCTGAATTCATTTCGGCCGCTTATGCAGCAGAAGGACTAAAGTTTACAACTAATGATCGAGACTATCGTTCACTAACGACGACTTCTCTTCACGATACTGTAAAAAGTAAGAACTCATGTATTAAGCCGGTGAAATTCGATTTACCTTATTCTCTTCATTCGGGTGATATCATTAACGTAAAAGGAAGCCATGTTGTGATGGTTGATACTATTGGTGAAGATCCTTTGGCGATTCGAAAATTTTCTGAACTTGGCCGTTGTGATGATATTACAATTAGTGATTTTAATTTTACTTATATCCATAGTGGTGCTCTTAAGAATTATGGGCCGGCCAGAGTTGATGCAAAAACTCACGCAAAGCATCGTTCAACGATGTTTTCTACTTTAAGAACAAAAGCAGTTGCTTCATGTAAAGCGATTATTGCTAAGCAAGAGCATTCAAGTGAAATGATGTCGGGACGATTTAGTATTCTAAGACATGATTCTGCAAATTCTGCGTGCTGGTATGATGAACCAGCAAAGCTTAAGGGCGAAAGTTGTATCAATCAATGTCTTCAAGAAGAAATAAAAGGAGCAAGGAATGTATAAATTATTAATTGCTACTATTATATTTTCTCAATATAGCTATGCTAAAGAGATTTGTCCTTTTAATAAGGATGTTAAAAAAGTAGCTGCTCAATTGGCCGAAATTGAAATGAGTGGCATTAGACTTATTAGTGGTACAAAGGATGAATGCTTAAAAGAGAAATATCAAAAGTATTATCGATTCAATAAAGATCCTGATTATGATGCACCAAAGTCGTTGCAATATATTGCAGCTTCAGAAAAGGCAATTAAAATCTCTGAGGTAAAACTTATTGATAAAGATGTACATTCTTATGAGGCGAAGTACACAGTAAATGTAGAAGACTTAAAGGGAAAAAAGAGCGTCGTAAAAGACAGCTTTCGCTTTTATATCAATGTGTCTGAAAGGGCACAGCAAGGGGATGGTTGCGCCTCTGTTATTGAACCACCAAAGAAATTAATTTTACTAAAATCATGTAAGAAATAAAAAAGCTCCTTTCGGAGCTTTTTCTTTATGTGAAATTTAGGCAAGTTTTACTAAGCTTGCTAGCGCACCCTTCGCACCTTCTTCATTTAATTGCTTGCTGTAATTCGTTAGAAGTTTACGGCCAACAATATGAAGTCCAATGAAAGAAAGTTGATTTTGCATTGCTTGGATTACGTATTGACCGCCTCCACCAGAGTGTGTTCCAAGAACAGCTGGCTTATCAACAAATGCTTCACGCCATGATTCTCCCCCTGAACGAGATACCCATGCTATGGCATTAATAAATGAAGGTGTAACAGATCCATTGTATTCTGGAGTTAAGAAAACAAAACCTTTTGCTGCAATAAACTTTTCAGTTAGTTTTACACCATCTTCTGGAATTCCATTCTTTTCTTCTTCAGCTGTATATAGTGGAAGTTTGTAATCACTAATCTTTACGATTTCAAAAGATCTTCCTGTTTCCTGTGCTAATTCAAGAATCTTGTCTGCCATTTTTAGATTCATTCCGTCACTTGAAGTAACGATTAAAAAATCACTCATTTTCTCTCCTGATTTGTTATTCTAATTCTTTAATAAGTAGTAGTGCTCTTTGCCCTAAAATAACTTTAGAGTTTGGAAAAATCATACGTAAGTTATCTTCCGGAGCGAGGTACTTTTCGTTATTTTGGGTAAAAATATGATCACCTTTTTTAAAGAGAGTAAAGTTTGCGCTTTCTTCCTCCTCAAAAGTAAAACTAAAGTCATCATATTCTTTATTGATTGAAGCATAGATTGTAAATGCTTTTGGAAGAGCTTTATCTTTTAGCTCTTTAGAGCTTAAAAGGGATTCTATTGTCTCTTGCGCTGCTTTGAATTTTCCTTCGGGGTTCTTTCCAAAAGGATAGACCTTTCCTAATTCAACGGTGGCGCTATAGGCATTTAGCTTTTCAAAACTAAAGGAACTAAATACTGTTGATTCCTTATGAGAAAACAAAGATGCTTGAACCCCCATATTTGCTAGTACTAAGTTAAAGTGATGATCTTGTTTTCGATCCTCTGACTTAGGTACAAGTGCAAAGCGCTCCATCTCACTTTTCTTTAGGGCACAATGAAGGTCAAAGTGGAAAAGTTGTTTACCTTCGTACTTAGCAACAAAGTCATAGCATTGTTTCTCAAGAACACTTGCTCTTTTGACCTCATAGTTTTCAGGCAACTCTTTATAAGCTCCATTAAAGCAACGATTTAAATTGTATTCACTAAAGCGCTTACCAATATTCATGGCCTTTGGGTTACCAAAGATAAAGAGAATTGGAGAGTTGATGATAAGTTCATCACGATAAATCTTCTCTAGCGTCTCATTTGTAAACTCTATTGGTGCAGTTTCATTGCCATGAATACCGCAAGAGATTATGTAGATATCATCTGTTGTTACTAAGTTAGGCGTGACTTCAATGATACCTGTATCATGAATTTGAAACTGACAATTATCACTATTAAAAGTGCTCGTTCCAAGGCCATCTTCATTATTTCTTGTTGTCTTTAAGAAGTTTAATTCACTCATTAGCAGGCCCTAGACTCTTTTGGCACTAAGGCCCATTGAGTTGAGTTCATCAACAATCTCTTTAATGTGGAGATGACCTCTCGTTTCTAGAGAGAATTCAACTTCTGTTTCACCGAGGACGCTTGTCGTGAAGGCCCTATTATGATGAATCTCTAAAATATTTGCCTGTTTTGAGCCAATGATATTTGAAATTCTTGCAATTGTTCCAGGTGTATCAGGAACATTAACGATAATTGAGCAAGAGCGCCCAGAAGTAATGAGACCTCTTTCAATGATGCGATCGAGGATATTTAAGTCAATATTTCCACCGCTGACAACTAGGACAACAGTCTTTCCTTTTATATCTTTGAATTGATCGTATAAAAGGGCCGCAACTGAAGTTGCTCCAGCACCTTCACAAAGCACCTTTTCATATTCAAGAAGAGTCACAATAGCGTGTGAGATTTCAGTTTCTTTTACTATAACAATGTCATCCACATATTTTTTTACAATATTAAATGTATTATCAAGAACAGTTGTGACAGCGATTCCATCAGCAATTGTCTTTCTTTTATCGATTGTAACAATTCTATCTTGCTCGATAGAAGTTTTCATAGCAGGCATTTCTACTGCTTCAACTCCAATTATCTTCGCTCTGCTTCCACTTTCTTTGATGGCCGTTGAAATACCTGAGATGAGGCCACCGCCTCCAATTGGAATAGCAACAAGATCGACATCAGGTAATTCATCAATAATTTCTAAACCAATTGTTCCTTGGCCAGCAATAATATCTTTATCGTTAAATGGGTGAATAAAAACTTGTCCCGATTCTTTTTGAATCTCAAGTGCCTTTTGGTAAGCATCATCATAGAAGTTTCCGTGAAGGATAACTTCCGCTCCAAATTTCTTTGTGCCTTGAATTTTTGCTAGAGGAGTTGATTCAGGCATAACAATTGTTGCTTGAATACCAAGTTGTTTTGCTGCAAGGGCCACGCCCTGAGCATGATTTCCTGCAGAAGATGCAATAACACCCTTATCTTTTTCTTCTTTTGTTAATTTAGAAAGACGATTAAGGGCCCCTCTTATTTTATAGGCTCCCGTTAACTGCAAATTTTCAAGTTTCAAGTAAACTTGGCAGTCAAACTTCTCACTCAATGTTGTCGAGTATGTTAAAGGTGTTTTAATAATACGATTTTCAATAGCAAGCCTTGCATCTTGAATATCACTTAGCGTTACGTTCGTTGTTGTCATAATGAGATCTTACTTCTTTTCGTAATCAACTTCAAATGTGTTCTCATCTACTTGGATCGGGCCATTTTGAGTGCCTTCATGACGGGCCTGAGAATTATAGGCATTTCCTGAATAAGAAGAAAATCCACCACCATTTTTAAATGAATAAAATTGCATATTGCCACTTTCAATTGAGCTCATAAAGAATTTTTTCAAATAAATAAGCCAGATATGACGAGTTAGTGGAAGAACCATTGATAGTCCTAGGACATCTGTAAGAAAGCCTGGAGTTAAAAGGAGAAGACCTCCACCAAAGACAAGAAGTCCATGGATAAAACTATTGGCAGGCACTCGGCCTTGGGCAAGCTCTCCTTGGATCTTGGCAAGTAGTGCTGCTCCTTGCGATTTTGCTAGGGCCGCTCCGATTACACCAGTAATTAGAACTAGTAGAAAAGTATTTCCTCCACCGATTTGACCACCAATTGAAAAGAGTAGGTAAATCTCTATTGCAGGAATAACAGTGAATAACATAACTAATATTGGAAACATGGTACCTCATTTATTTTTGTGTACCTATAAGATGGGATGAGATTTAAGGATGTCAAGGTTGGGAATTTCGAAGAGTCGAAATTCCCATTGTATGTTATTGATATTAAATAGATTTTAAGTTCTTAGAATCGTAAACCCAACCTTCGTGAGTTGATCCTTTTAGATAATTCTTATACTTGATTTGAACCCAGTCACCGTCTGTTTTTAAGATCTCGACACGCGTATTTGGTGCAACAACTTCAAGCTTTTCACCCTTTGTACTTGGGATTGCTCTTAAGTTAAGGAACTTAACCGGAGTGTGGAATGACTTTTGGATTGCTACAACAGCGGGCTTAACAATTTCTTTTGTTACAATTTGAGTCTTAGGCTCAGATTTGAAAATCATTGCACTGGTAATTAGTGAAACTGCAATAATTGAGGCGGCAATATAAAGAGGTTTTTGGTCTTTGTACTCTTTGTTTTCTTTATTCTCTTTTGATGGAATAACTTCTGGTGCAGACTTAAGTTCGATTTGCTCTCGAACATTCTTTTGATTAATGATTATTGACTGAAGAAGTGACTCGAGCCTTTCAAATTTCTCGTTTACTTCTTTTGTTTCAAACCTTCTCTCAAGATCTTCGATCTTTTTGTATAAGTTATCCTTTTTCTCTTCTCTTTCTATATGTGTTTCAACATCTGATGCGACGACTGTCTGAGTTGTTGATTGAAGTAAGTTTGAAATAGGACTTTTAGAGGCTTTTTTTTCATTTTTTTCGAGTAAATTTGAAAAGTTGAAATTACCTTGAAAATCGTCATTCATAAATTGTGCGGCTTTCTTTAATGAGTTCTCTAGATTTTTGTTAGAATCAACACTCTCTTTCATTAAACTTCCTTGTCATAAATTTTAATTACTTATAAGAGTGTAGAGAATAGTTTTAGACTTGAAAAGTTTTTAAATACTCTTTCACATCTGCTTGTGCACTCAAGAAGTACTTCTTCTCAAGAACAAGAGCATTGGCAATGTAGCTAATCTCATTTGACTCTACATTGTCGACCTCACCATCGGCAGCGGCAATTGCAAATAGTGCCTTTAAGACTTGATAGCGCTCGTGTTGTGACATAATCTCAACAAGTGGTTTACAGTAACTTCTGGTATCAAGTCCAGAAAGCTCTTTCATTTTCTCGATAGAGTATTCAGTTATTAACTCGGCTTCCTCGGCATTTAATTGTGTCATACCTGTGATAATCTTTTTCATCTTTGATTTTTCATTTTGACTGACGTGAAAGTCCGAGTAGGCGATACGGGCAAGAAGTCCACAGATGCATGAGATGATAACTTTTCTTTCATCGTTCATATTTGGAAATTTATTATTCAAGTATGCGTGTATCTGATTTATAGAATCTGATTGATGATCGGCCTTCAGTGATTTGAAAAATTCGAAGAAGTTCATTATGGACCTTTTTTAGAGATTTTCAGTCGTATATACCTTGTAAAGAGTAACACAGATGGGCGATAATGGAAAAAAAGAAAAAAATTTAGAAAGTCGAGGAAGTAAATTGGATAAGTTTGAAGTTGGCGATATTGACATTAGAAAAATGAATACCATCTTTAGTACTGAAGAGGATGGTGATGTAGCACTAGAAGATAAAGTAAGGGTTAAGAAGCCTTCTAAATATCATGTCATCCTACATAATGATGACTATACGACAATGGAGTTTGTCATTTGGGTGTTGATGCATATCTTTAATAGAGGTCAAGAAGAGGCCATGAAGATTATGCTCGATGTCCACAATAATGGACGAGGGGTATGTGGAACCTATTCATATGAAGTTGCGGAAACAAAAATGAATAAGGTTATGTCTGAAGCAAAGAAAGAAGGACACCCACTACTTTGTACTGTTGAGCCTGAATAGGCACAGGAGAATTATAAAATGATGTCAAAAAAATTAGAAACCATCATTAATGAGTCAATTCAAAGAGCAAATACTTTGAAGCACGAATATCTGACTCTTGAAAATGTCCTTTTGTCTCTACTTGCAGATGAAAATGTAAGAGAGATAATCGAATATTGTGGTGGTGACCTTGAAGAAATTGAAAGTGAGCTTAACGAGTTTATCCACGATGAATCTAACTTTAGTATTCTATCAGAGGATCAAATTGAGTCTCTTTCTAAACAACAATTCGTTAACGATGAGTTAAGGGAGCTGGCACGAGAAAACGGGATTGTTTACCAACCTGAAATCTCAATGTCTCTACAAAGAGTCATTCAAAGGGCCGCGATTCATGTGCAGTCCAGTGGAAAAAGTCAGATTCTAGGAATCAACCTACTCGTTTCTTTGTTTCAAGAGAAAGAAAGCTTTGCTCTTTATTCTCTTCAAAAGCAGGGGATTGAAAGGTTCGATATTGTTAAGGCAATTTCCCATGGACTTGGCCCAGATCAAGATGAAGAAGAAGTTCCTCGTATTGAATATGTTGAGGGGGAAGAACCTCAATCTCGTTCTAAGAAAGGAGATTCTTTCTTAGCTAAGTTTACTGTTAACTTAAATGAGCTAGCTAGAGAGAATCGTATTGACCCTCTCGTTGGTCGAGAAGAAGAGGCCCTCCGAATTGTTCAAATTCTTTGTCGTCGCCGTAAAAATAACCCACTTCTTGTTGGAGAAGCCGGAGTTGGTAAGACTGCGATTGTGGAAGGTCTAGCACAACGTATTGTTGAAGAGAAAGTCCCAGATATCTTAAAAGGTACAACTATTTTCAATCTTGATATGGCCGCCCTTGTTGCAGGAGCAAAGTTTAGAGGTGATTTCGAGCAAAGAGTTAAGGGTGTTATTAAAGACCTTGAAAAGCTCGATAAGGATGGGAAAAAGGCGATTCTATTTATTGATGAAATGCATACCGTAATGGGTGCCGGAGCAACTTCTGGTGGAAGTATGGATGCCTCTAACTTATTAAAGCCTGCTTTAAGTCGTGGAGTTGTTCGCATCATTGGCTCAACGACATATGCTGAGCATAGAAAGTTTATTGAAAAAGATCCGGCATTTAACCGCAGATTTCAAAAAATTGATGTGGATGAACCTTCAAATGAGGACACAATTGCTATCTTAAAAGGACTGCGACCTAAGTTTGAGTCTTATCATGGTGTTAAGATCTCTGACAACATAATCAAGGAAGCCGTGGCCTTAACATCTCGCTACCTAATGGATCGTAAAAATCCAGACAAATCAATTGATGCCATTGATGAAGCAGGTGCTTTAAATCAAATTCGACCTGAAAGTAAGAAGAAATCATCGATTACAAAGAAGGATATTGAAGATGTTGTGGCCAAAATGGCCAATATTCCAAAGATTACTGTTGAGACGACTGAAAAAGATAAGCTTAAGGATCTAAATAAGAATCTTAAAATGCTTATTTTTGGACAAGACCATGCAGTAGATGAAGTGTCTCAGGCCATTTATATGTCTAAATCTGGTCTTGGTGATGAAGGAAAACCTATTGCTAGCTTCCTATTTGCAGGCCCAACCGGAGTAGGGAAGACAGAGTTAGCTAAACAACTTTCCATCCAACTAGGTTGTCACCTTGAGCGCTTTGATATGTCAGAATACATGGAAAAACATTCAGTCAGCAAGCTAATTGGTTCGCCTCCTGGTTATGTTGGCCATGATCAAGGTGGTTTATTAACAGATGCTGTTAAGAAAAACCCACATTCTGTTCTACTACTTGATGAAATCGAGAAAGCACATGTGGATATCTATAATATTCTTCTACAGGTGATGGATCATGGGTCTCTAACTGACTCTCAAGGGAGAACAACAGACTTCACAAACACAGTGATAATCATGACGACGAACGCTGGAGCTAAGGAAATGGATAGCGGATCTATTGGCCTTGCAAAGTCATCTTCAAAGAATACAGGTAAGAGAGATCAGACAATTAAGAACTTTTTTAGCCCTGAATTTCGTAACCGTTTAGATGGAATTGTACACTTTGAGAAACTTTCTACTGAGTACATTGTTAAAATTGTTGAAAAATTCGTTTCACAACTTGAAATTAAGTTAGCTGCTAAAAATATTGAGATCGTTTTAAGTGAAGAAGCTAAAATTTGGCTTGCCGAAAATGGATTTGATGAAAAAATGGGGGCAAGACCAATCGCTCGAATCATCGATCAGAAGCTTAAGAAGCCAATTTCTACTGAAGTTCTATTTGGAAGTTTAACTCACGGTGGAAAAATAGAAGTAGTCGTTGAAAACGATGATCTAAAATTGAATTTTTAAAACTTTTCTAAGACAAATGACAATCAAACTTACATTTTTTAAATGCTGAAACTGCCCTGAAAGGGCAGTTTTTGCTTATTCTTTTGAAAAAAAATGAAAAAAAATCGCTTAATTTTTTTATAAGAGTAAGTCCGAAACTAACGTCTATCAGGAAGATTAGAAAGTTTTGTGTTTTTTGGAAAAGCCTTGCTGTCGGCTCGTTTCGAGGTTTTCTTTAAAAATAATGTAAAGTAATTTCAAAATTAATCCGAAGTTAAAAAGGAACATAGGGAAATAAAAAAGATGCTTATGCTTATCAAAAAGTAATTTTTTATTTGCACACAAATAAAATTATGTTTACCATAAACATAAGTATTGAAAAAACCAGGAGGATGTCAATGGCAGTTAAGAAAACTACTAAAAAGACAACTAAGAAAAAAGTAGCTAAAAAAGCTACAAAAAAAGTAGCTAAGAAAGCAGCAAAGAAAACTGCAAAAAAAGCTACAAAGAAAAAAGTAGCTAAAAAAGCTACTAAGAAAGTTGCAAAGAAAGCTACAAAGAAAAAAGTAGCAAAGAAAGCAACTAAGAAAGTTGCAAAGAAGGCAACTAAGAAAAAAGTAGCAAAGAAGGCAACAAAGAAAAAAGTTGCAAAGAAAGCTACAAAGAAAAAAGTAGCAAAGAAAGCAACTAAGAAAGTAGCAAAGAAAGCAACAAAGAAAAAAGTTGCTAAAAAAGCTACAAAAAAAGTAGCTAAGAAAGCTACAAAGAAAAAAGTTGCAAAGAAAGCTACAAAAAAAGTAGCTAAGAAAGCGACTGCAAAGAAAGCAACTAAGAAAGTAGCAAAAAAAGCTACAAAAAAAGTAGCAGCTAAGAAAACAGCAAAAAAAGCTACAAAAAAAGTTGCTAAAAAGAAGTAAGAAACACAATTCTTAATTCAATAATGAGTCGGCCCGCTTTAAGCGGGCCTTCTTATTTTCAAATCTATTTACATTCCACCCAAAAACATCTAAAAAAAGACCATATTATCGCCAGATTTTATAGCTGATACGATAAGAATAATTCAATGATTTCAACACATTACAGTCTTTTAAACTGTAGTTATCTCCTTGGTTTTCTCGTCATTTCAGTTACTTATAAGATTATCATCTCTTAATTCTGCCCGTAGGTTGGTCAGGGGAAATGAAAGAAAGGCGTTAGAAGGATAAGTTCATGACAACAGATATTTCTCCAACAGGTCTAGGTGTAAGTAAGCAAAATCACGTTGCTTCATCATTTATTGATGAAAAGTCAGGTGATCGTATCGTTCAATTGGGTGATGTGACATTTCCACCAAGAAAGGTTTGGATGAAAACATACGGTTGTCAGATGAATTATCATGATACTGAACGTATTCTTTCACACCTAAAGAATTTAAATTTTTCTCATACTGAAGATTTGGAAGAGGCCAGTCTGGTTCTTTTCAATACATGCGCCGTTAGGGAACTTGCTAATAATAAATTTTATTCACAATTAGGTGAGCTAAAGCATTTAAAACAGCAAAAAGGTGATGATCTTGTTATCGGTGTTGGTGGATGTGTGGCCCAAACTGAAGGGAAGGATCTTGTTAAAAAATTTAAGCACCTTAACTTTGCCTTCGGTCCAGATACAATTGATACAATTAACGATATGGTTTACCGCACATATGCAGGGGATGATAAATTCTCTGTTAATACTTGGGACCGCTCAAGTAATTTTTCAATTGAAACAAAAATTAATCATGGAACACCACAAGCATTCGTAAATATTATCAAAGGGTGCGATAAATATTGTACATACTGTATCGTTCCTTACACTCGTGGCCGTGAACGTTCAAGAAAACAGGCCGAGATTGTTGAGGATGTAAGAAGACTCGTTGAATACCAAGGTGTTCAAGAAGTTATGCTACTTGGTCAAAACGTAAACTCTTTTGGAAAAGAAAATGGAGAGCGATTAAGTGATCTAATCATGGATCTTGACCAAATTAACGGCCTTGAAATTTTAAGATATACAACTTCACATCCGTATGATGTGTCGGATGACTTAATTGCAGCTCACGGAGCAGCGAAAAAACTATCAAAACATTTACACTTACCAGTCCAATCTGGTTCAAATACTGTTCTTCAAAGAATGAATCGTGAGTACACTAAAGAACATTACCTAGGGCTTCTAGAAAAACTTCGTGCTGCCAGGCCTGATATTGTTCTTTCAACTGATATTATCTGTGGCTTCGTAAATGAAACAGATGAAGAACACAAAGAAACACTTGATTTACTTGAAAAAGCTCAATTTGATTTCATTTATTCATATGTTTACTCACAAAGAAGTAAAACTCGTGCTGCAAAAATGGAAGATTTCCTAACTCAGGAAATTAGAAAGTCACGTCTTCATGAGGTACAAGCTTTTCAACTTGCAATTCAAGAAAAGATTCGCGCTAAGATGGTTGGCAATGAATACCGCGTGCTAGTCGAAGGTTCGAACACAATGAAAGGTGAAACGAAGTGGAAGGGGAGAACAAATTGTAATCGCCTAATTCACTTTAAGGGACCAGCAGAAAACGAAGACCTTAATCTTAAATGGCATTGGGTTGACGTTAAGTGTATTTCGACAACTGCACTCTCTTGCCAGGGTGAACTACTTCAAGATCATGGTCGCCGCTTAAATAAGTAGTTGTAATGACAAAGTTAAATGGAGTTCTTTGCCTAAATAGGCATTGATGAGTTCGTAAGTTGTAAAATATCCTTGAGTATACTTTGAGGATATTATGAAATTACGCTTACCCTTACTTTGTAAAATTATGTTCTTAGGCCTTTTATCGATGAATTCAATGGCCCTTACAGAACTTGATCTCGACTTTAACTACAATAAGAATATCTTTGGGCTTGATCGCCAGTCTTATGAAACAAAGAGAACATATGCTGGATCAGTTACATTCTACTTTCTTTCTAAAACTGGGATAGAGTTTAATATTTCTCAATCTGAGAATGAAATTATTGGAAAGTACGACAACTCTGACCTTTCGACAGGCCTAGTAATTGAAAACGAATATACCAATATTAAAACTCAAAGCTTTGGAATTGGTATTAGACAGGCGCTTTCTGGCCGTAAATCATTTCTTCAACCGCTCATCTCATTAGGTTGGAGTAGACAACAATATACTCTTTATTCAACAACTTTAGTTAAGGACTTAGATACTTCAACCGAATATCTCATTAAGTCTGGAGAAGAGAAGTCGAGTTATGATGCAATGTTTGGTGCCTTTGCTCTAAAAATGATGCTAACAAGAACTTTCTCAATTAAGGGCTCAGTAAGAACGGTCTTTCGTGCTTTCAAATTTGAAGAGGCGAGAGATCAGCTAAGTTATAACGCTGGGATCTCATGGTTATTCTAAAAAGAATCTTTCAATACTCTCTTTTATTAAGCTGTCTATCATGTGCCAAGATCAGCTATCTAACAGAACAAGGTATTGGCCAAGTGGATATTCTTTGGAGTGCTAGAAAGAACCATGAAGTTTTAGAAGACCCAAAAGTTAGTGAAGAGTATAAAGCCAAAATTAAACAAATCGAAACTTATAAGACTTACTTCTATAATTATTGGCAAAGGCCATCGACAGATATTTATTCTAAGACGACTCTCTTGAAGTCTCGTGCAGTTACTTACCTGGTTATCGCTTCAAGGCCAAATGAAATTAAGGCCCGTAAAGAGTGCTTCACATTCTATGGCTGCTTTCCTTACTTGGGTTTTTTTAAAGAAGAGTCTGCTACGGAATTTGCTAAGGGGCTCGAAAGAGAAGGGTATGAGACTTATACAAGGGATGTCTTGGCGTACTCGACGTTGGGAAACTTTGACGACCCCATTCTTTCTTCTTTCTTTGAATATGGAAAATATAGCTTAACAGAAACTGTCTTTCATGAACTATTTCACACTATCTTCTTTGCAAAGAGTGAGGTTGATCTCAATGAAAATCTTGCTAATTATTTTGGCGAACAAATGCTCATCGAATATTACAAAGATGATAAAGAGTTGGACGGTTACTTTAAAAATCTAGAGCTAAACTCTAAGCTTAAAAAGGCCGTCACTGATCACGCTCAAAAGCTTAAGGATATCCTAAAGCAAGATGATTGGGAGAATGCAAAGAAGGAATATCTTTCAAAGACGATGCCTAAGGAGCTTACCAGTCTATGCACTAAGCTTGAGGTGACAAATTGTTGGCCCGCAAAAATGGAGTGGAACACGGCATCTCTAGCTGCGTTTATGACTTATGAGAAAAGCCAATCTTATATCACTCAGTACGCAAAGCAATTTAATGGAGACCTTAAGGCTCTTTTTGCAAATATTGAGCAACGTTATGAGAAGTATCTCGATGACGATATCGAGGGAAGTTTTGAGAACTATCTTTTTAATTCCAAATCGTTAAATTAGTGATATCTTTCTTGTTATGAAAAACAAGAAGCACTTATTTTTTATTGATCCAATCGAAAAACTTGTCACAAAGAAAGACTCTACAATCTTAATTGCCTTAACGATGCAAGAAAGAGGTGAGGATGTTTACGTTCTTTTTGAAAAGGACTTCTTTGTTCAAAATGCTAATGGTATTCAGTTCGACTGCTATCGAATTAGTGGAAAGATTAATGAAAACTTCTATGTTGAAGACTTCAAAGTAGATGAATCTTCAGAGGTTGTTTCGGTTGATTCAAATACGACGATTCACATGAGAATCGATCCTCCATATGACTCGCGCTACCAGCGCTATCTTTGGATGCTTAATTTCCTTACTGATATGTATGGTGTTCAAGTTTTAAATAACCCATTAGGGATTATGAAGCACAATGAAAAGCTTGCGGCCTATACTAGAGAGTTAAGTCTCGACAGTTATGTGGGAACTTCTTTGTCGGGAGCAAAGAAATTTGTTTCGATACTTGAGGCCCGTGGCGTTCAGGAATTGATTTTAAAGCCTTTAGATCTCTATCAGGGTATTGGTGTTCAAAAAGTGTGCTTAAACGAATTTGAGGGGCATTTTAAGGCCAAATGCGATGAGTTTAAAGGTCCTGTTGTTGTACAAGAATTTGATAACTCAGTTATTGAAGGTGAAATTCGTACAATTTTCTACCAAGCTAAGGAGTTGGGAACAATTCTTAAGGTTCCTAAAGAAGGAGAGTTTCTTGCCAATATTGCACAAGGTGCAAAGTACTCAGCAGTAGAATTAGACGCTCAGGTAAAGGCGGAATGTCAGCATATTTGCGAAAAGCTTATGGCCGATGGAGTTGATTTAATTGCATTTGATATTTTAGGTGGAAGAATTTCTGAAGTAAATGTGACGTGTCCAGGCTTAATGGTGGAGGTTTCTTCTGCTATGAAAAGAAACCTCGCACTCGATCTATTTAAATAATTACATTCTTGGAGCTGACGCTGGAAAGTCCTTTGTCGAGTCAGTTGAAAACTGAAGATCAAAGGCGACACAGTCATTTGGCCATACCGATGCCATTGGACAATAACCATTTGTTACGGCATCACTTTGGCTATAGCCTTGGTTTAAATAGTATTGGCAAGACCAATCCCACTGAACATCAAGAATGTCCACAATCATTGGCCCGTAAGTTGTCGGTAGTGTTGAGCCAGAAAATTCCTTAACTTTTGAAACTTCTTCATTTGCAATATCACCAAAAGTTACAGTTCTTGTTAAGTTACAAGGCTGTCCTTCGGCCCTAAGACAAAGCTTAATTCTTAGTTTCTTATATTGTTGTGGATTATAGTGACATTTAACGCCGTAATCGTCGTAAGTTCCTTGAGAAGGAGCAGTTCTTGGACGGACGCGAATATTAAAACGAGAGTCTGTGTAGAGCATTGCTTGACCTGTTCCAAGTGATGTTGAGGACCATCTTACATTGGAGCCAGAAGAAACACGTGAGTTTCCGTGCAGGATAATACTTCCAACGGTATAGAAGTTTTGAGTTTGGCCACCATCGGCATCACCCTCTTCGTTACCGCTACCGTAACCATCACCTGGATCAGTTTGCTCATTATTGCCATTATCATCGCTGTCATCACTGCCATCACCCCAGTCCCAGCCTCCGCCGTTACCGTTTCCAGAGTTATTGTTATCCCAACCATTTCCATTAGAGTTACTAAAATTAGCTCTAGAGTTAGTCGGCTGAGTACAGCTCGTTAATGTCATGAGTACTAAAGTTCCCAATAATATAAATTTTCTCATGTAATCCTCGTTCTTACATTTCCTCACTATTTTATCGGTAATCTATTGAATATACTTTAATCTTCACTTAAGTGTTTAAAATCTCAGTAGCATTTTTTCTAAAGCTTGCTAAAATTATGTTGTGTTAGTTAAAAAAGAACTTATTCGAAAATTAGTGGATGAATTTTATCAAGTTGCCAATTACTTGATTCAAGATCAGTTGCAGGCGATGCAACTTATTATTGATGTGGCAACAGGCTTCGTTGCCCAAGATAGTCAGACTCTCTATAAGATTGATAATGAATACTTTGAGCGTCAATTCTTATTAAAGTTAATATCGTTGGCCAAGCAAAGAAGTGAGCAAATCCTAAATAATAGAAGTGGTAAATTGAATACAGTTGAACAAAGGGCGTGTCTTTACCTTTTTGAGTTTAAAGGTGAGGCCGTTGATGATATCTCAGAGATCCTAAAGATTTCACAACAGCAAGTCTTATCTTATATTGATCAACTACCGCATAAGAGCATTAATCTAAATGAGAGCTTTGATGGAAGAACAATTAATTAATAATAATCTGAAAAAATGTTTCTTTTCAAAGCAGATGACCTATTTAGAAAGTCGTGACTTTGTAAAAAATGAACAACATATTTCTCAATGCCTAGATTGTCGCCAGAAAATACTGGAGTATGAGCTTAAAAAGCAAGAGCTCATAAACGACTTTAATTCGTATCAGGCCAACACTGAAGTTGAAGAAATTCTTTTGCGTGAGCTTGATGAGTTAATCCCCGAGTTAGAAGAGGATCAGATAAAGGGGAGTCCGATTATAAGAAAGCGTCAGTACAATCTGAGCTTGAAGGACTTCTTTATTTTCATTTCTTTTGGAATTCCACGAAAATTACAATTGATCATTGTGGCCACGCTAATCTTAGCGGCGTGTATTTACTGAGAGAGTGAAGATTGCATAGTACTTACCATCTTCGTCTTTTAGATCTTTGACAATATTAGGGATTTTATTCATATTTCCGAGAGCTTTCTCAAAAATTTTGTGTATATCATCGTCTTCAGACGATTTTAGAATCTTTACAATTTCTGCATTCCCTTCTTCGTCATAGCGAACAACGGCCCTGAGTTCTTGAGCTGAAGCAGAGCGCAGGCTTTCTTGGACATAAGGCCTTTCATTAACTCGATTTCTTACTGAGATTTGAACAGAGTTGATATATTGAATGGCAACACGCTTATAGAAAGCATAGAATACTTTTTCAAATTCATTGAGCTTGTCTGGGCTAATCCCTTTTGGAGGAAGAAAACTAACTGTGGCCTCTTGAACGTGAGATAACTCGTTAGTCCAATTTGCATCTTTAAAGCTTTCCTTAGAAATTCTTTTTTGAAGAATCTGATTTTTTTGTACAGATTCTTTCTTGGCCGCTTTGATGATTCTTTGTTCTTCTTTCTTTGATAGGGCAGATGAGCGGCTTTTTACCTCTTGATCCACGCGCTTAATTTCTTTTTCGCTATATGATGGTTTACCGTAGGCGAGTTGACCAAATAGGTTTTGATTATCCTGGGCCTTATCAAGTCCAATCTTTCTAACTTCAATTTGCTTAAACTTAAGTTTTATCGGCTCTTCTTGTGCCAGTTTTTTAGATTCGCCGGCATCGAATACTAGACTTAGTATTAATGCATGCAAAACGAGGGAAAATAGGATTGTTATATAGTTGATCATTTTTCTCCGGCCGGATTTTCCTATAAAAATTGTACCATTTTACTTGGTTAGGGACAAAGGAATCTCCTTTAAACTGGTAAAATTTGTCTACTCTTTATTCTAGCGCAATGAGTAGGTAGAATTAAAGTGTGCTAGTTGGCGCAATAGTAAATGAATTACGTAATTTTAAGGACTTATGGATGAGTAAACCAGTTCAATACAAATTTTCAAAGGTGAGATTAGGAATATTAGGTCTATCTTCTGTCTCAATTTTAGTCATTGCTTATATGTTAAGTGGTGTATCAAGTAGTTATAAACTGGTTTCAACAATTCAAAATGGAATTCAAATTTGTAGCACACGAGTTCAGCAGACCTACACGGCCGCAGTAGCAGGAGATATGAATTCTACATATCTTGATAGTAACTTTACGGCCCAAACTGGAGAGTGTTTCGCACAAGTCTCAGACCTAATGACTGAGTATGGAAAATTCTCGTCAGCTATCGTTAAAAAATTTAATACAGTTAGCTCTAATGTTCACTGGTTTCATGAGAGTTTAAGAAGTACAGGGAAGGGGTTTTCTGTTACTGATAAAAACTTCTCTAGTAATGTTGATGAAAAATTCTCTCAATTTGAAGATGCTGCTGATGCGGGTTCAATTCTTATCGAGAATCACTTTGAAACAATTTCTAATTCACTTTCAAATATTAAAATTTCACTTGCTCTTGTCGCAGGAGTTTTCTTATTTACTTTTGCATGGGAATTAATCTTTAAGAAAATTGTTATGCAAAGAAGAAAAGATCTTGAGGATGAAGCCTTAAGTTTACTTATGCTTAACCAAGAAGAGAACTTCGATGAGATCGAAAGTGTTATTATTAATGCTCTAGAGCTTAATGAAATGAAGCATTGCTCAAGACTTTACTCAGCACAAAAACAAAATTTCAAAAAAGAGAAGAGAAAGGCAACGATCTCTTCTAATGAAAATAAAACTTTTGGGATGGTTCTTTCTGACGATGATCAAGATGCAAAGCAAGTTGCAGATCAAATTTGGTCTATGAGTGAATCAAATGAAAGTGGTGATAATGAAACAAATGTACCAATGGTACAAAGTTGTGAAATATCATCTGTAAATCGTTTCATCGCTTGTAAGGTACAAGATCAGTACAAAGAGCAGGGAATCGAATTTAAAATTGATACTAATGAAAAAGAAATCATTGGTGAGAGAGAAACAATTGAGCAGATTCAATATAATATTCTTTTAGATGCAGCTAAGAACTCAATCAATGCAGAGGAAGATAAGAGGACAATTGAAGTTCAAGGTAAGACTCTTGGAGCAATTTACTATCTAAGTATTTCATCATATGGAGAGAGTAAAAACTCAACTGAGCTTGAAACATCTGTACAAATAGTAAGAGAGCTTCTGAAAGATATCTCAGGACGTCTCGAGCTTGCAAATCTTTATAACGACGATTTACAACCAGTTGGGCGTAAGTATAAGTTAATCTTTAAGACAAAAGATGTTGTTACTGCTACTTCTGCCGCTAAAGCAGAGAGTGTTGAGCAGGGAGCTGAGGAGTTTACGGAAGCTAAGGAAGATACTTCTAAGAAAGTTACTCGCATTGAAAAGGGTACTAAGCGCGAAATTATGCAAAGACTAATGTAATTAGAACTCGCGTTTTTTTAGCTTTTTAATTTCTACTAAATTTCCAATTTCATTTAACAGGCTTTGATAGTTTTCATTTGAGTAATCATCTGATGCTACAAGCCTGTATACATCTTTATACTCAATTCTATTTGCTGCAAAGTAGTAGTCGAAGATAATGTCGGCCAGCATATGGGATACTTTTCGTGAAGCCTTGTGAAGCTGGTAAAGGTTTAATCCCTTAAGCTCTTCATTTACATTGACCCTTTTATTACAAAGCTTTAAACATGCCTTAAAGACCATCTTATCTGTCTTCTTTACCTGTTTATTGTGACGGGCCATGTATTGAAAGTCTTTATACATATTACATTTTCGATACGGATTAAAGAGTTTAGAACAAAAATACGCGCTTATATAATTATGAACGAGATAGACAAATAAATTTGTACGATCTCTTTTGTTAAAGAAGCCCACAATTTCCTTTTCTGGAATCTTTAACTTTGACTGGTGAATATGAATTCCTGCTAAGTAAGAAATTCGATTTATGGAATAACTTGAGCAGTAGTAGGCTTTCTTGCATGGAAGCTTAAACGTTTTTCCATGTTCAAGTAGCTTATTATAAAAGCCAATGGCCTTCTTTGACTTAAGTTTACTAATTGTATTCTTTACTCTCTTTAGGCTTTGTTGATCGAAGATCCTAAAGTCTTCAACCTCTCCAATTGGAATATCAAGATTTAGAGTATTATTGATCTCGTGACAGAAGTAAGCAAAGTTATCAAAGATATTGTCTGAGAACTTAAGTGTTCCAGTTTCAATAATATACTCGTGAATATCAAATTCTGGATCATCGGCCAAGTGCTCATACCAGTAAATTTGAGACTCATACTTAAGCCAAGGAGGTGAGTTTACAAGAACGAACTCTCGCATATTATACTTAACAATTTGGTCTGATCTAAGTTTATTAGTTTCAACTAGCTTCCAGTACACCTCATCAGTATTTTGATGAATTATCGTTTGAACGACACCTTTATTGGCAAAATCGAAAACCTTTTGAGGGAGCTTGTTAGGAACGATGTGTAGCTCACCAAAGAGAATGAGTAGCTTCTGCTCAGGGTTTTCCCTATGATAAGTTGCAATTTTTTTTGCGGCCTTCTTGTCTCTTTGCTCAAGGTTACCTTTGGTATTAAGGGCAAGAATTGAAATATTATGATCCTTAGCAAGGTCAAAGAAAATCTTGTAAAAAGTCCAAGGAAAACGCCATGAGTTTTTGTAGTTAATTGACTCTAAGAACTCAAGCTCAGTAATTGCACCTTTTAGGTAAGAATCAATATAGAATTGATGATTGATATGAATGAACTCCACACCAATAGCAAATTGATAATCACTTTTTGCTAGAATGCGAATGATACGCTCGAGATTTCTCGTACTCTGATCAAAAGTGTGAAAGTCACCAAGGTAGATAATATCAGAGGAGTCAATTGATTCGTATAATTGACTTACACTCGACTTTTGAAACTCGCGGCGAGCGTAGCGCTGTTGATCTTGCCGATATTTCTTTAGTAGAGGCGTGGGCTCTCCTTCAAGAGAGTTGGCCTTATTTTTAAAATAGCGGTAGATACTCCGGTGAGTCTCATCGACTTTCAATTGCATAAGTCTATGATATCACTAATTATTTATTTGACCAATAATGATATTATTTAGGGTGTTATTTATAAGAGCAAATGTCTCATTTACGTTTTGAGCAACTTGATCCTGCTCAGCAAGTAATGAGTTCAGCTCGATAGCTGCAGGTACTTCAAGTGACTGAATAATTGTTGAGATAGGTGTTCCAACGGCACTTGTAAGAATGAACTGAATGAATTGTAGAAGTTGAAGTTCCCCGTGTAGGTTAAGAACTTCAGTATCATTAGAAATTAGTCTAAGCTTCGTTGTGTGTTCAGACTTTTCAAAGATTGCACTTGTTAGTGGAAGGTGAATGTCACTTCTTTCACTAATAAGAGTTTCAAGATAAATATCTTGGTTGTTTGGATAAATTGGAGTCTTTGGTAGAGCGACAATTTTTCCAATTAGTGCATTTGAAGAGTAATCGTACTTCATCTGAACCTTTCCACTATTTACCTGATCACGGTAATTTCCAATGATAATTTTCAGGTGAGAAAGGATACAGCTTGTGTGCCAAGGCCAGCGCTTAGCAAGTAGATTGATTGTATCAACCTTAGATGCAAGTTTCTGTGTATATACTGAAAAATCTGTCTTCAGAATATCTTCTTTTGAAAGAGTGATATCTTGTAGAGATTCAATATGATGAGTTGGTAAGAATTCCGTCTTCTCTAGGAATTTTGGAATTAACATGGCATTTAGTTTTGCCTTAGTCTTCTTAAGTCCACCATTGAAAGTAAGTTGAGTAATTTGTTTACCAATTGTTGTCTTAAAGAACTCTCTAAATAGGTTGATATTTAGATTTGAAATCTTAGGAAGAAGTCCAAAATATTGGAAGTAAGCATTACCATACTCCTCAATTTTCGCTTTTAGAGAATCAATTGTTGTTAGCTCAAGTTTAATATCATTTTCGTTCGTGAAATCGACAATTAGAAGATATGGGTAGCGCTCTTGTGGGTTTAAGTTAAAACCTAAAAGATCATAATTCTCATCTTCACGATAATTTGAAAGAGACTCCACACTGAAGAACTGGTCAAAAGGAATACAACTCTTAGTTAAGTTCTTAAAGTATTGTGGGTGAGTGATTTTATCACTTTCGCTATTATTGCTTAGAAGCTTTCCGTTTAAGATAGCATCCTGGTGGAATTCAAATGATAGTCCACACTTTGTCTCATTTGAGAAAAGTGGAGCGTCAATGGCCTTCTTATTTGCGAATAATTTATCAATTTCTTCAACGAAGAAATCAAACTTAGAGAAGTGAGTTAGGTCACCATTCATATTCACAGATAGGCATGACTCTTTTAGAAGAGTCGAGTTTACATCCGGGTTACCGAAGATATCTAATTTATTTTCAACAACGCGTTTTGAGAAGATGTAGAAGTAGCGAGGGATTTCACCCTTGCCCTTAAGTCCTTCTAGATTAAAACGCATTAGTAGCTTGTATTGCTTAAATAGTGCTTCGTTCTTTGCTGCGTGAGAAGGAACGAAGAGCTTCTGGTTAGAGAAGACGTACATATAACCACTATTAGAAAGATGCTCCCCATTTTGCATAATATTTGTAATGAGGTAGTGGTGTGGGTTCTTTTTAGGTATATTAACTAAATTAACAAGTATTCTATCGTAGATACTTTGTTGAACCTCTGTTGCATCGAGTAGCGCAAATTGTCCACTAGCTGTGATTCTCGATTTATTCGACTTCTGTTTAAAGAGCGAAACGATTAAAGAAATTGGATCCTTATTCTGTCTTGGAGCAAGGTAGACTAAGAAAGTCATGAATTGAATTTCTTGGAATATCTTTAAGTATTGCCCGTTAACATAGTTGTCGCCTCTAAACTCTGGACAGATAATTTCTTGCCAAGCTTCTGTCGAGTTATTCTCCTGAGCAATCCAGTGAGAGATTGTCAGAGAATTGAGGAAGTTCCCTGTAAATAGTGTACTTAGGCACTGTGGTTGTGCATTGAAATTAAAGTATCCACCATGATTTTCAATCCACTTTGGAAAATTAATTAAGAGATTATTAATCATTAGACCAGAGTTACGATTACTAAAAGCATGAGAGTACTTATCTGTTTCATTATGAAATAGAACAACTGATAGCTCGTTTGGAATTTCATGATTTAAAACTTTAAAGAACTCAATCGGGTTAAGGTCTTTAAGGATAGAGCTAAGCTCTAGAATACTATCACCAAAGTTCTCATTTGGCCTAAACCAGCTGTATTCATTAGTTCCGAGAGCACGGCTCGATAATTCACGTGAGCTTGATACTTTAAAGATCTTACTTAGTGTCGAGTTTGGATTTAGAATCTCATTCTTAGTAAGAGTCTTTGAATAGAAAGAGCTCAATTGAGATAGAAAGCGAACCTTTAAGATATAGACGCTAATAGAACGAAGGCAGTAAACTTTTAAAAAGTCCTGGATGCACTCGTAACTTGGGCCGTTCTTGTCATCAAGTTGTGCCCAAAATTGATTAAAGTCGCTAACTCCCTCAGGGTGAATCCCATTGTGAGTCGTATATTCAATAAATTCTTGAAAAAGAGATTGTTTAAGACTGCGGTTGCGGTTCTTGAAAGACTTTACTTGTGTCTTTGCTTCAGTAAAAAGTTCAAATACGATCTTTTTAAACTTCATGCTTCCCTTAGTTAGTAAGCTTTCACCACGCCATTTAGGAATGATGTGATCACTAACAAGGAATTCTCCGCTTTGGACTGATGGAACAGGAGTGGGTCCGCCTGCAGATGCTGCATGCTCTTGTACCTCAAGGCTTTCTGCCTCGGCACTAGGTCCAGGAATATTGTTAATCAGCCAGTTCTTAGCTGAAAACGATGAATCTTTCACTTCGCCTGTTGTTCCATATAATAATCAGACAATCCTCAAAACTTTAAGATGGTTAACATTCTAAACTATGTAAGGAAAGTCGTGTGTTGCGTCTTTAAATTGGTAGTAAAATATAACTATGGGCATTCATATTGTCATGCTTAAAAATAGAAATTCTCGACTTAGCCTATCTAAGTCATTGATTTTTCAGTAATGTTTATTTCTTAAAGTTTCTGTCATCTGTGTCGAAAAGCACAAGTGATATTGGATCAATAGACGGAGTTTATATGGTTGGAAATAAACCACAAGATGCAGCAGCAAAAAGTGTAGAAACTGGATTTTCTGAAAATGAATTAGATGACATCATGGCAGAGTTCGCAAGCCTCGATAAGGAATTAACCGGACAGCTTGATCAAGGGCCGGTTGCTGAAACTGAAGAAGAAGCACCTGTAGCCGAAACTCCTGTGATGGAAGCTGTTGAAGAGGCCGTTGCGGAAGTAAACCCTCTTGATGCTTTGGAAGCGGAAGCAGATCCTTTAGACGAGATGGTCGCAGAAGCAAACCCTCTTGATGAGATGGTAGCAGAGGTCGAAGAAGGACCAGCGCAAATCGTTGCTCAAGAAGATATTGAAGAAGTTGTTGCTGGGGATTCTACTCCAAGTCTAGAAGAAGTGTTCTCTGAAGGCTTTGATGATGCGGAAATGGATGCCATTAT
Organism: Halobacteriovorax sp. ZH5_bin.2; assembly: GCF_043196375.1. Classification (NCBI taxonomy): domain Bacteria; kingdom Pseudomonadati; phylum Bdellovibrionota; class Bacteriovoracia; order Bacteriovoracales; family Halobacteriovoraceae; genus Halobacteriovorax; species Halobacteriovorax sp. ZH5_bin.2. The sequence continues at coordinate 187,049 of NZ_JBEBMJ010000006.1, read as the reverse complement.
GAAGGATCTTGAAGAAATTGATGCGGCGTCGACTGCGACGACTCTAGAGATGGAAGAAACTCCAGAAACAACAATGATAAAAGATGAAGACAATGAAAACGTACTTGTGATAAATCAAGCGCCTAAAGAAAATCCTGCTCCAACTTTTACACATGTTGCACCAACAAGTGCTGACAGTGGGAAAGTTGCCTTTAGTGCAGCAGGTAATATGAATTTTAATGTAAACTTGACGATCGCTGGATCACAAGCAACATTAAGTGTGGTTGATGGCCGCTTTACACTAACAATGAATGGTGTGGACGTCTCAATCACAGAAGAAGGCTTTAAGGCCTGTATCGAAGGTGGAGCTAATTTTAATATTCCACTTCCGTCGGCCGATGAAGCGAAGAAAGTCGCTTAACATTGTAATAAAGATTAAAAGGTTTTAAATGGCCATAAATATACTTGGTGGGCATGCTAGAGGGCATGCCCTTTTTGTTCCCCCAGAATCTATTACTCGTCCAACGAGTGTAATGCTTCGTCGAAAATTTTTTGATGCTCACCAGGACTTAACAAATTGCCTCTTTGTGGATTTATTTGCAGGCAGTGGAGCTATGGGGTTTGAAGCCTTATCAAGAGGTGCAAAGAAAGTCGTATTAGTTGATGACCATCCAAAAGTTCTTAATGTCTTAAAAAAGAATAAGGCGCAAATTTCCAAGAAAGTAGATACCGTTGAGTTGTCGATAATTAAGCAAAAGGCACAAGCATACTTAAAAACAAGTTTGTCTTACTTAGAGTCTACTTCAGACGAATTTGATGAAAGTTATATTTTTATTGATCCGCCATACGAGTTAAAAGATGTCTACTTAGAATGTCTCAAATTACTTAAAGAATCTTCATTTTCTGGAGAGGTTTGGATCGAGTCAGATCGCCAAAAAGGAATTCTTGAAGCTGATTTAAAAAAACATTCTCTTACATTCTCAAAAGTCTACAAGCAAGGTACGAGTTATATTGCAAGAATTGCATTGTAATCCGGTGTCGTATAAAATTGATTTAAATTTATAAGAGGAATTAGGTACTCAATGAAAAGAGCAATTTATCCAGGAACGTTTGATCCTTTCACAAATGGTCACAAAGATATCTTAATGAGGTCATTAACTGTCTTTGATGAAGTCATTATTCTTGTTGCCCACAATCGAAATAAGAAACCTCTTTTCACTGCTGAAGAACGCGTTGAAATGTTAAATGAAACATTTAAAGACGAGCCTCGTATTAGAGCAGATAAGTGGGAAGGCCTAATTGTAGATTATGCCAAAGCAAATGATATTAGCTCGATCATTAGAGGCTTAAGACCAACTGGCGACTTTGAGGCGGAATTTCAAATGGCCTCGATGAATAAGAGACTATATCCAGAAATCGAAACTGTTTTCTTTATTACAGAAAGAGACAATTACTATGTTTCAAGCTCACTAGTAAAAGAGATTCACAAGCATGGAAAAGTTATCAAGGAATTCGTTCCAGACACAATTTATAATTGGATTTCTAAAAAAGGGAAGATCTAATGAATGTTTCTAAACGTTCTCAAGAAATTAATGAAAGTATTACTTTGAAACTTAATGCTAAGGCCGTTGCCATGGCACAAGAGGGGAAGAAAGTTTATAACCTAACAGCAGGTCAACTTCCTTATCGTCCGCCAAGAGAGCTCGTCGAGTCAATTAGGGGAGAGTTAGACTTTCTTAAAAGCTTTCAGTATAGCCCCGTTGCAGGTGATAGCGAGTTATTAGAAAAGATAATTGACTACGTTGAAACTTCTCGTGGGATTAGTTTTGATGAGTTTGATCATAACTTTAAAGCAGTCGTTGGAAACGGTGGGAAGCATGTACTTGCCAATATCTTTGCGAGTATTGTTGATCCAGGTGATGAAGTTATTGTCTTTGCACCATATTGGATTTCTTATCCACAAATGATTTCTCTTAACGGGGGAGTTCTTAAGGAAGTTAAAGCCTCAGTCTTTAATGCATTTGAGCCTGACCTTGAAGAATTAAAAGAGTTAATTAGTGATAAGACGAAGGCCATTGTTTTAAATAGTCCTAATAATCCTTCTGGGATTTTCTATAATAAAAAGTGGATGAAACAATTTGCTGAGATTGTGAAGCCTTTTGAAAATGCTTTTATTATTTCAGATGAAATTTACTACGAATTAAACTACTACGATCCAAAGCCAACATATTTCTATCAATATGACCGCGAACTCTTATCGCGTACAATTATTGTTGATGGGATTTCAAAAAGCTTAGCAGCAACAGGTTTAAGACTTGGCTACTGTATTGCTCATGAGGATGTTATTGATGCGATTAAGAAGATTCAGGGGCATACAGCTTCGGGTTCTTGTTCACTTATTCAACGTGCTCTTCTTCGCTATAATATGAATCATGTAGATGAATATTTAACTCCAGTAAAAAAACATCTTCGTGAAAATGCTCAAACTCTAAGAGAAGTTCTTAGAGAATATAAATTGGAGAAATGTTGGTATCAGGTAACATCGGCGTTCTACTTCCTCTTTGATTTCTCAAGTGCCCCAATTATTAACAAGTTCAAAACATCAGATAGTGACCAGTCTGATTACTCAGTTGAGATTTGTGAGCAAGTACTTGAGCAAAAAGGTGTGGCGATGGTGCCAAGTGGAGACTTTGGACTACCAAATTGTGCAAGAATTTCTCTAGTTCTGCCAAAAGAAGATTTTAGAGACGCCATTGTGAGTTTAGCTGAGTACTTAACTCAGGAATAGGCTATAAAGATTGGTATCTGATTCCCACTATTAATTAAAGGCTAAGTTAAGAGATAATTAAGCTGTGAATAAGCTAATTGTTTTCAGTATTTATCTCTTAACATCTCTCACTATCTTCACCTCATGTGGTGCAGACGAAGAAATCGAGTTAGAAAGAAGTTATCTTTCTGTGGAAGATTATTTGTCGTCAGGAGACTGTGATAAGGCCTTATCGAAGATGCTTTCGATGAAAGAGCAAAGTGGAGATGCCACTTACTATAAGCTTCTTGCTTCATCTTATGCATGTAAAGCAGGCTTTTCAGTTACCGAATTTTTCTTAAATGAAATTACAAAAATTACAACAGGCGCTGATCTTCTAAGCTCAATGTCAACTTTTACAATGGCCCAGGCCATGACTGATATTGATGATCTTTCGTACTACTACCTTGGCGAGGCCATTGAAGTTCTTACATACTCTGGAGGAATGGGACCTGCAACTAAGGATCCATCGGCCGCTCTTCGTGAAGCGACGTTTGGAAGTTACGGAGCTGCAGATATAAACTCATTTCTAATGTATATGCTCTTTGTTCGAAACGGAATGAGTATGGCCTTTTTTGGTAACTCTGATGCCTTAGGTTCAAAGGGAGCAGGGGCGATTGGAACAAATGAGTGCCTCTTTGCTTATTCTTATTTTGGTGATGTTGATCTCGATGCTTATATTCAAGCAGGTGGCGTTACTGGTGCATGTGATGATGGTGCGGATACTGGAAGCATAGACTTAACTAATGGTGACTCTAGTCTTCATTTAGAGCGCGCCTGTGCAATGGTAACAGACTTTAATAATCTTTTAGATGTTCTTGAAAATATCTCTCTTGGGGATATTACAGATGTTGATCTTTCGACATTCTTAGCTGATATCAGTGCTGTGAGACAAGACTTTGTTGATAATGTGATTACGCCTAAAGGCTTTTCTAATAGTCTTGTGACAGTAAAAAATCAAACTCAATGTGTAACTGATTTTACGGGAAGTGAACTTCAAATTGCTTACTATATGGCCGCATTATTTGAAACACTTCATTCAAGGTAGGTAATGAGGAACTCGCTAAAGCTTCTATTCATTACTCTTTTGACCATTCATACAATGGCCTTTGAAAAGTTTTTTCTTGGAGAGAGTCCTCGAGCAAAACTAATGGGAAATGCATGGATGGGACTTGCCAATCAGGACTCATTTACTATTTTCTATAATCCAGCGAGCCTTGGGGCCAATTACGACATCGACTTATCGCCAGTTAATTTCACATTTGCAGGGCCAAATGCTATTGATGATATGGATCGTTTTACTAACCTGCCAAGTGATGCAGCAGGGATTGCAAATCAGCTAATGGGATTTCCTCTTTATCTAGAAGCATCAAATTTTTCAACAATTAAGGCCCATCACTTCTCATTTTCTTATTTTACAAAAAATCGCGCTAATATAGTTTTAAAAAATCGCGTTAACCCTGCCTTTAATGTCGATTACTCATATGATCGTGGCTTTATTACTGGTTTCGCTTTTAATCTAATTGGTGGAGATCGAAATAAGCAGAAAAAGAAGATTATGACAGGCCAGCGCCTTTCTGTTGGTTATTCATTCAAGTATTTAACGAGAGAGGGGACACGTGATAAGTTTGATATTTTTTCAACGAATATCATCACGAAAATTGAAAACGGCCTTGGTTCTATCGATGAAATAAAAAGTACATTTGGATTCTCAAAAGGTTCTGGTTCAGGACATGATATTGGAATTGAATATGCTAATGGCTGGGGAAATACTGAATTTGTTGCCTCCATGGCAATTTTAGATATTGGTGATACTTATTTTAAAAAGACTGAAGGTGATGGAGAAGTGCCTCGTATTGCTATGGCGGTAAATACAGGATTTGCGGTAAAGCAAGATTGGAAGGTTTTTGATTACTCTCTCGCATTGGATGTTAAGCCAATTAATCAAGGTCTTGAATTTGGCCGTATGATTCACTTTGGGGCCCAATTGAATATTCCTTTCTTTGGCTTCTTTGCTGGCCTTGGGGAAGGTTATCTTAACTATGGTGCCGAGATTCGTCTGTGGCCTGTTACGATTACTGCCGGATTTAACAATGTTGAAATTGGTTCTAACTATCAAGAGACAAAAGGTGATCGCCTTTTCATCTTTATTTCTTTATTTGATACATCCATGGATATTTTTTAGGCTTTTGATTGAGTTTCATGACGCACAAAGGTGAACGGCCCTTTTTCTTTGACATCCCTTTTTACCATAACTTAAAATTTAATTAAGAGAGGATTCCTCCCATAATCTTAATGTCATGGAGGGCATTTTGACACGTAAAACCTTTGTTCTCGATACTAACGTATTACTATTTGATCCTAATGCTATTAACAAATTTGGTCCTAACGACGTCTTTATTCCACTAGTTGTTGTGGAAGAAGTAGACCGTTTTAAGAAAGATCAGAATGAGAATGGTCGTAACGCTCGTTACTTCTCAAGAATTATCGATGACCTTCGCAAGAAGGGATCACTAATGGATGGTGTAGAGCTAGACAATGGTGGAACTCTAATTATCTCTGTTGATAAGACAATTGAAAATCAACACGAAACAATTGATTTAACAATTAATGATAATTTAATTCTTGCTTCTGCAATTTTTCTAAAAGAGCAGGGTGAAGATGTTGTTCTAATAACTAAGGACATTAACTTAAGAATTAAATCTGATATCTTAGGCATCAATGCAGAAGATTACGGAATGAAAGATATTAAACTTGAGGAGATTTACTCAGGTTACCGTTTTCTTCCACTGCCAAAAGATAAACTTGAAGAGTATGAAAAGAATCGCTTCCTTCAACTTGAAAATTGGGAAGAGCTTGAAATTTTTCCAAATGAATACTTAGTTGTTCACGAAGAAGGAAATGATAGAAGAAGACTTTTAGGACGCTTTTCAAAAAGTAAATTAGGAATCGTTCCTCTAATCCCAATGAGAGAAGGGGTTTGGGGGATCTATCCAAAGAATATGGAACAACAATTTGCACTAGATGCTCTTCTTAATGATGATATCAAATTAGTGTCTCTTGTTGGTAAGGCCGGTACTGGTAAGACTCTTCTTGCAATTGCCGCAGGTCTTGAGATGACAATTAATCAAGAAAAGTATTCAAGACTTCTTGTCTCTCGTCCGATTCAGCCAATGGGTAAAGATCTTGGTTATCTTCCTGGAGATGTTAACGATAAACTAGGTCCTTGGATGCAACCAATCTTTGATAATATGGATTTCCTATTTGATCAAAGAAGAGCAGGAACAAGTTCTTCATATGTTGATCTAATGGATCACGGACTTCTCCACATTGAACCACTAACGTATATTCGTGGTCGTTCAATTCCTGGTCAGTACCTAATCGTTGATGAGGCACAAAACCTTTCTCCACACGAAGTTAAAACAATTGTAACTCGTGCCGGAGAGGGAACAAAAATCATCCTAACAGGTGACCCTCAACAGATCGATAGTCCGTACCTTGACGAAATCAACAACGGATTAAGTTATGTTGTTGAAAGATTAAAAACTGAAGAGATCATCTCTCATACGAAGTTAACTGTTGGTGAGCGTTCGGCGCTTTCTGAAACAGCTTCAAAGTTACTTTAAGAGAGGAATAGCGAGTGTCGAGAGCTAATCGTCAACATTTAAGAGCACCTGTTAATCAAGAGATGCTCTATCTTTGTGATGACTATGTTTTAAAAGGCCGCTGTTCTAATATTTCCGAAGGTGGAATGTTAATTACCGATATGGGGCGCGTACCAGCAAGTACGCGCTTTCATACCATGGTATCCCTTATACAATATCCAGAGTTTTCAAAATTAAGCTCTCAGAAATTAGTCAGTATTGACCACAGTGCCTTTGATATCGAAGTCATTCGCTGCGAAGTTGATATTGTTCGCTCATTTGAAGGACTATCTGAAGTCGAAAAAATCTTACTACCGTCGATTGGTGCTAAGTTTTCTCACGTTACTTCGGGGAATATGGCCCTGATTCGATCATATGTAACAACTTTTTCAAAGAATATGATCTATCTTCTAACTCAGTTTGAGAATTCATCAAAGAAGAATGGAAATATTGTACATCTTAGAAAGACAGCGTCGTTACTGGGCTATGACTCTGAAATGAAGCTACCACTTCTTAGAGCAAAAGTTCTTCATGATTATCAATCTTTAGAATCTCTGTAGAAATTTGGTTCCTTTCTTTAACTAAATATCTAATATTACTAACTTTATTTTATTCATAAATAAAAACTTACCTTTTCAATAATATTTACCGATACGTTCATACATAACAGTCTGTAATCGCGTCAGTTTACAGAGGATGACAATAAAAATTGACGACTTTTTCTCGTTGTTCTTTTTTTTTGTCTGTAAGTGGCCGTTATTTAGTTGGATGAAAATAATGAGGTTAAAATCTTTTGAATATGAGCTTTATTAAGTCAGTTAACATTATTTGGATCTTATTAGTGATATTAGTTACTAGCTCTTGTAACTCTAAGATCGCTTTAAGCTTTAAGGATGACTTAAGCTTAACTGAACTTATGTTAACAAGTGATAATGGTGGAGATCAGGTTCTTTCAGAAGAAATTGTTGTGGATAGAGCATCTGCATTCAATATGTATTCATTTGTTGGTAATCAACAGTCAAAAGAAAAGAAGCTTGTTACGTGGGAGCTAGAGTCTGGTAGTGCTATTCTTGCAGAGGATGATGATCAAAAAGCTGTTGCTATTTCGGCCCTTTCAAATGGTCAAGTCAAAGTTAGGGCGCGCCTTAATGATTCAGTATCAAAGTCTGTTGTTATTAACTTTATCGATAATCAAGTATCATTAAAAAATCTATCACTTGAAACATATAATGGCGTATTAAGTATTGATGCTTCATATGTTGGTGATATGAATGATAATTCGTCTGCTACAGTTTTCCTTTGTAATGAGAGTGATACTGTCAATTGTGATCCTTTAAGTGGCGACAGTTTTCTCCTGAATAAAGTAACACCTAACTTCAACGAAATTCTAACAAACTTATCGCCAGTATATAATGCTGGAGAGCTAGTGCGTGTTAGGGTTGTTGCCAGTGACCCAGATGGAGAAGTTGTTGGTAGCTTAGAAGAGGTGATTGAGTTATCTTCGCAACTTTCTAGTTTTGCACTACCTTCTTTTGATATTGAATCGATTAGCAATTCTCAGCTTTATACCAATATCTCAGATGCGAATAGTGTCATCGTAAATATTTCAAATACGGATGATATTTTAAAGTATTGCTTAATTGAAGATGATCCGACAAGACCAGTTTCAACAGCTAGTGGAAGTTGTGATGGAGGAGACTGGAGTACAAGTATTCCTACAGCATTCGTTATGAGCGGAATAGAAGATGAGCGAAATGTATTCTTATGGGTTTCGGATAAATTTGATTCTATAAACACCGTTTCAATTTCTGATTCAATAACTGTCGATAATTCACTACCTGGTTTAGTTTCTGGTATTTCTTTAGGTGAGGTAGGCAGTGACTTAACTGTTACGCCAAGTTTAAGTTGGGCATCAGATGCCATCGATCTCGTTAGTGGTGTTCAAAAATATCAAGTTCGTTTACTAAGAAATAGCGATTCATTTGAAATAGTTTCTTGGACAGATTTCATTAAAGGTTCTAACTTTACAGGCTTAAGTTTATCAATGAGTACTCAATACGATTATGAAATACGTACAATTGATAATGCTGGTAATATTGGAAATGCCGCATTAGCTTCTTTTGTTACAGCATCACAGATTGTAGACCCAACGATGAGTATGCAAGGAAGCACGAGTACATCTCCTGTTTATGCAAATTCAAGTGATGCTCGAAATGTTGATTTAACAATAGGTAATATTGCAGATGCTGCTAACTATTGTCTGATCGAAGATAATTCAACTCGACCAGCTAGTGTCTCTGGGACAAATTGTAACGGAGGCCCTTGGTCATCAACTACGCCGACTTCTCATCTTTTTTCTGTAGGAGAAGGAAGTCGTAGTCTCTATCTTTGGGTGGCGAATTCATTTGGAATAATAAATTTAAATTCAGTTAGTGATTCAATCACTATTGATACAATTGCACCAACATCCATTTCTGGGTTAAGTTTAACTTCTATACCTACAAACTTAACTGAAACACCTATTGTTTCTTGGACGACTGATTCGACTGATTCAACTTCTGGTGTGTCTCATTATGAAATTCGCCTAGAAAGAAGTAGTGATAGTACTACTGTAATTGATTGGTCTGTTTTTGCTAAAGGGAATCGATTAACAGGACTTAGTTTAGCCAATCTTACTGACTATAGAGTTTTAATCAGAACAATTGATAATGCAGGAAATATTTCTAGTAGCACTAGCGACATATTTACAACGAACTCTTCTATTGCTACGCCAGTATTAGAATTAACTGCCTCAAATACTCTTTCAACGGATTATCTAAATATTTCGGACAGCTATGAGGCATCGACTAATATTTCAAATATTACAGATGCTGAAAAATACTGTTTATCTGAAGGGCAGTCGACACAACCAACTTCTACTGCAAATGGTACTTGTGATGGTGGTAATTGGGTAACTGTTGCTCCTTCTAGTCATACATTTTCTGCTGGAGAAGGGAGTCGTGCTCTCTATTTATGGGTTGCAAATAGCGATGATGTCATTAGTACAGTTGTAGCGACAGACTCTATCTTTGTGGATACTATTGTACCTACAAATATCACTGGAACGTCATTAGGTTCAGTTGGAACAGACTTAACAGTTAGTCCAACAATCTCGTGGACAACTGATGGTAGTGATAGTGGATCAGGAGTTGAACATACCATTTTCCGAATTGTTCGTGACTCAGATTCTTTTGAAATGGCAACATGGCAAACCATGACAAATGGTTCATCTTTTACCGGTTTATCCCTTGCCGGAAGTACTGTTTATAGAATTGAATATAAAACTGTGGATCAAGCGGCAAATGAAAGTAGTGTGGACAGTTTAACATTTACAACTCCTTCTATGATGGGGAACCCTAGTATCTCTTTAAGTTCGCCAGATACTACTTCTACAAGTTTTACAAATGCCAACGATGCTGGACTGGCAAATGTTTCCTTGGGTTCAATTTCTGATGCGGTAAAATTTTGTCTTTCTGAAGGCCAATCTACATCACCGGTATCTACTGCAAATGGGACATGTGATGGAGGTAATTGGAGCTTAGTTGAGCCAACGAATATATCATTATCTACAGGAGATGGTAGTAAGACTGTTTATATTTGGGTTGCAAATATAACAGAAGAAATCAATCCAAATGTAACCTCAGACTCTATCACAAGAGATGATACCTTACCGTCGAGTATTTCTGGTTTAAGTGTTGGAACGGTTGGATCAACTTTAACTTCAACACCAATCATTTCTTGGTCTACGGATGCTACCGATACCACAAGTGGAGTCTCTCATTATGAGGCAAGATTGATATTAACTAGTAATTCAAGTGTTATCTCAAATTGGACTTCATTTACTAATAACTCTACAATTGATTCATTATCTCTTTCATATAATACAGAGTACACGGTTGAAGTTAGGGCCCATGATAGTGCTGGAAATATCGGGACAAGTTCAAGTATTAATTTTACGACGGCCGATACAATCGTTGATCCAACTCTTGCTCTTTCATCTGCTGATACATCTTCAACAAGTTTTATCAATTCAGTAGATGTTAACACTGCTGAAGTTTTAATTGGAAATGATTCAGATGCTATTGCCTACTGTCTTTCTGAAGGACAGTCGATTGCTCCGGCATCAACAGTAAATGGAAGCTGTGATGGCGGGGATTGGAGTGGAGTAAGGCCATCTTCATTCACTTTCTCTTCGACTCAAGGAAGTCGTACACTTTATTTATGGGTAGCAAATAGTTTTGGAATCATAAACTCTGGAACAATTAGTGATTCCATTTCAAATGATACAGTTAATCCTACAAGTATAGCAGGACTTTCTCTAGGGGCCATTCCAAATACTCTGGCATCAACGCCTGTTATTTCTTGGACGGGGGATGCTACAGATATAACTTCTGGTGTGGCCACTCACGAAGTACGACTTGCTCGTGTGGCAGGTGATGTGACGGTTGTTGACTGGACAAGTTTTACAAGTGGAAATGCTCTAACAAGCCTAAGTTTAGATAATAATACGCAGTATTCAGTTCAAGTTCGTGCACGTGATAATGCGGGCAATATTGGTCTTTTTGAAAATATCAGTTTCACAACAAGTGCAACACTGGCCGATCCAACGCTGGCCCTTGATGCTTCAAATACTGGATCGACAATTTATGTGAATTCGACAGATTCAAATATTGCGGATGTGGTTATTGGAAATGATACTGATGCTGTTAAGTATTGTTTAAGTGAATCGAATTCAACAAAGCCAGCATCAACAGCAAGTGGAACTTGTGATGGTGGAGATTGGGTTTTGAGTGCTCCAACGCAATTTACATTTGATGCAACAGAAGGCGCTCGCACACTCTATCTATGGGCAGCAAACTCTGAAGATATTATAAGTGACGGTGTGGTTAGTGACTCAATCACTCTTGATCGAGTAGCTCCTACTGATATTACAGGACTAAGTCTTGGCGCTGTAGGACCTAGCTTATCTGAAACACCAACTATTTCTTGGTCAGGTGATTCCACTGATGCAACTTCTGGCGTGAGTCATTATGAAGCAAGATTAATTGAACTTCCAAGTACTGGTATTACAACCTGGTCACCAATCTTAAATGGTGGATCGATTACAGGCTTAAGTTTAACAAATGATACAAATTATCGTATTGAAATTCGTGCTCATGATCTTGCAGGTAATATTGGTAACATTTTAAGTGTTGATTTTACTTCAGCAGATACAATTGATAATCCAACACTTGCCCTAAGCTCAGCAAGTACATCTTCTACAACATACTTAAATAATTCTGATGCAAATACAGCGCAAGTTGCAATTGGTAATAATACAGATGCAGTAAGTTACTGTCTAAGTGAATCCAACTCAACAAAGCCAGCAACAACAGCAAGTGGAACATGTGATGGTGGTGATTGGGTAGCAAGTGCGCCGACTTCTAAATCATTATCAGTTGGCGAAGGGGCCAAAACTTTATACTTATGGGTTGCCAATAGTTTTGGTGTCATTAATGACGGACCAATAAGTGACTCAATTACTGTTGATAATACTGCACCAACAAGTATTTCTGGAGTTTCACTTGGTAGCTCTACTGGAAATCTAACAACAACTCCGACACTTACTTGGACTACTGACTCAACGGATGCTATCTCAGGTCTTTCTCATTACGAGCTAAGACTAGTTAGAGATAGCGACTCAAATGAAGTTGTAAGTTGGGCAACGTTCGTTAAGGGAAATAATCTATCTGGCCTAAGCCTTGATAATTTAGAAACATATCGTTTTGAAATTCGCTCAGTTGATAATGCAGGTAATACGAATGTGGCCGCAACGACAACTTTTACAACAAATTCAACAATTGCTGATCCAATATTTAGTATAGCGGCTTCAAATACAGCTTCTACTTCATATGTGAATGCAACGGATAGTATGCAAGTTGATGTTACTCTCTCTAATATTACAGACGCCGTTAAGTTTTGTTTAAGTGAATCAGACTCAACACCTCCTTTAAGTACGAATGCAGGAAGTTGTGATGGTGGTAATTGGCTTCTTTCAGCTCCAACTAATTATACATTTTCAGCTGGAGAAGGTGATCGTACACTCTACGCTTGGGTTGCCAATAGTGATGATGTAATTAACTCTAGTGCTATTAGTGATACGATACATATCGATACAGTTGCACCAACTAATATTAGTGGTTTTAGTCTAGGGTCTATACCAAATAATTTAACTGAAACTCCAACTCTTTCTTGGACAGGAAATGGAACTGATGCAGGAAGTGGTCTAGCTACAACTCTCGTTCGTCTCGTTGATGCCAGTGATGTAGAGATTGTTCCTTGGGGAAGTTTTACTTCAGGAAGTAATTTTACTGGTCTAAGTCTAAGTGGAAATACAGATTATTATTATGAATTTAAAACTGTTGATAATGCTGGTAATGAAGCGAGTGATTTAAATGCTATGTTCATTACAGTAACACCAATTGCAGACCCTACGATAAGTTTATATTCTGACTTATCTAGTTCAATGACATATATTAATCTTGCTGATAGCCGAATAGCGGACTTAACATTAGGTGATATCGATGATGCGACGAAATTTTGTTTAAGTGAATCTCAGTCAACTAAACCTGTTTCAACAAATTCTGGCTCTTGTGGTGGTGGAGATTGGTTAGTAAGTGAACCTACATCTATCACTCTATCAGCAGGGGATGGCGCAAAGACCGTTTATATTTGGGTAGCAAATGCAACCGATGATATTAATGCCGGTGTTTCAAGTGATTCAATTATCTTAGATGAAACAATTCCAAGTACAACTTCTGCACTTATTTTGGGAAGCGTAGGTAATCGCCTTGATCGTACACCAAATATTAATTGGTCAACAAATGCAACAGATACAAATGGGATTGATTACTATCAATCACGTATTGTTAAAACTAGTGATTCATCAATCTTTCGTGATTGGACGACATTTTCGAAAAATAATCGTATCACAGGACTTTCTTTAGAAAACCATACTGAATATAGAATTGAAATTCGTGCTGTGGATAATGCCGGTAATGAAGGGAATTCTGTTAGTGCAAACTTTACGACTAACTCGACAATGGATGATCCTTCAAACTTTAGCTTAGCTTCACCAGAAGGAAATGAAGATTGGATAAATAAATACCAGAGTAACACTGCTAATATTTCATTTACAGATCCTTCTGAAACTGACTTGTATTGTTTAAGTGAAACTCAAAGTACAAAACCTGTTAGTACTGCAGATGGAACTTGCGGTGGGGGGAACTGGGTTAGTTCTAAACCTACTTCAATTTCTCTATCAGATGTAGAAGGTACACATACTGTCTACCTGTGGCTCGCAAACTCTTCAGGAGTTATCAATACAAATCAAGTCTCTGATTCAATTGGACTTGATAAAACGTCACCAGGAAATATGTACGGTGAGTATCTAGGGGCCATTACTGATATTAATTATACGCCTCCTTTTAATTGGGGATATGATGCTAGTGATGCTCTTTCTGGAATTGATGAAGTTCAAATTAAAGTTACTGAAGGTGCAACCACAGTTATTAACTGGATGACAGCAACTAATGGAATATCTCTTGCCCTTCCTGGTGCTCAACCGGAAACAAACTATTCTATCTGGATTCGAAGCATTGATAATGCAGGAAATTTAAGTGGTACAAGTCAGACTGGATATACAACTCCTGCTCTTATCAAAGATATCAGCTTATCAACTTCTTCGATTTCGAATATGGATGTGGATACAACAGGTCCTAGCGCAACTCACACGGTTACTGTAACAAACACAGGTAATATCAGCTTTAGTGGTATTGAATCTCGTCTTGAAAGCGACTTTATGACATTTGAAATTGTTGCTGACAATTGTGATGGAGTTACTGTCGCTGTTGGTGGAACATGTACTATTGATGTAAGGGCAAATCCATATCGTAATGGTATTTATAGTGGCGCACTTTATGTTTCTGTAGATAGTAATGAGTATTCTGTTGCCTTAAGTGGTGAGGCCACTAATATGCCTGTATTCTATGGACCTCTTGCAATTAGTAACGATCAATCTGACTCTTCTACAGCTACTACTGCTACTCCTGGTCAAAGTTATCAGTATATTCATAATGTGAAAGATGGGCCTAATAGAATAGTTATTGTAAGTGCAACATCTGATTGGATATCTACTCCTGGAGCGAAATTTAATGGTGTGAATATGACTAGTATCACAACTGTTTCAAGTGGATTTGGTAATAAAGTTAGACTTTTTTATACTGTAAATCCTCCTGTCGGTGATGGAATTATTGAAATAACTGGGACTAATAGTACAAGCGGTGCTTCTCATGCTTTTACTTTTTATAACGTTGATCAGTTAAATCCAATTGATTCTAATCAGTCGGATACTGCTACAAATGGTATCGGACAGGTTACAATCCCATTAGTTGATCACAAAGTTGCTATTGTGGCCGTTGGTGGAAGTAATAAAACGGCATCATCAGATATCACTCCTGAAATAGAATCACATCATACAGACGGAGAATATCTCGGGATGTTCACATATCGTAGCTCTTCATCAATTTCACCAACATTTTCTTACGGTTCGAGTGATGATATTGCAGTAGCATCAGTGGTTTTAAATGGATTAGAAAACTCTGCTTCTTTGAGTGCTAGCCCATCGACGATTAATAACTTTGACATTTTAACTGGTACGACCTTTGGGCCTACCCACACTATTACTATCTCAAACTATGGAGGAGCTGCTAGTGCAACAATCCTCTCTCCTGTGATTTCAGGTGATGATGACTTTGTCGATATCGTAGCGGATAATTGTGTTGGGAATACAATTGCCTCAGGTGGCTCTTGTACTGTTGATATTAGACCAACATCTTTTGGAAATACATCTTATGGCGCAAGTCTATTGTTTTCTGATGGTAACTATGAGACGAGTTTAGATGTTAATGGTGAAGCTTCTGGTTTTGATGCAGATATTGATGTACAACTTGATAATACGACAACGACTATGGCCAATTACACTTCAGGCCTCCAGTCTTCGTTTGCTCACACAGTAGGGGATTATGAAAATCGTCTTCTCGTTGTTTCACTAAATCAAGTGTCAAGTGGTAGCATCAGTGCGGTCTCATTTATGGGTGAAAGCTTAACAAAGTTAGATAAACGTAATTTCCAACCATCAAGTAACTATTCCCGTTCAGAAACTTGGTATTTAGTTAATCCTCCTGTTGGAAGCGGAACAATTAATGTATCGTCATCATCTTCACCTAATACTTCAATTATTGCTCGTAACTTTTATTCAGTTAATGTGGACAATCCGATAGAGTTGATTGAAGGAAAAGTCGATAACACAAACCCTACGAGTTTAGATGAAACAGTCGTTTCTTCAGCGGCAGACTTTATTATATTTAATATTGCTGCAAACTCAGCAAGTACTTCTTTTACATCAAATATTTCTCCTGTCGATTCTGACTTCGTTTCTTATAGTGGAAATATTGGCCTTACACAATTCCTCTATCAAAAAGGTGGTAGTTACACATATAGTTTCACACCAAGTTCAACGGCAAGCTCAATTGCTTATCAAGCGATCCGTATAAATAGTGCTATTGATACAACTTCTCTTAGTATTTCAGCTGCTAATGGCTTTGATCTTACAGGTGGGAATACGAGTAGCACAATTCAATATACTGTGCGAAATAATGGAGGAGTTACTTCATCTGCTTTAAATGCGGCTTCGATAAATAGTGGTACGACTTACTTTAGCATTATCACAGACAATTGCGTAGGCCTCACTTTAGCCGCGGGACAGTCTTGTACTATTGATATCGAGGCGACTACTCCTGCAAATGGTACCTTAAATGGTGAAGTCTCTATCAGTGATGGAGTCTTCTCTTCAACTAAGTCGTTGACTACTGTGGCATCTGGACATGCAAGTGATCTCTTTCCATCTTTTGATGCTACAAATTTTACGAGTGCCAACTTCTCGTCAAGTTCTACAACTTATACACAGTCGCATACAGTTGCTTCTGGTAACGATCGTTTATTAGTCGTTAATGTCGTGAGTCACTTTACCATTCTTAATTTTTCGGGAATTACTTATGGTGGAGTTCCACTAACACGTCTTGATACAAGAACACAAAGCTCTGGGGCGAAAACTGAGATTTGGTACCTGGTTAATCCGGCAGTTGGAACTGATGATATTGTTATCAGTGTTAATAATCCATCATTTGATATTGCAATGATGGCCTCAAATTTTACTAATGTTCATCAATCGACTCCATTTGATACAACAAGTAAGGGGGGAGGACAGAGTAGCCTTTCTATATCTGTTGATAACACAGAAATGCAGTATTCGTTTATCTCTCTAGGTAAGGGTGATGATGTCGATGTTGTCGAATCACACACTCCACTAAGCCGTGACTTTATTGATACGTTTGATGGTGGCTACGGTTTAGCAATGTTTATCTATCCTGATAATTTTGTCGAGGATGTAACTATTGATCTCGATTTTGATTACGGCGCTTATATTAGAACAACTATCAATAGTACTTACTACCCGTAATTTAAAAAACATTCATTGACAAAAATAAGGCCCATCACTTGATGGGCCTTAAAACAAAAAAACAAAAATAAAAAGAGAAGAATATAAAGAACAAAACTATAGTTTTGCTTTTATCGAATACTTAAGGTCCTTGATTGTCGCTAGAAGATACTTATCAATAGGCGATTCATTATCAAGGATGCGGCTTTTAAATTCAGCTGTAAGCTGGTCAACTTTAATTAGTAGATCGTTATTAATAACATCATCATTGTTAATTTCTGCAACAAGAGAGTTTGTCTCATTAATTAGGGCAGAGAAGTCTAGCTTTGAGAAATAATCTCTTTGAACAGTACTTTCACAACGGTTAGCTTTTTCGCTCTTAAATGCGTTGAAACTGATAACTTTATTCTGCGTGATTGAATTTAACATTTAGCGGTACTCCAATAATCAATTGCTGTTCATTTTTTTTCACAATTTTTGTGAACAAGCGGGATTATGGAGGAAGAGGCCCGTGCTGTAAACTCAAATTGACGGGCCTTGTAATTTTTTCTGACTTTAATGATTTTAGGCGTTTACGTCTTTTTTCTTCCATTTTGAAACGACGATACCAAGAATTACTGCAAGTGCTACAGCACCAATTACGTAATTACTCTTCTTGATATACTCAATAGCTGTCTCACCAAATTGATAATAAACAGTGAAGTAGACCACACATGAGACAGTTGCTGCAAGAAGGTCTGACAGAGCAAATTTCCAAGCATTCATACGTCCCAGACCGGCCGATAGGAAGAGGGCGTTTCGAAAACCAAACGGAACAAAACGTCCGAAAATCAATGTGAAAACACCATACTTTTTAAAGAAGGCGTTCACCATATCAAGACGTTCTTGAGTAACCATTGAGGCGAAGAAATTGATTTTAAAAATTTTAGGACCTAGGTAGCGTCCAATAAATCCGTAACAAATTAAATCTGAAAGATAGGCCCCAAGAAATACTCCAAAGAAAAGTGGGTATAAATAATCCGGATTCTTGGCCGCTAGAATGGCCGAAGTAAATAACATGAGATCTTCCGAAATGGGAATATTAAAACCAGCTAAGAGTAGTAGACCAAAAATAATGAATGGTGCCATGTGGACGTGAGTGTTGATATAGAGCATGATCTGATCAATGAATTCCATTTTATCTCCTAGCGTAACTGTAAAAAAATCAGATTAAGAATATCCTAATTTGATTCAATATGCATTAGTTATCAGCGCATTTTTCCTCCCTCAAATTTAAAACATTTCTCTGGTAATATTGGTGCCGTGAAAAAGAGAATATTGAGATCACTCATTATTTTTTATATTGGTTTAAATACGAACCAAGTATATGGAAAGGATTTGGACTTCTTTTTAAAGTCTAAAGGGGATAACCATAATTACTTTATTCAAACTTCGGCGTCTCTGGGAATGTTTAAAGAGAAAACGTCTAGCCAAGTTTTGAAAACTCAAAAAAATTCACCAATGACATTAACTGCTGGGCTTTCTTATTTTCCAACAACAATAGAAAAACTTTCAATAGTTGCTCTTGGTAGCATTTCTTATCTTGTTGGCTCAGAAGTTGAAAGTGATAGTGGCAGCACCTTCTCAAATAACTTAAAACTAAAGCCAGAGCTTGGGGCAAGCCTTTACGCACATAAATCATATACTCATCGCAATTCAACTGGTTTTTTTGCTGGAGTGGATTACGAATTATTTAATGTCTACAAATCAAGTGAGCTCTTAAATGGAGGGGCCCTTGATGTTGAAACGAAGCGTATTTACTATGGGACTGTTGGTTTAACCTTTGCGCAAAAAATGATTACACCATTTGTCTTCAATTTGGGCTTTTCTCAGTCTGTAAATTCGCAAAGAGGTCTAAGTGGCCAGCGCTATCAAGTCAACTATAGTCAAAAATATAGTGAGAATATGTGGTATCACATCTTTGCTAAACGCCATGAGTTAAAAAATGATTATCGACAACTAAGTATCACTCGCTTGGGAATCGGAGTAGGATTTTATTATTAAAAAAGGCCCTCAGTAGAGGGCCTTCATATTTCTGGCTAATTATAGCTTGTTGAAATACTCTTGTGATCCTTTTGGATCTGGCTTCATTGTATCAGCACCTTTTGTCCAACCAGCAGGACAAACTTCTCCGTGCTTAGCTGTAAATTGGTAACCATCTACAAGTCTTGCAACTTCTTCAACATTTCTACCAACTGATAGGTTGTTGATTGAAACGTGTTGAACGATGTTGTTGTCATCGATGATATAAGTTGCTCTAAATGCAACGTCACCTGATGGCATAAGAGCACCGTATGACTTAGAAACTTCTTTTGTAAGGTCTTCTAGGATTGGGAAGTTGATATCACCAAGTCCACCTTCGTTTCTTGACTGCTTAGTCCACGCTAGGTGAGAGAAAGCTGAATCAACAGAACAAGCGATAACTTCACAGTTAAGGTCTTTGAAAAGTTGAATCTTATCAGAAAATGCTGTGATTTCTGTTGGACATACAAAAGTAAAATCTAGTGGGTAAAAGAAAAGAACTTTCCACTTTCCTTTGAAATCTGAAAGTGAAATTTCTTTGATTTCACCGTTAACTACTGCGTTACCTTTGAATTCTGGTGCCGCTTTTGAAACTAATGATGTTGGGTAAACTGTTTCAGTCATAATATTCTCCTGTTTTCTGCGCGTATAACTATTGAATAGTTTATAAATTCTTGCGTTAAATTAAACCGCAGGGCCAGGGGAAATTCAAGACCTGCAATGTTAAAATTCGTTCATCTTTTTGTAAAAAAAGAAAAAGTAGAGTAAATAATTTCAGTTGCTTAAGCTGGAATTTAATCAGAAAATCGCAAATATTTATCTAAAGATATAGTCCCAACCCACCGAAATGCTGAATGCAATAGACAAATTTATTGGAAAAGAGTCCAAATATATATCTAGGGAGAAAAAATGATGGATCCAAAGGCACATATACCTAACCCAATTGTTATTGAGCAAACGGCAAGAGGTGAGAGACAATACGACATTTATTCAAGACTACTTCTTGATCGAATTGTATTCTTAGGTACACAAGTTAATGACACAGTTGCCAACCTACTTATTGCTCAGATGATGTTTCTAGAGCAGAGTAATCCAGAAGATCCAATCCATTTCTATATCAATTCACCAGGTGGAAGCGTTTATGCTGGACTTGGTATCTACGATATTATGCAACACGTATCTTGCCCAGTTTATACATACTGTGTAGGTCTTGCGGCATCTATGGGATCTCTGCTTCTAACGGCAGGGGAGAAGGGACACCGTTACTCTCTTCCACACTCAAGAATCATGATTCACCAACCACTTGGTGGAGCTCAAGGTCAGTGTTCTGATATTCAGATTCAGGCAAATGAAATTCAAACATTAAAAGACCAACTAAATGGTATCTATATTAAGCACTCGTCAGTTGATATGACGATGGAAAAAATTGTTGCAGCAACTGACCGCGACAATTACCTATCTCCACAAGATGCAATTGAGCTAGGTATTATTGATGGTGTTATTGAATCTAATAAGAAGTAAGATATAATTCTATTTTAGAATTAAAACTAAAGGACAATGAATGACTAAAAAAGATGGATCATACAATAGTTCACTTTCTTGTAACTTCTGTGGGAAGTCTCAAAAAGAAGTTAAAAAGCTAATTGCAGGACCTGGTGTTTATATCTGTGATGAGTGTATTGAATTGTGTAATGAAATCATTTATGAAGATACGGTTAAGTCTGTTTCTAAGGCCGCTCTTGATAATGTTCCAAAGCCACATGAGATTAAGCTTCACTTAGATCAGTATGTAATTGGACAAGACAGAGCAAAGAAGATTATCTCTGTAGCCGTTCATAATCACTATAAGAGAATTGCTCACGGTGATACGAAGAGAAAAGATGATTCAGTAGAACTTGCAAAGTCAAATATTCTACTAGCTGGGCCAACTGGTTCTGGTAAGACTCTTATCGCTCAATCACTAGCAAAGTTTCTAAACGTACCATTTGCAATTGCTGATGCAACTTCACTTACTGAAGCTGGTTACGTAGGGGAAGACGTTGAGAATATCATTCTTAATCTTCTTCAAGCATGTGACTACGACGTTGAAAGAGCTGAGCGCGGTATCGTTTATATTGATGAGATCGATAAAATTGCACGTAAGTCAGAAAACCCGTCGATTACAAGAGACGTTTCTGGTGAAGGTGTACAGCAAGCACTTCTAAAACTAGTTGAAGGTACTGTTGCTTCTGTTCCTCCAAAAGGTGGACGCAAGCACCCTCAACAAGAATTCATCCAAGTTAACACAAAGAATATTCTTTTCGTTGTTGCTGGTGCATTCGTAGGGCTTGATAAAATTATTGAAAAACGTATGACGAAGAGACCAATGGGACTTGTTGCAAAACAAACTGTTGATGCTGAAGAGTCTGTTATTCAAAAACTTGGTGGTATTGAAGCAGAAGACTTAACAAAGTTTGGACTAATCCCTGAATTTATCGGACGTCTTCCTGTAAACGCACTTCTTGAAGAGTTAG
This sequence comes from Halobacteriovorax sp. ZH5_bin.2, assembly GCF_043196375.1. Classification (NCBI taxonomy): domain Bacteria; kingdom Pseudomonadati; phylum Bdellovibrionota; class Bacteriovoracia; order Bacteriovoracales; family Halobacteriovoraceae; genus Halobacteriovorax; species Halobacteriovorax sp. ZH5_bin.2. The sequence goes on along the minus strand of NZ_JBEBMJ010000006.1, from coordinate 165,470 downwards.
ATGAGGACGCACTTGTTTCAATTCTAACTGAACCAAAGAATGCGATTACTAAGCAATATCAAAAACTATTTGAATTTGATGGAATCGAACTAGAATTCGAAGAAGAAGCTCTAAAAGCAATTGCTCAAACAGCTCTTACTAGAAAGACTGGAGCACGTGGACTTCGTGCCATTATCGAGCAAACAATGCTTGAAGTAATGTATGACGTTCCAGCAAATGATAAGGCCAATAAAGTTGTGATTACTGCTGCTTCAATTGCAGGTAAGGAATCACCTCGAGTTGAAGAAGGTCCAAGAAAAGAGAAAACTTCAGCAAGCTCAACTTTAGAAGCTAAGAAAGATATCGAATCAGCTTAAGAGTTAATTATTTAAAAATTAATATATAGCTTAAGAGGGCCAGGCATTTTGTCTGGCCCTTGTTCGTTTAGGCGGTGTAGAAATTACACTACTTCTCAAATGTCAGTTTTTTTTAGCTAAACAGTCTTCTCCAGTCGGATAACTTAAGTGCTTGTAAATATAGGCCTATGCACTGTGAATTTATTGAGGGGCATAAGATTCCGACCAAAAAAAGTTTCAAAATATTTATAGGTTCTTGATACAATTTATAAAAGGGTTAGAGATTAGACATGAAGTCTTCCCATCTTTCCTTTTCCCAGAATTTTTTTGACAAGTATTAATAGTGCAGGAGGTGCTATGTCAGACAAGAAGTCAACTGAGTCGAAGAGCCTACCGTTACTTCCGCTAAGAGACATGATTATTTTTCCACACATGGTTGTTCCACTATTTGTAGGAAGAGAGAAGTCAATCAACGCCCTTGAGGAAGCATCAAAAAATGGTAACGAGCTTTTTCTAGTTACACAAAAGGATGCAAGTATCCTAAACCCAGATCGTGAAGATGTTTACAATGTAGGAACTGTTGTAAATATCATTCAAATGCTACGTCTTCCAGATAATACTGTTAAGGTACTTATCGAAGGGAAGTACAGAGCAACTATCGAGGAATTTGAAGCAAGAACTGAAGGTTACTGGGCAGAAGTAACTAAATGTGTTCCAGCTGTTCCTGAACAAGTAAAAATTGAAGCTACGGTAAGATCGATCAAAAACGTATTTGAACAATACGTGAAGCTTAATAAGAGAATTCCACCTGAATTACTTATGAGTATCTCATCAATCACTGATCCTTCAAGATTAGCTGATATTATCGTTGCACACCTTTCAATGAAGATTCCTGAGAAACAGGAAATTCTTGAAGCGGTAGATATTGAAGCACGTCTTCAACTTCTTCTTGAAAAAATGCAAGGAGAGATCGAGATCATTAACGTTGAGAGAAGAATAAGAACTCGCGTTAAGTCTCAAATGGAAAAATCTCAGAAAGAGTACTACTTAAATGAGCAAATGAACGCTATCCAAAAAGAGCTTGGACAAAAAGATGAGAAGTCTGAAGTTCAAGAAATGGAAGAGCGTCTAGCTAAGAAGGTTATGCCTGAAGAAGCTGTTGCTAAAGTACAAAAAGAGATTAAGAAACTTAAGTCAATGTCTCCAATGTCAGCAGAGTCTGCCGTTGTAAGAAACTATATTGACTGGATGCTTTCTCTGCCTTGGGGAGAGTATACAGAAGACAACAATGATGTAACTCATGCTAGAAAAGTTCTAGATGATCATCACTTTGGAATGAAAGATGTTAAAGAAAGAATTCTTGAGTATCTTGCAGTAAGAAGCCTTGTTGGTTCAGAAGGAAAGGGAACGATCCTTTGTCTAGCAGGTCCTCCAGGTGTTGGTAAAACATCAATTTGTCAGTCACTTGCTGAATCACTAGGTAGAAAATTTGAAAGAGTTTCTCTTGGTGGTGTAAGAGATGAATCTGAAATCCGTGGTCACCGTCGTACATACGTAGGTGCAATGCCAGGTAAGATCATCACTGCTCTTAAGAAAGCAGGGACATCAAACCCAGTAATCCTTTTAGATGAAATTGATAAGATGACATCTGATATGAGAGGGGATCCTGCAGCAGCAATGCTAGAGGTTTTAGACCCAGCTCAAAATAAGAACTTCGGTGATCACTATATTGAAGTTGAGTACGATCTATCAAAAGTAATGTTTGTTATGACAGCAAACGACCTAGGACAAATCCCTGGTCCACTTAGAGATAGAATGGAGATCATTAACCTTGCTGGTTACACTCCAATTGAAAAAACTCAGATCGCTAAGAAGTACCTTGCACCACGTGCATGGAAAGACAATGGACTAAACGATTACGAATACTCAATCTCTGATAATACAATCATGGAAGTTGTTCGTGGTTATACGAAAGAAGCTGGTGTTCGTGGACTTGAAAGACAGTTCAATACGATCGCAAGAAAGATTGCTACTGATGTTGTGACGAAGAATGTTGAGAAAGGTAAGAAGTTCTCAATCTCTTCAAAGCAAGTTCAGAAATATCTTGGTCCAGTTAAGTTTGATGATAATGTAATTGAAGAACAACCAGAAGTAGGATTAGTAAATGGTCTAGCTTATACTTCAGTTGGTGGTTGTCTTCTACATATTGAAGTTATCGCAGTTCCTGGTAAGGGTGGTATCCAAATCACTGGTAAGCTAGGTGAGGTAATGACTGAATCGGCTAAAGCAGCAATGAGTTATGTTCGCTCAATCGCTGGCCGTCTTGGAATTGATCAAGAATGGTTTGAGAAGCATGATATCCATATTCATGCACCTGAAGGGGCAACTCCAAAAGATGGCCCATCTGCAGGTATCACGATGGTTACAGCAATCACTTCGGCAATCTCTGGAATCCCTGTAAGGCAAGATGTTGCCATGACAGGTGAGGTAACAATTAGAGGACGTGTTCTTCCAATTGGTGGCCTAAAAGAAAAAATGCTAGCAGCAAAACAGGCAGGAGTAAAAACAGTTGTTATTCCTGAAAAGAATAGAAAAGACCTTCTTGAGATCCCACCGGAAATCAAGCAAGGACTATCAGTTCACCCTGTTTCACATGTTGAAGATGTACTGAAACTAGCTCTAAACTTAACAGAGCCAGAGAAGTTCATGCAGCATGTAGGGCTGAAGGTTATTGACTCTGGGAAAGGGATGGAAGTAGCTAACTAAGCTGCTTGCCTCCTATTAAAAAATTAATACTTGTTAAATTTGGTCCTGCTTATGCAGGGCCTTTTTTATTTCAGCAAGTTATAGAAATAGCAAAAGATCGCGTATAATAGGTAGGAATAGGAGTTGATAATGAATAAGAAGCTTTTAATAATAATTTCTCTCGTGGCCACTAGTAATGCTTTCAGTTTGCCTAAGAATTTTGGGTATCGCTCAAGACTAAAAGCCTGTCTCGATAAGGCCATAAACTCTTCTTGTAACTATCAAGTAAAGGGTAAGTCTGTAAGTGGTGAGTGCCGTGAGGCAAAGAAAGGTAAGAGGCTCATTTGTGTTAACTTAGATAAGCTTGATAAATAAAAACACCTCTTACGAGGTGTTTTTTATTCTCCAGAAGTACCGTAATTAGGCAGAACTCGCGCTGATGGATCATCAACCTGGCAGTTCTCCCATTCCTTATTAGGCATCCAAAAGTCTGTAATAAGGCCCGAAAGTCCTGGAAAGTGTCCTTCAAAGAGATCACGATACATAAGAGATTCTTTCGTAAATGGAGTTGCATATGGGTGTTTTTCATGGGCCTTAGAAAGCTCTTCTTCGCTATATTTTTCTTCTGCTAAGGCCTTTAGCCAATCAACCATATCGTGCCCAACAGCGTCTGAGAAGGCCGCTTTTTCACGCCATAGAATTTCATCAGGAAGATAGCCACTATGATCAAAAGCTTTTCTAAGTAGATACTTTCCTTCTCCTGACCAGTTCATCTTAAGCTCTGGGGCAATCCCCATAACGTATTCGATAAAGGCCTTATCACTAAAAGGCACACGGGCCTCAAGTGAGTGAGAACTAATCGAGCGATCTGCTCTTAGAACATCATAGAGATATAATTCGTGAACACGTTTTTGTGCTTCCTTTTGGAACTCAAGAGGACTAGGGGCAAAGTCTGTGTACTTATAGCCAAAGAGTTCATCACTCACTTCTCCTGTTAGTACAACTTTCACATCTGTTTTTTCACGTATGTACTTACACACAAGTGACATACCCATTGAAGCTCGAATTGTCGTGATATCCCACGTTTCAAGCTTGTGAACAAGTTCTCCAAGGTGCTCAAATGCTTCTTCTTTCGTAAAGATGACTTCATGGTGCTCACTACCAAGGTAGTCAGCAACAATTCGTGCATATTTTAAATCAATTGGGTTTGTATCAATTCCAACGGCAAATGTTTTAATTGGGCGATCACTAAGTTTGGCCGCGATTGCACATACTAGTGATGAATCAAGTCCACCTGAAAGGAGGAAACCTACTGGAGCATCAGCATCAAGACGCTTTCTTACACCCTCAACTAAGTGATCGTGAATCCCTCGATAGACGTCCTCTAAGTCTTCTTTTGTGCGTGATTTAATCTTTCGAACATCAAAGTATGGAGTAAATTCACCATCGGCATAGTAGTGCCCTGGTGGAAATGGTTTGATATCTTTACATAGGCCTTGTAGCGCCTTTACTTCACTAGCAAAAGCGATCTTACCTTCCTCAAGGCCATATCCATAAAAGAGGGGACGAATACCAATTGGGTCTCTCCCCGCATAGAATTTTCCCTCGCGTTCAATAACAAAAGCAAATTCTCCATCTAGTGACATAAGAAGCTTTTCGATACCATACTCTTCAAAAATTGGAATAATGACTTCACAATCTGAATCTGATTTAAACTCATAGCGATCAATATAGTCAGTTTTCAATATACGATGGTTATAGATTTCGCCGTTACAGACGAGGTGTGTTTGAGACTTTGAGATGAAAGGCTGAGAGCCGGCTTCACTTAGGTCCATGATAGCAAGGCGGTGAAAGCCCATTATTCCTTTAGCTAACCCGTGGATCGCCCTTTGGTCTGGCCCGCGGTGAGAGATAAGATCAAACTTCTCTGCAAATTCTTTTTCTTCAACTTTTCCCGTAAAAACACTAAATCCACACATGAAAACCTCCATATTTTTAGTAATATTCGGCTTTTTTTAATAAATTCTCAATAATGAACACCTAGAACTATGAGTTATTTAATAAATAGTCTAAAATGCTGATAGATTAATAATTTCAGGGGAGCATTGTGGCCAATAACTACGAAATTGATAGTATTGATAAGAAGATTATCAAACTTATGGAAAAGGATGCCCGTATGCCATTTCTTGAAATGGCCAGAAAAATAGGGGTTTCCGGCGGGACAATCCATCAAAGAGTTGAAAAACTAAGAGAGGCAGGTGTTATTGTTGGAAGCACCATCAAGGTCGACTATACAAAACTAGGTCATAATGTTGTGGTTCTCTTGGGCCTTCACTTAGTTAATGCTCGTGATATCCACAAAGTAATCGATAAACTTGAGAAGATGGATGAGATTGTTGAAGCTTATTATACAACTGGTGACTACGCTCTAATTGTAAAAATCATCGTTAAGGATATTAATCATTTTCACGAATTTCTCATTGGAAAAATACAAATGATTAAAGAGATTCAATCGACAGAATCTTTCATCAGCTTAAAACAAGTCATTAATAAGAGCCTAAATGTTTAGTGCCCTAAGTATGTAAGAGTCTTCTTTACTGCTATTCCAATTAATAGCAGAGCAAAAAACTTCTTAAGAATAGCTTGATTGGCAACACTTGAAATCTTTGCTCCAAACTTCGTAAAAAAGAAACTTGCGATAGAAATTCCAAAGAAGGCCGGTAGATAGACGTATCCAAGAGAGTATTCTGGTGTGGCCTTGCCTAGGCCATTGTATATATAGAATGAACTACTAAAAAGTGCGATCGGGATTCCTAGAGATGCTGAAACCGCCACAGCATTCTTCATTTGATAACCACGCCAAGTAAGGAAAGGAACGCTAATTGTCCCTCCGCCAATTCCAAGAATTGATGACTTAAGGCCGATAATAAAACCTGTGAAATTAAATAATAGACTAGAAGTTTCTTTTGGTTCTTCTACCTTTGATTTGTAAAAAATCATCTTTAGAGATACGAGGTAAAGATAGCAAATAAAGATAAACTCGAGAGTTTGGGCCTCTACGATGTTTACGAGGTAGGCACCGGCACTAATTCCGATAATCATTGGAAATAAGAATTTCTTCGTAATACCAAAGAGAAGATTTCCCATATTGTAATGCCTAAGAGTTGAAGCACTTGCCGTGATAACAATTGTTGCAAGGGAAGTTCCTAGGGCCATATACATTCTAATATCTGGAGAGAATCCTTGTTTATGAAATAAGAATAATAGAGTTGGAACAATGACAACGCCTCCTCCAATACCAAAAAGGCCTGAGAGCGTTCCAACAAATGCACCAACAAGTAAGTAGAGTAAGAAAATCATGCTACCAATATGCACTCTTAAATAAGCTAAGACAAGAAGTATACTTGTTCATTATTGTCAGAAATTGACCCAAAATAATTGATTATTCGAGAGATATTTTTACTTAGGTCTGCGTCAACGCAAAAGTTGCCACATGCTTATTTTAAAGGCTTTTAATGAGAAAATAGAGGTTAGTGAGGACCTTATGAATCTATTTAAAAGTAAAACAAAAAAGAACTTATCTGAAACAAACTCTATCGCCGACATCGAAGCGACTCAGGCCAACTTAGATCTACAAATTAGTGATGAAAGAAAACTAATTGGAGAATATGAAGAGATTAATAAATCTCTAAGAAAAGAAGTTGAGCTACAAAAGATTAAACTTCAAAAAACAGAAGTTGAATTAAGGAGATTACAAAGCACACTAACTGATGAGCATGCAGATAAGGAGATTCTTGAAAAGAGAATCGAAAAGATTCAACAACTTAATAGTGAGCAAGAAGGTCATTTAAAGGAATTGTTAGAAGAAAAGCAATTAGTTATAAGCTCTATTGTCCAACTGAAAAAACAAGTTGAAGACATAAACAATTCTCATCGTTCAAACTTAGATGAATTAGGTCGCATCAGAGTTGAGCTTGGTAATTTAAAAGGTGAGGAAGTCTCACTTAAGAATAAGGCGTCTGTTTTAAATGGGGATAAGGCATTTAATTTGGATACACGTTCTCACTTAAAAGTAGAAATAGAAGAAACTAAAAAAAGAATCTCTAAATTAAGACTAGTTATTGAAGAAGATAGCAATACGATAAAAAAATGTGATGCAAATATCTCTGAACTTGAAAATGAAAAACATAAGTTAGATGCTGAAATTTCTAAGCTTATTGAGAAAACACAAGAGGTTGTTGAAAAAAAGCATAGTGAAAATCAAAAACTCGAAAATTTAACTTTAAAGGTTCAAGATGTAAAAAGTGAAAAGCTGAATCTAGAAAAGGATCTTGAGTTACAACTTTTAGACTTAAAGGTTATTGCTTCAAAACAAGCGAAGTTAAATCAAGATATTATCGCAGTTGAAACATCGATTAAGACGCTAGAGAGAGAATCTGAGTCACTACGATCTGAAGAGATGAGTGAACTTGAAATTATGTCTGGACTTGAGTCTGAAATCGTAGCAAGAGAAAAAAAGAAGCAGGAACTATTACAAGACATTCAACTTTTGAAAGTAGAGTCTCAAAATTTCAAAGACAAAATTGAAGAAAATACAATTAAATCGGAGAAATTAGAAAGAGAAATCAGTGAACTTAAAGAAACTGAGAGTATTTCACTTATTGAGATTGATCGTCTCGATAGAGAGTATAAGAAAACTAAGAGAGAACATGACATTGTCTTAGCTCAGTCTCTTAGATTAGAAAAAAGTGTACAAGATTATCAGAGTGAAGTCGATCGACTAGATACAAGTGTTGAAGAACTTCTAACAAAGAAGCATAAGGCAATCTTAAATAATGAAAATCGTGAGTCAAAAATCTCTTCTCTACAGAGGCAAATTGAAGAGGGAAGTAATCGTATTAGCGAAATTCGACTTGAGATACAAGATTTAAAAGGCCGCGATGTTGAAGCAAGGCAAACACTAATTGATCTAGGACTTGAGCAAAAGAATGTTGAATACCAAAAACAGGCACTTCAAGATCAAGCTGAAAACTTAAGAAAAAGTATCGAATTACTTAATAATAAAATTGAAAAGTCACAAGCAGCATATGAACTCTTAAATTCAGACTGTGAGTCTCAAAATAACTTAATAAAACAATTAGCTGATGACGAGAACTCTTTAAGTGATACTAATAATAAGCTGCTTGTAAAGATTGGGAGTCTGAAAGGACGCATTCAAATTGGTGACAATCGTATTGAAGTCAAAGGTCTTGAGATCGAGGAGCTTGCTAAAGAGAACCAACGTTTAAACAATATTTCAGAAAGCCTGTGTGATAAGTTGAATAAGACGGTTCGTATGATCGAATCTTTAGATGCAAAGATTTCAACTTTTGAGAATCAAATTAAGGCCCTTGATTTTGAAATCAATGCGAACCAAGTATCTTATGATGAAGCCCTCCTTAAAATTAAAGAAATGGAATCAAAAACTCTTAACCTTAAGGATAAAGTTCTACGTAAGTCAGATGAACTTAAGGGCCTTACTTCTTCACGAAAGAGATTTGAAAGACTTGCTAATAAGAAAGTTTCTTCTGTTGAAAGGCTTAAGGTTGAGTTGAGTGAATTGAATGAGGGGATTGAATCTGAATCAAAACTCTTTACAGAAACTCTTTCTAGAAAGAGAGAGCTTGACGACGAGTTAACTTCATTAAATCTTGAGGTCTCACAAAAACAAGAAAAATCTAATAAACTTCAATCTGAAATTTCTTCAATTGAGGCAATGATAGAAAGTGATGAAAAGACAATTCTACAGTTAGAGGATTCAATTGTTAATCAGGGAGAAGTTCTTAAGAGATTAGAAAGCTCTCGCTTAAGCCTACTAGAGCAACATAAGGATTTAAATAATCAACAAATTGTTAGTAACGAAGAACTTACTAAAGTTGAGAATGACTGTTACTCACTTAGAGTGTCGCTGGCCGATCTTGAAAAAGAAATCAATGATATTGAAGCAAATTTAGAGTCAAATATTCTTCGCAAGGTTCAGCTAAATGAAGAAGCAAAGAAATTAGAAAAGGACACTCGAATTGCTAAGGCCGATATCGTTAAACTAAATAATGAAATCGAGCAAAGTGTTAGTGAATTAAAGGTCGTTGAAGAATCTCATAAAAAGAAGTTAGAACTTCTACAAGTTGAACTTAATGAGAAAGAACTAGTTTCTAAAGAACACTATAGTCGCCAGAATAAGCTTACTGAAGCAAAGAATTTATTAAGCTCAGTTGAAAATGAACTAAATGGTGTTCTTTCTGAGAAAGAACTTCTTAAGAATGGAATTAATAATTCGACGAAATTGAAAGGTGAGCTACTTCTTAGAAAGGACGAATTAGCGCAAGAAATCTCTGGAATAAAAGATGCAAATAGAGAAAGTCGTCATATCCTTTCTGGCCTGTCTCTTGAGATTTCTAGTTTAAAGAATGAATGTAGCCAGCTTGAAATTAGCTATAATGAAGAGTTGGAAAAGTCTAAATCAATTGTTAGCTCTATTGATATTCTAAGAAATCAAGCAAGAGATCTAAAATCTAAACAAATTAATGAGCAGAAACAACTAGATACATTAAAGCAAAATGTTCAGCCAGCAGTTGATGAATTGGCCTATGTAGAAAGACAGGTCGAAGCAGGGAACCTTTTAAATAAACTAGAAGTTGCATTATCTCGTGTAGAGTTTGATGCAAATCTTTATGCTGAAGATGATGCTCTAATTCTTATTCGCGATGAGAACATCCTTTTTAATATTTCGACATACCTCGAATCACTGCCATTTGTATTCTCTAAGATTGATGAGGTAAAAATCAACTTAACAGCTGAAGAGGCAATCGCAATTGCTGCTCGTGGAGAATTACGTTGTGATACCGAATTAACGAAAGAGCTATTGAGAGATAATGTAAAAGGGAAGTTTAAGAAAGGACTTCGTTTTAAGATTTCTAATGGACAGATTAAAGTTGAAATTCTAACTAAAGAAAAAAGCCTAGGCGCAAGGGCCTAGGCTAACACACTACTGACAATACGGGATGTCATATTTTTTTGTGAAAATCTCTTTGTATTCTCTGTCTCCACGTCTTCTGTTGCGGATAACTTCTTTTTTAAGGGCAATTTCTGGTGTTTGGTTTTGTCGATAAACCGTCTTAACCATTCGACAGTTTCTATCTTTTCTCCCGTAGCAAACTTTTTCTTCTTTCTCTACTTCTAGTGGATAAGTAAGAATTTTAGATCCGACTACGATATCTTTATAACGATCACCTTCCTTGCTACCTCCAAGCCAAATTCTCTTATAGATTGGGTATTTTGAAATAGATTGGATTTGATCATTATTAATACAAACGTCAAAAATAGAAATGTGTCTACCTAGATAAGCAACATCACCATCTAGCTGTAGATCGAAGTTTTTCTTTACATACTTTCTAATTGTCTTCCAGTCGTACTGCTTTAATTCTTTTAGATCATCAACGCCGCCGACAATACCGCCAGTTCCAGCATCAACGCCACCATTATTTCTAACAAGTGCACTAATTCCACCTGTTCCTGCAAATGCATTTAATGCAAGGGCCAGAAATAATATAGTCATTATTGATTTCATTATAAAACCTTATTCCTTTCTCATTGTGTCAGTGGCCATGAATGTGAATGTTTTAATATCACCTAGCATGCCTTCTTTTTTAGTTACTTCAATTTTTTTGTAAAATGCTTCCTGGTCAATCTTGAGCCATGCTCGATAGCCTTCTGGGCTCAGCCCTTCTGCATAGAATGCAATAAGATTTTTTTCGGCAAGATCAACATCTTGAGTTTTTACATATTTTTCAACTAAGTTAAGTCCAAGTCTTTTTACAAGTTTTGGAGAGAACTCAATTTGTTTGTCACCAGTAGTGTACATATTCGTCTTAGTTAGCTTTAAAACTCCAAGGTCTAACATGCGATCTGCTGTTTCCGCTCCGCTCATACCATATCTATATTGGATATACTCATTTGTGATAGGGGACATTGAAGCTAGGCAGTAGATTTCTGCAAAAACCTTATCGTAGAACATTTCTTTATTAGCTTCTTCGCTATATTCAAGATTGCCTGCTGTTGAAATAGGAGACTTCTTTTGAATTTCACTTGCTACTTTTTCAGGAAGATTCTTTAAAAGGAGGCCACCATTTGGGCTATCAATTAAGCAAGTATATAGTCTTACAAGAGTTTGATAACCTGGCCTATTTTCTTGAGCTAATAGACGCTTTAGAGTTCTTTGGTGAATACCAGACTTCTCTGAAAGTTTACGAAGTCCAATAGATTCACTTCTAAATTGCTTTAGATGTGTTCTTAAATCTAGAGCAACTTGCTCTTTGAGCCCTAGTGAAGGAATGGCCTTCTCTGGTAACTCATTGATTATATTGGAGCTTTCTTCTCTCATTATGCCTCAAGTATTTTTGGCGATCTTACCACTTTTCATAATTTTATTCATTTAAGCAGTAAAAATTACAAAGGCCGAAGCAGTGCCTCGGCCAATAGTTTTATTTATAGCAAGCGCCCCTTAGGGAAAGGCGCTCACCTAGGCCCAAGCTTATAACTAGTTACAAGCTGGGATTTCGAATGACTTAGTGAAAAGTACTTCTACTTTGTCATCGTGATCACGTCCACCACGACGAGTAACTTCTGAAACAGTGATATCTCTAACAACTGGTTGAGTTTCCATTTTTGTTACTGTTTTACAGTTGTTTTCTTTTTTACCAAAACAGATTTTTCTTGTTACTTCTCTTGAGATTGGGAAAGTTAGTGTTTCGTAACCAACAACGATATCTTCGTATCTGTCACCATCACGGCTTCCACCGATCCACTTTCTTTCGTAAATTGGGTATTGGCTTAGAGTTACAAAGTTTTCACCTTCAACACATACGTCGAATGCAGAAACGATACGTCCAACAAATACTGAGTAACCAGAAGTGATTTGTAGCTTGTGGTTAGCTTTAACCTCAGCTCTGATTGTATCCCATGAATCATTTGCAGATAGTGCAAAAGATGAAACGCTTAGTAGTGCAGCAGCAAGTGCGATAATTTTTTTCATAAATTCCTCCGTTTGTTTGTTATCAAAAAATTGATTTATCAATTTCAATATTTTTTAAGTTGTTTTGATGAAATGAAATTAATTTGATTGATATGAGGTGACAATTTTTTCTATGGAGAAGGGGATTTTTGTCCGACATTGTCTTAATTCTTGAGTTTTGTCATGACAAATGGACAAATGAGACTAACTTTTTACAAAAAAAGGCCGCTTGCGCGGCCCTCTAGTCTATTTAATCTAAATTTTATTGGCAGTATGGAATGATATATTCCTTTTTAAATGAATCTTGCTCAACTTCTCTAGGTCGATCACTATTCTCTTTATAGATGACAACTTTCTTTACCTTAACATTTTTAATTGTCTCAGTTGTCACTTCCTTATCTATCTCGCGACAACGTTTTCCACGATTATTGCATACCTTTTCACGTGTTTTGTAGTTAATAGGGTATTTTAAGAATTGATTACCAATTAAAACACTCTTGAAACCATCTTTATCAGCACCACGTTGATTCTTTCCAACGTATTCTGTTCGATAAACTGGAAACTTTCTTGTTGTTTTAAGTTGATCTCCATCAACACAAGTTTCAAATACACTCACTGGTCTCGATACAAATACTGTTCGACCTTCAAGCTTAACGTCATCATTTCTCTTTGTAACATCGAGAATCTTCTGCCACGAAGTTTGCGGTCCAAGCTTCGAGAAGTCGTCTTTAGTCGGCTTAGGGCCTCCTGAAACGCCTCCAACACCCGCATAAATCGACATTGTCGAAACGATAGCAATTAATTTTTTTATACTATTCTTCATATTACTTCTCATTCAAAGTATCAGTTACCATAAAGGTAAATGCTCTCTTTGTTCCTTTTGATTTGTCTTCCTTAGCAATGGCAACCTTTTCTTCAAATGCTTTTGCATCGACTTGTAGCCAGCGATCATATGCTTCTTCACTTAGTCCTTCTGCAAAGAAGGCGATGATATTTTCACCATATGACTCAGCATTTTGTTCCTTGCTATACTTTTCAACTAGTGACAGACCCAGGCGTTTTAATGTCTTGGCACTAAAATTAGCTTGGTTCTCTCCAAGGGTATAGTGACCACTTTTCGAAATTCTTAGGGCCTTCATTTCAAGCATTTTTTCCACTGTAAGCATGCCGCTCATACCATAACGATATTGAATTAATTCGTTCGTAATAGGTGCGCAAGCTGCTAATATGTAAATCTCTGCAAAAGTACGATCGTAGCTCATTTGAGTTTCGATATCTTGGTGATACTGTATCTTTTCTGAGATCTTATTTGGATTACACTTCTTTATTTCTTTTCGAATGACTTCTGGGACAAGATCCAGGAGTAGGGACTCGTTACTTGTATTAAAAATGACTCGATAGATTTTAAAAAGAGTTTGATATGTAGGCTTATTTTCTTTGGCCAGGATTCGATAAAGTGTTCTTTCACTAACTCCTGTTTTTTCAGATAAAAGACGAACTCCAATTTTTACGCTCTTGTACTCATCTAGCTTTTTTGCCAGATCTAAGCTTACTTGCTCAATTGGCCCGAGGGGCGCTTGAGATAGTTGTGGGGTGTTCATTTTATCCATAGAAAGCTTGAATAGCATGAGTCGATTCTGTTATCCACTCATGCTATAAAAAGTATAGCTTAAGTACCTTAGGGAAATACTTAAGCTATTGAATTTATTAGTTACAAGCTGGGATTACGTATTCTTTCTTGAAAAGAGTCTTTTCAATTGTACGATCGTTTGAACCAACGTTTCTTCTAACAACTTCTTTTACAGATACGTTCTTAGTAAGGTCTTGGTTAACTGTATAAGCAACTCTTTTACAGTTTTTCTCTTGGCTGTTACATACTTGCTTGTATGAAATATAAGTAGTTGGGAATGAAAGGATTTCATAACCAACGATTACTGATGCATATCCATCTTCGTCAGCTTCTGGGTGAGTTTTTCCAACTTTAACGATTTCGTAGATTGGGAATTCTCTAGTAGTAACAAATTGGTCACCATCTAGACATACGTCAAATGAGCTTACTGGACGACCAACAAATACAGTTGTTCCAGCAAATGATAGATCGTAATCAGCAGCAACTTCAGCTTTGATTGTATCCCATGAGTCGTTTGCAGATAGTGCAAAAGATGAAACGCTTAGTAGTGCAGCAGCAAGTGCGATAATTTTTTTCATAAATTCCTCCGGTTTATTAGACATTCAGTTTTAGTTTGAAGCCTTTAATTAATTAAGTTGTTTTGATGTAGAGGTTATATTTTTGACGAAAGCAGATGTCTAAAAAACACAAAGAATATTTACTTTTTCTGTGACAACGGCAGTAGTGTGGGACTTTTTAGCTGTCATCAGTGGATGGATGGCAGTAGAAAAAGAAAAGGCCGAGCATAAACTCGGCCTCTACTTTTATATGTACTTGAAATTAGTTACAAGCTGGGATTTCGAATGACTTTGAGAAAAGTACTTCTACTTTATCATCGTGATCGTGTCCACCACGACGAGTAACTTCAGAAACTGTGATGTCTCTAACTAGTGGTTGAGTTTCCATTTTAGTTACAGTTTTACAGTTTCTGTCTTCTTTACCAAAACAGATCTTTCTAGTTACTTCTCTTGAAATTGGGAAAGTTAGTGTTTCGTAACCAACAACGATATCTTCGTATCTGTCACCATCACGGCTTCCACCGATCCACTTTCTTTCGTAAATTGGGTATTGGCTTAGAGTTACAAAGTTTTCACCTTCAACACATACGTCGAATGCAGAAACGATACGTCCAACAAATACTGAGTAACCAGAAGTGATTTGTAGCTTGTGGTTAGCTTTAACCTCAGATCTGATTGTATCCCATGAATCATTTGCAGATAGTGCAAAAGATGAAACGCTTAGTAGTGCAGCAGCAAGTGCGATAATTTTTTTCATAAATTCCTCCGTTTGTTTGTTATCAAAAAATTGATTTATCAATTTCTATATTTTTTAGTTGTTTTGATGAGGAAAAATTAAAGTAGTTGCCTCAGCTCGTAAATAATTTGGCCCTTTGAATGTTATTTCGTTCGACATTGTCCAATTGTGACAATTTCCTTATGACAAATTGGTATGAAATAAGACAAATGGAATAGGTTTAGATAATAAGTAGAAAATGGATATCGAATTTATGAAGTTGAATTTAAAGAAGGTAGAATTAAGGCAAAAAAAAAGAACTCTTTAGAGTTCCGATTTTTTTTCTTTTGAATTTAACCACAAAAAAAGTGGTGGGCGATGACAGGATCGAACTGCCGACATCTACCTTGTAAGGGTAGCGCTCTCCCAGCTGAGCTAATCGCCCTCCGATTTGAAGTGGAGTTAGAATAAGGATTTCACTCTCACTTGTCAATACTAAATTTAAAAAAGTTTAATATTTTTTTGAAAAAAAAAGCCTCTAAATAAGAGGCCTTTATATTTGGATTAAATTTTTGGATTTTCTTTTCTGATGTATCCAACAGCATTGTGGCTGTGAAGACTTTCTAAGTGCTCAACCTTTGCTTGCCAGTCTAGAATCTCTTCAGCAGAGTTTAGAACCTCTGAGATACGTCTCGTAGAGTGCTCAACGAACATTGGGTTGTCACCATTAAGAATAGCGAATGCCTGCTCATCAAGTCTCTTAACAAGAGATTGAGTTTCTGTTGGAAGAGCAATTCTCATTAGATCAACTAGGTCTTCAAGATGGAAGTTAGACTCTGCCTTATAAGTTGCAGTGATTGTCGCTACAGATCTTTGAGAGTGAGCAGAAGCGATACCACTTCCTTCAGTTGTCTCTCCATTTCTGTACTGCTCTTCGTATTGTTTTGACATCGAAAGAGAACATGGACAAGTTGATGAGTATTCGTATTCCATCGTAAGGTTGATTAGAGGAATACCATCACGTCCTTCAACACCTTCCATTGATACTTTATAGTATTGCCATCCCCAGTTTCCTGACTTTAGTGACTGTTGTTTAACAGGGTAGTTAAAATCTAGAGTTAGATGGGCCTGTGGAATTAGTGGCTCAGTATCGTAGTCACGAAGATCCGTACGGTATCTTCTTAGTACTGTTGCAAAGAATTCGTTATTAACATTCTTTTCTAATC
The DNA here is from genome assembly GCF_043196375.1 of Halobacteriovorax sp. ZH5_bin.2. Classification (NCBI taxonomy): domain Bacteria; kingdom Pseudomonadati; phylum Bdellovibrionota; class Bacteriovoracia; order Bacteriovoracales; family Halobacteriovoraceae; genus Halobacteriovorax; species Halobacteriovorax sp. ZH5_bin.2. The sequence continues at coordinate 149,213 of NZ_JBEBMJ010000006.1, read as the reverse complement.
CTTCAGCTTGCAGGATATTACAGAAGCGAGACATATTTGCACCTGTCTTATGTGCTTCTAAGAATACGAACATCGAGGCCTGTGCATCTGTTGATCTAACAGTTCCGTCTCTGTGCTCAAAATTTAAAGGGATGCGAAATCTTTCAATACCAACTTTTGGAATGGCGATATGAACTTCATTAGCTGTCTTTTGAAAGTCATTTAAACCTGTTTCATCTTTGATTTGGCAATTAAGGATGTCTTCGCGGCTATTTCTAAGTGCTTCAATATTTTTCATGTGAGTCCTTTTGTTCCTTATGCAGAGGTAGGTGTGGTCCAACCCTTGGTTTCATTAATAATAGCACGTTTTAACGTGTTCAAGCACTTTTGGCAAACGAACTCCGTAGTAATTATAAGCCTATACAGTGTTTGTATAGGTCTTTATGAACGTAAGTTACTGAATTCTGGGAAATAACCTCATTTAATAAGCCTATTTTTTCTAAATAAGGTAAAATAGAATGTGACGAGGAGCTTGATATGAAGGAAAGATCCCTAAGAGTCGAAAATTTCATCAGGTACTTTGGTGAGATTGAGGACGTCAAAAAGCAGATTGAGTGTTGCCCGAAATGTGGGGCCAAGTTCACTGTTACTCATTTGGCCGATCATGATAACCTCTACATCCACGAAGAGGTTACTTGTGAGAATTGTACTTATGGTACAGAGGAAACACTTCATATACTGAACTAATTAAGGAAGAGTAGTGAAGCCAATATTAATTATTGCTGTCATCGCCAGCCTGGGAGCTGGTTTCTTTATTGGAAAGTCTCAAGCACCAAATCCCGAAATTAAAATCAAAGAAGTCGAAGTCGAAATCATCAAAGAAAAGAAAGTCGAAGTGGTCAAGGAAATCCCTGTTATTGATAAGACAGGGGATGAAGCACTTGCTCAAGCCTTTACACTCTTTCTTGCGGCCTTGGGACTTGAAAAAATAAAAGTTGAAAAAGAAGAAGTTAAAGAGATTATGAAAGATCCAAGGGACTTCATTGCAAGAAATTCAATTAAAGAAAAATTAGCGCCTAAGCGAAATGCTGAAAGAGATAATGATTCAAGATGGGGGATACCACGCAATGAGACAGGCATAAGCACATCGCAAGAGGCTAAAATTTATGAGCGTGTGAAATTTTCTCCAATTCCAGCGATTACTGAACCAACTGTTTTTCTAGCAAAGTCAAAAATCATTAATGATGCGAAAGAGCTACAAAAAATTAATGGATCTTATTCAGGTCAGATCAACTTCTTTGAAGGTAAATACAAAGGTCAAAGACATCGCCTTGTTTTAAATGTCGACTACTTTGCTTCTGATGATGGTAAGGGGACTGACGGGCAGTCTGAGATTCTCTTATATGATGAGAGTGGAAAGAATTATTCTATCTCCCGTGGGACAGGTGGTAATCGCAATATCTTAAATGGTGAAGACGGTTCTTTTGTTATTAAGATTGTCGACAAGTCTTTTATTCATTTTATTACAAAGTATAGAATGAAAACTGGTAATTACTACGAAGATGGAAAACTTGTAGGAATTGCCAAACTTAGCGAAAATTAATTCTTACGTTCACTATAGCGGTCAACTAAGAACTCGGCGTGGTCACGAGTTAGGTAAGTAAAGCGCATAAGCTCTTCCATCACATCGACGACACGGTCGCGAAAACTTGATTCCTTCATTGAACCATCTTCTTCAAATTCTTGATAGGCCTTGGCCACTGAAGATTGATTTGGAATTGTTATCATACGCATCCAGCGTCCAAGAACTCGCATATTATTGACGGCATTAAAGCTTTGAGAGCCACCACTCACTTGCATGACTGCAAGTGTTCTTCCCTGTGTTGGACGAACGGCACCAATTGATAGGGGAATCCAATCGATTTGAGTTTTAAGAAGACCCGACATATTTCCGTGAAGTTCTGGGGATGTCCAAACTTGCCCCTCAGACCAAAGGCTAAGCTCTCTTAGCTCTTTTACTTTCGGATGATCGACACTTCTGTCAGAGTCATATGTTGGAAGGCCATCGGGATTAAAGAATTTTACTTCTGCTCCCATGTATTCAAGAATGCGACCTGCTTCTTCAGCAAGTAGTCTTGAGTATGAACGCTCTCTTAGTGAACCATAAAGAATTAGGATTCTGGGTTTATGTTCAGATGGTTTTGTCTCTGGTGCTTTTAAATTAAATTCTTCGCTTTCTAAATACTTCATTAGTATCTCCACTTATTTGCAATTTTAACGAGACTTAACATTACCGGTACTTCAATGAGAACACCCACTACTGTTGTTAGTGCCGCTCCTGAATTAAGACCAAAAAGAGCTATTGCTACAGCGACTGCAAGCTCAAAGAAGTTACTGGCCCCAATCATTGAACCAGGTGACAAGATATTATGTGGTAAGCACATTTTGCGACCAATTCCCCAGCTAACAAAGAAGATAAAGTAAGTCTGAATTGTAAGAGGAATTGCTATTAGTAAGATATGTAGTGGATTAGCTAAAATCTTCTCCCCTTGGAAGGCAAAGAGAAGAATAAGAGTTGTTAAAAGTGCAACAATGGAAATAGGCTTAAGTCTTGCCATAAAGACTTCACTGAACCATTTTAAGCCAAATTTTTTGATTAAGACTTTATTTGCAATATAACCAGCAAGTAGTGGAATTACTACGAAGATGACAACTGAACTAATAAGAGTGTCGTATGGGATAGAGATACTTGTTACTCCTAGTAAGAATTGAACTATTGGAATGAAGGCCACAAGGAGAATTAAGTCATTAATGGCAACTTGAACGAGAGTGTATTCTGGATCGCCCTTTGTTAGATATGACCAGACAAAGACCATAGCCGTACAAGGTGCGGCTCCTAGAAGAATGGCCCCTGCGATATATTCTTGTGCAAGCTCTGGACTTAAATAAGCTGCATAAATTTTTGAGAAGAATAACCATGCAAAGAAGGCCATGGTAAAAGGTTTTATAAGCCAGTTGATAATTACTGTTAGACTTAGGCCTTTTGGGTTCTTTCCAACATCTGCGATGGAGTTAAAATCGATTTGAACCATCATAGGAAAAATCATAAGCCACACAAGAATAGCAACAGGTATATTTACTGTGGCAATATTCATATCACTTAAAACAGTGATTGATGCTCCAAGAACCTTACCTAGAACGATTCCAGCTACAATACAGATTGTTACCCAAATACTCAAATAGCGTTCAAAAAATCCCATCTTATATTCTCTCTTCTAAGTTAGTTATCATTGTCTTTATTTCGTCTCGTACTCTACGGTAGACATTTAAAATCTCTTCTTCGTCATTAAGAACTTTTGTGAGGCGAGGAGGATCATCAAAACCGATATGAATGATCTTGCCACCTGGAAAGTAGGGACAATTCTCATTGGCGTCACTACAAACAGTGATAACGATATCCATTTTTGCGTCTAGTTCGTCAGTTGTATTTGATGTGTGAGTTGAAATATCAACACCAACTTCTTTCATCAGTTTGATGGCATAGGGATTGAGTCCATGCTTCTTTGTTCCTGCTGAATAGAAGTTATACTTGTCGCCTTTTAGGGCCTTGCCCCAGCCTTCGGCCATTTGAGATCGACAAGAATTTCCAGTGCAAAGAAATAGGATATTCTTTTTCATTTTCTTTCCTTCGTTGATAGAAAGCAGTCAAGAATTGGGCAGTCACTAAGCGGCTGACTTTCATCAACACAGCAAGTGGCAAGTCCTTGAAGTGACTTCTTCATCTTCTTTAAGTCTTTTATCTTTTCATTTATTTCATTAATTTTAGCTTCTGTTTTGGAGAGAACGTCACTGCACTTTGCGTGATTCTTTATCTTAAGATCTAAGAGTTCTTTTGTTTCACTTAATGTGAAGCCAAGCTCTTGTGACCTTTTAATAAATTTAATTCTTGTGATGTACTCATCAGGGTAGTACCTGAAAGCACCTTGCTTTTTAGGTTGAATAAGAATGCCTTTTCGCTCATAAAAGCGAATGGTTTCAAGATTTACACCGGAGGCATCGGCCAGTTTTCCTATGGTCAGTTGCGTTTTCATTTTCATAATATACAGTCTGTACCATGGTACAGAGTCAAGTTAAAGTATTGACGTACAAAAGAGGAAAAGACAAATTCCCTTGCTTTAATATTGTCGTGTGCTTTAATTTATAATGAGTGTCGTAGGAATTAAAAAGCTTAACGAAAATTAAGCTGTTTGATAATTAGACAGTAACCTCACTGTAGAATAGAAGGTTACTGTCATATTTAAGTCTTATAATTTTGTACACTTAATCTTTAAAGATTTTACAAGTGTTTTACTCTTCTTCGATTCTTGAATAATATAATCGTTAAAATAGATATCTTCATTTGAGTTGAATTCAAATGATGGAGCGCTTGTTGAAATAACTTGTTCATCAAGTTCAATTATACCATTAAAGTCATCAAGTCCGATTGAGAATGTTACACGTAAAGTATTCACTTCTAACAACTCTGTTACAACCTTTACTTGGTAAGAATTTTCGTAGAAAGAGTTATTGCATACAATTTCTTTTGGATTATTTTTTGTTGCTGTAGGTAAATATACTTCAGGCATTAAACAAGTATTCTGTTCTAGGGAGTCAACTTGAACCCAGGTCTTACTAAAGAGCTTCTTTTTTAATTCAAGTCTCTCAACAGTATCAGTTAACTCACATGAATAACTGGCATATGACGAATATGAAAATATTGATAATAGAATAGTTAAAAAAATGTTTTTTAAAAACATACTTGCTCCTTGGTCAATTAATCTTAAAGTTCTGACCTTCTATCAAAATTATCACAAGGTGTCAGCATATTTTTTGTTTATGGTTAGGGTGTGAAATATATACTTAAATTATGTTAAAACATATAAGTTGGACTTCAATTATTTTCCACGAGTAATTGGTTGGGCCTGAACTTTAATGGCCTTTCCGTGATCCATGGCAACCTGTCCGCTAACAATTGTATAAGTCGGTGTTCCTTGAACTTCCATTCCATCAAAAGGTGTCCAACCCACTTTAGAAGCTTGGTCTTCATTTTTGATTGTGAATCTCTTATTCATATCTAGGATTGTCAGATCACCATCGATGCCTTCCTTAATAAAGCCTTTATTAAGCTTAAAAAGCTTTGCTGGATTTTCTGCTAGGTAAGTCACGATATCAGAAAGACTTAAGCGGCCGGCCTCTACGTGAGTTAGCATTACTGGTAGCATTGTTTGCACTCCAGGCATTCCCGAAGGAGATGCTGGGTAAGGCTGATCTTTTTCTTCAAGAGTGTGTGGAGCATGATCACTTCCAAAGACATCAATCACACCAGCTTTTAAACCTTCCCAAAGTCCATCGGTGTGATCTTTAGTGCGGATAGGTGGATTCATCTGAGCAAGAGTTCCTATCTTGTCATAGATATCTGGAGCAAAGAGAGTTAGGTGCTGAGGTGTCACCTCAATTGTACAATGCTCTTTTTGATCTTTTAAAAATTCGATTTCATCTTTTGTTGTCAGGTGAAGGATATGAACCTTGCGTCCAGCTTTTTTTGCCACCTCGATAATCATCTTTGTTGATTCAAGGGCCGTCTGAGCATCTCGCCACTTATAATGTGCGTGAACGTCTCCGTTGGCATTGTCTCTAATGGCAACATTGGCATGAAGTCTTTCCTCACTTTCTGAGTGAACTGAAATATGACAGTTTAAAGTCTTAAAGATCTCAACTAATTTGTCTGTATCATATAAAAGAAGATCGCCCGTTGAGCTTCCTAGAAAGATCTTAACACCAGAGCAACCAACCATATCTTGGGACTTCACAAGTTCATCAAGGTTATTGCCACTTGCTCCAATGAAGAAGCCAAAGTTTGCATATGAAGTCTCTTTGGCAATATCGACCTTTACTTGTGTTGCCTCAACACTCGTTGTTGCTGGCTTTGTATTTGGCATCTCAAAGAATGTGCAAATTCCACCAAGGACAGCGGCCTTAGAGCCGTGAGCGATATCTTCCTTGTGAGTTAGTCCCGGCTCCCTAAAGTGGACCTGAGAGTCGATTAAGCCTGGAAGAATATCGAGTCCCTGTGCGTCAATGACTCTCGCTGCATTTTCGAGCTCATCCTCGCTAAATTTAGCTAATTTAACTATCTTCCCGTCTTTTAATCCGATATCTTCTTGCCAGCTTTTTTGTGATGAGTGTAGAGTGCCGTTTTTGATGATTAGGTCGAATTCCATGACAGTTTTCCCTTTTTCGGTTATTCTATCTGCATAAAAAATAGAGGAGTTGATAGTGTCACTAGTAGTTTACAATACTTTAACAAAGAAGAAAGAAACTTTTACGCCATTAGAGGAAGGTAAGGTTAAGCTTTATCTTTGTGGACCTACTGTTTACGGACCGCTACATATTGGAAACTTTCGTGGGCCTATCTTTTTTAACTTCGCAAGAAATTGGATGGAGCATATCGGCTATGATGTGAACTTCGTTTATAACTATACTGATGTTGATGATAAGATCATTAATAAGGCCAATGAAGAGGGTGTTGATTCACTTGAAATTTCTGAACGTTATATCAAGTATTTTCAAGAAGACTTTGGTCGTTTAGGCCTTCGTCCTCACACACATAACCCAAAAGTAACAGACTTTATTCCTGAGATTATTGAATACGTTCAAGGCATTATCGATAATGGTATGGCCTATGTTGTTGAGGGGGAAGTTTTCTACGAAACAACAAAGCTTGATTCATATGGAGAGTTATCGGGAGTAAATCTTGATGAGCTAAATGCTGGTGAACGAGTTGATGTTGACCAAAGAAAGCACGACCCGAAGGACTTTGTTCTTTGGAAGCCTGCTAAACCAGGAGAACCATCATGGGATTCTCCATGGGGGAAAGGTCGTCCAGGGTGGCACATCGAGTGTTCTGCTATGATTAAGTCGATCTTAGGTAAGTCAATTGATATTCACGGTGGTGGTATTGATTTAATTTTCCCTCACCATGAAAACGAAATTGCTCAAGGTGTAGGATGTAATTCTTGTAAGTATGTGAACTACTGGATGCATAATAACTTCATCAATATGAGTGGAGAGAAGATGAGTAAGTCCCTTGGGAATATCATCACTGCTCGTGCATTTATGGATGAATATCACCCAGAGATTTTAAAGTATATTATGCTTTCAACTCACTACCGTTCAATGCTTGATGTAACAGATGAAAAAATTGATCAAGCCTTTGGTGGTGCCATTCGTGTTTACCGCGCACTTCAAGTGGCAAAGCATGCAGCACAGTTTGAAACAAATGATAGTGCAAAAGTTAATAAGAAACTTGCTGAAGACCTTAAGCGTCTAGATGCCAAGATTGAGAAAGCATGTAATGACGACTTTAATACAAGTGAGATGATGTCTGCGATTTATGAAGCAGTTAAAACATTCAATACATTAAACCTTGAAAAGAAAGCAAAGGACGTAAACTCTGCTCCAACGGCAATTGCATTCACTGAATGGATTGCTAAGTATGGAAAGATGAGTGCTCTTTTTGCCATGGACCCAGAACAATTCTTATCTGAGATCAAAGAGGTTCAAGTGAGAAGAAAGGGAATTGCCCTTGAAAAAGTTAATGAACTTCTGGCAAAGCGTGCTGATGCTCGCGCTGCTAAGGATTGGGATGCAGCGGATGCGGCACGTGACGAATTAAACGCTCTAGGAATTGACTTCCAAGAAAGCGGAGATGAAGTGACGTGGTCAGTTCGTGTCTAATGGCCGAACACCAATTGTAATTGTTTCTTAAAAGACCTTTATATTCTCTCCTTGTGGTAATTTTATTTATATACGCAATTGACACGAGGAGAATTTTTTATGAAAAATCTAGTAATTTCAACAGCTTTAGTACTTCTGTCATCAAGCTCGATGGCCCAAATAAACTCTAAGCAATTTGTGGACTGCTTTGTTAAGGCCTCAAATGAAGTCATTGCTGAGCTTCACGTAAATGGTTCAAAAAGTAAAAAGAAGAGACTATGTAAAGAGCTTTCGCAAGAAATGGTTGATCGCTTAATCGAAAAATTTACAGTGATTGAAGGCGGAGAGCTTAAGTATTACTCAGCAGATAGTATGGGTAAAGAACGTATGATCGACATCTACGACTATATTAAAGATGATATGAATTGCTATGGAAACGCTGTCGAAGGGCAGGGTGGTTCTCTATTTGGTGCTCTTGCTAATTCATTTTCTTATAACAAGAATTTAAAGCTAACTGATATGGCCCTTGATAAAATGGCCGGGCAAGATCTTTGGGATAAGGCATTTAGCCCAAGCATCTATAAAAATTTGAATGATTTAGATTTATCATATTGCAAGTAAGTCTAAGCTTTACTTGGCACAAATAGAGGAAGCAAATACAATACTAGAATGAATCGTTTTATCCTACTATTGAGCTTCCTCTTTTGTTTTCAACCTTTCGCGAAACAAATTAATACTGCCCTTGTCATTAGTGGTGGTGTCTCCCTTGGCTCATATGAGGGCGGTTTCTTAAGTTATCTAACTGAATTTGAAAAACTAAATTACCAAGCACAGCGTACTCCGCAAATTTATGCTGGAGCATCGGCCGGTAGTATGAACGCTCTGATTACTTTCCTTGAAGCGGGGAGAGTTCGGGGAGAAGATTATATCGTTAAGGATTCTTTGTTCTGGCGACTTTGGGTTCCGTTAGGAATTGATCGGTTAGCTGATTATAAACAAATGTCCATGACCAACTTCTTGTCAAAGAAACCTATTCAAGCGATGTATAAAGATGCACGCAAAATTTGGAATGAAGGTTTAAGAGCTGATATCGATATTGTTTTCGGAATTACTCTTACACAGAAGAAACCAGAGATTATTGAAGTCTATAAAGGTGGAAGAAAGTTTCCTCAAATGTTAAATGAAGCAATCTTTCGCATTCGTGGACGTGGCGAGGGGAAGCCTCCTATTATTGAAAACTATCCTATTGCGACTAATTCCACGAGACAAATTTATTTACCGTTTACTAAGAATCAAGATGAAAATTTAACGAAACTTCTACAAGTTATTGAAGCATCAGGTGCTTTCCCATTGGCATTTAGACCAGTTGATATTGAGTATTGTAAGTATGAAAATTTTAAAAGAAAGAAAAATTGCCCAAAAAAATCGATAACGAAGAGGACTTTTATTGATGGCGGAATGTTTAATAATATTCCTCTGACTATTGTTAATAAAGTATCTAGGCATAAGGTCGCCAAAGATAATTTACTTCTTATCATTGATCCAAGCGATGAACACTTACTTTATGAAACGCGAGAATTTCAGGGGAATGGCAAAGAAGTTGCAAAGTATGTTCTTGATATATTTGATAGCTTCATCGGCACTGCACGCTCTCGTGAAACTATCGCTTTTTATGAATCACCAAGCTTTTCTAATTCGATGAGTTCAACAGTTTCTCTTCCTTTGGCCTCTTCTCCTATGTATGCTTTCTTTGGTTTTTTTGAAGAAGACTTTAGGCGTTTTGACTTCTTAGTTGGTTATGCTGATTCAAAAAAATTTACAAGGGACTATATAAGAAAGAATCTTACTGGACGAAATTTTAAAAAACCTAGTCGGGTTCAGTTTGACCAAGATGAGGTCTGTATTGTAGACGTCGTTGAATTAAAGGATTTTGACCATATTTGCCTTGAAAAACTTAATAAGAATTTAAAGACAATTCTTAGGATTTCTGTTGCAAAGGTTATTGAAAATTGTGAGCAAGGACTTGAGCTAAATTTATGTTATAGGAAGGAGTTGCTAAAAAAGAGTCGTCTATTTGAAAATCGTTATAAAGAATTTAAGTTCAAGCAAAGAGAGAATATTACGCAATACACTTTAAGGAAGCTTAAGGATGAAAGTTTTCTTTTTAATGAGCTACATAAGACAGAAAAGAGGATAAATCGAAGTGATGCACCTTATTTAGTGATCAATAAGTTACATACTTCAATCGACTCTTATACTGACAAGTTGAATGCTACTGAAAAGTTTGTCGCAAAATTAGGTTCAAAAGCCTACCTTGATTCGATTTATTATATTCCCTATGATTCATACTTTTCAATTGATCTGGGAACACTTGCTGAAATTACCTATTCTCGTGCAATTGATGACTACTCCCGAAGCGTAAAGAGTTGGCGTTGGAATGTTGGGCTAATGTTAAATTCAGTTATGGACTTTCAAGAGTCTAAAGATGATGACAATGTCTATATTCCTAATGTTGGAATCGAGAAAACAATGCTCAACTGGTCTGATGAAGTTTTACAAGTCTCATTAGGGTTACGTGGTGGTTATATGTTTTCAAGTGCTGATAAATATGGATCGACGGATTGTGATACAACTCGTGCAAATTTTAAGTCTTGCTCAGGTATTTATGGACAACTCTATCCGCTATTTACAATATATGAAAAAGTACGCGTTAAACCATTCGTACACTATGTTCACGCAAATGAGAATAAAGAATTCGGAACCGGCCTTGAGCTTGGGCTTAACCTTTGGTAACAGGTTTATATAGAATTAAGATAAATCCAACTATAATGAGTGGTATACTTAAAATCTGTCCCATATTAAGGGCCATTCCCTGTTCAAAAGCAACTTGATTTTCTTTGAAGAACTCTACAAAGAAGCGCCATGAGAACCCACCGATGAAGATGATTCCTAAAAAGCGACCAGATTGCCATTTGTTGTGAAATTTCGAATAAAGAAAATAAACAATTCCAGAAACCGCAAAAAAGCCTAGTGCTTCATAGAGCTGAGTAGGGTGGCGAGGGATATTATCGGCACGAACAAATTTAAAGGCCCATGGAAGATTTGTTGGGTGACCAAAGATCTCAGAATTCATAAGATTTCCAAGTCTAATAAAGCCTCCTGTCATAAGGGCCGGGGCCGCAACGAGATCAAGAAGCCACATGAGAGGAACATCTTTAACTCTTTTCTTGAAGGCATAAATTGAAACAATAACACCAAGAAAGCCACCATGACTTGCTAGTCCACCTTTCCATACATAGAGAATTTCAAGTGGATTACTTAAGTAATAACCTGGCTCATAAAAGAGACAGTGTCCAAGGCGTGCACCTACAACACAGCCAACGATCATATAATTTAAAAGTGAGCTAACTTCGTCTGTTGTAAAGTCTTTTTCTTTGATTAGGTAGCGACGACAATAGCGCTCACCAATAAAGAAACCAACGATAAACATTAGTGAATAATAACGAACAGCAATTGGTCCGATTCTAAAAATTTCTGGATCAACATTCCATGTAATCATATACTTATTGTATGATGTTAGTGTAGGTTTTACACTTACTTTTTATTTTTAATTCTTATGCAAGACGTTAACACACTAAACGCTCAACATTATTGCCAAGTCGCGGTTGATTATCCAAAACTTCCAAGTGTTCTTACTTACAAGACACTAGGTGAGGAAATTCCTGTTGGTACCCTTGTGGAAGTTCCTCTCGGCCGAAGAAAGGCCAAGGGTGTTGTTGTGCCTTTTACGATCACGCAAAAGGAATTAGAAGATACAATAACTAAGTACAAGTTAAGACCAATTAATGAAGTGCTAGCTCCTGAATTTGCTTTATCAGAGAGTGAAATGAAACTCTATGATTGGATGTCTCGCTACTATCACTATAATCTAGGGCGATTGACCTGGGATTGCTTACCTAAGATTTTAAAGCGCCCGCGTGAAGTTGAAACTCAATTTGGAGATAACCAAGACTTTGAGCATGAACTATCACCACTCCAAAAACCTATTTATGAAAGTATCAATGCAAAACTTGATCTTGGCTTTGATCGCTTTCTCGTTCATGGTGTGACTGGCTCTGGTAAAACTTTAATCTATCTTCACTTGATTAAGAATGTATTAAAGAAAGGAAAGAGTGTTCTCTTTTTGCTTCCTGAAATTAATTTAACGCCTCAGTTTATGGAGACGTTTAAAAAATATTTAGACTGTCCAATTCTTCCTTACCATTCTGGAGTAACGCCTTCTCACAAGAATGCTATTTGGAAGTTCTTAAAAAAATCAGATCGCCCAGTACTCTTAATGGGAGTGCGCTCAAGTGTTTTCCTACCTGTTGAAAACCTAGGTCTTGTTATTGTTGATGAAGAACACGATAGTTCATTTAAGCAAACAGATCGTTGCCCATACAATGGGCGTGATGTGGCCATTAAGAAAGCACAGCTCTTTAACGCTCCAGTTGTTCTTGGAAGTGCAACGCCTTCACTTGAAAACTACTATACTTTCTCAAAACTTAAGCCAGAGAATTACTTCTCGCTTGAAAAGAGGGTTGCCGGTGGCTTTCCTGATATTGAATTACTGGATTCGCGATCACACGGAGCGAAGAAAGATATGGATGCTCTATCAATTTGGCCTTTTGAAAAGAAGTCAATTGATATGATTAGTGAAGCTCTGGATAGAAAAGAGCAAGTACTCGTTTTTGTAAACCGTCTCGGCTTTTCTAATTATCTTCAATGCCGTAGCTGTGGTTATAAATTTGAAGACCCAAATACAGGTGTGCCTCTAAGATATTTTAAAAATAAAAATATTCTTTCGAGTTCTCATTCAGATTATCAAATCCCGCGACCAGAGATTTGTCCTGAGTGTGGAAATATGAATCTTCTTCAAAAAGGCTTTGGAACAGAAAGGCTGCAAGAAGTCTTACAAGACTTTTTCCCGACTAATAAAATTGAAAGATTTGATCGCGATGAGATCACAAACCTTGATAAGCTAGAGGATAAACTTGAGCGCTTTCACAAAGGTGAGATCGATATCTTTGTCGGGACCCAGATGCTCTCTAAAGGTCACAACTTTAAGAAGGTAAATCTGGTTCTAATCTTGGGAACAGATTCAATGCTAAACTTTCCTGACTTTAGGGCCATGGAAAAAGCTTATCAGATGATTGTACAAATTCTAGGACGAGCGGGACGCTATTCAAATCACGCTAAGGTAGCAATTCAAACGATGCTTCCTGATAACACGATGTTTGATTTTATCAAGTCACATAGCTTTTCTGGCTTTTATGAGTTCGAGTTAACGACTCGAGAATTCGGTCTTTTTCCTCCTTATACTAAGATGGCCAATATTCATGTTTCGGGTAGAGATCGTGATAAGATTATTGCGAATCTCTCAAGTGAAATCCATAAGCTACGTGGCCTCATGGGTCAGCTTGGTATCGATGGCCAGGTCTGGGGCCCAACTCCTGCCATGATTGAAAGACGTGCGAATATGTTCACGTGGAGCATGTCTCTAATGTGTAAGAATGGGGGAGATCTAAATCGAGTCTTGCAGATTTTTCGCGCCCAAAATAAGATCGACTATTCCTTCTCTTTAAAGATCGATGTCGATCCAATGGATACTTAATTTATGATTACAAAGATATTAACTAGTTTCTTTTTTATCGTTGCACCACTTTGTTATTCTCCAGGGCCTGCGAATGTAACCTTGGCCGGACTTGGTGGAACTTATAGCTTTAAGAAAACGCTACCTTTTATTCTTGGGCTTTGGCTTTCGACAATCTCTGGTCTTTTGATCTGTCTTTATGGTGCGACTGATTTCATCATGAAGCACGAGAAGATCATGACATACTTACCAATCTTTGGAGCTTTATACTTATTCTATATGGCCTACAAGAGTCTTACGAATGTAAAGGAAGTAAAGGTTAATAGCGAAGAAGAAAGCTCGAAAGGCCCCTCATTTTTGGAGGGAGCAATTTTTCAGGCCCTCAATCCGAAGTTCTTAGTTTTCACAATTAGTGTCTACTCACCATTTTTAAATGAAGGTAAACTCTTTCTTACTCTTTTTAGTGCTGTCCTATTTTTTGGCGGAGCTAGCGCTCATTTACTGTGGTTCTTTATGGGCAATCGCTTGGCACATGTCCTTGGTGGAAAGAAGGCGCAGTACTTCTTCAGCTTCTTACTCGTTGCAGTAGGACTGTGGATGATATCGACATCTTTGTAAGTTGCTGATATTATTATTGTCATTAGTTTGGACTCATTCTTTTAAAACTATTTCTATTTACAAACTGCTTGCTAAATCTAAATAACGCAAGTAGATATAGAGCATGGACAAAACACCAGCTCGCTTTTCATTTATTATTCCGACTGTTATGGGGGTAGTACTTACTTTAAGCTTCTTTGTCTTAGGGATTGCTGCTTATCACATCCATAATAATCAAGAAAAGGTGCGTTTTGAAAATGATCGAGAAATCATTTCAAGACAAATCGTAGACTCACTTAAGCTTCCTATTTGGAACTTAAATAAAGAGTATATTCAAAAAATTTCTAATGTTTTTGTAAACTCAAGTGATCAAACCGTAAGATCAATTACAGTAAAAGATGAGAGTGACAATCTTCTTAGCCATATCTCCCTTGTTGAGGCCCCTGCTCCTAAGTATGTTAATCCTGAAATTATTATCGAAAACTTCGATGTTTCATATGAAGGGAAGAATATTGGGAATGTTGAGATTATTTTTTCTAATCGTTTAAATGCAATTTATGTCCACAATATCATGAAAATGATTGGGTTGTGGTTTGCCTCTGGTTTAGTTTTATCTTTAATTGTTACTTCAATTGCATACTATTACTTATTCTTTAGCCCACTTAAGCACTTTGTTAATCGAACGAGCCTCATTGCAAGTGGAGACTTTCGACCAATTCGTGAAAAATTTGCTTTAAATGAACTATCTTTCTTTGCAAAAACTTTAAATAAAACCCTAAAAGAAATTATTCTAAGAGATGAGAAATTAAAGCAATACAATGTGGAGCTTGAAGCTACTGTTAGTAAACGCACTCAAGAGTTATATGAACAAAGAGAAAGAAGTCATGAGTCTGAAAGACTTGCGGCCTTAGGACAAATGGCAGCAGGAATTGCTCATGAAATTAATAATCCTTTATTTGTTATCTTGGGCAATCTTAATCGTCTGAAGAAATGTGTGAGTGGCGAGAAATGCGAGTATATTCTTGAAAAAGTTGAAGTCGCGGCTGATCGAATCACTGAAATTGTAAAAAGTATGTCGACGATGTCACGTGATGGGCAAAAAGACTTAAAAACAGTCATTCGATGTGAGGAACTTGAGTCAATTGTCTTAGCGATTTGTAAAGGCCGTTTGACCGAAAAAGAGATTGGTCTTAGTTTTCATTATGACAAAAGTTCTCAAGGAAACCTTATTTATGCAAACAAGACTCAGATTAGTCAGGTTCTTGTTAACTTAATCAATAATTCAATTGATGCAATTGAAGACCTTGAAGAGCGGCATATAAATGTTGTTATTAAACAAGACTTTGAAAATCTTTATATTGAAGTCATCGATAGTGGAAAGGGGATAGACCCTCGTATTGAAAGTCGTATTATGGAGCCATTTTATACGACAAAAGATGTTAATAAAGGGACAGGTCTGGGCTTAAGCTTGTCGTATGAAATGATGTTAAATAACGACGGTTATTTAAAGTATGATCCAAAAGCAGAGAATACAAAATTCATTATCTCACTACCGAAATATAGTGGAGGTATGAGTGAACATATTCACTAAGGTTCTTATCGCCTTCTCATTTTCAATTTCAATTTTTGCTGCAAAAGATATTCTCGTCGGAGCCTATCATTTTCCACCTTTTTACATGAAAAAAAATGGAGAAAAAAGTGGGGTTTTACTAGAGATGATTGAGGAACTTAATAAAGTTCAAAACAAGTACCATTTTAAAATTATCGAAACATCTGCAAGACGTCGTTACCGTGACTTTACATCAAGTCGTTGTGATCTGATTTTCTTTGAAAGCCCTAAGTGGGGCTGGAGTGATCATCAGATTAGTTATGTGATGACTCCTCCTTTTTCATTTGGTGGTGAAAAGTTTATCGCATTGAAGAAAGATAGAAATCAAAACTACCTAAAGCAACTAAAGAAGAAAATGATTCTATTATTTGATGGCTACCACTACGGCTTCCTCGATTATGAAGTTGATAAAAGCTTTAATGCTAAGATTGTTTATACTAACTCTCACGAGGGAAATATTCTCAGTATTCTTAAAGGCAGGGGTGATATTGCTATTGTTACAGAGTCTTATTTAGATATCTTCTTTGACAAAAATAGCGAACTTAAAGATAAGCTTATTATCTCTGAACATTATGACCAAGTATATGATCATCGGGTTATTATGACGAAGTCCTCGCATATTTCAAAAGATATGATGATGAGTCTTTTAAAACAAATAAAAGATAGGCCTTGTTGTCGTAAACTATTCAAATTTTAATTTAACTCATACATTAACAACTCGCTAAAGCGCTCCTTTGAGCGTCTCCACGCTTTAGCATCTTGACGGAGTTGTTCATTCTTTAGGGAGTTTTCTCCCATCAGCAGCTTTCGTTTTTTGGGATTATTAATCATAATACAAAATGTTACGGGATCAGCTTCAAAGCTTCTTCCGCAAATATTATAAACGTAATCAAGACTTCCTGTTTTGTAACGATACTTTTCAAAACCAGCTTTTGTTAAATACTTACGGTGAAGAGAGCCACTGTGACCAGTAATTGAAAGTAGGTTAATAAAGTAGTGATTACCAAATTTCTTATAGGCATTTTTATTGATAAATTTCACGATGTCCTGTGCTTGCATTTCAATGTCAACGCTTAGGCCGGAGCTATTTGTGATGTCTCCCTTCACGGGTAGCTTTAAATCTTTAACCATTTTTTGGGCAGCATCTTTCAGGTTATCTTTGTTTGTTGCTTTTAAAACTAAGGTTTCGATAAAGAGATTGTTTGAGTACTCGAGAGAAAGTTTTACCATATCCAAAGATGGAACAGAGTAGATTGAATTTAAAATTTTTGACTTAGTAAACTTCTTTTCAAAAGTAATACCACTTGTTTCTATTCCGGCCGTCTTTAGGTGGTTGTTGAAGTAGTGAGCATTAAAGAGTAGTGAGTTTCTTAAAGGAACTTCTAGGAAGTAGCTGTCTGTTTTTGAATAGACCCATTCTTCTTTTTTACTATTGTTAAGATGACGAAAGCCTTCTCCTGGACCAAGCTTTTTAGTCGCTCTATTTACATTGAAGCCATCGTGAATAGGAAAAATTTCTTTATTATCGCGGCCAATAGATTTGAAGCGGTTAAAGTTTATATTAAGTCCTGAAATACTTTGATTATAAGGCTGATCATCAAGGCCAACGTTACCAATGCGACTTAAGTTGACAAAGTTATTGATGATAACGAGTTTTCCCTCTACTTTTTTTATACCGGCGGCCTTTACGGCATCCACAAGATCAAATGCTTGGGCGGTAAGAAAGTAAGGATCACCCGAAGTACTTAGGATCAGGTCACCTTTGAGAATACCATTTGAGATATGCCCACGTGTGGCGATGGTCGTTTTAAATCGATAGTCAGTCCCTAACTTATCCAAGATATAGTAGGCCGAGAAAATCTTGAAAATAGATGCGGGAATAAAAGTACTCTTTGTATCTAGGGATCTAGATTTGCCACTATCCCATTCTAAAAAATAGCTTAATTCATCACCTTTATTTAAAAATTCTTTCTTTAATTTTTCAATTGAAGTTGTAGCAAGAGCTGCCAGTGAAAATAAAAATAAAACCAAGTACTTCATTTATGTCCATCCTTATGACTACAGTCTGGAGTTACGGGATCATGGCCGCCCTTGGCCCATGGGTGACAGCTTAGAATGCGTTTTGTCGTTCTCCAAAAGGCAACGTGAAAAGGCAATTTACTAAAGGCCTCGATGCCATATTGGGAACATGTTGGCGTATAGCGACAATTAGACCCGAGAAATGGGGAGATTGCCAGTTGGTAAAAGCGGATTAATTTGATGAAAACGTATCTCATTACGCGTTATTTTAGCATTTTCATGGATAATTTGCTAAATTTTTGTGGTTCAAATTAATAGGAAAGAAGATGTTAAAACAAGAAAGAGCAAACTATATTGTTGAGGCGCTTGAGGAGCTTTATCCAGAAACTCCAACGCCGCTAGATCATACGAATGAGTTCACATTACTTATTGCTGTGCTTTTGTCAGCGCAGTGTACTGATGAACGAGTTAATCAAGTAACGCCAGCGCTTTTTGCAAAGGCCGACAACGCACGTGACATGATGAAATTAACACAAGAAGAGATCAAGGAAATCATTAAGCCTTGTGGGCTTTCTCCTAGAAAGTCGAAGGCCATTTATGACCTTTCTCGCATTCTCGTTAATGAACATGAGGGAGAAGTTCCAGCAAGCTTTGAGGAGCTTGAAAAGCTTCCAGGAGTTGGTCACAAAACAGCTTCAGTTGTTATGGCCCAAGCTTTTGATGTTCCAGCATTTCCAGTCGATACTCATATTCATAGACTTGCTCAGCGTTGGGGCCTAACTAAGGGAAAGAATGTCGATCAGACAGAGGCCGACTGTAAGAAGCTATTTCCAAGAGATCTTTGGAATAAACTTCACTTGCAAATTATCTTCTATGGGCGTGAGTATTGTAAGGCGAGGTCATGTTTTGGTCTTGAATGTCCAATCTGTCGCCATGTTTATCCAAACCGTAAATCAAAAGTTGAGACAAAAAAATGAGAGTTACACGAATTAATGACTTCGATATTTTACTACAAGAGGGGAGCACTAAAAAATCTATTATTGTTCTCCATGGATATGGAGCAAGCTTTCAAGATTTAGCTCCTTTATATCAATACCTTGATCCTAAGGATGAATTTAATTGGTACTTTGTCGATGGGCCAATGAAAGTTGATATCGGTATGGGAATGAAGGGAAGTGCATGGTTTCCGATTGACATGGTAGGGCTACAGCAGGCATCAATGGAAGGTCGTATCGAAGACTTCTTCTCACAAAGTGTTCCTGATGGTATTGAAGATATGCGTGATCGCCTTATTCATCTAATTAAGGAAATTAAAAAGAATAGTGATGAAGTGTACCTTGGTGGATTTTCTCAAGGATCAATGATGAGTCTTGCGATTGCTTATAAAGAACCGGAATTAATTAAACGCTTATTTCTTTTATCATCAACTCTTTTTGATGAAGGGCATATCGCGGAGAATACGAAGCATATTAGACATATTCCAATTTTTCAATCCCATGGAAGTGCAGACCCAATTCTGCCATTTTTCTTGAGCGAGAAACTTAAGACTTATCTTGAAAAGGTTGATGAATACGAGTTTCATCCATTTCAAGGTGGCCATGAGATTCCAATGCCCGTGATTCAAAAGTTAAAAACATTCTTGGAGAAATAAAATTATGTTAAGCGGAAATATACGCAAAATGAAAACATCTCTTGAAGATGGTTTAGCACATTATCACTTACCTTTAGGTGATGAGCTACTTTATATGAATGATCTTTTAGGAAAGAAAATCAAGCTAAGCTTTGATGGTCAGATTAATTCAATTTATTCAGGAGAGTTAATAAAGAAGTCCTATTCTCAAGGATACTCATATAAGGAAATGATCACTCTTGCTCAATGTGACACTTGTATTGTAAAGCCAGAGCTTTGCCATTACCACAAAGGGACTTGTCGCGAGCCGAAGTGGGGAGAAGAGAATTGCATGATTCCACACTATGTGTATCTTGCGGTCTCTAGTCATGTGAAAGTGGGGATTACGAGACACACTCAAATTCCTACTCGCTGGATAGATCAGGGAGCTTCATATGCGCTTCCAATTTTAGAAGTTCCTGATCGTAAGACTTCTGGTGAGATTGAAGTTGAGATTGCTAAGGCATTTTCTGATAAGACTAATTGGCGAAAGATGCTCATGAATGAAGTCGCAGACGAAGACCTCGAAATGATTCGAGATCAAATTTATGATGATTTTGCGGATATTATTGATAGCTTTGGCCTTGATGATATTGAAGAAGAAGTTACTCATATTGAATACCCTGTGCTTGAATATCCTACGAAAGTTAAGTCAATTGGTTTTGATAAGAGCCCTGTTATTGAGGGGACTTTAATGGGAATTAAAGGTCAGTATTTAATTTTAGATACGGGATGCGTGAATATGAGAAAGCATGGTGGTTACTTTTTAAGTGTCGAGCTCGACGTCTAATCCACATTCTTTTGCATGTATTTGAACCATATTCTTAACTTCTCTAGTTGAAATAAGATGATCGAGTAGTGAAAACTTTTGAGCTAAAGGAATTGCGCAACCATTATCACATTTTGCATCAGAAGTGATGATATTCAAGTGTTCAACTGGTTTTGTATTTTGGAAACTTGCGATCCACTTAAAATGTTCAAGAATTTTATTGGAAATATTTTGAGTGATCTCAGGACGTCTATCCAAGTTGTAAAGAAAGCGACCTGTATCTTTTTGGCGTCCATTTACTAATATATGAATGACGCCTTTTTCTTTTAGATGTAGACTATTACTTAAACACTTTGGACAAAACATTACTTTTCCTTAAATTTAAGTATAATTATAAAAGCTAAATAAAAATTAATCAAAGGGTAAAATATGGAGCCAATTAAGAGAGCGATCCCTATGCGCGATGGTGTAAAGCTATACACTGAAGTGGTTGAGCATGGGGCAAAGTACTGGCTAATAGCGACTCATGGAATAGGGGAGCATTTAGGTCGACATAAATACCTACAAGAAATTTTTGGCTTTGATGTTAATGTCTTTCAATATGATCTACGTGGTCATGGACGAAGTGGTGGTGAGAAAGCTTATATCGACCCATTTGAGCAATATATGCTAGACCTTGAAGATTGCCTTAAGCATTTAAGAGAGAATTATAAAATGGAAGATTATATTCTCTATGGGCACTCAATGGGGGCCCTTATTACATGTGGCTTTACACAAAATAATCTAAAAGAAGGCTTTTATCCAAGAGCAATTATCGTCAATGCTCCACCTGTTGGTGTTGGTGGCCCATTTGCTGCTGCCGTTAATAAGGTTAAGGGAAATATTTTTAAAAAATTAGCTTCTTTTAAAATGTCGATACCACTAGGTGGTCTTGTGGATTTAAATACTCTTTCACATCGAAATAAAGTGATTGAGGAATTTAAAAATGATCCTTTCAATCTTCAAAAGCTTCACACAAAACTCCTGCTGGAAATGGTTGCTTGTAGTAAGAGAGTTTTTTCAAAGCCTATCAATGATAAGGTTGAAAAGTATATTTCTTATGGAACAGCTGATAAGTTAATTAGTGTACCTGAGCTTGAAAAGTATTTGGCAGAAGTTGACACGAGTTTTACTGTAACAAAAATAGAAGGTGCACGACACGAACAATATCAAGAAATTGAAAAGTATCGTACTCCTTATTTTAATTATCTTAGGGATCTCGTTAAAAAATTAATCTTTTAGCGAGCTTGAACATAGTCGATAAAGTTCTTTATGACTTTACGGCCACCTTCATAACCGGCCTTTAATTCTTGCTCCGATAGAGTCATTTCAATATGGCCTTCGACAAAGTCTTGAGATGCTTCAGGGTGTCCTTGAAAGCTAAAGAATGGAAGTGACTCGTGAGCAATTCCATCCAGAAAACAATCGTCTGATGTTGCAAGATGAATAAAGCCTTTTGGCAGCTCCTTGACTTCATAGTGGTGAGTGATGAAGAGACTGAACTCTTCGTCTTTTTTGAAACCAAATTTGTCAGTAAGAACTTTTGTCTTTCTTGTTCCTTCAAAAAGTTGGTTATCAGGTTTCACCATATCAACCTTTGAGCCAAAAATATCGGCAATAAGCTGATGGCCAAAGCAGATACCCATGACTGGAATATTTTTTTCTAATTTTTCTTTCATACGTTTTGCTAGATCAACTTGCCACTCTAGTCTTTGATATACATTTGAGTCTGAGCCGAAGATAATATAGCCGCTGGCCTCTTCAATTTTATCGAGTGAATCACATCCAAATTGAGATACCCAGTGATAGGTCGTAGGAATATTAAAATTTTGAATCATTTGATTCATGCAGTTATATGATGGTTTCGAAATTGCGCAGTCGATTATTGCAATAGGCTTCTTCATGAGGTTCCTTAAAATATGGCCGAAATAGTGTCAATTTGAGAATGCCTAATCTAACAAAATTCTTAAAAAGCTAAAAGAACTTTGTCGTAAAAAGAAATAGTATTTAGTGAGCTTTGACAGTGTCAAACATCCACAAGATATTGGCACTTTTTAATTAAGGGTTTTAACAATCAGTACTTTCTAAGTTCAAAAGATCAAAATCAGAGAAAAATTTTGAAAATTTCTAAGTTATTAAGAGTTCGTCAGCACCAAATGTGAATTCAATACCTTTCAATTTTATAAAGAATCTAAAAGAAAAACTCTTTGTTGACCTAGGTTAAAAGTCTAATTTTATATAAAATCTAACTAAAAACAGGTTAAAGTTAAGGCAAGAATTTACCGATAAATAAATTAAGATTAATTCGGGGGGATATCTTGTCAACTGCCAAGAAATTAGATCATGACAATATTGAAAAGCCAGCAGCTTGCGTCGAAGCGCCAAAGGTTTCTGGTTCTAATGATGAAAATCCATCTAATGTTTTAGAGTTCTCAATTACTAAACAAATTAAGGATGTTGATTTATCAAAGTTGGGAGAAAGTTCTGAGGAGAATACTGGTAGTTTGAATAATCTTGATCTTGCAGCAAAGCCAGTTGGTGATATTACTCATACTCAAATTCTAAATCTTGCAAAGAGTTCGACTGAAGTGGATGTGCTTGAAGCACAGGTGAAGTTAATCGCCCTTTTTGTATCTGAGGCCAGGCTACTTGAGGGCGAGCTGAATAAATATATTCACGCTATTCACAAACAAAGCCCACAATCAAAGAAGTATCTTCTTCAAATGAGGAAAGTCGTAAAAGACTTCTCTAATATTGAAAAGATTCTCGAGAAGGCCAGATCTGTAAAATAAATCGAGAATTAGCGACTAGCTATTTGAAGTAGCTTATCTTCTTTTGATTTCTTAGAGTCTTTATCTTTCTTTGACTCTTTTTCGTCTTTTTCAGGACCTTGATCTTCAACTGGGATACTTTTAAGGATCTCTGTTGCAGATACATTCATGCTAAATCCAAGACATGCGATAACGGCCATTGCTAGTACAAGTTTCATAAATTCCCTCACGTATATAATTATGCTTAGAATAGAAAGGATTTGGGCCTTAGACAAAGAGAATCGCTCGGGGGTTGTAATTTTTTTTAACATGTAAGATTGAGACGAGATTCTTACAGGAGATTGGCTTCTGGGAAAGCAGGGTAAGGTTGGACGGTGCCAAACTTACCCTGAATATTTGTTATTTCTTAATAAATGTTTCTAAGAACTTCACTCTCGTTAGTGCTGGTGGGTGAGAGTGGTAGAAAGAGCTATAAATTGGATCTGGAGTTAGGGTACTCGCATTATCCTTGTACATCTTCACAAGTGCATTGATTAGCTCTTGAGGGTCCGAGTGAGTTGAAGCGAACTCATCGGCCTCAAATTCGTACTTTCTCGATGCCCATGATGAGATAGGTGTAATAAAGAAAGTGTAAATTCCGCTAACGAGTAGGAAGAGTGTTAATGCCATATAAGTCTGTGTCGTATGCACTCCATGCATCTCAAAGAACCATGATGTTTGCATCAGCTGTCCTAGAATAAATAGGCCGATAAAGCTAAAAACAAAGGCCTTGATCATCATCTTAAGAATATGCTTACGCTTGAAATGGCCTAATTCGTGAGCAAGAACGGCTTCTACTTCTGACGCGCTTAGAGTGTTAATTAGAGTATCAAAGAAGACAATGCGCTTACTTTTTCCAAATCCGGTGAAGTAAGCATTTCCGTGACCACTTCTACGTGAAGCGTCCATCACGAATAGTCCCTTACTTTCAAACTCAACTCGCTTCAAAAGCTCGAGAATACGATCCTTCACTTCGCCTTCCTCAAGCTCCGTAAACTTGTTGAAGATTGGAGCAATAAAAGTAGGGTAGATCCACATTAAAAGTAGTTGGAATGCGCTTAGGAATGCCCAAGCGTAGGCCCACCAATATTGTCCAAGAGATTCCATGATCCAAAGGATACCGTAAATTAGTGGAGTACCAATTATAAGCCCAAGAAGTGATCCCTTGATCATATCTGTAACAAAAGTTTTAAAAGTTGTTTTGTTAAACCCGTACTTCTCTTCAATAACAAAAGTTGTATAAAGAGATTCTGGCAGGCTTAGGATTGAGTTAATAAAGCTAAAGGCCAGGATAAAGAGAGTTCCTGTAAAAAGTGGAGATAGCTCTAGAGCTAGAATTGACTTATTTAGGGCATCTAGTCCACCACCAAGTGTCCAAATCACAAGAATGATATAGCCGATAAAGTTGAAAAGTTGGCCCTTGTTAAGCTTCTCCATCGTATAGCGAGCAGCTTTTTGGTGGTCCTCAAGAGTGATTTTATCTGCGAACTCTTCTGGAACTTTATTAAAGTTCTTTCCAATATGCTTAATATTTCTCTTATCTAGATATGCTTCAACAAGTCCCTTAATACAAAGGACAGAAATAAATACTTTTGATGCCATCGTAAGATTGACCATGTGCTTCCTTTTTTTTAACTTCTATATTTGTTATGACCTTTATATCATGTCAAAAAAAAAGGTATTTGCCTATGAATGTTCATCAAATTTATACCGATTCACCTTTACGCAACTATAACTATATTGTCGAAATGGGCAATGCGGAAGTTGCTGTGGTCGATCCTATCTACCCTGAATTAATCAATGAGTGGTTGGCCGCTAATGAACGCCAACTGGCCGTGGTCCTGCTATCACACGGTCATTATGATCATGTGGCCGGAGTTGAGGCCTTGGTTAAAGAACATGGTGCTCAAGTCTGGGGGCATAAAGACAGCTTTAAAAGTGTTGATCGCATTCTTGTTGACGGAGAAAAGATTCCAACTTCTTTAGGAGAGCTCGAAGTCATTGAGACCCCTGGTCATACGATGGATCACTTGTGCTTTCTATTCTTTGAATCTGGCAAGCAAGTTGAAATTATCACGATGGATACGATCTTTAATGCAGGGATTGGTAACTGTAAGAACGGCGGAAATCTTGAAGTATTCGTTGACACGATTCTTGCCCTAAATGAAAGAGTCGAGGATCAGGTCATTCTCTGGCCGGGGCATGACTATATAAAGAATAATTTAAATTTCACCTTGGCCAATGATCCGGATAATGAAGCAGCAAAACAGTTGCTCGAGCGTGTGGAATCAGAAGGAAGCATCGGATTTCAAACCAATTTTGAAACAGAGAGGAGAGTTAATCTCTTCTTGATGACGAATGATAAAGAAAGAATTAAAGACTTAAGACATAAACGAGACAACTGGTAAATAAAAAACACTTAAAGGAGTTGATATGAGTTTTCCAAAAGTAGGAAATATGGCGCCAGCATTTACAATGCTTAACCAAGACGAACAAAAAGTAAGCCTAAAGGATTTCAAAGGTGACAAGAACGTTGTTCTTTACTTCTATCCTAAGGCCATGACACCTGGGTGTACAACTCAAGCCTGTGGTATTCGTGACTATAAAAAGGAGTTTGCTAAGGCCGATACAGTGGTTTTAGGAGTATCTCCTGACGAGCCAGCACGTCTTGTTAAATTCATCGATAAGCAAAAGCTAAATTTTGACCTTCTCTCAGATCCTGAGCACAAGATTATGGATAAGTATGGAGTTTGGGGACTTAAGAAATTCATGGGTAAAGAATACATGGGTGTTATCAGAACGACTTTTATTATTGGCAAAGACGGTCGTCTGAAATATGTAATGGATAAGGTGAAAACTAAGTCACACCATGATGACGTACTGAACTGGATTAAAGAAAATCTATAGTCCTTTCTTTAATTAATTAGCTGAGGAAGTTTATGAAGGCCCTAATTTTATTTTTACTATTTTCAACAACTTATGCAGCAACACTTGAAGTGATGTCTTATAACGTTGAAAACCTATTCGACACACAAAAAGATGAAGGAAAGAACGATTGGGCTTACCTTCCAAAGAACACTAAGGGAAAGAAAGAAGCTTGTAAGAAAGTTTCTTCAAAGTATCGTCGTGACGAGTGTTTCTCGGCCGACTGGACTCAAGAGAAACTAAATTTAAAACTATCTCAGATTAAGGATGTTGTTTTAAAAGAAAGAAAGAAGCTTCCTGACTTATTAGTTGTTTCTGAAATTGAAAATGAAAATGTCATCGGTCAACTTGCAAAAGTTCTGGGTTATAAGAAATTTTATACTTCAAATTCACCAGATTACCGTGGAGTTGATCTTGCAGTACTTTTTAATGAAACAAAAGATTTTAAATATGTTTCAAAGAAAGAGCATGTTCTTAAAAGTGATTATCTAAAAAAGAGGCCTTCTCGTAATATCTTTGAAGTGCAATTCAAGCTAGGGAAGAATGACCTTTATGTTTTTGCTAATCACTGGCCAAGTCTAGGAAACCCTGATGAAGCAAGAGTGACGGCAGCAACGACTCTAAAAGCCAGAATTGATGAAATCATGAAAAAGAATGCGAAAGCATCTGTACTTGCTGTAGGTGACTTCAATACAATTCCTGAGCTAAAGAAAGCTGGTAATAAGCATCCATTGAGAGATGTTCTCTTAAAAGATGGATCAATTGTAGATGTTGAAAAAGTATTTCGTTCTGAGAAGTCTAATTCAAAGAAAGTGAAAGCGATGCCTCCAGGGACTTACTACTATGCAAGAAACTCTCAATGGAATCACTTAGACCGTGTTTTCGTTCCAAGAGTAATGCTAGGTGAGAAGCATCCTATTAGAGTTGATCTAAAATCATATCAGATCTATGCTCCAGACTTTATTCGTCAACCACAACCACAAAGTGTTTTTGATGAAGATATTGAAGAGATGAGAGATCGTGGCTTTAAGGTTGAAACGAAGAAAGTGCAAACAGCTCCGAATCGTTATGATCACTTAGCGACTAAGAAAGCTAAGGCCGGATACTCAGATCACTTTCCACTTGTTTTCGAATTAAATTACTAAAAAAATAAAGGCCCTCTTAAAGGGCCTTTTTTATTACTTATCAAATACGCTATTAAAATATAAACGAGTACACTCTCTAACGGGATCAACTCCTGCCGGATTTTCTTGATAGAACTTCTTACACTTTGCCATAAAGTCTTTCGCGTAAGTGTCCTTTTTCTTTTTTCCACGGAATTCAAAGTGAAAACCAACGTAGTCTGGTGCAACTACTGGGTGAATCGACATATCCCATTTCTCATTTCTATTTGGGTTGTATTCACTTGCATAAATAAGCTTTCCAGTTAAGTGACCAACGAGAGCACCGACGACTACGTCACTTGCCCAGTGTGCACGATCGTGAACACGAGACCAACCACCAACAGCTGCGGCAGTGTAAGCAAGTACTGGAATAAATTTCGATTTATCTTTGTAGTGTTCTGCAATAACTGTTGCAAAAGTAAAGGCCGTTGTTGTGTGCCCAGATGGGAAGGAAACATTATCGTTATCCCAATTGAAGCCCGTAAAGTCATTCTTGTCTTCTGTTTTATTTGGTCTTACACGACTAAAAGTCATTTTAGCAGCTCTTGTAATTAGTCCTGAAAGAACTGTTGCCTTAAGAGCGACTTTAGAGATTCTTTTAATTTCGTCATTTTGAATAACAACACCTAGAGCGTAACCGGCAGCAGAAAGTTGAATAGGGTAACTTCCGGCTTTCACTCCCCAAAAAGCAATCTCTTCAGAAACTTCTGTGCGATTGTCTTGGGCAAATTGCATAAGTTCTTCATCGTTATTAAAGAGAAGAATTGCCGTACCTGCAGTTGCACCAATTAGTGCAAGCTCATTATTGGTAAGGCCAACAGGAAGTGTTTGATAAGAAGGAGCAAATGTATATTCTCCATAACGGTTAATAATACCATCTTCTTCGTAGCGAGGCTGGAAGACACTGTATTCGCCCATACCAGGGCAGATCCCATCTCTTAGGAAGTCTTCGACTAGACATTGCGCATGTGCATTAATGACGAATACTAGGCATGCTAGTATTCTTAGAAATCTACTTCCTCTCATAATGTCTCCCTAAATAAAATTATGTTTGTGCCATTATATCTTGATAGGGAGTTTACTAGGGTAAATTTGTTGTATTTACACGGGGGCCATAAATTTTAGACAGTTAGCTAGCGGTAATATATTTCCTCAATTTTTAAAGATGAATTTAAGTTAGAATAATTGAATGAGGGGAATTTTATTTCTAATTTTAACTATTTACGGCCTGTGTGCATATTCATCAACTGACTTCAAATACCAAGATCGTTCAAATGATTTTCAAGGGTTAGCAAAAGCGCTAATTGCTGAATACCAATATCAAGACTTTGATGGCTTCTATCAAAACTATTCTGAGCACTTCTTAGCAAATCAAGTATTTGTAAAGGGCGCTGAGAGATTCTTTGTGAAGCTTGGCCTTGAGACCGATGCAGGCAAGCTTAACAAGTTCATTCCACTGGCGGCCGGTGATGTCGTAAATTTCAAAGTTGGAAAGACTCCTATTTCTATCTATTTTGAAAATATCGCAAAGGTTGAAAAGTATAAGATTGTTAAAAGCGTGAAAGGCTTTGTGGCAAATCAAATGAGAAAGGGAAGTTTTAAAAAGTACACCCTCATCGACCTTTTTATCCCAAAGGCCCATGCTGTTGAATGTAATAATCAATTAGAAGAAATCGTTAATATTGATGATCTACAAGCACCTGTTGATCGCTTCAATAAGGATTACCTTATGGCACAAGCAAGCGGTTGTGTGCAAAAGGCCTTAAGCGCTGCTTGGGCAAAAACTGGTGGCCTTGTTCAAGATGTGGGAAGTGGAATTTGGAATTTTATAAAGTCTCCTGTTAAGTCGGCCAAGAAATTTTGGAATAGTGCAGTTGATACATATGAGACAACAAAAGAATTCATTACTCAAATCGATCAAAAATTAGCAAGTCTTGGGGAGGCCTTAGGGGCCTTATCTCTTGAATCTCAAATTCAATTGGTTTGCTCTCTTGTGGGAAGTCTCGGATCAAATGTCCTCGTCAATGTCATTATGAGAGGCCCTCTCGGCCTAGGTAATGCCATGACTTCTCTAGCGTACCTTTCAAAGAGGGTGACTTCATCAGCAAAATTCTTACAACTTCTTGACCAACTAAAGAGTGCGGGGAAGCTAGGAAAAGAAAAAGTGGGTGAGTTAATCAATAAAATTCTTACAACAAAGAATAAAGATGGCCTTGAGAAGGTTAATTCTCTTTCATCTGCTAATTACGTGAACCTAACAGTGGAGTATGCAGCATGCGCGCTTTAATATTTTCACTCCTTATAACTTCTAGCTTTTCTTGGAAGGTTTTTGCGGCTGGAAAGAAGTGTAAAGACCTTGATGCTAAGGTGACAAGAGCAATCGAGTCGCAAAAGATTATGAGCCAAAGAGGAATCAAAGGTGAAATTAGACAAGAGATGACAAGTCTTCTTGATCGTGGTGTCGAGATTGATCCAATGTTCTTTCAACATATGATCCATCGTAAGGGATTCAAGACAACGGGGTTCAAAGATAAGGATCTTCTTGTT
Organism: Halobacteriovorax sp. ZH5_bin.2; assembly: GCF_043196375.1. Lineage (NCBI taxonomy): Bacteria > Pseudomonadati > Bdellovibrionota > Bacteriovoracia > Bacteriovoracales > Halobacteriovoraceae > Halobacteriovorax > Halobacteriovorax sp. ZH5_bin.2. The sequence continues at coordinate 119,700 of NZ_JBEBMJ010000006.1, read as the reverse complement.
GGGCATGCGAAAAAACACGGTGATGAATTTAACTTTGTTAGTGATAGACAATACTTGAGAAATGCTGAGAAATTTGCTCGCTCAAGTGATGATAATATTATCTCTTTTAGAAGTAAGAATGATATTTACCGCTATAATCCTGTCTCAAATGAGTTTCAAGTAATTGAACGTTCTGGAAAGGTGATTGGTACTTATTATCGACCAGATCTAAGAAAGCTAAACGCTGCTAGAAAGAGAGAAAATCTTCCTCCATTTAAGAGTGTTACCGAGTGGTTCATTAAGAAGAAATGGGAGCGCTTTGTTTTAAATAGTGACTTTAAAAAATAGAGAATAACTCGTTAAATATTTTAAAGGCCTGGCTTTTCGCAAAAGCTTCAAAATTTGTAAACCTATTGGCGAAATCTTTTTCGTTTGATTTATTTTGATATAGGTATGCTGTGGCCACCTCTGCAAACATTTCTTCTGGCGATACTGTTGAGTACTCCGAAGGGAAGTTATCATAGGCGATTAACTCATTTGTATTAGTTAATCTAAGCTTTGCTTCTGATAAGTTAATTTCTGGGAGATGGTGATCATTATTGTGTTGGTATGTGAAATGCCTCTCATTTTCAGTTGCAGACCAGCCAACAGAGTTAATAAAGTCTTGGTATAGTTCTGGGTTCTCTTTTTGAACGAAGTGAAAGAACTCGTGAGTTAGAGTCAGGTTGATCTCTTCATCATTTTTTAATTGATCTTTGTAGATAACGATTTGTTTCCACTCTTCATCATACTTGCCTTTTGTTAGCCAGCTTGTCGGATGTGTTGTCTCAAAAATAACAAATTTTAAGTGATTTGTTGTCTCTGTAAATCCAGTGTCGAGTAGTTTTTTGACAAGGCGAATTTGCTTTAAGTTTATTTCTGCAGCAGGAATTAGAAGAATTTTGTAATCTTCATATATCTGCGTTTGAAGAGTACTTGCTTTAGACCTTTCTTTGTCAGTAATATTCTTACTAAACTCAAAATCAACAAAGTCGATAATGCCATTATTATTTAGATCAGTGCCAAATCTTGTTTTGTCTTCAGGAAACTCATCTGTGATATTTTCGTAACCATCACCATCAATATCATTATCCATAGCATCTGGAATTCCATCGAAGTCCTGGTCCAGAAAAATAAAGTAGTTATCATTTCTAATAACATCTTTTTCAATAAAGGTTTCATTTATTGTATAGCGAAGTTTTTCATCGATGGGTGGAAGATTGAATGGGGCGGCCAAGATCGTTTGGGTAATTACCATTGAAATGGCAAGACTCCCTATGGACCAAGGGCGGCCCAGTAGAGAGTTTTTAAATATGTTTTTCTTTTTGAAAATCATGCCTAACTTTTATCCAATTCTTAGTGGTAGTGAGCTGACCAAATATCTGCCCATGCTTCAATGAATCCACCGTGTCCACCAACTAGAGCGTATGAAAGGATCGCCGCTGGGAAGTATAGTGGGCCAAGAAGTGCTGATTGCTTCGCGTGACCTGCTTCATGTCCTGAAGCGAAACGGTAACCTGAGCAGAAGTCTAGCTCAAATAGTCCTGCAGACATCTTTCCTGGTACGATTCCTAGTCCACATACGTCAGCATAGATCTGCATCTTTGAAGCTGCGATTCTGATACGTGGTAGATCAAATTCAATCATTCTCATATAACGATATGGAGTTACAGCTTCTAGGAAGTTTATAAATAAGTTAACTCCACGACTAACTGGCGCAAGAATTACCTTTGTTCCAATAAAAGCAGCTCCTACCATTGTATTGATTAATCCCCAAGATAGGTTTGAAGCAATAACAAATAGGTGCATAAGTGGATGATCTGGATTTGCTGGATCAAATAGAAGGGACTTCTTTCCAAATACGCTTTCGTAAGTTGTTAAGGCCTTATCAAACTCAGCTCTTTGTTCTTGAGTAAGAGCTTCTTGCTTATATTCTTTGAACTTTTCTAATTTCTCAGAGTTTTCTTTCTTACCTGTATTAAGTAGGTTGTTAATATTTTCACTTAACTGTGGTGAAAGAATATTTGCATCTCTCATGGCCTTAAGTTTTGTAAGAGTTTTCTTTGCATCTTGATCGATGATTTTCATCATACCGATATAGGCCATATGTTGCTGTAGAACTTCAAGCTTGAATTCATCATCATTTTCAGTGAAACGCTGCATCTTATCTGAAGAAATCTCTTCGATATAACCAATTGAACGTTTTGTATAACCTTCACTTAGATTTCTCATATAAGTAAGAGAGTAGAGTGCAAGTACTTCGTTTTTTGCCATTTGCTCAGGTGTATTGATAAGACGATTAGTCTCATCTTTACGGTAAGAGTCTTTTCCTGCATCAAAAGTAATTGCGTGGATATCGAGAGTTAGATCTTTAACTTGTTTCATCCAGTTGCGAATCTTCTCTTTACTTTCATTATATTTTTCAACTGTACGCACTCTTCTTCTACGATCATTCGATCCGTAAGTTTGCTTTGAGTCTGTCCAAGTTTCAAACTTTGGAGCACTGTTGATTAGCTTGGCAATTTGTTCTGATTTTATTTGTAGTTCGTTGGCCATCATCAGTTTTGAATCTGATAAGTTTGATTTTTCAGAGCTTTCAAGGCTAAGCTTGAAATCATTGAAGTGATTATTGATACCTTTATTGGTAACAACTTTACAAGAGGCCATTTGAAGGCAGGCAAATACACACAAGGTTGTATTAGCAACTTTTTTAATTGCTGGTGACATAATCTCTCTCCGTTTTTGGTTTACGGTATTTTGTGAGTTATATCATTTAATTTGATTGAGTTAGTCGGATTTGAAATCTTCTCTTAGGTGTACAAAAATTAGTCAATAAATTGTAATTCGATTTCTTGAGCTAATTTATTAAGTAAGTACTTAACTTCAGGTTCTAGGCTAGGGTGGGCCTGTACGATAATGTCGCGATGGCCTTCGTGCTTGTCTCCTTCGATTGTTGAGTAGAAACATAGGCCTTCATTTGCTTCAAGTTGAAAGTAGAAATATGCTGATTCTTTCTTTGGTACTCTTACAATTGTTTTAAATATCTCACTCATAAAATACTCGACAAGTTTGTTTTTTATTTAGTTATTTGGCTTGGCAGTCTTTGCCTATCCACGAAATTTCATTGACTTAAACGCTTTGTAACCTAAAATATTATTAAAGGCCACTCTTTTATCAAGTCATGGAGGACTACAAGTGAAAGATTTCAGGAAGAGATTTCCACTCACTTCAGTATTAATTTTAGCATTGGCAACGACTTCTTGTTCGTGGTCGAAAAGAAAAACTCTTTTTGATGAAGAAGGTTACCCAATTGAAGAAGCGAAGCAGGCCGAAGCTAAACAACAAATGGTTCCTAAGGCCCAGTACGATCAGCTTCTTGAAAAATACGACAAGCTTTTAAAAGATACTAAAGCTCCTAGCTTAGCTGAACAATACAAGGCCAAGGATGGGAAGGGATCGGCTGAGCAAGTACAACTTAGTATGATTGATGATCTTCAAGGCGCAAAGAGTAGTAGTGTTGCTGAAACAGTAGATGTTTTTGCTAATGAAGTGGTTGCCCAAAAGAAGCAAGAACAATCAGATGATGTTCTTCTACAAAAAGAATTAAATCTGCTAAAGCAGGCCGAAGGTCTAATGGCACAAAACCGCTTGGACCAATCTTTAACTATTCTAAAAGATCTTGAAGGTTCAAGACATAGTCAAATTAAAGTAAGAGCAAAGTTCTACTTAGCAGAAATGCTTTTTTCTCAACAAGAATTTGATCTAGCGATGCAGTTGTATGAAGAGATTCTTAGACAACATGCTTTTTCAGGTCTTGTTATTAAGAGTTTAGGAAGACTTATTGTTTGTACTGATAAATTAAAATTAGCAAAGAAGAAAGAGAAGTATTATTCAATCCTTCACGATTTCTTCGGTGAAGCATAGGGCGTAGTTTGAAGAAGAAAAATCTAAGCTTATTATTTTGTATCGTATCTCTTCTCATGAGCATGGGACAGGTGCGCGCACAAGATGATCTTAAGGATCTAGAGCTCTTAGATGATAAAGACCTTCTTATGCTATTAGAAGAAGAGACTGATCAGCCACAGCAAACGGACGTGTCTGAGGAAGTTCTTACTGATGAATTAAATTCGATAAAAAGTGATCAAAAGAAGACCCTTCCTGGTGAAGAGGTTCTAACTGATGAGAATCTACAAAAGATTAATGCCAATAATTTAGAGAATGCAGATAATCTTGAAGAGATTGATATTCTTGCAAAAGATGTTGATACAAAATCACAAGCTACTAATGTCGAGATTGTTGAGCCAGAGAAGGCCAAAGGATCGAGTGCAAGTGATCAAAAAGTAACGATTAATAAAAACCTTTTCAATGTGGGAAGAGAAGAGAAAGAGCTTCTTGATCTTGCAAAATTTGTTGAAAAGAAAATACCAGAAGAAGAGTGGAATGAGCTTGCTACATCGGCAAAGGTCGATAAGTATGTTGTTCAAGAGGGTGATTGGTTATGGAAAATTTCACAAAACCTTTTTGGATCAGGATTCTACTATTCTAAGATTTGGTCAATGAACCCACAAATTACAAACCCTCACGAAATTGAGCCGGGACAAGTTCTTGTTTTCTCAACGGGAAGCGAAAGCTCTTTTCCTAAGGTTGCATTTGGGACATTTGAAGATGATGGCTCACAAGTACGTCGCTCTGAAAATGTTAAGGTCGCATCCTCTGGTGCCTTTTCAGCATACGGTGATGATATAAAGTCCAATTGGCTAAGAGAGAGAAGACAGCTTGTTAATAAAGGTGCGTTCTTTCAATCATTAACTGAATCTTCTTATGATGATGTTCTATCAATGACTGAGATCGAGCTAAATACTGACTATAAGAAGTATGCTCCGCCTATTTCTCGTATCATTATTGAGGAACCTGATAATCAATATGATAAGAATGGAATTTCTTCTATTGAAAGACAAGAAATCACGGTTTCACATGGTTTCTATTTAAATACATTTCTTTCGACTAACCACCTTCAAGACTTAGGGTATATCTCTGATAAGCAAGACGAGTCTGTTCTTATTCTTCGCGATCAGAAAGTCTACGTTAAGTTTGATAAGAGTGTGCAAGTAAGGCCTGGTGATAAATTTTCAATCTATCAACCAGATGGAAAAGTTTCTCATCGTATTTCTGATCGTGAAGGTCTGCGCTATACAATCTTAGGACAAGTGAAAGCGATAAGAGAGTTAGAAGATAATAAGTGGGAAGTATCAGTTGACGAAATTGTTGAAACAATTGAGCGCGGTGCTAGAGTTACAGTTTACACACCTAAGATTGCTAAGATTTTTAAAACTTATAATCCTCGACGTATTGAAGCGGCCATTATTGGTTCATATAAACAACAACAGCGAGGACTAGCTCTAGGAAGTGTTGTTTACCTCGATCGTGGTCGAGTAGATGGCGTTGAGTTAGGAAATGTTTTTGAAGTCTACTCATTCATGGATAGAGGAACAGGAAAGCAAATTAGTTCTCAACCAACATATGTAAAAGGTGAGGCAACTGTTATTACTGTCACAGATAATTTTGCGACGGCCGTTATTTCTTATAGTAATTCAGGAATGGAGCTTGGTGATATTGCTCTGACTAAATCTGAGGCAACTGCAAAGATGGCAGAGCAGCTACGTAATAATACTCGTGCTAAGAATCTTGGCAAGCAAGAGAACCTTGCTCTTGAGGAACTTGATGTTGAGTTGAACTTAGATAATCTTGGAGAGGATCTTCTTAAGCAGGTTGATGAAATTCGCCTTGAAGAAGATGAACTTGAAGAACTTGAACGCCAAGAAAGAGAGAAATCGATCATTAAAGAACAAGCTCGTGATCTTAAAGAACTTGAGAAGCTTGAGAGAGAATTGATTGAAGCTGAAACAAAATTAAATGAGAAGAAGATTGATGAAGATACTTACTTAGAGCGTCAAGATCTGAATTTAATTGAGAAAGGTGTGAAGGCCAAAGATCCTAACGCACTACCTTCAATGAATGAAATCGAATCACAAGAAGGTCTAAAATATATGGATGAAGATCTGAACAGTAAGGAGAACCCTTACGGATTGACTCCATATGACATCGAAGAAATTGAAGAACTATTGAATAGTGACTCAAATTAATCTATGCTAGCAAAAAATATGTTAAGATATCCTTGGTGCGTTCCAGTAACGCACCTTGTTTTTTTATAACAGGAGAAAGTGAACATCATGACACAATCAGAAGTTGTGAGTGAAGCTGCAACAAATGCTGCCTCTAAAAAGGCCTCGAAAAAAGCAGCAAAAAAAACAACAAAGAAGAAAACTGCTAAAAAAACTGCCAAAAAAACTGCAAAGAAAAAAGTAGCTAAAAAGGCGGCCAAAAAGACTGCAAAGAAAACTGCAAAGAAGACGACAAAGAAAAAGGCTTCCTCAGTTAAAGACAAAGACTACAAACTAGTCATTGTGGAGTCACCTTCAAAGGCCAAAACAATTAAGAAGTATCTTGGGCGTGGTTTTCAGGTTGTTGCCTCAAATGGACACATTAAAGACCTTCCAAAATCAAAACTAGGTGTTGATATCAAAGAGAACTTTGAGATTGACCTAGTACCAATAGCTGGTAAAGCAGCAAAGATCGAAAGAATTCAAGAATTAGCAAAAGATGCAAATGAAATCTTCCTGGCACCCGACTTGGACCGTGAAGGAGAGGCCATTGCATTTCACCTTGCTGAAGAAATTGGTAAGAAGAAAAAAATTAGAAGAGTTATTTTCAATGCCGTTACAAAGAATGCTGTAACAAATGCCGTTGAAAACCCAGTTGATCTAAATGTTAATATGTATGATGCCCAAAAGACACGTCGTGTACTTGACCGTCTTGTGGGATATAAGATCTCACCAATTCTTTGGGATAAAGTTCAACGTGGTATCTCTGCTGGGCGTGTTCAATCAGTTGCCCTAAGAATCATTGTTGAAAGAGAAGATGAAATTAAGGCCTTCGTTCCAGAGCAGTGGTTTTCAATTCACGGTGAGATGGAAAAAGATGGAACTCTTTTCGAGTTCAAATACTATGGTGAAGATGCCAAGAAGAAAACAGAATTAACAGATGAAGAGTTTACGAAACAAATTGTAAAAGATGTTAATGGGAAAGAGTTTGAAGTTATTGACGTTAAAAAACGTGAAAGAAAACAAAACCCTACACCTCCTTTTACAACTTCAAAGCTTCAGCAGGAAGCTGCTAATAAGTTAGGATTTACGGCCAAGAGAACAATGATGGTTGCGCAAAGACTTTATGAAGGGATTGCAACAACTGACTTTGGAACTGTTGGTCTTATCACATATATGAGAACGGACTCTGTCAGAACTGAGCCGGAATCATTAAATGCTCTTCGTGAATATGTTAAGGGCCAATATGGTGAGAAGTACTTATCACCAGAACCAATTGAATATAAGAAAAAGGGAAGTAGTAAGGTTCAAGATGCCCACGAGGCCATCAGACCAACTTCTCTTGAATATACTCCAAATCAATTAAGAGGAGATTTAGAGCCAGATGAGCAAAAATTATATGAGCTTATTTGGAATAAGTTTATCTCTTCTCAAATGAGTCAGGCGATTATCGATCAAACAGCTGTAACTTTTGAATGTGAAGGCCACTTCTTTAAGGCAAATGGCTCGATCATTAAGTTTCCAGGTTTTAGAACTGTCTATATGGAAGCAGCTGCTGAAAAAGCTTCACGTCGCGGCGGTAATGATGATGAGGATGAAAATGACACACCAAAGGCAACAGGTGAGCTACCAGTAATTGAAGTTGGTGAGCAAATGCCTGCAAAGAATGGACCTGCTGAACAGGAACACTGGACTTCGCCACCTCCTCGCTATAACGAAGCTTCTCTTGTAAAGACTCTTGAAGAAAAGGGGATTGGGCGTCCTTCTACTTATGCTTCAATTATTTCAAATATCCAAGACCGTGGTTATGTCGAAAAGGTTGAAAACCGTTTTATGTCGACAGAGCTTGGTACTGTTGTTTGTAAGATGCTTATTGAATCGTTTCCGGATGTAATGGATGTTGCTTTTACGGCCAATGTTGAAAAGCTTCTGGATAAAATTGAAGACGGTGAAATTAAGTGGAAGAAAGTTCTTAAGGAATTTTGGCAAGGTTTTGAAAAGACTCTTGAAAAAGCAAAAGAGGAAATGAAGAACCTTAAAAAGCAGGAGATTCCAACGGGAATTCACTGCCATAAATGTGAAGACGGTGAGTACCTTATTAAATGGGGACGTAATGGTCAGTTTCTTGCCTGTCGTAACTACCCAGATTGTACATCGACTCATGACTTTAAAAAGCACCTTGATGGAACAATTGAAATACTTCCAAAGGACTGGTTTAGAGACCCATGCCCAGAGTGTGGAAAGCGTCTCGAAGTTAAGAAAGGTAAGTATGGACGCTTTGTTCGCTGTGAAGAATATCCAAAGTGTGAAACAACTCTTCCTTATACAATCGATGTGACTTGTCCAAAGTGTAAGGTTGGAAAGTTTGCAGAGAAGAAGTCTCGTTACGGGAAAATCTTCTATGGTTGTACGAATTATCCAGAGTGTGAAACGGCCCTATGGAATGAGCCAAAAGTTATGGATTGTCCTGCTTGTGGTTTCGGCGTTATGGGTGTTAAGGAAACAAAGAGATGGGGGAAACAGCTTCAATGTCCTGAGTGTAAGCACTCTGTAGACTGGGAAGATACTCCATTTGCTAAAGAAGAAGCACAAGAGAATAAAGAGTAATCAATATGATCAATAAAAATATGGCCCTTGTTTTTTGCAAGGGCTTTCTTATGGGTATTGCCGACTTAATCCCTGGTGTTTCAGGGGGAACTATTGCATTTATCACTGGAATCTATGATAAGCTTCTGGCCACAGTCGCTGCCATTGATAAAGGTCTCATTAAGGATGCACTAACTTTTAATATAAAGAGTGTTTCAGAGAAGATTGATTTAAAATTCATCATTCCTTTAGGTATTGGAATTCTCGGGGCCATGCTTTCTCTTGCAAGGCTTATGCATTATTTGATTAATCATCACCCTGTACCGACTTGGGGCCTATTTCTAGGGTTGATTTCAGCTTCTATCATTGTCATCGCTAGGGACTTAAAGGATCGTAAGAATCCTCTGGCCCTTGTTATGGTGGCCCTAGGTGCTGCAATTGGTTTTGCTATTACTCAGCTTGTGCCTGTCACAACTCCAACAGATTTATGGTTTATTTATATTTGTGGCCTAATTGGTATAACGGCCATGATTCTGCCAGGTATTTCAGGTTCATTCATACTGTTAATTTTAGGAAAGTATGAATACGTTACAGGTGCTTTAAAGAATCCATTTCAAGAAGGTGCCTTAATTATCATTGGTGTCTTCGCTCTTGGCTGCTTAACTGGTCTAGTTAGTTTTTCTAAGGTTTTAAATTTCTTTATGAAGAATTTCCGCGAGCGCACAATGGCGTTCCTTGTAGGAATTCTTCTTGGGACATTATCTAAGGTTTGGCCTTGGAGAGAAGTGACAAAGTCTGTCGTTATTCGTGGCAAGACAAAGGTCCTTTCTGAGAGCCTTTACTTTCCAACTTCACTTACGCCAGAGGATATTCTAGCTGTTGTGCTTGTTGTCATTGGTTTCTTCTTTGTCTTCTTTTTAGAGCGTAGTGCGAACAGAAACAATTAAAAATATTGTCTAGTTTAGTGACTTGACCTTTTATTTAATTCTCATTAACATCCGTTTGGTGATTCAAACAAAATGTTTAATAGGAGAATAAATGAAAAAGTTGTTTATCGCTTTAATTGCAGCAACAACAGTTAGTGCTGCTACAACACAAGAGCTAGAGAGAAGAATTGATATTCTTTCTAAAGAAGTACAAAGCATGCAATCAAAGGGCCTATCATCTAAGGTAAGCCTCGGTGGTTACGGTGAGATCATCTATACTGACAATAGTGAAGGTACATCTCAGTGGGATACTCTAAGAAACGTACTTTACGTTGGGTATCAATTTAGTGACAAGTGGTCATTCATGACTGAAATTGAAATTGAGCACGCAGATGAAATCTATACTGAATTTGCGGAAATTCGTTATGCTCACTCTGACCTTTTAAACTTCAAAGCTGGTCTTCTACTTACTCCAATTGGGATCGTAAACACTGAGCACGAGCCAACTCGTTTTATTGGTGTTAAGCGTCCAAGACTTGAAAATGCAATTATTCCAACGACTATGCGTGAAAACGGTGTAGGAGTATATGGTACTTGGAATAACCTTGAGTATAAGTACTATATCATGAACTCACTAAAGTCTTGGGATGGATCTGCTGGTTTCTCTGAAGGTGGTGTACGTGGTGGACGTCAAAAAGGTGCTAAAGCACTTGCTGGACACTGGTCACATGTTGCTAGAGTTGATTACGGTTTTGACTTTGGTCTTGATCTAGGTGCTTCTCTTTATATGGGAACAACTAATGGTGACGCTCAAGGTGAGCACAATATCTACGATGTTCATTTAGCATATAACTACAAAGGCCTAATGGTGAAGGCGTTATATGTTTACTCAACTCTTGATGGTAAAGAATTCTCTGCAGCATCTGGAAATGTTGTGGCTGACGTTATGCAAGGTTACTATGTTGATCTAGCTTACAATATTACTCATGGTAAAACTTATTCAATTATGCCATATGTAAGATACGAAAGTTATAACACTCAAGACGATGTTGATGCATCTGTTGGCGTAGCTGATAAAGCAAATGATAAAGAAAATATCACAGCTGGTATTATGTATAAGCCACTTGATAAAGTTTCTTTCAAAGCTGACTTCACTAAACTAAATAATGCATCTAATGCTGGTGAATTAGAAGAAGTAAACTTCGGGATCGGATGGGAATACTAAGATTTTCAAATCTATTCAATATTAAGGCAGTAAAGGGGGTCTTCCTCTTTACTGCTGTTTTATTTCTAGCGAAGGGACAAGCTTACGCTGGGATCAAGGAAACTCTTTCAAAGAAGTATCCTGATTGTGCATTTGTTGAGAAGTCTAAGTTCTTAACGGACAAAGAGTTTGAAACAATAAAATCTAAATATCCAACTCGTGATATTCGACGCTTCTATTCGTTTTATAAGAGAGAATGCAAGAATGAAACGTCGTATGACTTTGTCTTTACGGATACTGTTCGTACAAAGAATCAAGTTCTTCATGTTCATGTGGTAAAAAATAATATTGAAAGTTTAGCGATCGTTAAATTTGAAGAGCCTTCAGAATATAAGGTGAAGCCGAATTGGCTTTCTCGCTTTAAATCACAAAGACCAGATACAATTGATATTGTTTCTGGAGCAACTCTTTCGTCTAATAGTACAAAATTTTTAGTATGGTTGTCGCTATATCTACAAAAAGATATAATCTAGCCTAAGTTATGACGCCGACAGAAAAGAATAACCTATTTATTTCAAATTACTTTATCGTTGTTACGGGGACAATTTATTTTGTGGCCAAGTACTTTATGACAATTGAAGGTGATTGGGGAGCTGAAACCCATCCACTTTCTATTTGGATGCAAAAGCTTCACATCTTATCTGTGCCTTTCCTTCTTTTCTTTGTTGGGACAATTTTTTCAAATCATATCTATAAGAGAGTACTAAGTGGCTATAAGAAATCACGTACTTCGGGAATCTTTCTAATTGGACTCTTTGTGGTTATGAGCTTATCCGGATACTTAATTCAGGTTAGTGATAATGATCTACTTAGGCAATGGTCTGCCTATATCCACCTTGGAGTGTCCCTTGTGTGGAGTCTTGGTTTTACTTACCATCACGTGACAGCAAATCGCTAAGCTTGTTGTAATTTCTTATCAACTAGTTCTCCAATTATATGAGGGCGAACTAAGTGAAAAGCATAGAACATATGAAGACATCTTAGATGATAGAAATCTCTGAGCCCTCCGATACCAGTATCTGTAATCATCGGCATCATATTATCTGGTAGCTCGAGATTCATCTCTTTAAATAACTTCACTCTTTCATCACGATATGATTCATGAATTACTTTCACTTTTTCTTTAAGTTCATCATCAGCATCAATCATGGCCTGAAGCTCTTTTGTAAATCCTTGCCCTTCGATTTGGCTAATGGCCTTGTAGACGACAGGATCGACTAGCCAATAGATCGTAGGGAAGGGAACTTTATCTACAACTGGAGTAACTTTAATTGAAGCTGGGCGACCGTCAGTTGTTCTTGCTGAAACCTCAACAATACCTCTGGCCTCTCTTTTTAAAAAAGCTTCAATCTGTTCAATATCTTTTTGCGTAGTTTGTGTACTCAAAATAGAGATGCTCCTATAGTATAAAAAATTGAAAATGAATTAATATCTTCTCGCGCGCTCTGCTCTTTAAGAATCTCAACCTTGGTACGATCTGTCCGATCGATTAATGTGGTCTTATAAGAGCGATATGCTGCAACCGTAACTTCGGCAAAGAATGGAAAGCGATAGACTTCTTTAACTTGTTCAATACCGACAGAAAGTGACCCTCCAAAAGAGTCATAATTTAGTTTTAGATCTCTACCATTTTTAACGATATTAAAGTCATCAAGGTCAAGTGAGTTAAGAAGCCAGCTAGGACCAAACTTAACATAGAGCTTAAATCTTCTAAATCCAATATGATGTAAAAAATCAACTTCATAGATATCGCTATTAATACGAATTGTCGGGGTAATATTGAAAGATTTGAAGTTTCCATTGCCCGCTAGAACTGTACTGTCGTAGGCAAAGCGTAGGTCACGGGCCCGTCCGAAAGTTGTATGGGACTCAAGGCCAATTTCGACCTTTTCTAGTCGAAATGAAAACTGTGTATAAATACCAAAAGCCTTTGATTCTTCACGGTCTTCGATATCGTATTTATTTTCAAATTGGTCGTCGTCTAATTCGTTAAAAATAGTGTTCTGCAGAGTGAAGCCAGCTCTTAGGTAGAACTCATAAGGCCCTAAAGCACTTCTTGCATTCAAAGAAGCAAGAGAGATCATAAATATGAGAATTAGTTTAAAATTCTGCATGAAAGTAATATCCAATTGATTTCTTATCTAAGTCTGGAGCGATGACTGCATATGCTGTTCCTTCAAAGATTGAAGGAAATAAAGTCATTGGGTTAATTAAGTGACCAAAGAAGTGCCCAACCTTGCTTTCTCCATTTAACAGAGACATGGACAGTTTTTCAAAACCATAACCCATAACTGCTCCAAGTACAGGTGTTTGATAGAGGTCTTGTACTGAAGCTGGTTCGGTATAGACTTCGATGAGAAACTCAAAAATCGTACTAGAGACAAAAGTTAGTGCGAGGGCATCTGCATATCGGTAATTTCGAGCACGATAGTAGAGAAACATTTGTGAACCTGTATAAGGGTGAACCATATAATTCCAAAATGGTTCATCGCGATCGAAGACAATCTTTCCAAAGTTCTTGCGGTAGCTATCCCATGATCCTTCATTTCTTACGGTATCCCATTGAGTTAGGGGGTAGGCAATGAGAGAGATTCCAAAAACAAATTTAACGTCTTTATAGATCTCCTCTTTTGTGTGATCACGATCTTGGTAGAAATACTTTTTTTGTGCAAAAGAAGTTCTTTGCATGCATAGGGTAAGTATTGTAAAAGATAGGGTAATTATAAAACTTTTCACGATGTGATCTTATATAAATTTGGCCACGTTCTGGCCAATAATACATTGCGATAATTAAGCCAGTTCACTAAATATATGAAAAAATTAATCTCTTTCTTATTAATTTTATTTACTTCATCACAAATCTTTGCCCAGAGTTCAAATTATCTTGTCTTTGACGAGAAAGAAGACGGTCGATGGTTTCCAATTCAGCTCTATATCAATGGCTCATTTGACGTTATTCAAAACCCTTATTGGTTTAACCAGAAGGACTACTTTGAAAAGCATAAAATTGTTTGGAATAAGGTGAAGGATCCCATTCATTCAATTAAAAAGAATGGAGGGTTTGATAAATTTCTAAAAGAAGAGTTTTTAAGTAGTCGAGCTTTACCAAATATCTTTCTTCATACATTTGGTGGAGCATACGAAACGAAGAAGCTCATGGAGTACGCTGACTACTATGATATCAAGTGGGCCAAGACTTTCTCGTTCTTTGTCACTTTTGCCATGCACTTTGGAAATGAGGCCAATGAAACAACTCAGCCTGAAGTATCAGCACTTGATCACATCGCTGACCTTTATTTCTTTGATGTGGCCGCATTCTTCTTAGGTTTAAATGACCCCTTTATGAATTTTATGATCGACGAAATGGGGATGACGACTTGGCACTTCATGCCAGTCTATGATGTTGAACATGAAGACTTTTTTAACGTTGGATTAAATTATATCTTGCGCCCGAAACTTCTTCACTTTGATAAGTTTAGGCCCCTTCTTTATATGGGGATGATGAATATGGTGGGACTAACTTACGACAACGGTGATCTCTCTCATTCAATTACGGCCGGGATGGCATTTACAAACCCTCTTGAGCAGAAGGGCCGATTTGTTTACGGCTATTTCCTAGAAACCATGGGAAGACAGGCTGCGTCACTACTCATGAACAGTTCTGAGGACTTTAGAGTCCGTCTAAATCTATATCCTGCACTATTTCACTTCTATGCTGATAGCGCTTCTAATTTTGCTCTTATGCTTGGTCAAACGAAGAATGAAGACTTTGCCTTTGGGATAAATTACGAGCTTCCAATAAGTATTGGGAATCTTAACTAGGTTAAGATTAGCTTGCTTGCATATTACTGAAAGCGTACTATAGATGCGAAATATAGGACGATTTATGATTAAGATTAATAAGCAAGCACTTGAAAACTATCAAACAAAATACGGAAGTGATTCAATTCTAAATGTTAATAAGGGAATTGAAAAAGAAGGGCTTCGTGTACAAGTTGATAGTGGAAAACTTGCTAGCTCAGATCATGACCCAAAATTTGGTTCAAAGCTTCTTCACAAGTGGATAACAACAGACTTTGCTGAGAGCCTTCTTGAGTTCATTACTCCTGTCTCAAAATCTAATCGTGAAACATTGAGTACTCTTGGTAATCTTCAGCACTATGTTTTAGAGCAAGATTCAAATGAAGTAATTTGGCCATCATCAATGCCTTGTATTTTACCGGAAGATAAAGATATCAAACTTGCTTATTACGGCGAGAGTAACTCTGGCCGTCTCAAGACACTTTATCGTTCAGGGCTTGGGCTTCGCTATGGCCGATCAATGCAGGCCATTGCTGGCCTTCACTATAACTTTTCGATGACCGAAGAGTTTTGGAAGAATTGGCATGAATTAAGTGGCAGTGATCTTTCTTTACAACTATTTATTAATGAAGAATATCTCAACCTTTGTCGTAACTTTAGAAGCTACTCAAATGTTCTGCTTTATTTATTTGGAAACTCAATTTCTGTTCATGAGTCTTTTCTTAATGGTAAGAAGCATAACCTCGAAGTTCTTCATGAAGATGAAGTTCATGGTAAAACTTATGGTTCAAAAGAGGGAACTTGTTTAAGAATGGGGGGACTTGGTTATACGGGTGCTTCTCAAAGTGGGATTCGCATCTGTTATAATAGCCTTGATAGCTACTGTGATAGTTTAGAAGAGGCCCTGCAAATGAATTTTGCAGACTTCGATAAGATTGGCCTAAGAAATGAGAAAGGTGAGCTACAACAAATTAGTACTCACATTTTACAGATTGAAAATGAGTTCTATTCAATTATTAGGCCGAAAAGAATTGCCCCTCCTGGAAAGAGTGCTCTTGCTAGCTTAAGAAGTAAGGGGATTGAATATATTGAGGTGAGGCTTCTTGATTTAAACCCATTTGCAAAAAATGGAATTACTAAAACTCAGGCCGACTTCCTTGATGCATTTCTTTTGACGTGCTTGTTCATGCAGGCCGATAAGTGTAATCATGAAATCTACAATGAGATCGAAGAAAATAACCAGCTCATTGTTAAGCTGGGAAGAAGAGCTGGACTAGAAATTGGCCTTAATGGTTCAAAAATCAATTACCAAGAATATCTAACTAATTTCTTTGATCAAATGAGTGAAGTCGTTAATGCGATTTCAGATGGAGAGCGAAAGGAAGAATTAATTTTTGCCATTGAAGAGCAACGTAAGTTAATTGATCCTGTAAATACTCTATCTCAGAAGGTCTTTGATCTTGTCTCACAAAAGGGACATATTCAAGCAATGAGGGATCTAGCTCTTGAACACCGTAAAGAGTTAGCTTCTGAAGATGTAAATCATATTTTTCAAGAAGAATTGGCACTAGAGAAGAATGCATCAATACAGCGCCAGGTGGACTTTGAAAAACTCGACGACGTAGACTTCGAAGAATACGTCGCCGCATATGTTGCTTCTAGCTTTTCAAAATAGAGATTGAATAAAAGTAAGTACTAAGTAAATTAAACCAAATGCGACAGCAAGTAGTGTTAAGTTTACAGTGTGCTTAATGATCTTATAAAGAATTATATTCGTTTGCTTAAGGGTTCTTACCTTAAGAAGAGCTGGAGTAACAGCACCAAAGATTGCATTCACTAGTCCTCTTTGATCTCCCGGAACATTAGGAACCAGAGTAATTCTCATTATTTGCTTAAAGATAAAGTTGATAATCTTTCCAATGATATTCGTTGGACGATCAACTTCTAACATAAGAATAATTCTTTCGTTTTCAGAATTATTGAATGCAAAGTGAAGATAAGTTTCATCAAAGAGTAATGCTTCTCCATCACGCCAAGAATAATCTGTACCATCAATATTGATGTAACATCGATCATCATTAGGAGTTTTAAGCCCTAGGTGGTAGCGAAGAGAAGTGGCAACAGGGTCTAGGTGCTTTGTTAGTTTTGATCCCACTGGAAGGATTGAGTACATGGCACCATTAACGCCAGGAACCTTAGAAACAAGTTCAACAGTTTTTGGACATAATTCTTTTGCTGAGTTTAAAGTTGTTCCATACCAAGTTAGGTAGAATTTTGACCAACCGTACTTATAGAAAGTTCTAAAACCGATATCGTAGTAAGCACTTGAAGTAGGGTCCTTTACTTTATCAAAGTAGCCATTCTCTCTGAGGCTTACGGCCTCGTCGCGAATTGTTTCCCAATTATCTTGAACAAGTTTTAGTTCAGGAAAGTCCGCTAGATTCATAATTGGCCTTGCCGCTCTCTTCTTTGTGAACATATAGAGTAGACAATTTAAAGGTGCAAAAATGGGCCAACCTTTACGCAGATAGAAGTTTAAACTCTCATACCTTTCAGTTCCACGGTAAGCGTAGACATAGCCCATTGAGGCAATACCAAAAAGAAAGAGAAAAATGAGTACAGATATAACGCTAATAGTCTTATCCTCGTTTAAGTTTTAACAATTAGAATCAAATATACATCAAGCGTTTGCTTTCCTCCATGATTTTTCTCATTATGTGTAATGTGTCATTTTAAGGCTAGACTCTTTCTGAAATGGTTCACTCAAGCGTTGGATGCGTAACTATACCTTTGTAAATTGGCTTACATTTCTCCACGCCAACAAATTGAAAAGTTGAACTCTTCACACTGGATACTGGCGCCGTAGCGGTATCAAGGAAGGCCTTGGTTTTTGAAATTTCTGGTTTCGTAAATGTTCCCTTAATCATTTGCTGTAATTCAGGACAATACTTTTCATCAACAACAGAAACAATAAAGTTTTTAAAGGTTTGCTTTTCAATATTGGCGCCACCCTGGGCAACAATTAAATGCTCTTGTGTTGCAACAGCGACATCATCAAATACAAGAAGATCACCGGCAAGAGTCACGCCTGCATTAACCTGTTTAAGATTTGTGTCCCCACCTCGAAAGCCTCCAACTGTTTGCCCTAGACTCGCGGCACTCGTGTAGAGCAGTCCAATAGGGCCAAGTGCCACAACGGCAGCGGCATCGATAAGTCCAACACTTCGAGTATCGAGAAAGTTAGAAATAACATCATCGACTCTAAACCCTGTTAGGACTAAGTTCTTGCCTGATACATTTGCAGTGATATCACCATTGGCCCTTGCTTCAATATTAATGAGGCCAGATAGGCCTAGAGTGGCATCAAAGTATTTGATGATATGGTTAATATCAAGATTATTGTAATTAAAATGAATATCTTTAAGTGTAGCGAGATTAAGAGTTAGGACACCACGATTCTTGCTACCAAAGTCCGGAATATGTATCTGACTTATTTCGACAGTAGCTCCTTCTTTCTTATGAACAATGCAGCTTATACTCTTTAGTTTGAACTTCTGAAGTTGAATACCGACAGCTTTTACTTTTATTTTAGAATTAAGGGCCTGGATGTAGCGATCAAGTTTCTTTGCATTAACATCAATTTCTAAAAAGCTAATATTAACAGAATTAACTTCTAGTTCATTTCTCTCATCTAATTGATACTTTAGATTGTGGAGAACCCACTGGCCGATACTGATTTTTTCAACACGTTCAATTCTCACACCGGCCATGGCAAGAGACTTCTTAATCACCCACTTATAATTCAAGATAAGAACGAGTAGAGTAGTGATTAATATGAGCGCTATGCCTAGAAATATTTTTTTCATGAGTAAAATGATCGGTCACTGGTAAATATTATATATTTGTCACAATTAAAGCATATAAGCAGAATATCTAAAATAAAAACTTTATTAATTGAATTAATTTATTCAACGCTTTTATGAATGCGCTATAATAGATTAAATTATGTTTAAAAAGCTAATTCCTCAAACATTGCAGACACTGTCTAAGACCAGTAGAGAGTATAATTCCTACTGTCCTTTTGTCACTGATCACAAGTCAAGGCCCATACCACAGGGGATAAAGACTCGTTATGCTAGGTATGACGATGCCCACGCAATTGCTCGTATCATTAGTGAAAATAATATTGATCCAAATCTCGACTATTCTTTCTTTTTTGAAAGAACAAAAAAGGAATTGGCCCGTGGTGGGAACTTAAAAGGCTTTCATCTGATCGTTGCCATTCTTGATGAAGAAATCGTTGGCTATGGTAGGTCAATCTTATACACGCAGGAAATGGTGAATCGTTACAAATACAAGGCTCCTGTTGGGTGGTATCTTATGGGACTCACTGTTCTTCCTGAATATCGAGGGTGCGGAATAGGTGATCTCCTAACTCAAGAGCGACTCAAGCATATTGGGCAAATTTCAACGAAGGCCTACTATGTTGTTAATGCAAAAAATAAGACTTCGATTAAAATGCATGAAAAGTATGGTTTTAAAATAAAAGAAAAAGGGCCAGGCTTTTTAAAGATAACATTTAATGGCGGGCTAGGAATACTATATGAATGTAGCTTAATCAATAGGGAATCGAATGGACTTCTTTAATTATAGAAATCATGAGTTATTTGCAGAAGAAAATAAAGTTTCAGACCTTGTTCAAAAGTATGGAACACCACTTTATATATATTCTTTAAAAACATTTAAAAGACACTTCCTCGCCTTTCAAGAGCCTTTAAAAGAGCATCGCCATTTAATTTGTTATGCAGTTAAAGCAAATTCAAATATTAATATCTTAAAAGAGCTAGCTGCGATGGGAAGTGGTTTTGATATTGTTTCTCGCGGAGAGCTTGAAAGAGTTTTGGCCGCAGGTGGACTTGCATCAAAGACTGTTTTTTCTGGAGTTGGAAAATCGCACGATGAAATTGAATTTGCACTTGAGAAAGGTATTAAGTGTTTAAACGTCGAATCTATTGCAGAGCTTCGAAGAATTAATGAAGTTGCGAAAAAAATAAATAAGAAAGCACCTGTTTCTATTAGAGTTAATCCAGATGTGGATGCTAAAACACATCCATATATTGCAACAGGTTTAAAAGAAAATAAATTTGGAATTTCATTTCAAAAGGCACAAGAGGTTTATGAGATTGCTCATTCGTTGGAGCATATTAGTGTTGAGGGAATTGATTGTCATATCGGCTCTCAGCTCACGAATGTGGGACCTTTCTTAGAAGCGCTAGAACGGCTAAAGCAATTAGTTGATACCTTAAGAAAAAATGGAACACCTCTTAAACATATCGATTTAGGCGGGGGCCTCGGGGTAAAATACCGTGATGAAATACCACCTCATCCGAGTGAGTACCTTGCTGAAGTTATTAAAAGTCTTGAAGATTATCCTGAGTTAGAACTCATTTTTGAACCAGGAAGGGCCATTGCGGCCAATGCAGGAATTCTTGTGACAAAGCTTGAATATATTAAAGAGAATGAAGGTAAGTACTTTGCCATTGTTGATGCGGCCATGAATGATTTAATGAGGCCTGCTCTTTATCAGGCGTGGCAAGAAGTCATTAAGGTGGATCAATCGATTAAAGGAACAAAAGAAAGTTTTGATATTGTCGGGCCCGTGTGTGAAACAGGTGATTACCTTGCAAAGGAAAGGGAACTTGAGCTTTGTGAAGGAGAGCTTCTCGCAATCCGTTCTTGTGGAGCATATGGTTTTACCATGTCGAGTAATTATAATTCAAGGCCAAGAGCATGTGAGTTGCTTGTTGATGGCGATAACGCTCGTTTAATAAGAAAGCGAGAATCTTACCAAGATCTTTACTACTTGGAACAATGTGATTAGGATCCAATTATGAATTCAAAAACTGTAACACTAACACCACTCTTTCCAACAACTGAATGGGCCTGGGATATTTCAAAAGACCATGGTAATACTGTTCGTATTCTACACCCGTCGGGAAATGTCTTTATTTCGCAAGTTATATTAAATCGTCAGTCTCGTTTAGAAGGGAACGAACAAAAGATATATGATCTTAACTTAAAAGATGTGGATCTCATTGCTTATATTATGGATTACTTCATTAACAAGGCCACGACGAAACTTAATCGTGGAAACGCTATGATTGTTGCGGGAAATCTTGTTAGTAGTTATCGCTTTCGTCTACCTCTTGGCCCAGAAACACTTCCGTTAGAAGATCAAAAAACTTCTTTTGGTGAATATCGAAAATTTGGTGAACACAAATTATTCATGGATGGCCAAGAAATTAATGTCTTTGTTATTGGAAAAGAAGGCAAGAATGAGTTCTATGCTGTAACTCTTAATGATACCAAAATCGGGGATTTTAATATTCCTAAGCTTGAGCTTCTAAAATTCCCACGCTCATACTTCAGACAAAGCTTTGATCATGAAGCATAAGGAACACTTAGAGCCACATAATTATGTCCTAGAAGATGATCGCCTAGGATCAAATGAGAAGAAAACGATGCTTGTTATTCTTCTGACATTTGTCACGATGGTAGCAGAAATTGGTTATGGATACTTTACCGGATCAATGGCCTTACTTGCTGATGGTTGGCATATGGGATCTCACGTAGGGGCCCTTGCTATTACTGTTATTGTTTACCGCTTGGCCCGTTCAGAAAAGATAAATGAAAAACTAAGTTTTGGTGCAGGTAAGATGATTCCTCTAGGAGGCTACACTAGTGCTCTTATGTTGGGTATTGTTGCCATCGTGATGGGTGTTGAGTCGATTGGGCGATTTTTAAACCCGATGGCGATTAAATTTGAGACGGCCATTCTCGTGGCCATTATTGGTCTTGTTGTAAACGTTCTTAGTGCTGTTCTTCTGTGGGACTCTCATGATCATCATGGGCATGATCACGGTCACGGCCATAGTCACAATCATGTTCATGATCACAACCATCGCTCAGCACTATTACACGTCATTGCAGATGCTCTAACTTCAGTGATGGCCATTGCAGCTCTCTTTGCAGGAAAGTACTTTGGTTGGAATTGGGCCGATCCTATTATTGGTATCCTCGGTGCTATCGTAATCTTGAAGTGGGCCTGGGGGCTTGCCAAAGATACAGTTTGGGAACTTCTCGATGGAAATTCAAAATTATTTGATGAAGAAGAAATTAGAAAACTCTTTTCACACGATGAAGATATTGAAATTGCGGATCTTCATTTATGGAGAATTGCTCCAAATGCTCATGCATGTGAAGTGATGATCTATAACTGCAAACTAAAGGGGAGTGAGTATTACCGTGAAAAAATACTAGCGAAGTACGATATCTCTCACCTTATCGTTGAAGAACGACTTTGTACCAAATCATAATATTGTAAGTTATTAAAATGCCGTTTTTTTGGGGCAACAATGCCCCTGTTTTTTACTCTACTTCTTATCATTTCAGTGCCTTATTTGCCGATTTTTAAATCGTATTAAAATTCTCGTACGAATTTAATTGAGGTCGTCGATAAAGAAGCGAAATGATGAAGATATTTAAAAAATCTTATATTCATATTTTATGCCTGCAGCTACTCATTTCGAGTTGTGTGCCTGAGATTCAACGTCGTGATAATAGCCGCGGAGAAGTTCAGGTTGAAAATATTAGCGTGCAAGGTGATAAGCTTAGAATCGTAGGTTCGAGTCTTCATAAGGTCGAAAATATTCGCATCACTGATAAGAGTGGAGTGACTTCAAATTTTTCAATTGGTTCACAAAATGAAGGGGAGATCATTGCTGATGCTCTTTCCAATACACTTCTGCCTCTTAATCAAATTCTTACGATGACATTAGAGAGTGCAAGTGGTGCAAGTACATTTTCAATCAATGTTGATCTTCCTGATCTTGGAGCATCTCACGGACAGATTCTGCAATACAATGCCATCACAAGAAAGTGGGCCCCGGCCAATCAACCAACTTCAAGTGTGACTTCTGTTAATGGAAAATTAGGTGCGGTCAATCTTACAGTAGATGATCTTTACGACACAGATACAAGTGGTGCCATCTCTGGTTCAATCTTAAAATTCAATGGAACAAATTGGGTTATTGGAACCGATGAAGGTGGTTCATCAACAAATGCAACATCAATTCACAATCGCTTAGTTTCAAATATTTCGCCAACTGATGGGCAGGCCCTTGTTTGGAGCAGTAGTAACTCTTCTTGGGTTCCTTCAACAATCGCAAGTGGCGGTGGAGGCGGATCTGGTGAAGCTAATACTGTTTACTCAACAGGTGGAACTTCTATTTTTAAACAAAAGGTTGGTAGCCAACTTCAGTTTAAAGGCCTTTCTCCATCTTCTGACATTAATATCACTGAAGGTTCAAATTCACTTGGCCTTCAAATAAGTACAGGTAATGGTGCAAACCAACTTCTAAGACTTGATTCTCTAGGAAGACTTCCTGCTATCGATGGTTCACAATTAACAGGTATCTCTGGCGGAGGTGGTGGAAGTGGTGAGACCAACACGATGTCAACGGCCGCAGGTGCTTCTCTTTTTAAGCAGAAGTCTGGTGTGGACTTTGTAATGCGTGGTATTTTAGGCTCATCTGACTTTGTTGTTAATGAAAGTACTAACACGGTTGATCTACAAATTAATACTGCTAATGGTGCGAATCAACTTTTAAGACTTGACTCAAGTGGGCGCCTGCCTGCTATTGATGGTTCTCAGTTAACAGGAATTGCTGCTGGTGGTGGAGACTCAACTTTACAATCACGTGATGTATCGGCCGCTGCACCAACTAATGGTCAGGCCCTTCTATGGAATGATGTAAGTCAACAGTGGGAACCAGCTACAATCACAGCTGGTGGAGCCGGTGGAGAAATTAACACGGCTTCAAGCGCTGGTGGCGAAGCAATTTATCAAAATAAAGTGGGATCAAATTTAGTCTTTAAAGGACTGACTAATACATCGGATATTTCCTTAACTGGAAATGCTAATGATATTCAAATTGGAATTAATACTTCGAATGGAGCAGGACAAATTCTTCGTCTTGATTCTTTTGGAAGACTTCCGGCCTTAGATGGCTCTCTTCTAACTGGTATCTCAGCGTCTGCGTCAGGGGATGCAGTTAGCTTACAAACAAGAGATATTTCATCAACAGCGCCAACAGATGGACAGGTCCTAACTTGGAATAATACTGCTTCTGAGTGGGAGCCACAAACTCTTGCTGCCGCTAGCTCTGATGCAACAACTCTTCAAACGAGAACTATTTCAACGACAGCTCCTGCTGATGGGCAGGCCCTTGTTTGGAATAATGCAACTACTCAATGGGAACCCCAAACAATCGTTTCTGGTGGTGGCTCAGGTGAGAATAATACCATTTCAAGTGCTGGTGGAGTTTCTCTTTTTAAGCAGAAATCAGGTGTTGATTTAATTTTAAAGGGCCTTCAAGGTTCAACTGATTTTGCTATCTCTGGAAGTGCCAATACAGTAGACCTTCAAATTAATACGTCAAATGGTGCAAATCAACTTTTAAGGCTAGACGCCTCTGGACGTCTTCCTGCTCTCGATGGTTCTCTTCTAACTGGAATTGCTGGTGGAAGTTCTGATGCAACGGCCATTCAGTCTCGTACCGTTTCTTCTGTTGCTCCTTCAAACGGGCAGGCACTCTTATGGAATAGTACAAGTTCTCAGTGGGAGCCGACAACAATCGTGACAGGTGGAGCTGGCGGAGAGGCCAATACTGCTTCTAGTGCTGGCGGGGAAGGTTTATTTCAAGCAAAGGTCGGAACCAATCTTGTCTTTAAAGGCCTTACTGGTGGTGCAGACATTACACTGACTGGTAACACTAATGATGTACAAATTGATGTAACAACGACTAATACAGCTAATCAACTTCTAAGACTTGATGCTTTTGGGCGTCTTCCTGCTGTTGATGGATCTCAGCTAACAGGAATTATTACTTCTGATAATACAATTCAATCACGAGCTGTTGCTGCGACTGCACCAACTGATGGTCAGGCCCTTGTGTGGAATAACACAGCTTCACAGTGGGAGCCACAAACGATTAGTGCTGGTGGCAGTGGAGAAGTTAACACGATCTCAAGTGCCGGTGGTGCGACTTTATTCAAACAAAAAACAGGAAGCGACCTTGAGTTAAAAGGTCTAACTGTAACAAGTGATCTTGCGATAACTGAAAATGTAAATGATGTCCAAGTTGGAGTGAATACTTCTAATGGGGCCAATGAACTTCTTCGCCTTGATGGCTTTGGCCGTCTACCTGCTATTGATGGTTCTCAGCTTACAGGGATTTCTGCTGGTGGTGAAACCAATACGGCAAGCAATAGAGGTGGGGACTTCGGCCTATATTCTCAAAAAGTTGCAAGTGACATTCAATTTAAGGGCCTAACTTTTAGTTCTGATTTTTCAGTGATTGACGTTGGGACATACTTAGATATTTCTGTTGGAAATACAAATGTTGCTGATGGACTTCTTCGTCTCGAGTCAGATGGAAGCTTACCATCTCTAGATGCAACGAATCTTTACAACCTTCCTGCAAGTGATACAACTCTACAATCGCGTGCGGTTTCAGCGAATGCACCAACAAATGGACAGGTATTAACTTGGAATAGTTCATTTTCAGAGTGGGAGCCGGCCGACTTAGTTGCTCCAGGTGATGACCTTGGAAATCATATGGCCACTCAAAACTT
Organism: Halobacteriovorax sp. ZH5_bin.2; assembly: GCF_043196375.1. NCBI lineage: Bacteria > Pseudomonadati > Bdellovibrionota > Bacteriovoracia > Bacteriovoracales > Halobacteriovoraceae > Halobacteriovorax > Halobacteriovorax sp. ZH5_bin.2. The sequence continues at coordinate 94,249 of NZ_JBEBMJ010000006.1, read as the reverse complement.
TCAAATTGGGGCCAACTATATTTCTTACTCGGGACTTGATGAAGGTCTCTATGTAAACCTTGGTGGTAATGTTGGTATTGGAACAAACACTCCGGCAGCAGATCTTCATATTTCAGACTCTCATGCAGAAATGAAAATACAAGATACGAACACAGGAATCTCATCGGAAGTAAATTTTACTTTTCTGGCCGATGGCTCGGAAGCTGGCTTTGCTCTTTTAAATTCAAATTATGACTGGGCCTCTGATTTTCCAGATTCCTCTTGGTCTGATGTGATGTTATTTCACTCTGCACCAGAGACTGCTAATGGAATGCGTATGCATGCCTTTGCTGGTGATATTAATCTTTCTGTTGGAGATGCAATATTAACTGATGTTGTAAACGTAAACGGTACTAATGCCAACGTAGGTATTTTAACGACCTCACCAAGCGCTTCTTTCGCTCTTGATGTAAACGGTGCTGTTCGAGGGACTGCTGCATTTGATTCAACATCAGATGAACGACTAAAGAAGAAAGTAGTGACAATTTCAAGTGAGGTTTCGATTCTCGATAAAATCTCTCTTCTTGATGGTGTCTATTTTGAGTGGAGAAAGGATGAGTTTCCACAAAAGAATTTTAAAGAGGGTAGAGATATCGGTGTCATTGCTCAAAATGTAGAGAAGGTCTTTCCTGAGGCCATTTCAAAAGACGAAAACGGCTATCTAAGTGTTGCTTATGCCAAATTAGTTGCTCCACTTATTGAAGCTGTTAAGAGCTTATTTTCAATTTCAAAAGATCAAGGAAGAGATATTGCTTCCCTTGAGGCCCGCACAAAACAACTAGAAGAAGAGAATCAAATGCTTAAAGATGCTCTTTGTGAAATGAATCCAAAAGCGAAGATCTGTTTAGTTAAAGACTCTAAATAGTTGTAATTAGAAACTAATCCTATGGTTTTACAGTAGATTTTATAGGCTCCCTTGAGTTTAATTGCGTTGCGTTATACAAGTTCATCAAGAACAAAACACGGGACGATTCTATGAGATCTATTTATCTATCACTATTGATAGCGTTAACGACATTTAGCGCAAGTTCTGCCATGGCCCAGACACCAAAGCAGAAATTCTGTAAAGAAAGAGAGAATAAGCACTTTGTTAGAAATCAGATGATGACAAAGACTGGTGCGCGCATGGGCTTTAGAAATTACGGGGGCCTTCTTAATGGTGGAGTTTGTTGGTGGCACTCTCGTTTTCATCGCAATGCTCTTTATCTTGGGATCTTCAAGCCTGAGTATTCTAAACCATCAGAAGATGAAGTGAAGAATATCATTAAAGCAATTCGTCGAGGCCGCAGTGTCGTTGAGATTCCTGGCTATCGAAACTTAAGAGAGTTCTCAGCTGATAATGACTACTTAATTCAAAATGAACTTGAAGCTTGGCAAAAAACTGATGGATTTATCAATCAGCAGTGGGTAATTGGTTTACTTGGAGCACCTAAGCGAAGTGCTAATGGTATGAGAAAGATGATGGATGGCCTTTATGAGCGTGTTGTGAATCAAGGTGATGTCACTTATCAAAAGCTGCAAATAAAAGGGATCGATGCACACGCATGGCTTGTTGTTGATATGAAGAAGACTAAGACTGGATACGTTCTCTATGCTGTTGATAGCAACTTTCCAGGACAGTTACAAAAGGTGCACTATAATTATGGGGATAAGTTCTTTAGCTACAATTATTGGTATGGAGAGTTCGCTCCTTATACGGGAAGGAAAGTTGAGATCAAAAGAGTTAAGAAAGTAATTAAAAAATTCTGCAAATAAAAAAAGGGAGCTTAATAGCTCCCTTTGATTTTTGTAGTTTTAGCACAGTATTTTGATCACGCGTTGTCATCAATCGAGAAATTTTCCATCTGGTCGAAATTTAGGTAACGATAGATTGAATCATCTTTACCTTCAAGTGGCTTCATCATTGATAGATACTCATCAACTTTTGGAATGTATCCAAGTTTCGCACAGATTGCAGCAAGTTCTGCTGAACCTAGATAAACCTGAGCACCTTTACCAAGTCTGTTGTTGAAGTTACGTGTCGAAGTTGAGAATACTGTTACACCGTCTTTTACACGCGCTTGGTTACCCATACATAGTGAACAACCTGGCATTTCAAGTCTTGCACCAGCAGCTGCAAATTTCGAGTAATAACCCTCTTTAGTTAGTTGGTCTTTGTCCATCTTTGTTGGAGGACATACCCATAGTCTTGCATCAGCTTGACCTTGACCATCAAGAACAGTCGCAGCAGCTCTGAAGTGACCAATATTTGTCATACATGAACCGATGAATACTTCATCAATTTTATCACCTTGAACGTCACTCATTTTCTTAACGTCATCAGGATCATTTGGACAAGCAACGATTGGCTCTTTCATTTCATCTAGATCGATTTCGATAACAGCAGCGTACTCAGCATTTGCATCCGCTTCCATTAGTTCACCATTTTCAATCCAGTCTTGAACTTCAGCAATACGTCTTTCAAGTGTTCCAACGTGACCAAAACCATTTGCGATCATTGACTTCATAAGAGCAACGTTTGAACTTAAGTATTCAACAACAGTTTCGCGACTTAGCTTAATTGTTGAACCAGCAGCACTTCTTTCTGCTGTTGCATCTGTAAGTTCGAATGCTTGCTCAAGCTTAAGGTCTGGTAAACCTTCCATTTCTAGAATACGACCAGCAAAGATATTCTTCTTATTTTTCTTTTCTACAGTAAGTAGACCGTCTTGAATTGCTTGGTAAGGGATCATATTTACAACGTCACGTAGAGTGATTCCTGGTTGTAACTTTCCTTTAAACTTAACAAGAACAGACTCTGGCATATCAAGTGGCATAACTCCTAGAGCAGCTGCAAATGCAACAAGCCCTGAACCAGCTGGGAATGAAATTCCAAGTGGGAAACGAGTGTGAGAGTCTCCACCAGTACCAACAGTATCTGGGATTAGAAGACGGTTTAGCCAAGAGTGGATAATACCATCACCAGGTCTAAGAGCAACACCTTCTCTGTTTCTGATATAGTCTGGAAGAGTCGCGTGAGTGATAACGTCACTTGGCTTTGGATAAGCAGCAGTGTGACAGAATGATTGCATAACTAGATCAGCGTTGAACTTAAGGCATGCAAGCTCAGTCATCTCATCTCTTGTCATTGGACCTGTTGTATCTTGAGATCCAACAGTTGTCATTTTTGGAAGACATGAAGTTCCTGGAAGGATACCTGTTACGCCACAAGCTTTTCCAACCATTTTTTGTGCAAGAGTGTAGCCTTGACCTTCGTGCGCTTCAGTTGTGTGAGGCTTAGCGAAGATTCCTGAGTCGTTTGCAGTTCCTTGTCCAAGTTCTGCTCTTGCTTTATCTGTTAGCATTTTACCAATAATTAGAGGAACACGACCACCAGCTCTGAATTCGTCTAGAATTGTTTCTGGGGCGATGTCGTATTTTGCAAGTTCTTCACCCTTATCATTTAGGATTTTCCCTTCAAGAGGGCGAACTTCAATTACTGTACCTGTTGTAAGTGCTGATACATCAATTCCTTGAATTGGAAGAGCACCTGAATCTTCAGCAGTGTTAAAAAAGATCGGAGCAATTGTTGAACCGATGATTACACCACCACGTCTCTTGTTAGGTACGAATGGGATATCTTCACCAATGTGCCATAGAAGAGAGTTACAAGCTGACTTTCTTGAAGAACCTGTACCAACAACGTCACCTACGAAAGTAACAGGAAGGTTAAACTTTTCTTTAAGATCAGAAATTTGCTTTGGACCTTCTGGGAAAAGTGCTCCTCCCATAACATTTGCGTGAAGAGGGATATCCGCTCTTGTGAATGCAAATGGAGCAGGTGAGAAGTCATCTGTATTGATTTCACCGTCTACTTTGTAAACGACAGTTTTGATTGATTCATTGATTTGTGGCTTGTTTGTAAACCACTCAGCATTTGCCCAAGACTCGATAATTTCTTTAGCAATTGCATTTCCACCGTCTGCAAGTTTCTTAACGTCGTCGAAAACGTTAACTGCAAGAGGAAGATTCTTAAGTTCTTTAGCAGCAAGTTTTGCAAGAGCTTCATCATTTCCTGCAACAATATCAACTAGACCTTGAAGGTTGAAACCACCAACCATTGTCCCTAGTAATTCAACTGCATATTCTTTTGAAATAAGTGAACAAGTTTGTGCACCCTTCGTAATCCCAACTAGAAAGCTTGCTTTAACTTGAGCAGCTGGATCAACACCTGGGTTGATACGATCTTTAAGTAGATCAAGTAGCTCTTGTGTAGGCGCAGCTTCAAGAAGTTTAACAACTTCAGTAGCTTGTTCTTTTGTTAGTGCTAATGGAGGAATACCTTCTTTGGCCCTTTCCTCAACATGTGCGTGATAATCTTCTAGAAAATTAGACATAGATCCTCGACTTTTTGAGTTAAATTCAGTTTTTTGTATTTGATTTATACATGCATTTTTACCACCTTTTAGGCCGTTTTACTAGTCGTTATCAGCTTTTAGAAGGCTTGACTAAATTAACTTTTTTTAACTCACTGCATATCGTTGGACAGTCGATAGGCAGACTATGAAAAAGCAAGAATTCGAATTGGAATTAGAAAAGTTGTGTGAACAAATCTTCTTTAAAGAAGAACTTTTGGAGTATATCAATGTCCATAAGTCTTATATTCAACACTTTTCAAAGGCACTAATGAAGGAATTGGGTTGTAACGTTCTCATGGGAGGCCCAGACTCAGGAATCTTTGGAGACATTCCGCTACAAACGAGAAAGCAGGTCAATTGGATTGAGGTCTACGCTGGCACAAAGGCAATCGTTGAGCTTAAAAATATCTACGGCCAGAAGCGTTACTTATCTGTTAGTACTTCTAAGCTCTCCCATATGGTGGCAATGTCAGATGAAAGCGATTTTACATTATTGTTAAATGATGTCCTACGTCCTGGTTTTGTGGCCGGGATTGATTTTGACTTTTTGCGATATAAAGGAGCCGCCTCCATTACGATTTCTAAGTCTCGTGCGCGTGCCGCTCAAAAGCATGGTGGGGCGATCTTTGAAAATGTCTTACTCATTCATAACTTAGGAACAAGTGATTGTAAGAGATATGATTATAAACCAGATCTAAAGTGTAACTCGATTAACCTTGCGGTTGATTATCGCCACTATAATATTATTTTAAATATTGAATCCTCTGGTAAGGACTCAACAGTTCGCAAGCTCTATCTTTCGCGTGGAGCAAATCTCAGAAATTACTTTGAAAAAGAGGGGAGTATCGATATCTACCATATGGATGTTAAGCGTAGTCCTCACTTCAATGAAAACCTCTCCCTCGATAAATATGATGGTGTTTACCTAAGTTGGCGTCCTCATATTGTGGATAAATACCTAATTGAAGAAGCACAGAATCATCCCAAGTTTCCTCACTTTCCTAGTTCTGAGGAGGAAGCAGGTGAAGAGGCCGCATAGCATTTGGGCTTTTCTAAAATTGATCTTCATAGTAGATTGTTAAAAAACATAACAAGTAGGTTATTTTATGAAGCAATCACGTGTCGAACAATTAAGTCCAAAATATGTTTGGTCTAACTTTCAAAAACTACTAGATACTCCAAGACCTAGTTATCACGAAGAAGCGGTACAAACTCTACTTCTCTTATTTGGGAAGAGTTTAGGCTTAGAAACTTATCGCGATGAAGTAAATAATGTCATTATAAAGAAGCCAGGACAACTGGGGGGTGAAAACTCAGCACCAGTTATTCTTCAAGGTCACCTTGATATGGTCGCTCAAAAGAACGAAGGCAACCCTCATGATTTTAAAAAGGATCCAATTACAACTTTTATCGATGGAGATTGGGTACGTGCTAATGGAACAACTCTTGGTGCCGACAATGGTATCGGTTGTGCGTTTGCAATGGGGCTTCTTGAAAGTAAGGATATCCCACATCCGCCTCTCGAATGTGTTTTTACGGCCTGTGAAGAAGCTGGAATGCACGGAGCAATTGGCCTAAAAGGCGATCACTTTGATGGAAAGATTATGCTAAACCTCGATACTGAAGAGGAAGATGAGCTTATCATTGGTTGTGCTGGTGGTGTTGATCTTATCTTTGAAAAAGAGTTCAGTGAGGGACAAGCAAATGGTGTCCATCAAAGAGTTGCTATTAAAGGTTTAAAGGGTGGACACTCGGGAATTGATATTCACCGTGGACGCTTAAATGCTAATAAACTTATTCCAGAAGTTTTTGCTGGAGTTGATGATATTCAACTTGTTTCGATTAAAGGTGGGTCTTTAAGAAATGCAATTGCTAGGGAAGCCTTTGTCGACTTTTATACAAGTGAAGAAAGCCTTCTCAAAATTCGTGGTAATTTTGAATCTCTATGGGAGAAGAATCAAGATGTTGAAGCTGGCCTAAAATTTGAGTTATCGTCAATTAGTGAAGAGGCAAAGGCCCTTTCAATAGAAGATTCAATACTTGCGCTATCTTCAATTAGTAATTGTCACCACGGTGTGAAAGCGTGGGATGAGCACTTTGAAGGCGTTGTTGAAACATCGACAAACTTAGGTGTGATCACTCTTGAAGAGGGAAAATTTAGCATGGCAAATCTTATTCGTAGTGCTAGTGAAGAAGCAAGAGATAGCTTTGCTCAGGAAATGATTTCAGCTCAAAGCGAACTTAATTCTAATGCTATTCTTGAAGGTGCATATCCTGGTTGGAAGCCAAATCCAGAATCTAAAATTCTTTCAGTTACTGGTGAAGCTTTTAAAGACTTAAGAGGTCAGGCCCCGAAGATTTCTTCAATTCACGCAGGTCTTGAATGTGGAATTCTTTCAAAGGCCATGCCTGATGTCGATATCATAAGCTTTGGACCGACGATAACAGGGGCACACTCGCCAGATGAACAAGTTTCGATTTCATCAGTTGAAAAGACGTGGCTTCTATTCTTAGAAGTTATCAAGAGGCTTATGTAATGCTAGCGATTGGCCTACAAAATAATATTTCAACTCTCTTTGTCTATTTGATCGTTGTTCAAATTCCAATGATCATTACATATCTCTTTGCTAAGGATTTAGGGATTTCTAATCTTTGGCTATACTTTGTTTGTCTTATAATTGGGCTTAGAGTTGCATTTTTTAAAGATGATCACTTTAAAAGAAAGGTAGAGTCAAAACTCTTTAAGCAGCTTCAAATGAAAAATGGCAAGTCTCCTTCAAAGAGTGAGATTGTTAAGGCGTTAAATCTATCTGTTGGGCTTAGGGATATTATCTTCTTTGCTAACTTAATTATCGTTTTAGTTTTAACGGCATTTTTTAATCAATTTTAACTGCGTAAAAATATCTTAATCTCGATAAGAATGGTGTGGAATATAAATATATTTACACCATTCTTATCTTGATACTTGTCCTCGAAGGCTGTCAAAAACGCAGTCGTACGATTAGCTCTGTAGGCTCAAATCTCCAAGTTGCCAAAGGTGATTTAACAGCACGTCTTGTCTCAAGAAGATTAAATGGACAAAGGATCGTTATTGAAGGGGAGTGCTCAGATGGTATTCCTGTTAGCTTTTTTTCTAATAATCTAGTTAAAGACCAACATTTATCCACTGAATGTCGAAATGAGAAGTATCGAAAAGTTTTATACTTCCAAGCTGATGTTGTCGGTCATCAAGATATCTATGTTACTCAAGATGGTTACTCCGCTATTGTGACAATTCCAAGTGTTGTCACTCGTAGGCCTGGCAAAGTAATTGTTGATACACCAATGGAAGGCTACTTCTATGGGCGTACTATTTACGTCTCTGGACGTTGTCAATTAAAGGGAACTGTCTTTATTCGAGGAAGATATATTCAAGATTTTGTTAAAGCTGTGGGATGCTCGAATGGGCTTTTTCTTACTCCCATATATTTTTCAAAAATTAATGCAGAAGCAATGGAGACCTATCTTTTTATCAATCAGGTGGATGCCTATGGTAATAGCTCTGAAATGACTATTAAGAAGATTAAGTTCAGAAATGATGACCATTCGATTTTTTTAAGTGAGTCAATTGTTGGGGCACTTAGTGACACGCTAGAGGTGACAGGAAGTTGCAAAGGTTTTGATCAAGTCAGTATTGATGGAAATATTGTCAACTGTCGTAATGGAAACTTCAGTTATAAGCTTGATTTAGGGCCACGAAAAAGTCCTGATCGTCTCCTTTATCAAGTTCCTGTTGAAGGACTGAAAGGAGATTATCGTTCAAATCTTCGAATGCTCTTTTATTATTATAAAACAGTTGAAACCACTCCACATTTTTTTTCTCCACGGGGTAAGTATGATGAGAGTGCTAGAGGCAGACATATTATTAGTGGAACTTGTGGTAGAACTTATATAAATGGAAATGTGAGGCTCTATACTAAGAAGTCTGAGAATATTCTTCGGGATGGCCACAATATTCCACTAAGACAAGATGATGGTGCCTTCATTATCTACCCCGAAGAGTATGACCTAGATGGTGAGACGACAGTCTTTGCCGAGTGTAATGATTTTTATATCGACTATAAAACAAATAACTTCTCAACATCATTTGACTATATACCTTCAAATGAAATTCAACTCGCTCCAAAAGGTTTGGATGTAAATAGTATGAATCATATAATTGAAGGGGCATGTTCTCAAGGAACCTCTGTTCGCTTGCTTGACCTGAGTAATGAAAATGTTGAACAGGCCAAGTGTGTAAATGGGAAATACTCAATTGAGGTGACATCTTCACAAATGGCCGGAATAAACCAATATGAAATTTTCGAAGTTAACTTATTTGAAAATTATCAAGGGGCCAAACAGCTAATTGATGTTAACTATAATTATGCGGTCGCTTTTCCTTATCAGTTTTTACAAGAATCACCCGTTCCCGGGTGGGGTTCTAAAGAGTCTCCACTTAGTTTTTATTGGAAGTATCACTATAAATCTGAAGTTAATGATATTTATTATGGCTACTATTCAAAGAATAGTTATATTCAGGTGGAGTGGAAGAAGCTGCCACAAAATACCAATCAATTACTTCTCGATGGCCATGAATTACTTAGATTGGGGTATAAAGAATGTGAAGAGGTGCAGGTCTACTTTCAATCTGTTGATAAGAAAAATAGGAAATCAATAATTATTGAAACGGACCCTATACGCTTTGATTTCACCCCTCCTGATGAGGTTCAGGTTGAAGAAATTGATTATTCACCGTTATTTAGAAAACAATTACCAAAATTCCACTTTAAAGATGCCGATGATAATTGTGTAAGCGACGATAAATTATTTTATAAATATACTCTTTATCAAGTTGTCTTTTCCAAAGAAAATGAAGAAGAAGTTATCGATCGAAAAATTATCGATGAGTTTACTATATCGAATTTCCTTAAAGAGAGTTTTTTTGAAAGAAAATACGACCTTGATGGAAATTATCAAGTCGGGGTCACTATTTATGATCGAGGTCAGAATGCAACGAAAGAGTATTTATCAATTATTTTCTCATGGAAGTAGAGAGATCGAGGGGGCATGGATGCCCCCGTTATATCATTAGTAATGCCAAGGAAATTGAGAGAAGTCTTTTTCACGCTTTTCAACAAATGCGTCACGTCCTTCTTGTGCTTCTGGAGTTCCATAAGCAAGTCTCGTTGCTTCACCAGCAAATAGTTGTTGACCAACTAAACCATCATCAAGAAGATTGAATCCAAACTTAAGCATACGCATTGCTGTTGGAGATTTAGAGTTCATCTCTTTTGCCCACTCAAGCGCAACTTTTTCAAGATCAGCATGAGGAACAACTTTATTTACCATACCCATTTGGAAAGCTTCTTCGGCACTGTAGTTAAAACCACAGAAGAAAATTTCACGAGCACGTTTTTGTCCACATTGGCGTGCAAGATATGCAGAACCATAACCAGAGTCGAAAGAAGCAACATCTGGATCTGTTTGCTTAAAGATGGCATGCTCTTTTGAAGCAATGGTCATATCACAAACAACGTGAAGAGAGTGTCCTCCACCAACGGCCCAACCTGGAACAACAGCAACAACAACTTTAGGCATAAAGCGAATTAAACGCTGTACTTCAAGAATGTGTAGTCTTCCAAGTTTTGCTGGATCAGGAGTTCCATCACCATCAACATATTTGTATCCATCTTTTCCACGAATTCTTTGATCTCCACCTGAGCAGAATGCCCATCCACCGTCTTTTGGCGATGGCCCGTTACCAGTGATAAGAACAACACCAACATCACTCCACATTCTGGCGTGATCAAGGGCGCGATAGAGCTCATCTACTGTTTGAGGTCTGAATGCGTTGCGACACTCTGGGCGGTTAAATGCAATTCTAACTGTCCCTTGGTCTATGGCGCGGTGGTATGTAATGTCCTTGAAATCGAAGCCTTCGACTTCTTTCCAAGCACTTGGGTCAAAAATATCTGAAACCATGTGATCTCCTTTTGTTTCGCTCAATATAAAATGCCTGAGCTAAAGTGTCATTCATAACTTTGTGTGCGGCCAGTCTAAACAAAATGAAGATGGTGTGAGTTAATAGTGATATGAAAAATCTCATTCTTTTTACATTTCTATTCTTTCTAGGACTCAGTGTTAGTGCAGAGGTAACGGTTGTCATCGATGGGAATCGTTATTTCTGTAGTGAAGATGGCAGACCTCCCCAAGATCGCCAGTGGCAATGTGTTGCTCACTGTGACTCAAGATCATCGGATGGTGAGTGTCGTAGGTATAGGGAAGACTTCTGCGGTATCAACGCTGTCTGTATTCCTTATTGCGAAACTCGTTCTTCTAGTGGAGTGTGTCGACGCTACGGAGACGATATTTGTCGCTCAGAGGACTAGATGTCGTTTGAAGTCGACTAAGGCCTAAAGACCTCAAGCTCTTCTATTTCAACATAGAAGTGCTTTGACTCATTATCTGTTTCTCCCTTCATAAGAAAAAGGGTTTGATAATTATAGTCAGTATCAAGTCCAAGTAGGCTTGAGCGAATCTTTACGAGAATGAGTCCGTGCTCATCCTTAACAAGGTAGAAATTATTTTTTAGCTTCTTATGAATTCGGGCCTTCAGGGTAACTTCTTTGCCATCACTTGGATTCCTCTTTAAGTTCTCTGAAGTATAGAGGCTTCCTTGTTCTTGCCCTAGAAATTTCTTTGGGCCCCCACAAGAACTTAATAATATAGCAAAAGAAGCAATGAGAAGTTTATTCATAGAAACCATTATATTTAACTTGTTGGTTTTTGACTATAGGGCAAGCGCCAGAGATAATTAATCCATGAAATTAATCTCACTCTTATTATTTACTCAATTATCTTTCGCTAGTATCGGCGGTAAGTGGCTTGGCGCTGGAGCTGTTAAAACTCCTAAGGCAACTCAAGAATGCTCTGAAGTTTATTTTCGTTTATTCTACGATGGGAAGAAATTTAAAATTCAAGAAGGTGGTTACAACTGTAATGGCCTTAGTGCTGAATATCCATACTCTGTCTTTGATGTTAAGGGCCCACTTCTTTACTATAAAGGAGAGGTTTCTGGACTGATCAATAATGACGAGTTAACGATCTATTCTAAAGAAGATGGCTTTTCTCTACGCTTTTACTTTGTCGCTGAAGAAGAAGTTGAGGTCACTGAGTCTTGGAAAGAGGGAAGTGATTACTTAATTATTACGTCGAAACTATTGAGAAAATAATTAAGCGGCCTTTTTAAAGGAGTCCACTCGCTCCTTGTTCTCTAAAAAATCTTCAAACTCCCTGCGTAGAGTTGCATCAACCATTCCGTCTGAAATATATTCGGCCACATAGTAGAAGCACTCTCGCCAAGCTCTTTCTAACTTGGGATTCCAGGTGTTCATATGAAAGAGCATAAGTGTTTGAATAAATGCTTCTTCAAATATGGGAAAATAAGTCTCAGATACTTCGTACTTAATTTGATTTCCTCCCAGTCCTTGGAGGTAGTATTTTAAATACTCTGGGTTTTTTAAGTTATTGATCGTGATACTAAGGGCCCTGATAAAAGACGCTTTCAATTGTTCGCGGTCCATGTGAGCGAAAACTTTTTGCATGCCTGGCTCGAGGATAATGACATTATCAAAGAAGGCATTTGTAAAGTTTTTAAGATTAGGCTCAATTCTCCTAAATGATTCAGTAATTAGTTCTTTATCAAAGCTCATAAAGTCTCCTGGGCGCTACAACTTACTCATCGTTGGCAACATAATTTCTTTTGAATTAAGATTTCTTAAATTCTCTCCAAACCCTGTATTTACAGATTGTCCTACTTAGGAGAGTCTAGGGTTAATGAAAGTTTTAGCAGTAAATAATTTAACTTATAATTTTGATCAAAAATCAATTTGTCAGTTTGATAAGATCTCTTTCGATCTTAGAAAGGGTGAGGTCTTAACTCTTCTTGGGCCTTCTGGAACAGGGAAGACGACTTTATTTAATATCCTTACTGGAAAGTTAACACCATTAAGTGGTGAGGTTGAAAAATCAGAGGGACTTAAAATTGAAATGGTCTCTGGTGTTGATAACCTTAACTGGGACTTAACGGTTTTTGAAAATATTGAAAGTCATTTACTTGCTCACGAGCCAAGTGCTGATACGAATCGCGTTCGTGATATGATTGAAATTTTTGGCCTAGAATACAAGGATCACAAAAAGCTCGATCAACTTTCGGCCGGACAATTACAAAGACTTCTCTTTGCTCGCTCAATGGTCATTGCACCAGATGTGCTTTTACTAGATGAACCCTTTTCAAATATCGATGAATTTCTAAAGGCAACACTATGTCATGAAATCTTTGAAATCTTTAAAGAGAATGAAATCTCATTAGTTTTTGTCACTCACAATTTAAAAGAAGCGTATTCATTAAGCGATCGTATTATTTATCTTAGTGGTGCTAAACTTCAAACTTATCAAAAACCACAGGAATTCTATGATAGGCCACTGTCAATTGATGCTGCTCGCTTTGGTGGCATGATTAATCTCGTTGCTGGCCCTATTGTTGAGAGAAGTGGTGACAAGGTTGTCGTAAAAAATGACTTTGGACAATTTGAATTAATCGATAATCTTAAAACAAATAACCAATTTGTTTACTTGGCCTTTCGTCCAAAATTCCTAAAAATAGTTGAGGAAGGTGGACATCTAAAAGGACGAGTGAAGGCAATTATCAGACATGGTGAATATGATTTCATTGAAGTTGCAACCATGAATGCCAAGGTTCTAAGATTTCAAATGGCCGAATCATCTCAGGTGAGTGTTGGTTCGCAAGTAAAACTTGCCATCGATCTTGAGAATGCCTTTCTTCTGCCTGTTTAACTAATTTTTACCAAAACTTAATTATTGGTGCACCCCGTTTTCTCTTAGAATACTTACAAATATTGTCGTTGTGGTATCGTTGGAGGAAAGAGAATGAAGTTATTAATTATCGGTTTTTGTATTTTACTTTCTATTCTTGCATTCGCTAGAGAAATTGATACCGATAAGAGTTTCCTAAAATGGCACGCAAGTAAAGTTGGTGGACAGCACTGGGGCCATGTCAAATTTTTAAAAGGAACAATTGAACACGATGATAAGGGTGAGCCAGTTAAAGGAACTTTCACTGTTCAGATGAATACAATTGATGTTCGTGATCTTGAAGGGGAGTGGAAGGATAAGTTACAAAACCACCTTCGTGAAAGTGACTTCTTTGAAATTGAAAAATATCCAATAGCGACTATGGTAACGAAATCAATTACAAAAATCGCAAAGAATAAATATAAGGTTGTGGCCGACTTTAAAATCAAAAAGGTAACACGTCCTCTAACTTTTAATATGAATTACGATGGCAAAAATGCCACGGGGAAAGTTAGCTTTGATCGGACAAAATTTGGCATCAAGTATCGATCAACTTTATTGGGCACTGTGGCAGACAAGGTTATTCACGACAAAGTTGATTTAGAATTCAACGTTCAATAAGCTGAAATTACATGTGAACATGAACACGTAGCATAAGAATTAAGTAATAGATGCACGTAAGTTTATTCTATGCTAAGTTTTGGCGTATGAAAGCCGGAAAAATCGAAATCGCATTCTTTGAAAAAGACCAATACTTATTCCCAATTAATCGTCGTAGCAAGAACCCTATTGTCGATTATAAGAATGAACTGATTAAGAAATCAATTGCAAAAGAATTAAATCTTAAGGTTAAGAATATCGACCTAAAAGATTATAAGAAACCTAATTAGAATAGCCTCTTATCTTGAGGTAATTCGATAGTGACAAGATTCCCACTTCTCCAAGGATCATCAAAAACAAGTTTAGATGCGATAAGGGCAAGGCCAGTATCGTTCACATTTCCTTTCCCGTAGCGTGGATCACCCATGACTGGAAAACCTAATTCTGTGAATTGAATTCTAATCTGGTGTTTACGTCCTGTAATAAGATTGACTTCAACAAGGGCCGACTTTTCAAGATACTTCTTAACTTCGTATTCTAAAATGGCATTTTTCCCGTCGATTACACTTTCAAGGCGCTTGGCCTTTTCTGGCTTACCTTTAACTTCGGCCTGATATGTTTTTTGAATTTTATGATTCTTGATTTGTTCAGAAAAAGCGCGGGCCGCTTTCTTTGTGTAAGCAATCATCATAACACCGGCCGTTTCTTTATCAAGGCGGTGGATAAGAAATGGTTCTCGTCCTGTACGCTTGTGAATTTCTCTTATGATCGTGTATTCATCACCATACTTTGTTCCTTGGCAAAGAAGTCCTGCTGGCTTGAAGTAAACTCCGTAGTGGTGAGTTTCGTGTAGACACTCAACAGTGCTCATATCAAATTCTGTAATATTTGGGTCAACGTAGAGCTTGATCGTTTGGCCGCGTTTAATTTCATACTTGGCCTTACGAATTCTCTCTGGCTTAGCAGACTTCGTCCAACAAGCACCTTGTTTCATAAGGTTTTTGATTTTTATCTTTGATAGCTCAATTCCTGCCTTTGCACATTTTTCTGCCAGTAGGTCTGCTGCGGTTGTATCTGAGTAGGCTTTCGCCGTTACACTAAATTTTTTCATAAATTATTATCCATTAAAATAAGGACAACCGCTGCATCCACTTTGGCAACAGTCATTAATATCGGCTTCTTCATCAACTCTAAGGTTTGGTGAAACAAGAGATAGGGTATAAGTTTTTACGCCGCGAACATTTCCAATTAGAGTGAAAAGTTCAGGGCTTTGAATTGGTGTCTCCATTGTTCCTAAATTTAGAGATAGGGCCAAGTGGTGAGCTATCGAGTGAGAATCACATAGAATATTGAACTGTGCCTCATTATTTAGAGTTACTAGGTATTTCTCTGCATATGATTCAATGATATATTCTTTCATAAATAATCCAAATCAATTAAGGTAGCGCCATGTTTTATGACTTTCCGATAAAATATCACGAACCTGTTTTTCGTCCTCCTTCTGAAGGACGCTCTCTTCTTATACAACAAACCATTGGTTGCTCCAATAATAAATGTACATATTGCAATATGTATCGTTCCAAGACCTATAAAGAGAGAAACAGCGTTGATGTAATCGAGGATATCAAGAAGGCCGCAGCCTATTATCGCCGCTTTGATATGCGCCCCACTAAAGTATTTTTATGTGATGGTGATGCCCTTGGTGCACCGACAGAGGACCTTTATAAGAGTCTTTTGGCCATTCGTGAGGAATTTGGAGAGATTCGTGTTGGCGTCTATGCAACTGCCCAGAATATGCTGGATAAGTCTGAAGAGGAACTACATTTCTTAAAAGAAGCAGGGCTTGGGATTGCTTACCTTGGTATGGAGTCTGGCTGTGACAAAGTCCTTCATATGACAGTTAAGGGAAATACCGCCCAAGATATGATTGATGGGTCCAAGAAAGTTATGGATGCTGGCATGAAGTTATCGGTAATTGCTATGCTTGGACTAGGTGGGAAGAAGCATACTGAGACTCATGTGAAAGAGACGGCCCGCGTTCTATCTGAGATCTCTCCTGATTACCTTTCTTTTCTTACGACAATGGCCGTTGAAGGAACGCCGTATTACCGAATGGTACAGCGTGGCTTTGAAATGCTGACTACTAAAGAGATTCTAGGGGAGATGCACGATATCTTATCTGGCATTCAAGCTTCTCGAGAAATTTTACTTAGGATTAATCATGTCTCAAATATGTATCCAATTGGAGGGAGTCTTCCTCAAGACCAAGACACGATAATTCAACAGGTTAAGCAATGGTTTGTTGAAGCACCTGAAGGAACATATCCACCAAAACCTTCACATATGTAGGAATTCGCAGTATAAATTGGCCATGACTCAACAACAGTATAATATCGCATTTATCATTCTATCAGTTTTAGTATTCATCCTTTCAATGGGAGTAGGCTTCTTCTATATCAAGCTTAAGCAAGAGACGAAAAAGCGTATCGCCGAACATGACAAGATGGAAGCAAAAGAGAAAGAAAGGCAGGCCTTTGTTCGTGACAGCCTTATTACAATTGCTCGTGCTTTTGTACAAAAACAATGTGAGGCCAGTGAAGCTTGTATCCGTTTAAGAATGCTTATTGACCGCGTGGACTTTGTTGAGAATGAAGAGTATCCAATTATCTTTTCGATGTATGAGGAGATTAAACACTTTCCAACACATCAGGCCCGCAAAGACCTATCAAAGCAAGAGCGCTTCTCACAAGATAAGGAGCGATTTGCCATTGAAGACAAACACATGGATAATTTAACTATTGAATGTAATAAGCTAATAACAAATCTTATGGTTAATTAATGCACTACTATGTCCACAATCTTAATCCAATTGCTATCGATTTTTTGGGTGTTAAGATTGCGTGGTATTGGCTGGCCTATTTCTTTGGCTACTTCTGGACACTATATTTAGGTAAATACCTCATTAAAAGGGAAGGGCTAAGTGTCTCTTTTCATCATTATTTAAACTATCTCTTTGCTGGCTTCTTTGTCATGCTTGCCGGTGGAAAACTCTTTTACATCTTCTTTTATAATTTTAGTTACTATGCTGCGGACTTAAAGCGCATTCTCTATTTTTGGCAGGGTGGAATGAGCTTTCACGGTGCCCTTATAGGTGGCGCACTATGGACCTATTACTACGCTAAAAAGCATGGCCTAAAATTCTTCGCCTTGACAGATATTGTTCTAACATGTGTTGGACCGGGCATTATGTTTGGTCGAATTGCTAATTTTATTAATGGTGAGCTGGCCGGAAGAGTTTCAGATGTTCCCTGGGCCGTCATCTTTCCAAGATTATATGATTCTAATCCTCGCCATCCTTCACAACTTTATGAAGCCTTTCTTGAAGGATTAGTCTTATTTCTTATTTTATTTATTTTGAAAAAGAATTTAAAAAGACCAGCTTTAAACTCTGGCCTTTTTCTTATCATCTATGGAATTGGTCGTTTCATTGTTGAGTTCTTTCGAACTCCTGATCCACAAATCGGGCTTTTCTTTAACCTCTTTTCTGTGGGGCAATTCTACTGTTTTGCGATGATACTCATTGGAGTGGCAATTATTTTTTGGCCTTCTCGTTTATCGCATTCTCGTACTGCTTAAGTAACTCTGGATCAACTTCAGTTGGCGTGATCTTACGAAAACTCTTACGAGCATTAATCATATTCTCACACTTGTGGACGGCACCGTCACCTTCAACTGGAACGTTTTTACGCCCATCTTTCATCCAAGTAATTTCTTTTCCACAATAACGACATGATGCCATGAGTAACTCCCTGATTTTAAAGCAATTTAGAGTGTCAATTTTAGTGGTTTTAGGTTATTCTAACAACTATAAAAATAAACTGGAGTGCATAGTGTTAGATATCAAATTTATCAGAGAAAATGTTGATTTAATGAAGGATGTAATTGCGAACAAGCGAGTTGGTCTTGATCTTGATGAACTTCTTTCAATTGACTCTAAACTCTCTGAGCTAAAGACGAAACAACAGGATTTACAAGAGAAGAGAAATGCTCACTCGAAATTAATCCCAAAAGCATCTAACGAAGAAAGGCCAAAACTTATTGCTGAAGGTAAAGAAATTGCCAACGAGCTTAAGGAAATGAATCCAGAAATTAGTGAACTTGAAGAAAAATTTAAGGCACTTATGTATGTTGTTCCAATGGTTCCATCAAAAGATGCACCAGTTGGAAAAGATGACAGTGAAAATGTTGTCAGTCGTGTTGAAGGTGAGAAGCCAAATTTCTCATTTGCGCCAAGACACCACGTTGAAATTTTAGAAATGAATGAATGGGCTGAATTTAAGAATATCGCAAAGGTTTGTGGGTCACGTTCTTATTCTCTTAGAAATGATATGGTTCTTCTTGAGATGGCCATGCACCGTCTAGCTCTTGATATGCTAACGGAAAAAGGCTTCACATTAGTTTCATCGCCATCAATGGCAAGAGAAGATGCTCTTTATGGAACTGGTCACTTCCCAACAGGAAGAGAAGACGCTTACTATATTCCAGAACATGATATCTACCTTTCGGGAACGGCAGAAGTTCAATTAAATAGTCTTCACGGTGGTGAGATTATTAATGAATCAGATCTTCCTATCCTTTACGCTGGTTTCTCTCCATGTTTTAGAGGAGAAGCGGGAAGTTATGGTAAGGATGTAAAAGGTCTTATCCGTGTCCACCAATTCCAAAAAACAGAACAATTCGTTATCTGTAAAGGCGATGAAGCAGAATCTGAAAAATGGCACAAGTCACTACTTGAAGCTGCTGAAGAGTTCTGTAAGGCCCTTGAGCTTCCATATCAAATCCTAGAAGTATGTACAGGGGATATGGGTGCTGGAAAATATAGAATGTACGATATTGAGTGTTGGGTACCAAGTGAAGAGAAGTACCGTGAAACTCACTCATGTTCGGCACTTCATGACTGGCAATCAAGAAGAACAAACACTCGCTACAGAGATGCAGATGGAAATGTTAAACACGTTTTCACTTTAAATAACACGATGGTTGCAACTCCAAGAATTCTTGTTCCTTTCATTGAAAATCATCAACAAGAAGATGGTTCAATTTATGTTCCTGAGAAATTAAGAGCATATATGGGTGGAAAAGAAGTTCTTAAGGGACGTAACCGCCAATAGGTTGACTTTATGAGGGAAGGATCAGGCTTATTGTCTGAACTCCCTGCTCACTTCGTGATAACTTGAGCTCACATCCATGCGTCTTTGTCATGGATTGGGCCAAGCCTATCATTTGCGTATTTGTACTAAGCATCTCACCCTTCAGGATTCTTACTCCTCGAGATCTCGCCTCAAGAATTAATAAACTTAGTAACTCTTTACCAATACCAATACCTTGGTATTTATCAATGATTGTAATGGCAAACTCTGCAATAGCTGGATTGTCTCGTTGAATATCGAATCTTGCAACACCCATTGGATGAGAAGGGCTTGTGATAGTCGCGACTCCGATAGCGTAGTGAAACCTCTTATCATACTCCGTGAGATTGATTAGCTCTTTTGCTGTTAGTCCCTTCTTTGCACCAAAGAAACGGTGATAGATGGACTTTGGTTTCATTTCATGGATACCTTCAAGTAACATCTTCTTATCAAGAGGGCCGATTTCACGAATCTGTGCTTTATGGCCTGCAAAATCGTAAATATGGTCTAGAGCTAAAGCTTCCACACTGAAATAGTATCACAGCTTCATTTGAGAGTATGAATTTTTTGACACAGCCTCCACTAAATGCGTAAAATTATAAGTAAAGTACTTATGGAGGAGACTTAATAATGGATAATTTCTACCCACTTAAAAAAGTGGCCGATATATATGGTGACCCAAATTTAAAATTTGAAATTCAAGATCTTGAATCTGCAGGGCAAATTCCTGCTTCTCGTAAGTACAGAAGTGGTGCAATCTTTAGAAAAGGTTGGCCAGTAAATTTACTTCCAAAAATTGGCGAACAAGTTGGATATTTCAAGAAGTTTGAAAAGTCGACTTCAGTTTGTGTTTTCACGACAAAAGGTGGAGTTCTTAAATCAACTCTTGCTCTAAATCTAGCTCGTACAGCTGCTCTTCATGGACAGCGAGTATGTGTGGTTGGGCTTGATATTCAAGGCGATGTGACGACATCTCTTGGTTATGATACTGAGTCTGATGATAGTGGAAGCCTCGATGAGCTTATTCAAAAACTAGATCAAACTAAAGGCCTTTGTGATTACTTCTCTGGAGAGGCAACTCTCGATGAAGTAATCGTTCAACTAGGAATGCCTAATTTATTTATTATTCCAGAGACTCCTGAGCTAGTAGCTCTTAACGACTCATTAAATAATATAAACCGTCGCGAGTTTTGGTTAAAAGAAAGAGTGATTGATCCGCTTAAAGAACATTTTGATCTTGTGATCATGGATTGCTCTCCTAATTGGAATAAGCTAACGACTAATGCACTTGTGGCCAGTGATGCACTGATTTCGCCTCTAGAGTGTAAGATTAATAATTTTAGAAACTTCAGGGTATTCTCTCACTTCTTAAAAGAATTTAAGGATGAGATGAGATTAGATTTTGAATCAATCTTTGTTCCAACAAAGTATTCGACAAATAAGAAGTTAAGTAATGATATCTTAAATTGGTACTATCAAAATGTTGCAGGTTGTACGACTGTTGGTATAAAAGAATCAGTAAGTGCTGAAGAGGCCATGGCGCTTAATCTTTCGATTGCAGAGCATGCTGCAGGGAAGGCCATTGCAAAAGACACGGTCGAATTATTCAAACAAATTCATCAGGCCATTTCAAATTATCATGTAAGAAAGTCTGAACAAAATGAACTTCCTGGCCATCAGGCGCGAGTTTTCGGCGGACTTGGGCAAGCGAATTTTGGAAATTTAAGTAATAGGTTTTAATTATGGCCATTGGTTTAAATGATTTAACAGCTAAGAAACAGACCAAGAAGGTTGAAGTTACTCCTGCTGTTGTTGCAGTTGAAAAAGTTGTAGCACCAGATGTAAGTGTTGAAGATACGCTTGAAAAACAACAAAGGCCTTGGGAAGGAAAGTTTCAGGCCCAAAAAAGCTCTGTGGCCAATCAAGCTGTTAAAAGAGCGAGAGAAATTTCTGTTAAGAATGAGCTTCATGCAAAAGAGCTTAGAAAGAGTTTTACTAGTGCTCAGAAAGAATTAGAAATTAATCAATATATTGAAAACCGTGAGAAAGAGTTTGTTGATTTAGATTCATCTAAGAATATGCTTAAGTCAAAGAATCGCATTAAGATGCAGCGCTCTTTATTTAAGAGGCTAAGGGATTCAATTTTTAGGTCTTAATTTCATATCAATATTAAAATTATGAAATTCTTTTTCATTAAAGCAATGAAGAATTTTAGGGGAGTACTTCTCGATAACATCTTTCGAGTTAGCTCCTCTGAAAAGCTCATTAAAGGCATTAGAGCACACTTGCTTTGTGAATTTATGTTTGATTCCACTACACTGTCTAATAAAATCACAAGAATGAGGATAGCCTCGATAGCACTTCATTGATTCAATATCACATGTATTTTCATCCACTACCTTTGTATTACAGGAAGTGAGTAGAAAAATTAAAACTGCTATACTAGACAATATTTTCATCGATTAATATATCCTTAAACTTGTTAATGACATCATGTTCGTAATGATCAAGTTGATTCATCGTTAATTCAGTTAATGCATCTCTTGCATTCATCTTATGCACGGTAACCATTTTATCGTAAGTATTTACTAGTGAGATAATCATTATGGGAAGACTTAATTCCTTTAGACGATTTGGTCCTGAACCACCCTTGACTTCCTCGTGATTGACGATAAGGTCGAGAACTCCTTTTGTTACCCATGGCCTATCTTTTAGAGCACTGACTGCATCTTTGACGTGTAGGCTATAAACTCTTTGCTCATCATCACTTAGTTCTTCTTTCATCTTTTTAAAGAGTTCTTGATCCTGACTATTTAAGCGCGTGATTCCAACGTCGTGGAGTAGGCTTGCCGTTGCAATATTTGAAATTTCAGTATCATTGCAGCCAGCTCTAATTGCGAGTCTAGTGGCAAGGGTTGCAACATTCATTGAGTGCTCAATAATTAAATTCGTATCGACTGTTTTTTTATCAAAGAATTGTTTTAAGGCATCTGGCCCTGAAGAGAGAACTTTTTTTAGCTGGCCAGCAGCAAGCTCAGTCATTTGATAATTTTCTTCTTTGTCTGGTGCCTTCATTGTTTGTTCGATGGCGGTTTTACAAGCTCCATCAACAACTTCAATCTTCTCTTTAATTGGTAGGTCAAGGTCTTGAAGCTTTGAATCTAGAAGTTCTCTGATATATTGTTGATATTTTTCAACATCCGCTTCAAGAATATAGAACTTTGCAACTTGTTGCTTATTTAACTTTTCAAGCTTTTCACGTGAGATAGCACTGCCTGCCTCTTGATACTTAAGATAGGTTTCTTTAAAGTAAATATATAAATCAAACGTTATGATGCTTTCTGCTTCAATTGTTGTGATTCTTAGAGGGTAATAATTCATAAATCCTAATTCATTAAAACTATTAATAAAGTCTATTAATTTAATTCTATGGTGAATTTAGAATTTACACAACTATAGAGACTTAGCACTACTTGTGTTTATTGAGAGGAATGTAAAGTGCCACAAGAGTTCCGATGGGTTTTCGCTTAATTGTAAACTTTATCTTAAGTAATTCGCAATATGAGGGAATGATGAAGTGGACAAAACCGGAACCTTTTTCTCCTAAAGTACCAAAGCTGATCACCTAGTTTTAAATCGACCCTTAATGACTTGTGTAGAGTTACTAAATCCACAAGATAGACTTCATTAGGTAAACATATTTATTTGTATAATCGAAATTTAAAATATTTTGATTTTGAGCTTTGAAAGTCTCGTTATTAATCTGTACAATTGTCTGCGTTGCGAGAATTTCTTTTGCTGGAATGAAAAGAAGAAGTAATAATAAAATTTACTCTCTAAAAGAGTGTGATTTTATTTAAACAAACTTTAAATAACAATTGTGTAGCCAAATGAAAAAAAACTTGAATTTCTATTTTGATTTCACGTCTCCTTATTCATACCTAAGTATGTTGCAACTAGATGCAGGGCTTTTGGCCGAGAAGTATGAGATTAATTATTGCCCCGTAATGGTGGGAAGGCTTTTTGCCTTAAATGAAATGAGCGCACCTGCGCAAGTAAAGAATAAGGCCTTGTACTTATTTAAAGAAGCCTTAAGAACAGCTGAGCACTTGGGTGTAAAGCTAACGTCACCAAAGATGCTTCCATTTAACTCTTTACCTTACTTAAGAATGGCCCTGGGACTTAAGAATGATAAGTTAAAACAAGCAGCATTTATTCTTGAAACATTTCATTATGGTTGGAAGTACGGTCACGATTTTAATGACTATAATCAGTTTAAAGAGTTTATTACGAAAAAATGTTTGACACTAGAAGAGTACGAGCGTTTAGATAGTGATCGTAACTTAAAGAAAGAGTTAAAGCTTGATATTAATCGTGCCTTTGATAAAGGAGTCTTCGGTGTACCAACATTTGAAGTTGACGATGATTTTTATTGGGGTAATCACAATATTGACTTTCTCGCAAAAAATAAATTTTTAGATTATAATGAACACGAAGAATTTGTTAACTTTAAAAAGTTCTTCGAGGAAGAAAAATGAAATTGAAATTAAAACTACTTTTTATTCTATTAATTGGTCTTAGTGTACATGCAAACACTAAGGTTATGATGAAAACGAATTATGGTGACATCACAATTAAGCTTTATGATAAAAAGGCGCCTGAGACAGTAAAGAACTTTTTAAGCTATGTTAACTCTGGTTTCTATAATGGAACTATTTTTCACCGTGTAATTGATGGATTCATGATTCAAGGTGGAGGATATGATACAAGCCTTAAAAAGAAGAAGACAGAAAAGCCAATTAAGAACGAAGCGACAAATGGTTTAAGTAATGTTCTTGGAACAATTGCGATGGCAAGAACTTCTGTTATTAATTCCGCAACATCACAATTCTTTGTGAACGTAAAAGATAATACTTTTCTTGATCACTCTGGGCCAACGCCATCACAATATGGTTACGCAGTATTTGGAAAAGTTATTAGTGGGATGGCCGTTGTTAACCGAATCAAGAAATCAAAGACTGGAAGAAATGGCCCATTTCAAAACCTTCCAGTATCAAATATCGAAATTAAGAAGGTTTACGTCCTTCCTTAATTCTTAAACCTTACAGAAGTACTCAAATATATAGCTCGCAAATAGCAAATTCTTCGTAGGGAAGAATTTGCTATTTTAGTTAAGATATAATCTGAGTATGGGCTCATTAAAGATAAGTAGCAAAACAAGTAATAAATTATCTAGTAAATCGAATTTAAGTTATTCTAAATTTAATCAAATTAATGGCAAGCATCCGCTTCAGGACAGTTGCCAAGATTCCTTTATTACATACCAGGTACGAAAGAGGCACGGGGGAAGTGTTGCTTACTTTAACTTTGAGCTAGCTAAGGAGATGGGGCTAATCCCTGAAGAGCATGAAAATAGCCTTACAAAAGACCTTGCTCAAAAAATTCTCGATACATTCTCCATCGTGATCATTAATGAATATGACATTGAAAATGGTGTTGAATATCCAAAAGATGAAATCTTACCAAATCGCTACATGGCAACTCGCTATCTGCAGCTTCAGCACCCAAATAAGCAGGGGAAGACTTCTGGAGATGGCCGCTCGATTTGGAATGGAGCAGTCAATCACAATGGAGTTACTTGGGACGTCTCAAGTCAGGGAACTGGGGCAACAAAACTTTCTCCTGCAACGCACATCCAAAATAAGTACTTTAAAACCGGAGACCCTTCTATCTCTTACGGTTGCGGCTATTCTGAGTTTGATGAAGGTCTTGCAACTCTTATGTTCTCAGAAGTTATGCAAAAGAATAATTATGAGACGGAGAGATGTCTTGCCATTATTAAATTTAAAGATAATATCTCAATCAATGTTAGGGCCAATAATAATTTAATCAGGCCTTCTCATATGTTTAATCACCTTAAACAGGCCAACTTTAACGCCTTAAAAGATATTGTTAATTACTATATTGATCGTCAAAAAATGAATAATGCTTGGCAGAAGGTACCCAAGACAACGAAGGCGAGATATCGTTACTTTTTAAAGAAGCAAGTTGAAGTATTTGCAAAGCTTGCGGCAAATTTTGAAGATGATTATATCTTTTGTTGGCTGGATTGGGATGGAGATAATATCCTTATGAATGGGGGAATTATCGACTATGGCTCAATTAGGCAATTTGGACTCTATCACCATGAATATCGCTTTGACGATGTCCAGCGCTATTCAACCACAATTAAAGAACAAAAAGATAAGGCCAAGTATATTGTTCAATCCTTTGTACAGATTGTGGATTTTTTAGAAACTAAAGAGAAGAAGCCTATTGCAGAATTTGCAACAAGCGAGTATCTCGAAAAATTTGATGAGATTTTTGAAACTCAAAAGAAATATAATCTGATTTCTAAAATTGGTATTTCTCCAAAATATCATGATTGGCTAATTCAAAAAAACTCTCAAGAGATTGAGGAGCTACAAAGGTCTTTTTATTATTTCGAAAAAGCAAAATCTAGATTTGGACTTTATGAAGTTAGTGATGGAATTTGCTGGGATGCAATTTTTAGTATGCGCGATATTTTACGTGAGTATCCGCAAATGATATTAAGTCGAGGAGAGTGGATTACTCGTGATGAGTTTATTAATATTGCTAAGTCTAGTTATGCAAGTAAGGCTGACTTAGAGATTAATTCATACCGTGCAAACAAAATTGACTCTTTTCAAGATTCTTATATTAAGTTAATTAATTTGGTTTCAAAGAAATCAAAGAAGAGATTTGATGAAATACTTTTAGAAGTTGTCATGCGCTCATCAATCATCAATAAGTATGAAAGAGTAACAGGGGATAGTATCGCTCGCATTGTTGAATCAATGATGAAGAAGTATAAGAAGTTCGATCCACAAACGATTTTCAATGTGGTTCATGACTTTAGGGAAAATCAAACATTCGACCCTGATAATATCAGTCCAAAGAGTGAGCGTGTTGCAAATGAGAAGAAGCATTTAAGGCCTATTGTAAAAGAGCTTCTTAAAATAGTCAGAGATCACAGAGAAGGCATATAGCAAATGAAAATTGGACTATATGGTGGTGGCGACTTTTGTGATAATGTCGAGATTGATGAGCATATTCTTGAGCTTTGTAAGAGCGATTCACCAAGCATAACTTATATACCTGCAGGATCTTATGAATCTGAATTAGAATTCATTGATTTAATTATGGCCTATAAGAAAATTGGTTTTAAGAGATTTATTCATCTTCCTGTTGATCATGAATTTGATCGAACTCTAAAAGAAGAGGCCCTTCAAAGTGATGTGATTCACCTAGGAGGAGGAAATACCTTTTATTTTCTAAAACATCTTAAAGAAAGTGGAATGTTTGAAGAACTGATTGAGTATGTAGGGCGAGGGGGAATTCTAACAGGACTCTCTGCTGGCGCCATTATCACAACTCCCAATATTTTAACGGCCTCTTTCCCTCCTTGGGATCGCGATGATAATGAAGATGATGTAACTGACTTTAATGCCATGAATATTATTGACTTTGAATTCTTTCCACATTATCGCAAATCAAAACGTTATGATGACGAACTAAAGAGACATTCGATTCTATCTCGTTATCCAATTTATGCATGTCCAGATGGAAGTGGGCTCGTGGTTACAGATGAAGAAATTGTTGTTCACGGAGAGTGTTATATTTTTGAAAAAGGTCAGAAATATAAATTATAACTTTCTTTTACTCGGTCTTGTCAGTAAGAAAACAATAACTCCAATTCCAATTAATGAAACGATGACTTTAATCGTTGGATTAACATCTACATAAATTAGAGTGTAAGAAAAGAGTGCTACGATCATTGAGATGGCAATAATTTTTGACTTCACACTGACAACACCATACTTATTCCAATCTGTGATAATTGGACCAAATACTTTGTGATCCAGTAACCATTGATAGTATTTTTCATTACTTTGCGAAAAGAAGTATGCACTTAGTAGTAGAAACGGAGTTGTAGGAATAAGAGGAAGAAAGATACCAATAAAGGCAAGAATCACAAATGCAATTCCAAAGCTTAGGTAAATGGCCTTTCTACTCTTATTAATCATTAAAAAGTCTTTATTGGTGAATTAGGCTTCTTCTTTGCTCTAATACAAAACCTTACTGGAGCAGGGTAGCCTTCAACTGTTTTAGTTTTATCTTCTGGGTCCAAGAAGTCTTCAAGAGATTGATGTGGAGGTGGACACCATTTTGTTTGTCTCTGCTCTTCAAAATTCGTTGTTGAAACAGAAACAACTTCCATATCAATAAAGCCTGTACGATTAATCCAATTCTTAAGACAACTAAGAGTTGGTAGAAACCATACATTTCTCATCTTTGAATAACGGTCTTCAGGGAAGAGGCAAATCGTTTCTTCACCAGGAATACCAATTGTTTCCATAATCATCTCACCACCGGGAACAAGTGACTCTCTAATTGAGATTAGCTGCTCAAGAGGATGACGGTGATGGTAGAGAACACCCATCGAGAAGACAACATCAAAGAATGATCTAAAATTTGGAAGGTCTTCAATTCCAAATAATTCAAATTTTAAATTGTCGTATTTCTTAAAATGATTGATAAATTCAAATTGGGCCTGGTTATGTAGGACTGGATCAATTCCAATAACTAGTTTTGGATCTTGCTTGGCCATTTCAAACATATAGTAACCATTGTTACAGCCTACATCTAAGACAACCTTATCTTTTAAGTCCGGAAGAGACTCTTTTAATCTTTGCCACTTCTTATCGGAACGCCATTCTGCATCAATGTCGAGTTCACCAACTTGAAAAGGTCCCTTTCGCCAAGGAATAAGCTTTGTTGCCGTCTCTAGAGTTTCTTTTGAATCTTCTTCTAGAGAAGGAATGATATCGAAGATCTCTTTATATTCTCTTTGGTACTTTGTACGAAACATTTGAATCTTTTCGCCTTTAAGCTTTCTTAAAGATTCAATATCAACTCGATTACCAAATTTTTCTAAGTATTCTAAATTATCCATTCTCTTCCTATTTGATACATAGGTAACAAGCAAAATTATACCATCTAAAAATCATTTCAGATTTCTTAAATCCTGCTTCATCAAGCATTTTAAGTTGTTGTTGTGGAGTAAGAGGTCTAAGAACATTTTCGAGGGCCTCTCGCTTTTGGGCAATCTCCATCTCACTATAACCATTTCTACGTTTGAAATCGTAATATAGATCAATGAGTAGGTTATCAATTTGCTCGTCTTGGCAGATGATTTTTTCCGCTAAGATAAAGCAGCCATTATCATTTAGGCCATTGTAGATATTTTTAAGAACATCAAGACGCTCTTCGACTGGTAGGAATTGAAGCGTATAATTCATAATTGCCATACCAGCATTTTCGATTTTTACATCAGTAATTGATTCCTCTAGTAACTTAACATGATCTTGTAAGCCGTGTGACTTAAGCTTCTGCGCAGCTTTCTCAAGCATCGGTCTTGATGTATCAATCCCTATAAATTGAGGTAGCTCTTTATCGTTTTGGCGAAAGTAGTCGGCCATTAAAAGCATTGTTGTTCCTGTCGAACATCCAAAATCATACACTGTTCCTGACTCATAAAATCGTCTTGTCAGGTCGATGATAATTTTGTGAATCTCATGATAATTAGGAATACTACGTGACACCATGTCGTCAAATACAGAGGCCACATCTTGATTGAATTCAAAATCTGAGATTTTTTCTATTTTCTTTGCAAAGACATTGTCTTTACCAGCGTTTAAAAATTTATTTTCCATGTGGCGAAACTAGAATATCTTTTGGATATTGTCCAATCTAGTATAAAAAATACTCCATCTTTTCTCTTTAATTTCAATGATTTACTGATACGCGTGATTTTTTCCTTTGAATAAGCAATTTTTATTGGTATGTAAACAAAATATATATTGAAATAACAGCGCAGGTTCTATGAATAACGAATTGGATAGAGGGGAAGCTTTTAACGAAACGCTAAGAGTTTTATCCCATGATTACTCGGGGCATATGCATTTGATTAGATTTTGTATTGATGAGTTAATGCAAGATCAGGATCAAGATAACCCATTTGTGAAAAAATTAAACCAAGGTCTTGAACGTTTTGAGAATGATTTAAATCTTCTTAAACAATCGACGCCATACTTCTTAGATGAAGATGTTCCTTTAAGTAAAATTGCAGCAAGGGCCTTCGGTCAAGTACGTATCTACTTAAAGAAACATTATGCAGATTTAACATGGTCTATTGAAAATGATTCAACCGTAAAAGGTTCTCAGGCCAATGACTTATGTGAGATCTTGTTCTCTTTTGCCCACTTATTTTCGACTCTCGCAAAAAAAGAAGGCCGAGAGACATTTCATATCACCCTAGAAATTAAAGACGAGTTAAGAAAATTAATTTTTATTAAGTCAGAATTAAACAAATACTTAAGACAAGAGTTAGATTCCATCTTAAACTTAGGTGACGAAAACGAAAAATCATTAAGAAGATATATCGGAATTCATAACTTTCTTGCGAAGGGGAAGGATTACGAAATTCTTGATGGGGACAACAATTTATCGGTGAGGTTTGAATTATGACAATGGCAACGGACAAGGAAATTTGGATTTTAGAGGATGATGAGGGATGTCGTTTTGTTTACGAACAAACGCTCGTTCACCGCTACAACAACTTAAGATTCTTTACTTCAATTGAAGAGTTTCAAAAGGCTCTTTCTAACACAGAAAAGAATCCTGCTCTTATAATTGCAGATCTTATGCTTGATGATGGTAACTTTATGACGTACCTAAATCACTCAAAAGATCGACGCTTAATGGTGATTCCATTTATCATTGTTTCAAGTATTGATGATATCGATGCTCTGAGATTCTGTTTTATGGAAGGTGCACTTGATTACTTAACGAAACCATTTAAGAAAAATGAATTAATCGTTAAGATCGAAAATGTATTTAATGGTAGCCCAAGAAGAATGGTACAACCAATTGCACATAAGTCGATGCTTCTAGACGGAAAAGAAGTTGAGCACTTAACAAGTAAGCAAAAACAACTTCTGGGATTATTTATTAATTCTCCACATCGTATCGTAAGCCGCGATGATATCTTAGATAATGTTTGGGGCGACACAACTGTTCACCCAAAAACTGTCGATGTTCACTTATATAACCTAAGAAGAAAACTTCATGACTATGGTTATATCATTCGTTCAGAAGGTGGCGGTAAATGGTCCCTAATTCCTGATACTTATGAAAAAGCTGCAAGTACAGATGAATCAAATGTTTCATCTAGTAGTAAAGATAGTGAGAACTCAGTATCAGAAAATTCATTATAATTTTTAATTTTTATAAATCGCCTCTACAACTAATAGAGGCGATTTTATATTTAGAAGAAGTTGATTTAAAACAATTATAGTCAATATGATTGAGACGAGACGCCAAGTGAATAAACCGAATAGTAGCTTCAATAAGGAGCTATTAAATTCGAATATCCATTATTGTCACATCGATTTTGATGGGGTGTGTACTTACGTCAATGATCTCTATCTTGGTTATGGCCTGAATATTGGGACCAATCTTTTTAAATATACTCCTGATGATAAAATGGAGTTCTTCCTTAAACAATTCGAGAAAGCAAAGAAAGGAGAGGCATGCCACTTCTTTTCTGAATGCATAAATTTACTGGGGGAGAGAGACCTGTGGGAAATATGGCTTCAGCCAGGCTATTCAGCGACTGGTAGAGAACCTTCTTATATTGAGGTTTATAGCCGAAATACAAATGCCGGCCCTGAAAATTTTATCTCTACTCTATTTAAAAATTTCTATACTGCAACTGATGATGACTTATTTATTTTAAATAATCAGCTTGTTATCTTAGATATTAATAAGGTAACAAAGCAAAGTCTTGTGGGAGAAAAGTTTTCTGAAGTTATTTTCGATGATGAAGAATATCTTTTCTTTTTAAATACATTTGAACAAGCAAAACGTCTTGATGGTGTTGCTCTTAAGGTAACTCATCCTATTTACCGAAAGCGCCG
Organism: Halobacteriovorax sp. ZH5_bin.2; assembly: GCF_043196375.1. Lineage (NCBI taxonomy): Bacteria > Pseudomonadati > Bdellovibrionota > Bacteriovoracia > Bacteriovoracales > Halobacteriovoraceae > Halobacteriovorax > Halobacteriovorax sp. ZH5_bin.2. The sequence goes on along the minus strand of NZ_JBEBMJ010000006.1, from coordinate 63,088 downwards.
CTCGAAAAAACGCTTTTGTCGCATAAGTGTAACCTATATTGTTATTCAAGGTGTTGGCCGCTATATGGTTCAGATTCGTGATGTTCATCAAGAACATACCAATCGCATCACCTTAAAAATGCAAGAAAAGCAATTTGAAGAGTTTGAACGATGGCGCTCTCTTGGACAAATGTCTGCTGGTATTGCTCACGAGATCAATAATCCATTGTGTATTATTCGCATTCAGGCCGAACAGCTAAAAGATCGTTATGCCGGTAAGATCAAAGACTCTGACCCTGGGTACCTAAAGAAATTAGAAAGTATTATTAAGCAAGTTGATCGCATTGAGAATATTGCAAATAGTTTAAAAATTTATTCTCGCTCATCAAATTCTATCTCAAAAGAAGTTCACAATCTTGATAATTTAATTCAAGACTCTTTAGGACTTTTTCAGGCCCAAACAGGGCGTGAGATTTATATCGATTTCAAAAATCCATTTAGTGAACTTGAGGTTGCTTGCAAGAAGAATGAATTCTATCAAGTCGTTTTAAGTCTTCTTACAAATTCTTATCAAGCAGTTCATAAATTTGAAAGCTTGGAAAAGTGTTGGATTAAAATCTGGGTAGAGGAATCAATGCTTGATCACTTCACTATATATATTCAAGATGGTGGTGATGGAATCAAGGATAAGGACGTTAAGGATATTTTTACACCTTTCTTTACGACAAAAGATGTAGGAGAGGGAACTGGACTCGGATTAAGTATTTCGAAAAAGTTAGCGCTTGAAAATAATATGATTCTTGATTTTGAAAAAGACTTTGAATATACAACATTTTCAATATCGCTAGGCCAAAACGTTGTAAGGCCTAGCGTCGATTCTTAAAAAACTAATTAGCTATTTAGAATTTCTTGTAATTGTCCTGATTGGAACATTTCAGTGATAATATCGTTACCACCTACAAGCTCACCCTTAAAGTAAAGTTGTGGGTAAGTTGGCCAGTTAGAGTAAGCTTTTAGACCTTCTCTAATGTCCATATCTTCTAAAATATTAAATGTCTTATATGGTTTACCTACAGAGTTTAACATTGCAATTGTATTTGCAGAGAAACCACACATTGGCATATCAGGTGTTCCTTTCATGAATAAGAAAAGGTCAGCTGACTTAATTAGTGTTTCGATTTGAATATTAAGTTCTTGTGACTTATCAGCACCAGAAACTGCTTCTCCTTGATTAATAGGAGTTGATTCTTTACCAAGAATGTTGAATGGGTTATCGCTCATATTGATTCCTTTATTTCCTGAGTTTCAATTTCTTCTATCTTACCTAATAATGGCAGTTTTGGAAATAGCTTAGGGTAAGTGTCGGAAATTAAAGACGCTCATTCAACCAGTTACGTAGCTGAATCACTTCATCGATATCAATTTCATGCTCCATTTCATAGGCATGGAATTGTGCATTAGCTCCCAAAGACACCAAATGATCAATTCCTGCTCTTGTTTGATTGATATCAATGACAGGATCAAGACTTCCATGGGCACAGAAAATATCTGTTTGCTTTAGGCAAGTCGAAAGCTCTCGAGGGCATCTTTCTGGGTAGATTCTTGGTGACAAGAGAATAATTCCTCCAAGCTTATGCTCTAGCTGGTAGGCCGTCTCAAGGCTAACACAGCCACCTTGTGAGAATCCTCCAATAAAAATATCGCTATAATCAATATGCTCATTATTGGCCACGATCTCATCAATAATCTTTGTTAAAAGTCTGACACTATTTTCTATGCCTGGAACTGGATTATTGGGTGGAATATCGTACCAACTGTAGCCAAAGTAATACTTCTTTGGAGCGTTAAGCAGTAGGTAACTAAGGCCTGTGACATTAATTTCCTGAGTAAATACTTTATATGATTCCAGGCTATCACCTAGGCCGTGAAGGATAATCATGACCTTTTGTGAACTCGTTGGAGTGATGTCACTTGCAGGTATATAGAATGAGTCGAGTAGCTGTGTTTTTAAGTCGGTTTTCATAGGGAAAAAATATGTGATTGTGTGTTTTTATTCAAGTTTTATCTAAATTTTTTTTATGAACAGTCGATAGAATACTATCTATTGAATCCACGGAACACAGGAGGAAAATGTGTCAACAACTAGTATTTTAAAAGTTGAAACAAGAAAACCGGGAAGATCAACAACTCAAATGAGAAAAGACGGATATATTCCAGGAACTATTTATGGCAAAGGTTTTGCAGGAGCTCAATTTATGGTTCCAAAGCAAGGTCTTTCAAAGTTTTTACACACTTCAGGAAAAGTATTTGAAGTAGAGTTCGAAGGTAAGAAGCATCTTGTAACTCTAGCAGACGTACAGAGAGGACACCTCGGAACAGACTTTGTTCATTGCTCATTCCACAAGGTATCAGCAAAAGATAAGGTTGTTATTTCACTTCCAATTCACTTTGTTGGTGAAGCTGTTGGAACGAAAGCTGGTGGTCTAATTAACTTCAATATGCATGAAGTTGAAGTAGAAGGTTTACCAAAAGATATGCCAGAATCACTAGAGTTCGATATCACTGGTCTTGAGCTTGATGGACACTGGTCTCTAGAGCACTTCACTCTACCAACAGGTCTTACTTGGGCACATGAGCCAACTGCATCAGTTGTTTCTTGCCACCTACCAAAAGTAGTTGTTGAGCCAGAAGTTGAAGAAACTGAAATGGTTGTTGAAACTCACGCTGACGCTGAAGCGGCAGAAAAGAAAGAAGAAGCAGCTTCATAATTTTTAAAAAAATGATTATGTTATAATGAGGGGAGGCCATATGGTCTCCCTTTATTATTTTGGAGCACTCAAATGAAATCATTAGATACATGGCTTGAAATGTACGGTGAATCACATCAGAATAAAATGAATCAACGTATTCATGAAGTATGTGTTCCTCTCATCACTTGGTCTTTACTTGGAATGTTTTGGTGTATTCCTAGGCCAGCTTTCTTTGGTTATTTTAATTGGGCCTGGGCCTTTGTTATTGTGGCCAGTCTCTTTTATCTTTCATTAAAGAACTTAAAGGCCATTAGTGTTGCGCTAGCACTTGTGATTCCTTTTATGCTCTTAACTCAATTCTTCTTCGTAGAACTTCTCGCAGAGTACTTTCTAGTCACATGGATTGTTATTTTTGTTGTTGCTTGGATAGGACAGTTTATTGGGCATAAGATTGAAGGAAAGAAGCCTTCATTCTTTGAAGATCTTCAATTCCTTCTTATTGGACCGATTTGGGTTTTCTTAGGTAAGAAGTCCTAGCGCTAGTTGCGCCAGAAATCTTCATGATATTTAAAATTCGTTAGCTCTTTCACTTTCTGAAGGTAGATGTGAATTTGTGGAGGGAATTGATATTCCGGAAAGATATACATTCCCCATAGATGTGAGGCTAAAAGAATATCTAGAATTGTAAATTTATCACTCTCATAAAACGGTAAAAGCTTTGCCGGAAGTTGAGAAAGTGTTTGATCAAGGCCGTGTAAGTACTCTGCCTTATTTTGTGCAAGTAAGTGAAATGGACCACGCTTGGCCGACTTCTTATTGATAAAATATTCTCTCGCCTCAGGAGTGAATTCTTTTGACCATGCCCAGTAAGGCATACATAAGTTATGAACGTCTTTTCCAAGTTGATCAAGATAGTCACTTAGGAGCTTAAAGCTTTCGCTATTTAGTTTTGAAAGATTTAGATCCTTGTCGCTGTGAATTGCAAGGGCCTTGATTATATCAAGTGACTCGTTCATGATCTCGCCATCAATTTCCATTATTGGTAGCATCTTTGTTCCAGTAAGCTCGACAGGTGTCTTCTCATCGTTGTAATCTAAGACAACTGATTCATATTCGATTCCAAAAAAACCAAGTGCCATGCGAACTCTTACACAAAATGGACAGTGGATATAGTGATAAAGTTTCATATAGATTCCTTTCGGGTTTGTGCGTCATTACGTATCAGTAAATAATAGTACAATATTGTTAAGAATTATTTAAGGAAAAACAATGTCATTAGCAATGCTCTATAAAGAAAGAAAGTTTTGGCCTCTATTTTGGACGATGTTCCTAGGTGCCGCAAACGATAATGTATTTAAAAATGCTTTAATTATCTTAATTACATATAAGAATGTCTCATTATTTGGACTGGGTGCAGAATCTCTTGTGGCCTTTGCCGGAGGAGCGTTCATCCTTCCATATGTCTTATTCTCTGCAACATCTGGTCAAATTTCAGACCACTTTGATAAGGCACAAGTAATTAAAGTTACCAAATATACAGAGCTTGCTTTCATGATCGTTGGTGCAATTGGACTCTTATTAGAGAACTATGGCCTCTTAATGCTGACACTATTTCTCATGGGTGGTCAGTCCTCATTCTTTTCACCAGTAAAGTTTTCTTCTCTTAGAACGATATTAAGAGATGATGAGTTAACGACGGGAACAGCACTTATTGGTGGGGGAACTTTCGTGGCCATTCTTATCGGGACAATTATTGGGGGACTTGCAGCTTCTGCTCCTGATGCAACTAGTACCGCGGCATTTGCTATCTTGGCCTTTTCTGTCTTAGGAATCATTTCAGCGCGTTTTCAAAATAAGATTAATGATATCAATGAAGATGTTAAAATTGATTATACATTTGTAAAACCGACTTTTAGGCTTCTTAGAGACTCTATGAAAGAGAGGAACTCGTTTCGTGCCATGATGGGAGTTTCTTGGTTTTGGTTCTTAGGCTCATTTGTTCTTTCAGTTATGCCAGCCATTATTAAGAATGTTTTCTACGGTAGTGAGATGGTAACAAATATTTTCATGGCGACATTCACGGTAGGGATGGGACTAGGGTCTTGGATTTGTTCAAAGCTATCGGGTAAGAGAATTGAAGTGGGAATGGTTCCGGTTGCGGCAGTGGGGATGTCTCTTGCTGTTTTTGATCTCTACTATATTTCAACTCAGTGGCCGATGTCTGTAACAGGCGCACTTATGCCACCAGCCGAATTCTTTGCACAACCGCTTGCTCTTAGAGCGATTATTGATCTACTTCTAATTACAATATTTGGTGGAAACTTCTATATTTCACAATTAACTTTTATGCAGCATAGTGCTCCTTTAGAGAAGCTTGCTCGTACAATTGCGGCCAATAATATTTGGAATGCTATTTTTATGGTAGTTGCGGCCGTCTCAATTATTGTCCTAAATAAGATGGGCTCAACTGCTCTTGATAATCTTCTTATTCTTGGTGGGCTGAATCTAATCTACGCTGGGATCAGCTACTACTTCTTCCATGAAGAAATGTGGCGTTTTGTTATTCAGCTTTTAACAACTTTTCTTTACGACATTCAGATTGAAGGTGAAGACAATATACCAAAAGAAGGAAGACTTGTAATTGCTGCAAACCATACTTCTTTTGTTGACTGGGGTGTGGTGATGAGTCTTTCACCAAGACCTATTCGTTGGGTCATTGATCATCGCTATTATAATATTCCGGGGCTAAAGCAGTTCTTTATGCAAGGGCACTTAATTCCAATTGCAACGAGAAAAGAAGATCCTAGAATACTTGATGAAGCATATTCAAAGTTAAATTTGACACTGAATGAAGAGCGTTGTGTAGGCTTCTTTCCTGAAGGATGGATCACTCGTGATGGTGAGCCAAGAAGGTATCAGCCTGGAATTAAAAAAGTCGTTGAGCAGACTAACGCACAAGTCGTTCCAATCGTGATTAAAGGCCTCTGGGGAAGTTTTTATTCATTTTCAGGAAAAGGTGTTTTTAAAGGAATTCGTTGGAATTTTTTAAAGCGTAGGAAAATTAGAGTTGTGATTCTACCTTCTATCCCACCAGAAAACTTCTGTTATAAAGATCTCGAAGAAAAAATGGTCGTAGAATATAAAAAGCCTCTGTAGTACAGAGGCTTTTTTTTTAAGGTGTCACGATATTAAAGGTACTAGGGAAGGTATCGAGAGTTTCATTGAGATTATCAAATACTTTCTTATCTCCACTATAGTTAATATTTTTCTCGTCAAGCTCAGCAAAGGAAAGTGCTCCCATGGCAAGTTTAACAAATTGGCCATGCTTTAATGAGATGCTTGCATTATCATCAGAGGCCAATTGACGATTTTGTTCTTGTGGCTTTCTCTTTGAATAATTAAGAACGCTATTTCTTAATGTTAGATAATACTTTTCATTTCTATCTGTAATATTCAGCTCAAGAGTTAAGTCAGTACCGTTGGCCTTTTCTGAATTGACTCGCACAGAGAGATAGTCGAGGAGTAACTCTGTATCCATTTGAGAGAGAATTGCTGGTGAGGCCGTAGGCGGTGCCGGCTCACCGACTCCATAGCGTAGCTCTTGAGCTCCTTGAATATAGAAATTTCTCCACGTGGCATTCTCTGCTTGATAGGCCAATTGTTCATAAGTGTCAGCTAATAACTGCTTGGCCTTGACGTTCTTTGGTTGAGCAAAAACAAGCTTATTTAAAACTTCAGCAACAAAGCGGTATTCACCAACTTTATAATCCTTAATGGCCATCTCGAGGACATCTCCAGCTCCTCCCATATAGGCAATGGTTTTCTTTGCTGACTCAACCGCTGGCAGAGGGTTAAGGTGTGCTGGGTTTCCATCAAAGAATCCTAGATACTTATCATATACGGCCCTAGTGTTATGACTGAGACTTCCGTAGTAGCCACGATTCGCAAAGCTTTTTGCAAGATTCTTATTAAGCTCGATACTGTCGGCAAGTTCTGTACCTGAAAGTCCTTTGTTTAAGCGATTCACAGATTGATCGTGAATGAACTTATAGAGATCTCTTTGAGAGACCATATGAGAGACGACACGATCATTTCCAAAGGTTGGCCAATGGTGTGAGGCAAAGAGAATGTCGGCCTTAATATATTTCTCAAGAGCTCGTTGAATATGCTTAGACCACGTAAGGCTATCTCTAACTTGAGCACCTCTTAGTGTTTGAATATTATGCATGGTATGGCTTAGGATCTCGGCACCACAAAGAGCATTATCTCTTGGGAAGTAGGCCATCATCTCTGTCGGGGCCTCTGCTCCAGGTGTGAACATAAAATCGATGGTGACACCATCAACAACTAAGCTTCTGTCTTTATCAATTGTTATTGTCGGCTTTGCAATAGCATACTCACCATTAGGAGTGTAGCTTCCTAGCCCTGTTCCAACCGAACCTTGTGGACCAAAGTCTAATGTTCGTGCATACATATACTCAGCACGGCGACTCATGGCCGTACCTGCAATAACATTTTCACTTACTGACTCATAGACAAAGTCTTTTGGTGCAATCACTTGAATCTTTCCACTTTCTAGCTCTTGCTTACTTGCCATTCCATAGATGCCACCAAAGTGGTCGATATGAGAGTGGGTGAAAATAATGGCAGTGACAGGTAAGTTTTCAACATTCTTTCTCACAAGCTCTAATGCTGTTTTTGCCGTCTCTGTTGTCATGAGTGGATCAATAATAATCCAGCCTTTTTTTCCGCGAATAAAAGAAACGTTAGCAAGGTCAATTCCTCTTACTTGGTAGATATGATCAGAGACGCGAAAGAGTCCATTAATCGATGTTAATTGAGACTGACGCCATAGACTTGGATTGACTGTCTCTGGTGGTTTTCCTTGAGTGAGAGAAGGGAACTTGGCAGGATCAAAAATTTCCTTCATACCATCTTTCGACTTAATTGGCCCTTCCAGTTTTGCAATAAAGCCTTTTTGAGAGTCTTTAAAGTCTCGGTCGTCATCAAAATTTAATTCTTGTGTAACCTTCTTGTGAGCATCAAGCGTGTATCGTGATGCGGGTTTAGAATCATTTGAAAATGAATATCTTGAACCACGAGTGCAGCTTAAGAGAGAACTTAGAATTAGAATGGGGACAATGAGATACAATACTTTCTTGGAATGAAACACGATTCCTCCTTATTATTTATTATTTTGACTTAAGGGGGATATCGGCTAAAGCTTGGTTATTATGGGCCTAAGAAAGGTTATAAAAAAGGCCTCATTACTGAGGCCTTAGTATTAATTAGAATTGATTGATCATTGCATCTGCATCAAAGCCAAATTTCTTATAAAGCTCAAGTGCAGTATAAGAAGATTGACCGAAGTGGCCATCATTTCCAAGAGACTTCATATTAAATTCAAGTCCTTCTTGTTTTAGAGCGTGACATAACATCGCACCAGCACCAGCTGTTAGTTGGTGATCTTCAACAGTGACAATTTTATTTCCATTCTTTGCTAGTTGATCTTTAAATGTTTCAACATCAATCTTGTTAATGAATGGGTTATTAATAACTGTAATATTTTTTCCCTTTGCTTCAAGTTCTGTTGCAGCTTTAAGGGCCTGTTGAACAAGTGGACCGTGAGTTACGATGATTCCATCTGTTCCTTGTCTTAGAACTTGTGCTTTTGCCCAACCGTAGCTTCCACCTTCAGTATATGATACTGGGTGTTTTTCACGGCCAAAGAAGAATACTGTTGTTTCTGGTGTTTCACCTTTATTAACAGCTTCTTCGTATCTCTTAATCGCTTGATACATTAGGCTTTCAGCTTCTTCTTTTGTTGAAAGAGCAATAACTGTTGTATTTGGAATACCTGCAACAGCAGAGAAGTAAGTTGTCGCTTGGTGAGAAGCACCATCAGCAGCATCTTGGAATCCTGTGTGTGAGAATAAGCAAATCACAGCACCTTGTGAAAGTTGAGACATAATTAAAGGAAGGTTTCCTTTTGTGACACCAAATTGTGCAAATGTATCAACAACAGGAATGAATCCTTGTTTTGCCATACCAACTGCAGTTGAAACCATATTAGATTCTGCAATACCAATATCGACATAGTGGTTAGGGAATTCTTTATGGAAGCCCGCAACACCAGTTGAACCTGCAAGGTCAGACGTTACAGAAAATACTGGAAGCCCTTCTTTTGTTGCCTTAATCATTGCATTGGCAAGACCTGGTTGAACCTTGTCTGAAGGTGTTGAACTCTTTGATCCTTCTTTAGGAGCTGGCTTTGAAGCTAGGATTTCATTTGCCCAATTTGTAAATTCTTCAGGACAAGTTTCACCGCTATAAATTTCTTCAAGGAAAGAGATAAGTTTTTCATCATATGCACCTAGTGGATAACCATGTCCACCAGACTTTGCTTCTTCAGTCGCTTTAACGCCGTAACCTTTGATTGTCTTGATAACAAGAGCAACTGGCTTAAGTTCATTTGATTTTGCTTTTGCAATATTTTCTTCGATTGCTTGGTAAACTCTTTCTAGGTTGTGTCCTTCTTCGATTCTAACAACATCCCAACCCATTTCTCTTAGGGCCAAAAAGCTTCCTTTCATGTCAAAGCTATCTTCTGTAATACGTCCACCAAGTTTAGTGTTATTATCACTGACGATCATAACAAATGGATTCATCTTTCCTTTCTGTGCAAGTCCCGGAATTGCTGCCATTGCTTCTCGTGCTTCACCTTCCATACAACCACCATCTGAGATTGTACAAATAGTTACACGATCGTTTCCAATTGCTCTATCTGCAAGAGCAAGACCTTGAGCTTGAGGAAGTCCTGAACCTAGAGGACCGTTAGAAATGAAAACACCTTCTGGGTTTAGGTGAGCTTCACCGTGACCAGTAAGTTTAGAAGTTATTGAACGGAAACCTCTTAGGCTTTCGAATGTAAGGCCATCAAAGCCTAGGTTTGCACGAAGAGCATAGATTCCGTTTTCTGCGTGACCAGCATCGTTTACAAAGTTAAATTTCTCAAACCAATTTGGTCCTTGTGAGAACATAATTGAGTGTAGGGCACTCATCATCTCAGCGAAAGCCGCAGGGCCTCCCCAGTGGCAAGCTGCTCCACCAATAACTGCGTGTTGATTCATTAGGGCAACAAGAGCTCTTGTCGCTTTTGGGTCAGCAAGAGTGATTTCTTCTCCCGCTAAGTTATGAATTTTAGTTGCATAAATTGGGGCCGTCGTCGGTGCCGATGCAAGATGATTTTTTACTTTTAATGGGCTGATAGTTGCAGTCATTAACTTCTCCGAATTCGTTGATTTTCAATAACTTATAAAAGGTATCACGAGGGAATTTTTTCTGGCCAGAGAATATTTGCTGACCAAATAGTTTGGCACTTTGGGCCGAATCCGTAAAACGTAAATATCTGAAAATACAGTAACTATAAATTTATTAAGTTTTATTTTAGAATGACGATAAAATCTATAGAAACTGTTGTTAAACACAATTTATCTATTTGAAATAACAAGGGGTGGTAGCGATGTGTGATGCATGTTCAGCTGCAGGGCGTAACTGGTCATTGGCCAACGGACCTCGCAGAAGCAAGATGATTAAAGCAAGATTGTACTCAAGCTTCAATGGTAGAGAAGTTAAAATTAAACTTTGTTACTTATGTTCCATCAAATTATTTATGGGAGGCGAAGACCTCTTCTTAAAAAATAATCCATCCTTGAATTATGAATTGACCACCCAGCATGCAGGTAGTGAATTCGATTTTTAAGCAATATTAATTGACCCATTATTTTCACAATAGATACAATACCACCTTAAGCAAGGTGGTTTTTTTATGCAAAATTTTTCGCAATTTCGTTCCTCATTTGTGGACGATGAATTTCTTTATGGTGAGAACTCAATAGAAGTCTTAAATAAATACGATCAAAGTATTTTAAATGAAGTGGATCTCTTAGCTTCTTATCAGTACGAAAAAGTTATTCAGTCTTCACTTAATGCATTTGAGGAGTTTCAAAATTTCGATAGCGCACAAAGAAGCAAACTACTTTTAAAACTTGCTGATTTCTTAGAGGAAGAGGCCGCTTTCTTTTCTCATCTAATTTGTCTAGAAGCGGGGAAGCCAATTAGCTATGCTAAGGGTGAGATTGCTCGCTGTGTGGAAACTATTAGACTCGCTGGCGAGAAGGCACGTCATCACAGTAGTGAAACTCCTGATCTTTCTTATGGGCCAGGAGCTGATAAGATGGCCATGGTTCGACACGAACCAGAGGGAATCGTTTTTGGCATCTCTCCATTTAACTTTCCACTAAATCTCGCTCTTCATAAAATTGCTCCAGCACTTGCTGTTGGTTGTAGCATTATCGTTAAGCCTTCACCGCAAACGCCAATAACTTTACTGGCCTTTGCAAAACTACTTTCACGAGTTGGCTTCCCAAAAGGTGTTGTGAATATTGTGATCTGTGAAGACGAGCTTGCACAAAGATTCTTAGAAGATGAGAGAATCAATGTTTTCTCATTTACGGGAAGTGCAAAAGTTGGTTGGGCCCTTAAGGCCTTAAGTGGAAAGAAGAAGTGTCTTCTGGAGCTTGGTGGGAATGCTGCTGTTATTGTTAATGACGTTGAAGACATGGAGGCCGTGACATCTCAAATTGCTACGGGCTCATTTCTATACTCGGGACAAATTTGTATCTCGACTCAAAGAGTTTTCATTGCCAGTGAAATCTTTGATGAATTCGTGGAGCAATTTCTTGAGCAAGTTGAAACCATTAGTTCAGGTAACCCAAAAGATGAGAGTGTCATTAATGGCCCTGTGATTAATGAGGGGGCACTTGAGAGAATTCATCAGTGGGTGCAAGAGGCCATCTCAAATGGGGCCGAACTTCTATGTGGTGGCCATATTATCGATGAGGACCACCATATCTATGCACCAACGGTTCTAACGAATACAGACTTGGATATGAAGGTGGTTTCAGAGGAGATCTTTGGTCCTGTCGTGATTCTAGAGCCTTATGACTCATTTTCAGAGGCCATTGAGCTTGTAAATGATTCAAAATACGGACTCCAAGCTGGTGTTTTTACGAACAGCTTAGTAAATATGAAGGAAGCAAGTCAACGAATTGATGTTGGAGGAATTATCTTCAATAACGTCCCAGGATTTCGCATGGATGCCATGCCTTATGGAGGGATCAAGGATTCTGGACTTGGCCGTGAAGGGATCGCATATGCGATGGAAGATTACACTCGCAAGAAACTAATCTTATTCTAAATCTTTGAGGGGAGAGAGGATGAAATCACTATTTTTACTACTAATTAGTTTACAGGCCTTTTCATACGCACCTAATTGGGGACGTGATGCTAAGATTGAAAAGGGTGAGAATCGAGAAAACCTCTACCAACTTTCTCAAGAAGAGTATGAGCAAGTCACGCAAGATGGACTGAAGCATGCACTGGTTTGGCCAGTAAGTGTTACAGGACTTCTCATCCCATATGATGCTTTTAATAATTTCTTTGAACTTCGTGATGAGAAATTTGTTAACTTTGTTTTAACAACTCTTGGTGAAAAGCAATTTGGTATTAATAGTGTTGAATCTTTCTATCAGTGGCTTGGACTTAATCCATACAATGACGAAGATGCTACGGGAATTTACCGCATCCCTTATCCAGAAGGATATAAACCTGACTACTATATGGGTGCCAGTATTGTTGATACGAAGTGGGGGAAAGGTCTGACTTTTAGTTGTGCCACTTGCCACTCTGCTAGTCTCTTTGGCACATCAGTTATGGGCCTTACAAATAAAACAGTTAAGGCAAATGAGCTCTTTGTAAAAGCTAAGAAGCTACTTCCATTTATTCCAACTAAGACTTTCCAAAAAGTTACGAATGCTACTGATGATGAAGTAGCAATGCTTAAGAGAACAAAGAAGAATATTCACGCTGTTGGAGCAGCATCACCAATGGTTCTAGGACTTGATACTTCTCTTCCACAAGTTGCACTGTCTCTTGCTCACAGAAAGCAAGATGCGTATGCTTCAAAGTCGAAACTAAATGAAGTCTTTCCAAGATTTAATCCATTAAAGTCAACAGTTGCTGACTCAAAGCCTATGCCTTGGTGGACACTGAAGTATAAAACTCGTTGGCTATCAGATGGTTCAATTGTTGCAGGAAACCCAATCTTTACAAATTTCCTTTGGAATGAGCTTGGGCGTGGAACTGATTTATATGAGCTAGAAAAATGGCTTCAAGATAATCCTGAAATTATTAAAGAACTTACGGCCGCGGCCTTCTCAACAAAAGCGCCTCGTATTGATGACTTCTTTGATGTTTCAAGAATTGATATTGATGCTGCAAAAAGAGGACAGAAGCATTTTGAAAATCGTTGTCAGAAATGTCACGGTGAGTATCAGAAGAATTGGGACCTTCCATTTTCTGGGCTGATGCCTAAGAGTGAGCAGATCAAAACAAGAAAACTTATCTATCATGAGAAAACTCCTGTTAAGGATGTTGGAACAGATCCATTTCGTTACCAAGGAACGGCTTACTTTGCAGATGCTTTAAATGAACTTGCCATTTCTAAGTGGATGAAGACAGTAGTTGAGCCACAAAAGGGATATGTACCACCTCCACTAAACGGGATTTGGGCGCGTTGGCCGTATATGCACAATAACTCAATTCCAAACCTTTGTGAGCTTATGACTGAGCCGTCAAAGCGTGTGAAGGAATTCTATCAGATCCCAGCAGTGGATCCGATGCTTGACTTTGATTTTGATTGCAATGGTTTTCCTGTGGGAATGGATATTCCTGAAGAGAGAAGAGTTAGAGAAGCATATTACAATACAAAGTTACCTGGACTTTCAAATGCAGGTCACTATAATCGAATCTTTACGGATAAAGAGGGGAACGAACTACTTAGTGAAGAGGATAAATCAGATCTTCGTATGTTCTTAAGAACATTATAATGGCATTCTATCTCGATACTTATATTGCCCATCGTGGTTTACACGACGATAAAAAACCTGAAAATACGATGGCCGCTTTCAAGGCGGCCATTAAACATAATTACGCTATTGAATTAGATGTCCACTTATCAAGTGATGGCCATGTGGTGGTCTTTCATGATGAGACTCTTGAGCGACTTACCGGTAGCAACGGAAAGGTCTCTCAATATACTCTTGATAGCCTAAAACAACTCTACATCAACGAAACAAAAGAGAAAATTCCAACCCTCAAAGAAGTTTTGGAGTTAGTAGACGGACAAGTTCCACTTATTATTGAACTTAAGGTTTACGAACATACGGGGGAGCTTGAGTCTGAAGTAATGAAGATCCTTCAAGGCTATGAAGGGGATTATACAATTCAATCCTTCAATCCATTTACTCTTAAGTGGTTTCGCAAACACTATCCGGCCGTGATTTTAGGCCTTCTTGTCACAAGAGATTTTAGTGACACGACTCTTAACCCTCTCAAACAGAAGCTCTTAGAGAATATGACTTTCATTCCAGTCATCAGGCCAGACTATATAGGCCTTGATATCGACACATACTCAAAGGTACAGCTTAGTATCATCAAGCATTTTACTTTTAATAATATTGTCTTTTGGACAGTAAGAACTAAAGAACAAATGAGGACAGCTAAGCGTTTAGGTGCTAATATTATATTTGAAAATATTAAACCTTGAGTTAATTTATGAAAAAAATCGTAATTGCTATAATCATACTTGCCATCGCCGCCGGTGGTTTCTACCTTTTCACTTCTCAACAATCAAATTCAAAAACAGCCAAGGACATTATGACTTCTCAAGTTCAAGTTGTTGAATTTGAGGATACGCCAGCTAAGAAAATAGCCGCTGGAAATGATGATAGTGCCGAGGCGGTTGAGCCTAATGGTAATGCTGCCAAATTAGATCTGGACGTTGTGGACGATGAGGATCTTGAGAGAAGGCTAGAGGCCAAAGAAGAAGAGTTTGATCGCCTTGAAGAAGAGTGGCTGACAAATGTAAAAGAGTTATTTATTTCTGAGCTCGGACTTACTGAAAAAGAATATAAAGACTATTTGAGTATGAGAGAAGGTCTCTTCAATGATAAGGTCTCTGCTTTTGAAGAAATGCATGAACAGTTAGAAGAGAAGTACGGTGAAAACTATACTTACAATCCTACTGAAGAAGAGATGGCCTTTGATCGCGAAATTCAAAAAAAATATGATGATCTTCTTTTAGAAAAGATCGGAAAGGATGCTTTCATTAAATATCTTGAACTAAGAGATCGTACAAATGAGAAAATCTTAGAGGCAACAAAGCCAAATGATGCCGCCATGCTAATGGAATTCTAGGAGGTAAGATGGAAAAGTGGATTATTAAAGAGAGAAAGAACGTTTATCGTGGCAATATCTTTTTATATGAAACCATTGTTGCCAATCATCCAACGAAGCCAATAGGAGCAGGCCCGTATGACATTATTCGTCTCGCAGATTGGGTGAATATTGTTGCCATTACTGAAGATAATAAAGTTGTCCTCGTTAAGCAGTATCGCTTTGGGAAAGACGTTATCACAATTGAAACTCCGGCCGGAGCTGTTGAGCGCGGTGAAGACCCTCTTGCTGCCGCCAAGAGAGAGCTGGAAGAAGAGACTGGCTACATCAGCGATGAGTGGGAGAGTCTAAGTCCGGTTAGTGTAAATCCTGCTTTTATGAGCAATACTGCTCACTTCTATCTAGCTAAAAATTGTCGTCCTGATGGAAAGCAAAATTTTGATGAAGACGAAGATATCGAGCTAGAACTTGTTCCTGTCGCTGATCTAAAAGAAAAGCTAAAGGAAGTTGATCACTCTTTATCTGAGCTTTGTCTAAGTCGATACCTTCTTCAGTCTTAAATTAGTTTCGCTTGTTCTTACTATACTTCTTAGGCCTAGTCTGTCTTGATTGACCTTGTAGCTCAAACCAATCACTTTCATCAATTTCGTGATAATAGTCGGCTTCTTCCACAAGTAGGCTCGAAGTCGTTTCTGGGATTGAGGCGATTTCAACACGAACACCTTCTGCTCTTAAGTGGCGAACAAGCTCGATATAATCGGAGTCACCAGAAAGAATGATAATTGTATCAACCTTTGAGGCAAGTTGTGTCGCTTTAATTGTCAGAGGGATATCCGCACTCTTGTGGCAAGGGATAACCGAACCGTAGTAGTGATTGTGTAATCGCTCAGTAAGTTTAGAAGAGATATTCTTTCCCTCTCTGAAATAGATCAGGCGATTAAGCCCTCGATTATCTAGGAGTTTTGGGATGAGCGTATCAAAATTAACCATCGTATTTGAGTTATTTGTTATGCTGTGAATACTTCTTTCGATATTGTTGCCATCGATTAGGATGGCAACAGTTTGATTAATGAAAATTTCCATAAAATGCTTCACTTCCGTTTGATTGGACGTAGTCAGCGTGACATTGCTTGATTTGTGCTTCGATCATTTCAATACTCATACCCTTGAAAATCTCGTTTAACTCATCTTCATCAACATCTGCTCTACCTAGTGCACAAGCTGCCAATTCTTCCTTAAACATAATTGAAGGATCCTCTGGCTTACGCTTGTCTACTAAGAATCTTAGTAGCTCACTGATATCAAGACGCTTGGCCTCAAAATCATTGAAGTATTTCTTAAACCACACGTGAGTCCAAGCGATATTAACCACACCTGGGTCTTTGTGGTACTTTAGTAGGTAGAAGAATGCTGTACGTCCAAAGGTCTTTAATTTACCTTTTAGTTTAGCAATACTAATGATTGCGTTCTTATATGCATCCTTGTAACCGCGATCCAGTTCACCACGGTCCAATTTATTATCTGCGTTTCTATCAAAACGAATATAAGTCGATTCGATATTTAACATTGCTCCAATAACAAGAGTGAAGTCTTTCTTTCTCCACCAAATCTTATCAACATCTTCAACACTTCTTGAGAAGATCTCGACACCTTTGATGAACTCGACAACGTGTCCTCTGCTATTGTTATTTACGTATTCTTTTAGACGAGGGAAGTACTTCGAAAGATTTAGCTCTTCCTCTCCAAATAACTTATCAAAGAATTTTGTACGAATACACTTTGAGTCCATGACTGAGAAGCCTGCTTCATCAATTCTAGTATCGCACTCTTTTTCTTCGTATAAGTTTTCTTCGATCAAAGTTGTAATCTTTGCAGCAGTAAAGATTAGTTCAATGAACTCACTCACTTCATCTAGGTTGATAAAAAGGTCACCACCAGAAGTCGCTTGGAAAAGGTCTGATAGAAGAAGAATATTTTCACCAAATGTCTTAAAGTCTTCTGTCCAAAGCCCCATCTCTTCTAGAGCGGCCTTTAGTCCAACGAGTGCATTATTAAGTTGGTTATCTGATAAACCTTTTGACTGTCTTGGAGGAGTTGTATCACCTTCTGTCTTATAACCCTCAAGCATGTGTGGAAGCACATTTCTAAAGAGCATGATTGAGTTAAACCCTGTCTTATTTCTTACGATATCCGCTTGGTAAGTTGGGAAACCATCTTTATTTCTAAAGTAACGGTAGTCGCGTGCAACTTTTGTAAACTCTTCAATAAGAACCACATATGATTTCTTCGTGATTAGTTTATACTCAGGAACTTCTCTTTCTGTTGGGTATTCACGACGATCAATGTAAAGCGGCTTAGGCGTATTCATTCTCTCATTGAAGAATTGGAAAGTCGAATCTGAGAATAGAAGAGTCTCAAATGCGCTATCTGCAATATCGAGGATACGATTAACAGCATCACTTGTAATCATGAGATCAAAGTTCTCACTTCCCGGAGGATCTAGCTCTGAACAAATCCATTTAGAACTACCTTGCTTATCGGCATCATAGGCCGGGTTTGGTTTACATGGAATTGGATACATTAGCTCCGAGCGTGGAATTGGATCAAAAATACGCTGAGTAAAGTCAATTAGTGTACGCTTAAAGTTTGAAAGCTTAAGTAGCTCACTTTCATCTTTAGGGTTATCTGACCTGCGGTTAAGCTCTTTAATTAGCTCATCACCAAATGAAAGAATCTCTTTTGCTGTAAAGTAATTCTTCTTTTCAGTGATAGGGTGGAAGATTGAGCGAGTCTTACGTAGGAGCTCAAGAACCTTCGCCGTATTCTGTACTGACTGAGTCTCGTCAGAGAAGTCTGTGAAGAATGCATCATAAAGTACTTCTGCAAGTGATTGTGATTTTTCAGTTAAGTGGTAAAGATCATCACGATTTAAAATAAGGTTATTACCACCAAGAACAAGTCCCTTAAGGGCCATGGCCTCTGAGTAAAGCTTCCAGTTAAATGGCTCCTTAAACATTCCGCCTGACTCTTTAAGACGAGCGATAAGTGATTTAATTAGTCCATCTTGGTTAACAAAGTCCTTATCAAGAAGGTAATTTGCTAATTCCGTTTTAATCGATAGGAATTGGTTAACATATTCCTTTTTTGAGATAACTTTTCTCGCTGTCTTTGAATCGTCATCTTTAAAAAGCTTAACATTCTCAATATGCATATCGAGGAATGCTAGGTAGCGATAAACAATGGCAACAACATTTACTGTCGACTTAAATTGCTTAAATGAAAGATAATCAACTTCTGGCGGAAGTCTTAAAATATTATCTTTATAATTAAGAACAAGGTTCTTAATAGCGATCCCTTTACCAAGGTCTTCAGGCTTATTAAAGAATTGTTCAATTAGCTTATTAATATCTGTAACTGTAATAACTTGATCATTTTCAAGCTCATTTAGAATAAGGTCTTGAACCGATCTAACTTGAGCGAGGAAGAAATTATTCTTCTCTAGTGGAGTCTTTTCTAGGTATTCCTTAGCTAGATATTTCAGGTCAAAGAATAGGGCCGCAAGAGGGTCTGTCTTTGATAGAAGTGTCATTAGCTCTGGGAAAAGAAGTGTTTCACGGCTACCACCAGTTGTCACAACTTTTAGGGCCATAAACGACTTAACAACGTCTTCGATGAGATCAATGTCATAAAGCTTGATTGTATCATTAGCGAATTTAAGAACATTCATCTCGTGGTTACGAGGAATTGAAATATCTTCGTCTAATAGCTTCTTTGCGTTTTCACTTAGGCGTCCAACTTCTGCGCGGAATTGCTTCTTGATTTCAATTTTACTATTAAAGTCTTTGCCTTCGATCTCTTTAACAAGGTCATTTAAGACATTTACTGATTCAAAAGATCTTAGGGCAACGTTAACAACACCAAGTGAAAGCTCAACATCAGCATAAGAGAAGACTTCTGGATTACCACGAATTAGGTCTCTTTTTGCATAACGAATAAGTGACTTAAGCTTAACGTTAGTATCTTTATTCGTTCCAAGAATTGTTGAGATAAAGTCATCATCTTCATTGAAGAATTCATCAATGATATTATTGATGTCGGCAATCGTAATGATATTTTCTTCTTTCTGGTGCTCGTAAACAAAGAGCTTTAGCTCTTCTAGGTTATTTGCAAGCTTGTTGAAATATTCAGAACCATCTTCAAAGTATTCCTTTTTAAGGAAGAAGATATCAATTGTATTTTGTAAGAAAACTGGGAAGAAAGTGAATAGTTGGGCAAACTCATCAGAATCAACGTAGATACGTGAACCACCAAGAAATAGCTTCTTAGCAAATAGTAGTGAGTTTAGAAGCTCCTTACCAAGTTTAAAGTCTTTAAGGTCTCTTGTAATGTCGAGAATTAGACTTTGAATATCAATGGCCTGTGCCGGCCCAGGGATTTGTTGAAGGATTTCATTTAGGTTTGCAGAAAAGGCATCGGCCTGAGTTCTAAGGATCGCCGAAGTCTTATAATAGTCTTCTTTTGATTTTACTTTTTGTAGCTCTTTTACTGTCGCTACGATCTTAACTGCTGAGCGGTTAAATTCTTTTAGGATTTGAAAGAAAGAATCAATCTTCGTACGAGACATTTGTCCCGGGATATCTCTTTGAAGGAGAGTGTTCAGCTTGAAAAGAAGATCAAGGCCTTCGATAATATCATCAGCAGAGCCTGCTGGATTATCCATATATTTGCGAGCAAACTTCACGATATCTTCGCGGAAGAAGAAACGATTATCTCTAGACTCAACATATTTGAATTTATTTAGTGTATCTTGGACACAATTAAGGTCTTTTTCGATATTAACTTCGAATAATTTTTTGATACGATCCGTGTCGATTTTGCAACTAGCTGAAATTCCGTCATACTCAGCGATGTCTGCACCTTCGACAGGGTCATCATTGACGAAACCACAAGACGAAACTAGTAGTGCTACCAAGAGGTAGGCAATGAAATCTCGTAATTTCAATAACTTAGTGTGTTTAATCATAATTCCCTCACCCAAATTCTAGAAAATTTCTAGTTAAATGAAAAGGAATAACCGAATATTTTGAAATGTTTTTACGAGCTGCGTTAAAAGTGTACACAATTTCTAACAGTATACTGTCAAAAGTGTTAACACTCAGGGTAATAGCTACCAAATCCGAGTTAAAAGCTTCTATTTACGATTCTTTTCTGATTTAATTAATTTTAATGAATAAATTCATCAAAAAAATTACATTATTATGCGTGTCGCTATCTGGCCTTGCTGTCTACGCACAGCTTGACGGAAGTGTGTCTTACGAGAAATTCCAACGTTTAAATGATCCAGCTAAGAAGTCTGAGTACGACGACTGGGCCCAAATCGAAGGAAATTATGAGACGAGAGCGTGGAATGGTAAAGTCTACGGTGAATTTGCAGCAAGGGCCTATGTCACAAAAGAGCCGGCCTTTAACTTTTCAATGCCTGAGGCCTATATCGAGTTCAAAGATGAAGATAATCGTATCTCACTTGGTCGACAGCTTCTTAGGTGGAATGAGAATGAAGACTACTGGCTACTTAGTACACTGAACCCAAATCAAGGTTTCTACCTACTTTCTGAAAAGAAGGAAGGCCTAGTCGGTATTCAATACGATCGCAAGTTTAATAAGAATCTCAATTTTTCAGTATTCTTCTCATACTTCTTTGTTCCGGGGATGAACCCAGGACTTGAGATTGAAAATGGGGATGTATCGAGTAAGAGTGAGTGGGTAAGGCTTCCTCCAAAGTACACGGTACTTGAAGGTAATGTTCTTCCTCTTTATTACACAATTGATATGCCTAATATCTATAATGATGTTGTAAAGAATAAGTCTCTTGGATTTAGACTTTCTGGAACTAATGAAGAGAAGAGCTCAGAGATTTCGGCCTTCTTTATCTATAAGCCACAAAATAGCCTACAGATGAATGCTGATGCTCGCTTTGATCAAGATCGCGACGTTATTGCTGTTGATGCTTCTCCGGTTGTTAACCACCATCTTTATTATGGGATTCAGTATAAGCAGCAGCTAGGTGACGTCCAAATGGTTGCCGGTATTGATATGAGTGACCCGACAGCGACTTTTGGAAATGACTTTAAGGTTGTTGACTTTAGTCGTGAAGAAAATAAGAAATTCGAATCAGAATATTTCAATATCGAGCCTAACTACGAAAAAGAAAGTTACGCCTCTGTCTCATTTAACGTAAACCAAGGTTACTATATGTTTTCTGTAAACTATATCAACCTTCTTACTAATAATGAGCGTGGATCAGATGATTTCTTCTCTGATACGGCGAAGTGGAGTAATGCTCTTGGGATGCGTGGGCGTTATTACTTTAATGACTTCATCAATGTGATGGGGGATTTAAAATATGACTTTGATCGCGATGATATTATCTTAAAAGCTGAAGCGACTTATGCTTTCTGGCGTGGTGCTGCTAGTTTAAATTTAGGTGCCGAGCTGATTAAGTCACCAAATAAGAATTCTTATTGGTCAGCTTATCGAGCTAACGACACCATTTATTCTTCACTTAAATTTGCTTTCTAGTTTAGGCAGTTCCTGTCTGAACACTCCATAGAGCTTTATAAATACCTTCTTGAGCGATCAGTTCTTCGTGAGTTCCACGTTGTTCAATCTTTCCTTCATTTAAAACACAGATTTGATCCGCGTGAATAATCGTTGAAAGCCTGTGGGCAACCATGACTGTTGTACGCCCTTTTGTGATTGTCTTAAGAGAGCGCTGAATGGCCGCTTCTGTTTCATTATCAATTGCACTTGTTGCCTCATCAAAAATGAAAAGCTTCGGATCTCTTAAGATGGCACGAGCAATGGCAATACGCTGCCTTTGGCCACCTGAAAGTTTTTGACCGCGCTCTCCAACAATGGTCTGATAACCATTTGGCAGAAGCTCGATAAAGTCGTGTGCTTCAGCAAGCTTTGCCGCTCTCATGGCATCAACTTCAGATGCACCTTGTGAGCCATAAATGATATTTTCAAGAACTGTTCCATGAAAGAGGTAAGTTTCCTGCGAAACAAAACCAATATGTGAGCGCAGTGAGTTTTGTTTTAGCTCACGAATATTGTGGCCATCAAAATTTACGGCCCCTGTTTGCGGATCATAGAAGCGTTGAAGAAGTTTTAGCATTGTGGACTTTCCTGAACCAGTAGGTCCTACTAGGGCAATGGTTTGTCCTTCTTCAATTTTTAGATTGATATCTTTAAGACCTGTATTGTCTTCTTCATCATATTTAAAGTTGATGCCACTAAATTCAACAGCGCCTTTAAATTCTTGAAGCTCTTTTCCACCATCAGTTACTTTAACTTCTGTTTCAATTAACTCCATCACACGAGACGTTGAGGCCATCGATCTTTGGTAGAGATCAAAAGTTTCACCAAGTCTTGTTAGTGGCCAAAGTAATCTTTGAACCAAAAAAATTAGAACTGAGTAAGATCCAACTTCTAGCTTTCCATCAAGAACGTCGATACCACCGATGATAAGGGTAAAGAGGAATCCACATAGAACGGCCATTCTAATGATTGGGCTAAAAGAAGAAGAGACGCGAATGGCATCTTTATTGGCCTTGGCATATTGATTTGATTGTTTCTCGAGGCGTTCGTATTCAAATTTTTGAGCAACGTATGATTTTATTGTCATCATCCCCGCAATATTATTCACAAGCATACTGGCAAGAAGACCAGCTTCGCTTCTAACATTTTGATAACGAGGTTGTACCTTCTTTTGAAAGTAGAAACTTCCCCAAAGAATAAATGGTACTGGTGTTAGTGATAGGAGGGCGATTTGCGGTGAAAGATAAAAGAAGATTGCACCAATTGAAACGACTGTTGTTAGGGTTTGGATAATATCATTGGCCCCAACATCTAAGAAGCGCTCAAGTTGGTTGATGTCGTCATTTAGAATGGTCGCTAAATTCCCTGAGTTATTATCTTGGTAGAAAGAAATATGTAGGTTTTGGAGGTGATCGTAGGCTTCCATTCGAAGGTCGTGTTGAACTTCTTGAGCAAGTCCGCGCCACCAAAGTTTTAAAAGGTATTCAAAGAGGGACTCAAGGGCCCAAATAATAAAAGTTAGAAAACCTAGGATATAGATTTGATGGATTTTATCAGAGACTCCCATGCCTGCGAGAAATGAGTCTTCTTGTTTGACAACTGTGTCAACGGCAAGACCGATAAGCAGGGGAGGAGCAATATCAAATACTTTATTTAAGACTGAAAAGAATGAGGCCGTATAGATTTGGCCGCGTTTATTTTTAAAATGATTAATTAATTTTTGTAATGGGGATTGAGTTTCCATTTAGACCTCGTGTGCGTGTACTTTGTAGTGAGAGCATTATGGCCTAAATTTCTTAATTTGAAAAAGTTCCTCAGGTGTACTCAGATTATATTGAATCGAAGTGCTTGTTGAGTACACCTGAGGGTAATCGAAGTCACCCTATATTAGATGACTAAACTGCTGGCAAATTCAAAATTTACCTTCAGTTCCTTGTCACTAGATGCTGAAGCG
This sequence comes from Halobacteriovorax sp. ZH5_bin.2, assembly GCF_043196375.1. Lineage (NCBI taxonomy): Bacteria > Pseudomonadati > Bdellovibrionota > Bacteriovoracia > Bacteriovoracales > Halobacteriovoraceae > Halobacteriovorax > Halobacteriovorax sp. ZH5_bin.2. Next base: position 39,508 of record NZ_JBEBMJ010000006.1, on the reverse strand, counting down.
TCCCTCGCCTCAACACTCGCGCTGGCCTGTTCTTGTTCGGCCGCTTCCGCGAAATAATTATCAATTGTTTGCTCGTAATCTTTTAGAAGTACTTCTTTAAGTTCTTCTTTCGATACTTTTAAAACACTACAAACTGTATTCAGTGAACGTAGTGGCACAGAGCATAGTCCGCGTTCAATATTACTTATAAATTGTCCGTTCTTATAACCTAGGCGGTACGACAATCCTTGTTGTGACACCTTAGGTGATAAAGAACGTCTTTTGACTCTAATTAATTCAGCGATGTTCTCAAACACTCTTCTTTCTTTCATCCATAACCTCCAGTTTTATTATTTACCAACTATTGTTATTGGTACAACATGATGATAATATGTTTAGGCAATATTATTTACTTACAAATACGTAAGGTTTACTATGTCAATAAAATTAAAGGCTTACACGTCAAATCACAAGAAAATCTTTAGGGAAGCGGAGATAGAGGCCCTCTATGGTGCCAAGTTTGAGTATTTAGATGAGCTTCCATTTGAACTTTCTCCAGGTGAAATACTCATTTTAGATTTAGATGAGATCACTGATGAGATCATTGAGAGGGCCCAGTACACGAGAGTTAAGTTTGTGACGCTGGTAGACACACTCAAGCAACACAACTTAAATCGCCTGCTACCAATTGGAGGCCATCTCTTTGCAGTTAAGGGCACACCGTTTGAAGATTTCATGGAAATTCTCACAAGCCGTATCCATCAAATGGAAATGTTTAAGATGCTCCATCTTGTTAGTCATACCGACACTGAATTATTTCGCTTTATCTTAAGGGCCGGCAACGGACAGAAGTCTAAATTAAGTGAACTCATTTTTGGCTCCACAAGTGAGAGCACGATGGATGTTAACTTAAGCCGCTTAAGAAAGAAGTTACGTGATCCTGAAATTGGTGATGATTTCTTTCGTATTATTACAAAGAGCGGAAGGCTTTATATTGTGAGTCGTTTAACGAATTACGAAATTCCAAAATATTTATTAGAAAAAAATTAAGATTTCATTGAAGTACTTTCAAGTAAAATTACTTGGAGGTAGAGATGAAAATTTTGGCCTACACAACAGATAATAGAAAGCTCTTTTATGCGGATGCTATTGAAGAAGCATTCGGACTTCCTATTGAGTACATTGAAGAACTACCTTCTAGTACAGGTATTGGGGAGCTTCTTATTATTGAACTCGATACTATCCCTGATGATTTAATTGAAGAGATTAAATACACCACACTTAAATATGTCTATGTTATCGAAGACTTCTCTCAAAGAAATCTTAATCGCTTCCTACCACTTGGAGGAAATCTTTGTGTCTTAAAGAGTATGAAAGTGGATGATTATATCGAGGCCCTCTTTGGCCGCTTTCATTTGATGGAAAAATATAAACTCTTTCATGTCATTAGTCGCACCGATATGGAACTCTTTCGCCTCATCAATCGCGTGGGAAATGGCGAAAAGGGGAAGCTCTCTGATATTCTCTTTGGTTCAACAAGTGAGAACACAATGGATGTAAGCCTTAGCCGCCTTCGTAAAAAACTTCGCGACCCTGAAATTGGAAATGATTTCTTTCGTATCATTACCAAGAAGGGAAGACTCTATTTGGTCAATCAGCTAAATAATTACAAAATTGATGAATCTCTCTTAGTTGAATAATTCTACTTCTGGCACTTCGGACAATAGTAAGTCCCACGCTGTGCAAGTGTGATCTTCTTCACTTGCGTCTTCTTACAAAGCTGACAAATCTTCTGATAGAACACCACAAGATTTTTTACGCCTTCACCTTTTTCACCAAAGGCATCTTGGTAGCCACCTGAAAAAGTCGTGCCCCCTGTTGCGATGGAATCATCAAGAACAATTCTTATGGCCATGAAAACTTTTTCTAACTCAAGCTTTGTGAGTGTCTTCATTCGACGAGTCGGGCGAACTCCAGCGTGAGCACAAATCTCACTTGCCATATAATTACCAACACCCGAAAAAAAATTCTGCTCCAAAAGAAATGGTTTTAAAACTTTATTAGGCCTTTCTTTTTTTAGCATCAAAAGATACTCAAGTGTGAACTCTGCCTTAGAAACATCTGGGCCTAGTCGAGTTAACCAAGTCGCTTCATTAGGTGGAGAGTAGAGATGAAAAACACCAAAGCGCCTCGGGTCAATATAGCCCAAGTGCAGCGGGCCTTTGGCATTTGTGCCAATGAGTTTTATGTGAGTATGCTTTTCAGTAATTTCTTCAGTTGCAATCCTCCACGATCCCGACATCCCTAATCCTGAAATCGCACGCCACTCATTGCCATGTGTATCGGTGAAAAAGAAGCGCAGAACTTTTCCCTGGCGTTCGACTCTTTGGAGAGTCATGCCCTGTGGGTTGAAGTCCTTGTCCTTCACAATTGAATCACTCACATCTGAGTAGACTACGTCTTGGATCTTCATTGGGAGAACGTGGGATAATTGTGATTTGATTGTCTCAACTTCTGGAAGTTCTGGCACTTTTCATTCCTTTTTTTGTGTGAGGAGTAGCTTAACATTTTCGAAAATTTTTTTGAATTTTTTTCGAGTTTTTTATCTTTAGGTGCGGTTTAGTTTGAGGTTGTAAGGTGTTCATTTTGTTATTGGGGTGGTTTGGATGGTGTGTATGTAGCTGGAATTGTTGAGGTTTTGGTGATGTGGGAGGGTTAAGTTTTAGGGGGAGGATGGCGATGGGGGACTGATTTAAAACTTTAGAGGGAGTACCAATGAAACTTGATGAGCTCAAAAAAGAGAAGTCTTTGTTATTTATCGATATCGAAACAATCAGTAAGAAAGATATTGTTCAAATAGGTATAACTAAATGGTGTAATGAGACACGTCAGCTTGAAGTTGTTTTTAATCAAATCGTAAATCCTAAAGTCGAACAACATGAAATAAATCGTTTTGCAGAATCTGTACATTTCGTTTCAGAGTATCAATGGGCCAAGGCAAATACTGTAAGAGAATATTACAGTGAGCTTTCGTCTAGTTTAAAGGATTCAGTTGTTCTTCATTGGGGAGGGCAAGATTGTAAGATTTTGAATGATACTTTTGATTATTTTGGTTTAGATTTAATCCCTTATCGATCAGTTAATTTATTCGATTTCTTTTTTGAACAAAAGAGACTTATCGATGCTGCTTCTGAAATTGGAATTAAGAATAATGCATTTCACGATGCTTCATTCGACTCTTTTGTAACAGGGGTACTATTTGCAGTACATCACTTCGACTATGAAATTTCACCAACAAATCATGCATTGATGAAAAAGTATGATGACGACTTTAAGTCCCATCATAAAGAATTTCGTGTGACTAAAATTAAGCAGGGTTCTGGAAAGTCTGGAGAGGTTTGCCTGACAGGCTTCAAGAAAGGTGAAAAATTAAAGATAGCAGAGACTCTTGCAGATCTAGGTTTTCGTATAAGAGAAAATGTTACGAAAGATTTGGATTATCTAATTGTGCCAAGTGGTGACTACAAGAGAAGTCCATCAAAAGAGAAGAAGGCTATTGATGGTGGGGCGAAAATTATTCAGTACGATGATTTTAAAAACTTTATAAATAAAAATGTTGCGTAAAAAAAATAAGACTTCAGTACATTTTTTTTACGCAAGATCAATAAAAGAAACCTTGAGAGTAGTTTTAACATTAAAAAGTTTTAATTAGAGCTCTTATGATTTTGTGTGTGAAGTGATTTGATAAGTAATACTTAAGGGAGAAGAACGTGTCTATAAATATACATTTCTACAAAGGTTCTCTTAACTGTATCGAAGATACTAAAACGTTAGAGAACTTATACGATATCAAGGATGGAGATCCGGAAAAGATTGCGTTAGTTCATATAAAATCTGAATTTCGAAAGGTTTTGCAAATTAATAATTTATCTTTTTTCCTAGGTGCTGGCTGTTCTTCTCTTGTCGATGGCGAAGGGAAAGAACTCGGAATCCCTGTGATTAAGCCTTTAACTAAATTAATTATTGATAAGCTTACGAAGACAGATGTAGATTATTTAAAGGATAAGGTAAAGATTAATCTCACAGATACTAATTTTTCAGATAACTTAGAAAAGATCATGGAGGTCTTGGAAAATTATAAGCTGTACCTCGCTTTGACCAATCAGTCTATTACATCTGTTGACAAGGTAATATCAAAAATCAAGTCTTTAGTTTTTGATCAGTGTAATTCCAGATCGGAAGAAGTTATTTCGGTTTATGAATCATTTTATAGAAAACTCATGATTAGAAATAATACACTCCAAAGGTGTACTATTGTTACACCCAATTATGATTTATTTAACGAATTAAGTGCAGAAAGAGTAGGCGTTGAGTATTGCAATGGCTTTTCTGGTTATCATGATAGACGTTTTAATCCAGGAGTTTTTTCTCATGTATATGCTGAAAAGATTGGAATAGGAACCAAGGTAACAACTATTAGTAACTTTGTATACTTACTTAAGTTACATGGTTCAATTTCTTGGATGAGTGATAAGCATAGCCTATATGGAGTGTCTGAAAAGTCTGTAGCTGCTGATGATAAAGGAAAAGATTTTGGTAATATGATGATTTATCCAACACCAGCAAAACAATCTTCAAGTATGTCATCTCCTTATTCTGATCTTTTTAGAATATTTCAGTCAAAGTTATCGGAGAAAGAGAATATTTTAATATCCTTGGGATATAGTTTCTCAGATGAACATATTAATAACGTCATATATCAAGCATTGTCCTCATCAAAGTTTAGATTAGTAGTGTTTTCTTCTGTGACTGATAAAGTGAAAAAGTTAATAAAGCTAGATGACCCTAGAATATGGGTTATTGGAGGAGAGTTTGAAAATGAGAATATTCACTATTTTAAGACTTTTATAGAAAAAATTTTGGAATCAGATATAAGTAATAAGAAAGAAGAGACAATTAAAAATACCTTGAAAAGCACTTTAGGTTAAAAATGAAAGATAAGGTCATTGGAAAAGTTGTAAAAATCAATACTGGAAGCATTGAAGCAGAGTTACTAGAAGGAGCAGAGAGTCATGTTGTTAACTCCTTTGAAGATATTTATGAACATTCTCTTTTGGAGAGTTATCTTGGAGTTCGTGTTGGTAGCGACATTGTAATTGGTGAGGTTGTTGGTTTAAAAGAGAGAGATTCAAGTCCCTCTGTTCAGAAGAATGAGTCATTCTCAAACGCAAAGAGTAAAGTTGCAAAGTATATAGAAATTGCACCAGTAGGGACCCTTTCGGTTTTTCCCGAAAAAGAGTTTGAGTTTGGAGTTTCTAAGTATCCACAGATCTATGCAGACGTAATCTTCGTTGGAAAAGAAGAGTTAGATATCATCTTTGATGTCAACAGTGCAGAAGAATACTTTGCCGACAGTAAAAATACGAAACTTAACTATCTTTCAGTAGGAAGAAGTACAACTTTTAAAAACTATGAAGTTAAAATTGAGCTTAATAAGTTTTTTGGTTCCCATAGTGCTGTGCTTGGAAATACAGGTAGTGGGAAGTCCTGCACAATCTCATCTGTACTTCAAAATCTTTTCAAAAAGACATCTTTCTCACCTCTTGGTGCAAGTTTTATAATTTTTGATGTAAATGGGGAGTACTCAGACGCATTAGATTACCTTAACTCTGAGTACGATAAAAAAGTTGTAACTGTTTCAAGTCTAGAACCAAAAGAAGGGGAGGAATTATTTGTTCTTCCTCACTGGTTCCTTTCTTTCGATGAATGGGCACTACTGTTAAAAGCAAGCGATAAGTCTCAAAAGCCTATCTTGAGGTTGGCTCTAGGTATGTCAGGATTGCTGGAAGGCGAAGAGGAGGGGACTGAAAAGTTGGTCGCACACTTGCTTGCTTCTTGTATAAAAGGAGCGTGGTTAAATTCTATGTCTCCCGTATCAACTGCTCAAGTAATGAAGGTTTTGTTAAGTAAGTTTGGCAATTCTCTCTTGGATCATACTATCTTGACGAAGTTCAAGTTCAATTCACAGTATGGTAACTTTCCTGATGGAAATGATCAAAAGTTTCTTGATGAACTAGAGTCCTTTGTTTTACCGAATGTTGAGATTCCTGCTTATTCAAATAAACCCTTTGCATTTAACAATATGGAAAAGTATTTAGAATTTGCAATTCTTTATGAGGAGGCTCATGGGAATAAACAAATAAGAGACTACTGTTCCCAGATGCTTACTCGCTTTAAGGCTCTAAAAGATTACGAGGAATTTGAGTTTTTGCGTGGTGACTTAGAAAGCTTTATCTCTAAAGAAGAGTATTGCAACAAGATGTTGGGATTGTCTGAAACGAAGGATGGTCTTGTTAAAACAAGTCAATTCACAATTTTGGATTTAAATGCTGCTGAAGATGATGTTGTTGAGATTTCAACAGCTGTTATCTCTAGAATGATTTTTGAGAGATTAAGAAAAGCTGAGAATAGGAATAAGTTTCCTGTTAATTTTGTTCTTGAAGAGGCTCATCGATACATTTCTGTAAATAGCGGTATAGATTTCGAAGCTAGAAAAATATTTGAAAGAATAGCAAAGGAAGGACGAAAATTTGGTTTGTTTATTCTTTTGTCCTCACAACGCCCTTCAGAACTATCAAAAACAGTACTGTCTCAATGCTCAAGTTTTATTGTTCATCGTATTATGAACCCTGATGATTTGATTCACATAAGAAAGATTGCGCCAAGTGCATCTGACGTAATAATCAATAGACTTGTAAGTTTGCCGACGAGACATGCTTTAGTATTTGGAGCAGCATCAAAACTACCAGCAATATTTAAGGTTAATAGGGCCGATCCATTACCAAAAAGTGATAATAATAAAGTTTCAGATAATTGGTTTGTCGAAGAAGGGAAAAAGATAAAGTTATAATTTTTTTAAAATATAATAAGATCCAGGTGCTTTTTATTTACGTATGGTCAATGAGAAAGACCTGAAACCGAAGTTATTAACTGGGAATAGTATATGAAAAATATGTTCTTTAAAGAGAAGGTGTTGTTTTACACTCAAACTGTTTTTCCGTTGATAGGAGGAGGAATGATGCTTGGTGGAGATGATCTTTCTTTAAAAGGAAGTGGCATTGTTATTATATTTATAGGAATTATTTTTTTACATAATTGGATGAATTCAATTTCCAAATAAATATAGTTTCATATATGAATCCGTCCCTTGAAACAAGATAAAGCAATAAGGTTCCTGGTGCTTTTTCTTTAAGCAATTTCAACGAAAAGGCACCTGGAATCAAAAAACTCATATGAGATAATAGAATAATTTGTAGCGATTGAATAAGTAGTTTCACTTTAAAGGAATGTTTCTTATGTACTTATCCTGTTCAATTAAATTTCCGATAAGTACATAAGGTTATACTTTAATTATTTAACTTATTTTCTTGGCGGGGGTGTCATGGTGGGGAAGACTGAAAAAGAAAGGGTTCGAGGTTATTTAAAAAGTACAAGAAAGAAAATAAAGTATGTATATCATGATAAGGAAAAATATTTTGGTATTGAAAGATACTTTACAATTATATTGTTAATAACGAGATTCTTTTCTGTGATAAGTCTTTTAAGATGTTCTGTCATAAACAAATATCTAACACTTAAGATTTGTATTGAGGTATGGGTGGTTTTAAAACCATTAATACTTTTCATACTATTGTGTATTAACATAGAGGAAAATATTCGTTTCTATATAGCTAGCTATTTTCTTTTTGACCTTTTTTCTGTCTTGTTTAACTTGGTATATTTAAGAGACTTAAATTCAGAGGCAATATCTTATAATAGGAATCTAATATTGCTAAACTTTAATTTTGCTGAGCTTGTATTGGGATTTTCTAATATATATTACTCTAACAATAGTCTTATTGCTAACTGTGAAAAAGTTCACAGTTGGGTCGATTATGTTTACTTTAGTTTAGCGACTTCTACAAGTGTTGGCTATGGTGACATGACAACAACAGATAAACCAACTGCTATTATTCAAATGTTTTTATCATTTATATTTATTGCGATTGTATTTTCTACTTATATTTCAAGAAGGGAAGAAAAATCAATAGAATTGAGAAAAGATACTTAAATCATTTGAAATTAGACGTGTTTATATATAGAACTATTCTTTAGGAGAAAGTATGTTTAATCTTAGAAAAGTTTTACGATTCTTATTTCCTAGTGAGAAGGTATCACGTTTAAAATATATTTTGTTAGGAACTGTTTTGCCTTTGGGGACCTTGCTTTTTAGCTTTAGGGCCTATGCTGATTACATTATGTTTGGTGACGATATTGATGGACCTATTTATTATCTTTTTCATTACTTTGAAAAACCGTGGGTGCCGGAACATTTAAGTGGTTGGGAAACTGCGCCTTTAGTCCTCAATCCTAGCTTTTTCTACGTTCAGATATTTGCAATTTTTCTGCTCATTTTTGTATTAATTAATTTTGCAGTATACACAACTCTTAGGACTCGAACAGTTATTCGTAATTTTCCAAAGGGTAGTGTTTCATTTATCTTTGCACTTATGGTGCAACCCTATGCTTTGATAGCTTTTATTTTCTTACTTCTTGTCTCTCCAGATGATATCTACCAAATTGAAAAACAATCTAGAATGCGAAACTATTTACTATTTGTATGCGGTGTCGTCGTTTTTACAATTACCTTAACTCTTTCAGATAATGGAAGCATGATTATTAACGATATTGATAAACTTCTTGAAACTAGTGGAATTAATTAGAAAGAGTTTTAAAATGATTCTAGGTCCTTTATCGTTGACTAGGCGTAAAGAAAAAGCACTAAGAACCAAAGTTTTATGAGCACTTTTTTACTTTTGTGAACTATAATTGAATTATGAAAATTGAAACTCAAAGACTTATCCTGGCCATCCCTTCTTTAGATCGAGTAGACGATATATTGAAGTTTTATCAAGACAATGAAGCGCATCTTGCACCTTGGGATCCTAAGAAACCCGAGAACTTCTTTACAAGAGAATTTTGGAAAGAGAAAACTCAAGCCGCTATCGATGAATTTGAAAATGGTGTGTCAGTTCGTTTTAATATCTATCTTAAAGATAGCAGTGATCTAATTGGAATGGTTAATTTCACAACTCTAGAAAGAGGCCCTTTTCAGAACTGTCGAGTTGGTTATAAATTAGGGGAGAGCTTTCAATCTCAAGGTTATATGAATGAGGCCCTATCTCGTGGAATCGAATACATTTTTGATGAATTAAATTTTCATCGTATCGTGGCCAATTATATTCCACATAATAAGCGCAGCGGAAATTTACTAAAGCGTCTCGGTTTTGAAGAACATGGTACTGCCAAGAACTACTTACATATTAATGGAAAGTGGCAGGATCATGTGCTGACAAGTAAAATAAATCCTAATTGGAATTAAATGTAACTGGATTCTAAAATTGAACTTTGCTTTTAAAAGTAAGTTTTTTAAATTCGCCTCCTCTTTCTAGTCACTTAATGCGGCTCTAACGAAAAAGTATCACGTACTAGGTGCTTGATGATTTAATCTAAAAAAGCCGCATTAAGATCCTGCTCGAAAATCCATTCAACAACATCATTATAATGCTCGATAGACTTGGCCTTCTTCACCTTCTTATAAACCTTGTGTTCATTTTCAAAAATGTCTTTGAAGTAGAGCCAGTGACCGCGCATCTTTTGCAGATAGTCTGACTTGGCATTATCCATCGAGAGGTATTCTTCAGTCATAAGCTTGTGCATTTCAATGAATTTTGCCAGGTAAGTTTGCTCGTTAAATTTGGAACCTTTGATTTGGGCTATGAGAGCTGGGTTTGAGAGGCCCGCGCGTCCTACCATCCAGCGATTAATCTGTGGAAATCTTGCCTTATAGGCCTTGAAGTCTTCGACCGTATTAATATCTCCGTTATAGCAGGGAGGTGTATTTAAAAGAGGTAGGCACTCTTCAAAGGCATCAAGATCCACGCCGCCAACATAAATCTGTTTTCCGTAGCGAGCATGGATTGTGAAATCATTAATTTCCAATTTATTGATCATGGGAATGATCTCTTTTATCTCAGAGACATCCTCACGCCCAAGGCGAATCTTAACCGTAAATTCGATGGGACATTTTTCTTTAATTCCCGTTAAGAGTTTTTCTACTTTATCAGGATGAAGTAGAAGACCTGATCCCTTCGTTCGATTGGCAACCATTGGATAAGGACACCCCATATTCAAATTAACTTTTTTAACACCAAAGTCTTTATAGATATTGGCCACATACAAGAATTGATCAATTTCCTTTGTGAGGATTTGGGCCGTTGTAGGAATAAGGTTCTTCTCTGGTAGAACATCATGAAGCTGACGTTGGTTGAGCTCGTTTGATTCTTTCGTCACAATATAGGGAGCGATGGCACTATCAGCGCCAGAAAAGGTCTGCTCCAAGGCATTGCGATAAACATAGTTGGTTACGCCGCGAATGGGGGCGAGGACCAGGTGATCAGTAAAACTCATAGCTCATTTACTACACCAAAATCGTTCCTTTGGTATAGAAGAATCAAGGGGCCGTGTAACATATAAATCTTTCACGATTATATTTGTTTAACGTGTGATTATTATATGTGTGTTAAATCTATCTCACCGCAAATAATTGGAAAATATTATGAAAAAGCTATTATTAGGATTAATTCTTTTATCCCTAAACACATATGCCTCTCTTGGTGGAGAAGAGATTTATAATTATCAATTCATGCGAGTTGGTACAGTAAATGGCTGCAAGGCCGTTTTATTAGAAGACGATATTGCAATTACGGCGGCCCATTGTGTAGTCGGTGGAGCAAATGAATTCTTATTTCATATGAAGCTATATGATGGGAGAAATCTATCTGCTGACTGGATTCCAGTTAAGAATATTGTCATTCATCCAAAGTACAATAGTAAAAAGAAGTAGACATATGATCTTGCCCTTGTTTTCTTAGAACGTGTACCTTCTGAATCGATTGATTATTTCAAAAAAGCTCCATTAGAGCTGAATAAGAAATTTTTAATTTCGAATGATTCAAGTGCACCCTTGGTGCTTTTTTCTCAACTTTCAAGTGGCCAGGGCGGCGTGGCCCCATGGTATCTATCTGAAGTAAAATTAAAGAAGAATTTCAAAAATCGCCCGGCGAATTCTTATCTTCCAGCTGAGAATAACAAGGTTTGTCCTGGGGACAGCGGTGCTCCGATATTTTCAGTTACTGAATCTGGTGAATATCAATTGCATGCTCTCGTTAGTGGGGGAACAGAAAACTTAAAGTACTTCATTGAGAGAAACTATCGTAACCTAAGAGGATACTTTGTTCTCGCACCTCAATGTGATGATGTTTTGAAAACATTCTATGCCGTTCCGCTTGTAAGGCATCTGGAATGGATCAACGCCACGATAAAAAGCTCCCTTAATTAAAGTTCCATGTGCTTTACCTTTGCACAAGACTCTTAATCCTCTCGATTGATCTAAGTGTCTGGAATTAATGACTTTTGTCTAAACTTTTTACAGATAAATAGTTCATGTATTTCAACTTAGTCCTATATGCATTTAGATGTCATGATATTTTTTATTTAGAAAAATGAATTTATGAACTGAAAAACACACGATCCAAAGGGAGTATCTTATGAAAAAAATGCTATTAACTACTATGTTACTTATGTCCACTTCAGCATTTGCAGGGACAAATGATGTCGCTAGAACGTCTTATAAGCCCCTTAAAACCGTAGTACCAACTGGAAAGGCATTTACATTTGAGCGTAATATTACGTTAAAAGCGGGAACAAGTTCAAAGGTCATCGCTGGAGATAACTCAACATTTTGTAGATTGCATTACACTAAAAATGACAAAACAGATAGAATCATAAGCACAGGAAGTAAGCTTAATATTCATAAAGTATCACAACAACTTAATGAAGTTTTTAAAGATACAATGACTTCAACAATGGTAATCTCATTTAATATCTTAGAATATAGCGTGAAAATAGATCTAAGCAAATCAGGTAAGACATATCTTAACTGCTTTAAAAATAGAGAAGAAAATTCTGTAGCTGGTTTTCATGAAGTAAGAAGTGATGCAGAAGCTTTTACTAATGATGAACTTAGAGATTTATTACTAGACACTGTAGTAGTTCCAAGGTTTGAAAAAGTTGTAATTAAACCTGTAGCTTTTGAGGCCGACTAGATTAAAGTTGTTAGGAGTTCATATGAGAAATTACTTCTTTATTTTAGTATCGCTACTCACGCTTTGTTCAACGAAGGTGCTTGCCTCTGATTTTGAATATGTAAGTTCAAATAATGAGTCTATTTTAGACTATGATGAAACTAAAGTTTTATGTGAAGTTGTTATGAATATGAATAGTGGTGCTACAACTTTAGGTTTCATAAAGAAGTACTCAAATAAAATTCCAAGTAAAAGCTCTTACTATTTTCTTCGTGAATACGGAACTAGTATCAATTGCTATGGTAGGTCCTTTATTTATTTTGTTCTATATAAGGGCCATGATGACGATATTAAAGCACTGCTCGATGCAGGTTATGACGTTAATTGGATCATTGAAGACACACGTGGCAGAAAAATGACGATGCTAGATTATTTGAATATTTTGTATAAAGAAGAGACAAACGAAATATATAAAGACTTAATTAGAACAAAGATTAAAAGGGTTAGGCGTGCAAGAGGAAAGACATGCACTCAACTCAAGTACGATATTTGTGAATTCCAGTAAATATGTTCCATGTGCTTTATCTTTGCATAACGCAAATTTAAAGCACACTGATCTATCTCAATTACAAATCAAAAAAACGAACTTCAGATCCATCCCATCCAATTTGAAAACTATGATCCTTCTTTCCAGCGAAAGTTACGTCAACAACTTTTGAATCACGCTTGAGTCGATAAAGAAGAATAATCTTATTTATTAAGCTTAGATCGAGTGGGTTAGGAAGACGTATATCGTCCACAGTTGGGCGTTTGTCGATTCGGTCTTCAACATCACGAACGATTTGCGATATGAAGATTATGATTGCACCAGTTTCTTTTGCATAAGTTTTAAGCTTCTCCGCCTGAGTTTGTAGAGGTGGATTGGTTCGCTTTTCATCGAGGAGTTGTAGATAGTCCACTATGATAAATGAGCCAGGAGCGATCTTTTCTTTTGTTTTCTTGATGATGTAGTCTGCGCTGATGTCATCGGAGTAGTTGAGTTCAAAGCGATCATTATTTTCGCCAATGCTTTGGTCATAAGTTCCAATACGGGCAGCATATTCTTTGTGAGTGTGGGCCAGTGTAAAGCAGAAGCTTTTTGTGCGATTGGCATTGATGGCTTGAACGAAGAGGCCAAGGGCAAAGCTTGTTTTTCCCATGCCCGGTCTTGCTCCAATGAGAATAAGGTCGCCATTGTTTAAGTAGTCTAAGATGTCGCTATACTTTTGTGGTAAGAGTTCTTGGGACTTGGACATCAATAGTGACCAAGAAGAGAAGCCTTCTTTGCGTGCAATTTGGTCTAGTGCTTCGGACATGGTAATGTCTTGCTCTTTCTTCAACTTTTTGGCATGACTTTTTAAAACGAAAATAGGTGATGATAATTTCATCTGAAACCTCCAACTTGGCCGTATAAACAATCCCTTCTTATGTCCTAGCCTTATTAAAGGTTAGATATAGAAATTTGATTCATTCTGCACTCTAGTGCTTTCCCTTTGAAGGGGGGAGGCGTGAATAATCACCTAGCTAATATGTTAGTGCTCAATGAGGGTTTGTGCAAGCACTAGTTCAGTATCGATGAACTAGAACGCTTATAGTTTACTGAAAACCCTTGTTGCGCCTGAGCTTAGGGAAGAGATGCTCTTGGAGTGCCTCAAGCATGAAAAATCTGCAAAGGGGCAATAAAAAAAGAGACGATACGAAATAATATGTTAAGTAACATAAAATACAAATTTTAAGGATTTACATATGAATAAGGCATTCTTCTTAATTGCTCTAGCGATCTCTCTAAATGCAAGTGCGGCAATGGACTTCAATAAGGTTCGTAATATGTTTAAAGAGGGAAGTTCTCTGAGCAGTCCACAAATACTTAATGAGATTCAAGGCAGAGTTTGGAATGGCCGCTGTTATCAGCCAGATTCAGTTAATGAGAAATTAGGTAGCATTCTCTATATCAGAAAAAATAAATCATATGAGCTCTTAACAGTAGTTTCTAATTATGAGAACTATCTTGATTCGATGACTAGATTTGAACTTCTGGACAAGTATGAAGATTCATTCTCAGAACTGAATTTAGAGTCTGACCTTAATATTTCTCATAACAGTGGGAATAGAACGATTTACAGAGGCTCAGGCGAGTATCTCGTGTCCAAGTATCGAAACTTCACTGGGAATTTAAGATACTGCATCTATTTCGAAAGATAATTAAGTATAAAATGTTCTTATCTCACCTCTGTTAAAAACTTATTTTTCTTATCTATGATTTCTGATCATTATTGATTAACTAAATGGAGGGAAGAATGAAATCTATTATTATCATGACCTGCGCGGTCTTATCATTAAACGTTTTTGCACTAGATATTGGTACTGCTAGAGTTGAGTCTCTATACTTTCAGGTTACATGGTGAGGCGAATTTTCATCACCGTATTGATTTTCGATCACCAAGTATTATTGCAGTTGCTAAGCAAAAATTTTCTTGTATTACTTTTTAAAGAAAAAGACCGTTTTCAACCTATGTAAAGGAAATCAAAAAATACCCACGCTATATTAACTCCATAATCAACAAACGATGAAGGAGAAAATATGCGTATGTTATTTAAGGTTTCAGCTTTACTACTTACTCTAGGTCTAGGGACTAACACTTTGGCCAAGTCAAATCAAAAGGTTCTTATCGTGGTAACTAGTCACGACAAACTAGGTAATACTGGCAAGAAGACTGGTTTTTGGTTACCAGAATTAACTCATCCGTATTACGAATTAACTAAGGCAGGTATTAAAGTTGATATCGCCAGTCCACAAGGTGGAAGTGCACCGATTGATATGAATAGCTTTGTCGAAAAAGATAGCTTTAATGATCGCTTCTTAAAAGATGCAAAGCTTATGGCCAAGGTCATTCGCACAATTCCACTAGCAAAGATTAAACCAAAAGATTACGCGGCCGTCATTTATAGTGGTGGTTCAGGAGCAATGTGGGACTTTGCTAATAACAAGGATGTTAATCGTATCTCAAAAGAGCTCTATGAAATGGCGGGAGTTGTCTCAGCAATTTGTCATGGAACGGCCGCGCTTTCTGATATCAAATTATCTAATGGAAAGTATCTTATCGATGGTAAGAAGTTTGCCGCTTTCACAAGAGAAGAAGAGGCGTTGATTGAACAACTTGAGATCATTCCTTTCTTACTAGAAGAGAAGCTAGCTCAAAGAGGTGGCAAGCATATCTATGGTAATGCCTGGAGTGAGAATGTCATCGTCGATGAAAGATTGGTTACAGGGCAAAATCCTGCCTCCGCAAAGCAAGCAACACTTAAAGTTATTGAATTAATAAAGAAATAAATAAATTCTCCCACCCGTTTAAAGGTGGGAGCTCTTTAACTCACTAACACGTTGATTTCGCGAAAAGATAGCGCGTATCTTCTTGTCAATACTATTTGGTTAATATAGCCTTTTAGGCGTGATGGTAAAAATAAAACTCCTTTTAACGGTTACTCTTTTTCACGCTACTTTGCTGAATGCAAGCTTCGCAAGTGAAATAAAGACGATCGAAATCTCGACTCCTAAATGGGATGGCTTTACGAATAAAGACGGAACAGGGCTTTATTTTGAACTGGTAAAAAAAGCTTACTCTCTTTCAAATATCAAAGTTAATTATACATTCGTTCCATGGCCTAGGGCCGTTAAGTATGTAAATGAAAATTTCAAAGATGCCATGCTCGGAGCTTATAATAGTGATGAAGAATCAATCTATCCAAATTATCCAATCGATGTCGAATATACACTTGTGATCTATAAAAAGAGTTCTCTAAAAGCTTGGAAAGGTGTAGAGGGCCTAAAGGGTCAAAGAGTCTATTGGGTTCGTGGCTATAATTACCATGAATATATAAAAACTAAATTAGACTGGAGAGAGCTTCAAGATACTAATCAAGGTTTAAAACTTTTAGAAAAGGATCGAATAAAGTTCTTTATCGACTCTAATAATACCCTTATGCCTAAATTAAAAGAATTAAAGTTTGATTTAAGTAAATATGTCATTAAGCCAGTTATTACAAAGAATCTCTATGTCAGATTCTCTCGTACTAAGAAGTCACAAGAGCTTATTAAGATCTTTGATCAGAATATGGCCAGACTACTTAAGACTAAAGACCTCGAAAAAATCTATAAAAAGTGGAATCATAAAATGCCAGATTTTACTAATATCGATAAATAGTAGGTAAGAGTTTCATTAAAATCAAAAATAGAATTAAAAAAGTAGAAGTTTAAAGTTATATTAATTCCCATGGAAGAGAATTATACACAGATTTTAGAAAGGATTTATGCTGAAATCCTACCAATTATTGGCAAGGGAAATGTTGCTGACTATATCCCCGAACTAAGTAAGGTTGACCCTAACCAATTCGGTATGTCGATTTGTACCAATAATGGGCATGAGTATATTATTGGTAACGCCCAAAAGTCATTTTCCATTCAATCAATCTCTAAAGTCTTTTCATTAGTTCTGGCGTATCAGAAACTCGACTCAAAATTATGGTCTCGTGTAGGCCTTGAGCCTTCTGGAAACCGCTTTGATTCACTTGTGCTTCTTGAAAATGAAGGGGGAATTCCTCGCAATCCATTTATCAATGCTGGTGCCATCGTTGTCGTGGATACGCTAATTGACCTCTATGACGATCCTGTGAATGAGGTTTTAAAATTTGTTCGCGAGCTAAGTGGTAACGATAGTATTTTTATTAATGAGTCTGTAAGGGCCTCAGAGCTTGAATGTGCTAATCGAAATTATGCCCTGACATACTTCATGAAAAGCTTTGGTAATATTAATAATGAAGTTTCAAAAGTCATTGATGTTTATACAACAATTTGTTCGATCGAAATGTCATGTGTTGACCTAGCAAGATCTTTTAGACTTTTTAGTTCGAATGGACAAAACCCTTGGAATGGAAAGAAGATTTTAACGAAGAGTCAAAATAAGAGAATGAATGCCATAATGATGACATGTGGTCTCTATAACTCTGTAGGAGACTTTGCCTACCGAGTTGGAATTCCTGCAAAGTCTGGAGTTGGTGGGGGTATCGTTGGTGTAATCCCAAATGAGATGTCGATTTCAACTTGGTCACCTTGCTTAGATGATACAGGAAACTCTTTAGCGGGAATTGAAGCACTAGAGCTTTTTACAACATATTCTGAGCAATCAATTTACTAAAAGATTAAAGTTGTAAGAGACATTCTTTTGCCTTAAATGGGCCAAAATCTTCACCTTTTAATAACTCTTCGTAACATGGGGCCAAGTCGTCTTCACTGATTATTTTATCTGCTGTTAACTCGAGACAGTTAAATGTATAAGTCGCAAAATCTTTTGTTTCCTTTGCCATCGCTGTACAAAATTCAGCAGCAGGTTTACTAAAGCGAGAGTTTGCAGCATAGCTTAGGCATTGATAACCATTGAACGTCGAGTACTTGGCCACCTCATCACAAGTTGCTAAGATATTATCATCAAATTCTTTATTTACAGAAACCTCAACGCAGGCAACTGCATTCACTGAGTTCTCTTTTACTTCTTTTGCAATATTAATACAGTTTTGAGCAGCATTCTCTGGATAGCTTTTCCCCACTGCTTTTCTTACACAAGTCATAGCATAGTATGTTGAGTAATTTGCAATCTCTGAACAAATAGGAATAACGTTGGTATCTAAAGGTCCACCATTTTTTATGATCCTCTTACAAAGTGAAGCATCTTGAGGATACTTCTTACCAATTTTTTTACATAACTCATTTTCAGATGCCTTAGTTGCAAAAGTTAAAGAGATAAGTGCAACGATGATAATTTGTTTTTTAATCATATATATTCCTAGGTGTAATTTAATTTGTTTAATGTAATTGATTTAACCAAGGAATGTACAGATTACAAAGTGAACTATGTATTAATTATTGAGCTAAATTTTTTGCCAGCACATATAGGCCTCATCTGCTAGTTCTAGCAGCTGCTTATCTTCTGCGGTGTCACCATAGGCGAAGATCTTTTCAAAGCTTGAGAGGTCATACTTCTCTTTAACTCTCTTGGCCTTCATATAACCAGTACAATCGCCATTATGATAGCTTCCTGTACAGATACCAGCTCTAGTTTCTAGAGAGGAGCAGATAAGCTCAAATCCATTTTCCTCACACCATGGGGCAAGGTAGATATCCAAAGAAGCCGATACGATGACAATCTTACTTCCAAGTTTTCGATGACGCTCAATCTCTTCTTGGGCATTATTTCTAATAACTTTTGGAAGAAATGATTTGGAAAAGCTAAGGCCTTGATCTTTAAGTTTTGAAGCATTCTGTCTTGTATAGGCATACTTGACGATGAGGGCGCGCATTCTTGGCCCTGAAAGAAGCTTTAATTTATAGGCCAACACAAAGGGAGAGAGTAAGAATTTACCAAGTCTTAGCTTTCTCTTGCTAACTGAATAATAGATAAATTCTGTAAATGTATCTTTGAAGGTTATCGTTCCATCAAAATCAAATAGGGCCAAGTTCATGATGAAATTTTAAGGTAAGCTAGACAGCATGTCATGAAATAAAAAGGCCCTTAAATAAGGGCCTTTGAGTGTTATCTACTTTGAAGCCAACTTAAAACAAGGTTGTAATAATTTGTTTCAAATTCGCCATAGCTCGATAGGGGGGAGGTTGAGCTATTTAAGATATCATTAAATTGATATTCAAAATTATTCATCACATTGGCCGGGGCAACACAGGCACCAGTAAAGACTCGATCAGAAGGACAGGGAGCTGTGTCGATTGTATCAAGGCCATGCCAACGATCTTTTTGTATAAATAATTTAAAGGCACTTGTCCCTAAACCTTGTGATTGGAGGTATGCTACGATTGTCGTATATAGGGGATAAGCATTGTAACTCCCTGACTCGGCCTGACCGTCAGCGACGATATTACGTGATGGTGCATACTTATTGTGGTAGCTTGCCCACTGCTTAGCACTCAGAATAGGAGCACCTGATGATAGCTCTGCTAAACCTTCAACCCACCAACCTGGTGTAACATTAAAGCCATGTTCATTATGATTGAATTGAGAGTCTAAGATATGCATAAGCTCATGTTTATGGAGAGTATACTCATAACTAAAGCCATTATCAGCATTACTATTATAGGCACTAACAACGAGTGCTGACCCGTGACCTGATCCATGGGATGAAGTTCTGTTAAGGACACAAATACCAATCCTTCCACCAAAGGCAACAGTGATTAGATCTGTGTTATTTAAGTTGAGATGACCAGCAAACATCTCAAGATTAACTTCTGCCATTGCTACAATCTTTTGTAGAATGCTTTGTGGAACACTATCGCTTTCTGCTGCTATCTCAAAATGATCTGACCAAAAAGCTGGCCTTCCATGACATGCAGGTTCTTCATAATGTTGTGTTCTGGAAATATAGACTCCACCATCTGTTGAGCTCGGCTTTGTTGTAATTGCAGGAACCATATTCATCTTACTTTTGACTTTCTCAATACTAAGGCCACTTGCGCCCCAACCGAAATTGCCTCCATTTGCCTGAGGTTCATCATCTCCTCCAGGGTCACACGAAGTAAGAAGTGAAGAGATTATTAAGAGTAGAAATGTGAAGGTTGATACTTTTTTTAACATCAATATCCTTTTTTTACTGTATGTTATTGAATTTATTATTGTAGCACTAGGTGTGATAGGTGTTTACTAAGGGTATTTTCTATCTATCGATTGAATCTATTGGAATAAGCTAATTGATAAGAAGTACAAACTCATGGCCAAAGCATCGTTTTCGACGTAGCAATAGGACCCATAATAAATTAGGGGACCACTTATGAAATCACTTTTATTAGCAGTACTATTTTTAACTCCATCATTCTCTTTTGCTGCTTCAGAAAGTCAGTTAATTAATACTTTAGAAAATGCGCTACGCTTTGAAGGTTATGTTGTTCTTGATCAAGTGAAAGAAAATGGCGAGTACACAGAAGTTGATTTCTATGTCGGCGCTTATGGTGAAGAGAGATTCACAAGTTGCTTACTAAGAAATGATCAATTAGTCAGCTGTAAGGATAATTGGTTTAAGCTATAAACTGGTAGAAAAGATATAAAAAAGCCCTAATCAATGAAAAGGGCTTTTTTGTTAAGCCGCACACGCAACGATGTGCTGTACGCAGAGTGGTCATTCTCAAACAAGAACTATCACTAACTACATATTATCAGTAAAACATATTCATAGATTTAATTTTGGTTAAATTCTTCTAAATCTTACATATCCATGTAAGTGCTGTGTTTTAAGGATTCCTAGAGATAAGATTTCCTATGTCCTCTAGACTAAATAAGTCTTATGGGGTAACATCCTCCTCGATATCGAGGAAAATTTGAATATTAGTAATAAAGCAGTCCATGCATACATTAATTACATCGTCGAAAATAATGATGATCCTAAGTCTTTCTTTGAAAGCTTAGGTTATGACTATTCTCTTATTAGTGATGAAAAAAAGTATATGACATGGAATGATTACCGCCTCATTACGGAATCTCTTAATGACAAATACGATAAGTTCTATGAAGGAATGACTAAACACGGCCTAACAAATAAGTACGTTAAACGAGTCCTTGATATTCTTTCAAGAATGATTAGCTTTCGTTTTGTAGGTGACTTCATTTTAAAGTATTCGTTTAAAACATTCTATACAGATGCTGTGAAGATAGAGCTGGTTGAAACAGGGAAAACTTCTTTTGATATTAAGCTTACCTTTGATCGACCTGAAGATATTTTTCCAGTCTTTGTTGATATGTATCGTATTGTCTTCTTGGCCCTACCAAGAATGGTTTCTGAGTCCATGTCTTGGGATGTGGAGATTACTCAAAATGAGAATGTCTTGATATACCACGTTGATGAGTATTCAAGCGCACCGTCTATTTTTGCTACTATTCAGATATTTATTTTAAGACTATTTAAACTCGATAAATATTATAAGAATCTTATTATTGAAAACCTTCAGCATAATAACGAATTGGAAAGAGCAAATCTTGAGCTAGAGATGGCCGAAAAAAAGATTCGTGAGGCCCATAAAGAAGTCTTACTTGCCAATCGCATTATTAGCCATGATATCGCAAATAAGATGCTTATTGTTGAGCATGTGAAAAGGCTTATCTCTCGCGGAGAAGTAGAAAAGGCCAATCAGAAATTGGATCTCTATTATAAGTCAGTAAAGGCGATCATTGAAAATACGAGAAATGTTGTCGATGACAATTCAAACTCATTTAATATGTCTGATGTTTCGATTAAAGAAATGCTGGAAGAGCTGATTTTTGAATATCAGGATCAGGCATCAGAGAAGAATATCAAATTAGTTCTCGATTCAAATGTTGATGCGCAATTTTCGATAAGGACAAATAAAGAAGCACTAAAAGATAGTGTCTTAGGAAATATCCTTCAAAATGCGATTAAATTTTCTCCTGAAAACTCAGAAGTTAAATTTAAGCTAGAAGTAACTGGTAGTGAATTCTATCTTTCTTGTAAAGATCACGGTGTTGGGATTGAGGCAAGTTTAGTGAATGAAATCAACCGAAATGAAGATAAGATCTTTAAGAGTACGGTTGGAACACATGGTGAGAAGGGAAGAGGACTTGGCCTATTCATCATTCGTAAAGTTTGTCGTGAACTCGGGCTACATGTTCGCTTTGTTTCTGAACTTGGAAATGGAACGAAGGTCATTATCTCACAACCATACAAATGTTGATTCATTCTGTTTCATCATATGGCGACATGTAATATCAATTTCCTTATTATTCGGATAAATTCTTAATGTATTAGTTAGTGCCATTGGTTGATTAAATTCAGAGATCTTATGTTTTGTTGTCGTCGTCACAGGGACAAAGCTACAGGCCACGGCCTTTGTTGAGATAAAGCAGCCTTCTTCATCATTCTTTTTCAACACATATAAAATATCAGAATTAAGATCGCCCTTGAGGACAAAGATTAGAACGGCTCCATCACCAAGTTGCTTATGAAAGACCGCAGGAAGGTCATAAGCACCTGCTGTAAAGATTGCCCTGTCATAAGGTGCGTCCTCGATATATCCCTCTGTAGCATCACCTTGCATAATCTTCACATTCTTTATATGAAGTCTGTCTAAGCAGGAGTTGGCCCTGTCGACGAGTTCGGGAATAATTTCAATACTGATAACTCGGCCATCCTTTCCGATAATATGGCCCATTAAAGCCGCATTCCATCCACTACCTGAGCCAAGTTCAAAAACTTTGTGCCCTGGTTTGAGCTCTAGAAAGTCGAGTATTGTTAAGACAAACGAAGGCTGTGAAATTGTGGATATGACCTGTTCATCTCCAAAGATAGCAAGGGGATGATCAGCATAAAGTATTGAAAGATACTCTTCAAGATTTTCATCTGTAATGGTGATCCACTTATCTGGATAGTCTCTGAGGTAAGGGACGAACATATGGCGTGGAACACTATAGTAGGCATCGATAACTTCCTTCGAAAAACCTGTGTTTTGAGCGATAAAACGATCTTGAAATTCTTTATATAATTCCGTCATTCACTTAGATTAATGATTAATAAGAATTTTCTCAAAGTAAGATTGGTAAAAACAAGGCTTAAGAAAGTTTAGCTCATCATTGTCATAACTTTTACTTTTTAATATATTTTGTTCATGAAAATTGAAACTCAACGTCTTATTTTGGCCATCCCTAAAGCTGGGGATGAGGTTGCGACACTCGAATTCTATAGAGAAAATGAAGAGCACTTGGCCCCTTGGGATCCTAAGAAGCCTGATGACTTCTACACATTAGATTATTGGGCAAATAAGGGCAAGGCCGCAAAAGAGGAGTTTGAAAATGAGACTTCTGTTCGTTTTAATCTATTCTTAAAGGATAGCAACGACCTCATCGGTATGGTTAATTTTACAACTCTTGAAAGGGGACCTTTTCAGAATTGTCGTGTTGGCTACAAATTAGGTGAAAAGTTTCAAGGATACGGTTATATGAGAGAGGCCCTCTCTGCTGGTCTTGAATATCTATTTAATGAACTTAATTTTCACCGTGTGGAGGCCAATTATATTCCACAGAATTTACGCAGTGGAAATGTATTAAAGGCCCTAGGTTTTGAAGAACATGGAATTGCCAAAAACTACTTAATGATAGCAGGTAAGTGGCAAGACCATGTCCTAACAAGTAAGTTAAATCCAAATTGGAGAGCTTAATCTAAGGTAAGCTAGGTATTTTTGTTAGCTCTCTCATAACTTCTTCTTTTGTTTCTAGCGTTGAAAGAAAGGCCATGATGTCCTCACGATCTTGTTTTTCAATTTCTATCCCAAGCTGAACCTTTCCCATGATATAGATCGCTTGATCTAAGCTGGCCACACTTCCATCATGAAAGTAAGGGGCCGTTTTAGTCACATTACGAAGAGGTGGAACCTTGAAGTATTCTTTATCATCTTCATTCTTTGTGAAATTATAGCGTCCAAGATCTCTTTTAATAGATTTTGTGTATTGGTAAGGGTCTTCGACAACACCAAATTTTTGATACATTTCACCACCAAGTAATTGGCCACTATGACAACCAATACAGCCGTATTCCACAAACTTCTTCAGGCCTCTTGTTTCTTTTGTTGTTAGGCGCTGTACATCGCCATCAAGATAATCATCAAAGCGAGAGGGACCTACAAGTGTGCGCTCAAAGGCACCAATTGCTTGGGCACTTAGTTGTGCAAGCTTCTTAGCATCTTCCTTTTTGATATTTATAGCAAATGCCTTAGAAAAGTCCTGTGCATAATTATTGCTAACGAGTTTCTCTTTTAGGTGCTCTTCATTATCAAGGTTAAAAGGTACTTTGATAAAGAATGACTTAATTGCTTGTTCTTCGACATCTTTTCGATTTCCATCCCAGTGCTGTGAAATCTGTCCTGCTGTATTGATGAGGGTTTGAGCATTGCGAGGCGCTGAACGATCTTTAGTCCCCTTCGATTTTTTCAGGCCATCTGAGAAGTGAAGTTGTGGTAGGTGACATCTCGAACAACTTACGGTTCCATCTCTACTTAATCTCGTGTCATAGAATAACTTTTGTCCTAGTGTGATGACTTCTTCCTTAGGCCTTTGTTCCCCAAAGTATTTGATGGAATTTAGGCTAGTACCAAAGAGATCTGATACTGGATTAGTACTCGTACAGGACGTGATAATAAATATTGATAAGAATAATATTTGTTTCATTTTACTTCCTCTTGTTAAGTTTGTTAGGTCTTCGTAGAGGAGGTCTAAATTGTTACATAAAATATAATTTCTTAATAATATTAGTCGCTTATATGTTTGTTTGAGTGTATTGCTAAAGTATTTTAAAAACTGAACCGATACATGACTTATGAAAAAAATAAGCGTTCTTTTATTCTTAGCTACTTCCATATTTGCTCGAAATGAAGTTGACCACTACAAGTACTCTCAAAAGTGTCCGGATGGTTACCTTTATAAACTAACGGAAGTGAATGGAAAGAATAAGACTACTACATTTAGTTGTGTGGCCGACTCTGGGAAGGTTCACCCTGAGTATTCATTTAGAATTGCAAATTGGAAGAGTGGAGATTATCTACTAGAAGAGAATGCTGGAAAAGTTACAACGAAATTTAAATATAATAAAGAAGGGAAGGTTCAATCAGTTACGCAATCTCTAAAAGGCGTGAACTTTTCAAATAAATGTGATTTTAATTATAAGGCCGGAAAGCTTGTCCCAACTAAGAATTCTCAATGTAAGGAAATTCAAAAAGAATTCGGTAATATGACAACATCAATCAAGCATGAGGTCTTTTGTGAACCTAATGCTACTGAGTCTGCATGTACAACAAGTGATGGCCGTGTCTTTAGGCCTTCAACAAAAGAAACAGGTGTTCTTAGGTACTTCTATGAGAACGGGCATGTTGTTGATGAAGTTGAGGTTTCGCCGTCTTCAAATAGTCGTGCAATTTCTAAGTAAATGACTTGTTTCAAAACTCTAAATTTATCTCGCTCAACACTTGAGGCCCTAACTGGTCTTGGCTACATTGAGGCCACACCAATTCAAGAAAAGTCGATACCACCATTACTCGAGGGGGCAGACCTTCTTGGTATCGCGCAAACTGGTACCGGGAAAACTGCTGCCTTTTCTCTACCTATTATTGAAAAATTTATTAAGAATAAGATAGAGATTGCTCCTAATCATTGTCGTGCCATTATACTTGCTCCCACTAGAGAGCTTGCTACCCAAATAAATGATAGCATCATCTCATTTGCAAAGGGGACGTGCCTAAGAGCTGCCTTAATTATTGGAGGAGTCAGTAAAGATCCACAAATCGTTTCCATGAGTTCAGGTGTGGACATTGTTATTGCAACTCCTGGCCGCTTCATTGATCTCATGAATGATGGTGCCATTAAAGTTTCACACACGGAGTTCTTTGTTTTAGATGAAGCCGATATGATGCTTGATATGGGATTTTATGAAGGAGTTAATGACATTG
This sequence comes from Halobacteriovorax sp. ZH5_bin.2, assembly GCF_043196375.1. Classification (NCBI taxonomy): domain Bacteria; kingdom Pseudomonadati; phylum Bdellovibrionota; class Bacteriovoracia; order Bacteriovoracales; family Halobacteriovoraceae; genus Halobacteriovorax; species Halobacteriovorax sp. ZH5_bin.2. Next base: position 13,807 of record NZ_JBEBMJ010000006.1, on the reverse strand, counting down.
CAAAAAAGATTCCGATGACTCGTCAAACGGTTCTACTTTCGGCAACCATGCCAAAAGAAATCGAGGCCCTCGCGAATGCAATACTAAGAGATCCAATAAAAGTCGAGATTACTCCAGAGTCATCAACTGTTGATAAGATTAAGCAATCTGTTTATTTTACATTGGCCGAAAATAAGAACTACTTGCTCTTAAGTTTACTCGAAGATAAATCAAAGTCGCGTATACTTATTTTTTGTAAGGCCAAGTACGCTGTTGCTGAACTTGTCGAGTTACTTAATCGTAGTGAGATCAGTGTCGGAGAAATTCATAGTAACCTAACACAGGGGCAGAGGAATAAGGCCATTGAAGATTTCACAAATGGTGAGATACGAGTCCTCGTTGCAACAGATATTGCCTCTCGTGGAATTGATATTGATAATGTGGACATGGTCATAAATTATAATATGCCAGAAGATGCTACTTATTACGTTCACCGAATTGGACGAACAGCAAGGGCCAATAGAGCGGGAGCAGCTATATCCCTATGTAGTGAAAAAGATCTACCATTTCTTAGAAATATACAAAAGCTAATTGGAACGAAAATTACTCAGGTACTAGATCATCCCTTCCATCACGATTATCCCTTTACAAAACCTAAGTCAAAGAAGCGTTATCGAGGACATCGCCGACGCTAGCTTTTAGGACAAACTTTTCTTTAGATTTCTTAAACCCATGTCTTACTCATTTCTCTTATAATGAAATATCTTTAATTAAGTGAGGCAATATGCAAGGCCAAGGTGAGCATCAAGATAAATTCAAAATCATTAAAGAAATTTTTAATATTAATCAACACATCAGTGGTGAAGAATATATTAAAGAGCTGTTAAAGAATATCGCGAGGTATCTAAATATCGACTTCATCTTTGTAGGAAGACCAAAGGAAGGTAAATCGAGTGTGATCGTTACAGATTTTGCGATATCAAATGGCCAATTTATTGATAATCTTGAATATGATCTAGAAGGTACTCCCTGTCATGATGTTATCACTGGTAAGCGCGTTTGTATGCACGCTAATAATGTATGCTTAGAATTTCCAGAAGACCTAATGCTACAGGATATGGATGTTGATGCTTATATTGGAGCTCCAATACTTCTTCCCTCTGGAGACTTTCTTGGGTTAATTATATTTTTAAGTACTAACCCTATTAAAGATCCTAGTTTTCTGGAATCTGCCGTCGACCTTTTTGCAAGTCGAATAGGAGTTGAATTGGCAATGATTAGCGCTAATCAACGAATTGATGATCTCAATGAGATAATAGCTAAAGAAGTGAAAGAAAAAGAGGAGGTGATTAAAAAGACCCATGAGACTCTTCTTGAACAAGAAAAGCTTGCGGCCCTAGGGCGTCTGACAACAGGGATTGCCCATGAGATAAGAAATCCTCTTAATCTTATTTTAAATGCCGGTAAGGTTGCTAGCTCTATTAATACACGTCTGCTAGAAGGTGATACTAAGAGGTTAAAAGATCTCAATAAGGCCCTTGGTATTATTACAACTCATAGTTTAAGGATAAAGAATATTCTCGAAATTATGTTAGATACCAGAGTCAACGGTAAAAAGAGGTATTCATTAAAGATGCTAGTTGAAGAGTCGTATAAGTATGCTCAACATGCTTTAAGTTTGCAAAATGATGGGGTTGAAATTAAGTTCAAGCATTCTCTAAATACGAGTGAGGACCTTCATGTATTCACCAACGATATCCAATCAGTCTTTATCAATCTCTATGAGAATTCTATCTACGCTCTTCATAAGAAATATAGTCGTTCACAAGGGCAGCCAATTCTCTCAGTTCATACATACGAAAAAGGTCAAGATATTCTAATTGAAGTTAAGGATAATGGGGTAGGGATTGCTGAGAATATATTAAATAATATTTTCGAACCATTCTTTACGACTAAATCAGGCCGAGAAGGCTCTGGGCTTGGCATGTCGATTATTAAATCAATTGTAGAAAAAAATAATGGTGAAATCTTTGTCGAATCAAAAGAAGGTGAGTTTACAATTTTTAAGATTCGTTTTCCTAAGGAGAGTTCATGATAAGGGTTCATGTCTTACTCGTTGATGATGAAGAGGATATCCTATTCATTTTTGAGCATATTTTTGAAGATTGGGTTAGAGCAATTAAGATGCTCCTTTCATTTTCAACTTCTGGTGCTGAGGCATTAAAAATTCTTGAAAGCGAAAATGGCCATGATGTTATCCTGATCTTATCGGATATCAATATGCCAGGTCTCGATGGATTTGAACTCTTAAAGCAAGTGAATGAGAGATTTCCCAATATTGATACAATTATGATTTCTGGTTACTCAAGTGCTGCCTACCATAAGAAGGCATCTGAATTAGGAGCTCTTGACTATTTTGAGAAACCCGTCGACTTTGAAAAGCTTATGAAATTATTGACGGAACGCTATCCCGAATTAAACTAGAAAGCATTACATTATCCAATATTTTTAGTTACCTCATTTAGAAATAAGTGCTAGGTTGAAATCATGTTCTTTCAAAAATCTGATAAAAAATGGAAAAAGGTTCTAGCTGAACCAATCGATAAACAAAGTAAGTTTTTAAATAAAATTTGCAAGATCAATAAAAGAGACTCGCTTGTTCTTACAGAGCGATACTTCGATGGTATTGATTACCCGTTAATGGCCGAAATTTTTAAGTCTGTGAAGACGATCATTTCTCGTGGAGAGTTTGATCCTAGTTTTCGTGACTTAATCTATGACCGACTCCTACGTATTATTGATATTGAACACCTGTACCCAGAAGAATATGAAGATGGAAATGAGTGTAATGGTGATGATGATAATGTGATCTTTGGTGAAAATTACCATGTCTACACTGCTTGTTATGACGATCTAGATCTTCTTATTAACTTCATCAATTCAAGAGATGATATTAAGAGCGTATGTGATTTAGGATCAGGCACTGGCCGTGCTCTCTTGTATATGGCCCTTATGATGAATAAGAAATTGAATTATCTAGGACTTGAATTAGTCGATGAGAGAGTTCAATTTACAAACTCTGTCTCTGAACATTTTCAATTAGATCACGTTAAATTTCAAACATGTGACTTCTTGGAAAATCCTGAAGCCTTTGCAGGCCATGATGTTTACTACCTTTATGATTCCGTCGGCACAGAGAATGTTCCAAGACTAGTTTCTCATTTTAAAGATCTAATTGATTCTGGATCAAAATTCTACTTACTCTTTATTTCTGGTTGGGATGAGATCATGCTAAATGCACTCGATAATCTCTGCGGCCTAAAAAAGATAGAGTCCCATACTAGTCGTAAACAGGAAGGGCGTGTTGTAAATTTCTATAGTACTTAGAATCGATACTCAACACCTATACTAAAGCTCGTCTCAAACTCATTACTCTCTTGTCCCGTAAGGCTATATTGGTGTCTACGTTGATTGAGTGTTCCATTGTCTGCCTTTGCTTCAGCAAAGAAAGAGAAACCGTTCGCTCTACCAACATCATATTTCGACTTAATTGAGATACCTCGGCCATCTTGATCATTAAAATATGTTTTGACATATGTTTGCCAGTCGTCAGCTTTATATGTAAAGCCCAGACCTACTTCGTTGGCCGATTCCCCTAAAAGAGACGTCTCAAAAGAGAAGTGATAAGTCATTCGAGATTGTGTTAGTAAACTAGCTGAGATTTTTCCGCTAACTCCTCTTTCATTTAAGAATGCTGCAAACTCTGGCCAAGTGATCTCCCCAAGAGGTGTTTCAAAGGTATAAGTATCAGTGTAATGCTTATTCAGCATAATCTCATCACTAAAGGCATTTACAGCTTCCCAAGTTCTACCGGAAAGGAGAGTGGCCAAGAATGAGATATTGGAAATGAATTCCTTTGTTGAGTTGATTTCATCTTCTTCAATTAGGCCTTGTTGATGAAGGGCATGGGCATAGTGGGCCAAGTCGCTCATATTTGAGTTTGGGTCATACTGATAGTAAATAGTAGAGATAACTTTGTTTAAAATATAGTGAAGAGCATCACTTTGATCAAATCTTCGATTGATGATACTTTCTTCTGCAATATCTTCGGCCAAGCTTATCTGGGAATTAATTCCTGCCGCTGATATTACTGCTTCCTGATTAGGTGTTGTCCCATCAATAGAGTAGCTTACAGCACCGCGATTATAGGTTGACATAAATGCCAGATAGAAAGCACCAACGCTATGATATGCTTCATCGCCAACCCATAATTGAATCTCACTTCCACCGAATTCTTTTACAGCTTGTGCATGGGCCACCTCGTGAACTAAGGTATAATTTGTACGAGAAATCCACCAAGAGACTACTTGATGGGCCATGTTGATCGAGGCCCTAACAGCAGTATGCTCGTTATAACGTTTATGATCAGTGATAACGTTGTAAAATACTTTACTAACGTTTCTTATATTATGGTACCACTCGACGGCACCATCTCGATTAAAGCGATTCTTAGAGAAGCTTAGAGTTGAGATTTTAAAATTACCTACACTTTCCGCTAGCTCATCAAGGTCTTGATCACTCAAGTCAATTCCGAAGTTGCTCCCTGTTTCGTCAACAAGTACCTTAAATTCATATCGTTCCTTATCTAGTTGAGATGCATAGACATCATCCTCTGTAGAGGTATTTGTGACCGCACAGTAACTAGACTGCTGTCCAAGAATTAGACAAAGAAATAGGGCGTACATCATGCTAACGATGTGATTTTGGGTATTTTTCAAATTCATGAAGTTATATATCGCAAGTCTAATGCCAACTGATTCTTTGAATTTCTAGGAATATATAGAGCTAATTTAAGTTTTATTAAATGCCTATGCCAAATAATATAGAGAGTGGAGGCATCATGAAAAAATTGGTTATCTGTTCAGACCTTCATGAAGGTTCTGAAAAAAATATTCGTTCAGGTTATAACTTTGCCAAAGCACTCGGGTTAAAACCTTCGCTCTATCATATTGATACAATCTCTCCTCAGCTAGAAAAACAATTTCACTCGACATCCACTCGTTCCCGTCGAATTAAGGATCCTGTGTGGAGAAAGAATATTGAAGAAACCTCACTTGAGATGGTGAATGCAACTTTGGGACGACTCAATATTTCTAAAGAAGATATTGAATTTGAAAATTTTGAAGGCTCAATAAATGAAGGGATTGAGCACTTAAGTGAAGACCCGGATATGGAAATCATATCGGTCGGTGCTAGTCATCACGGTGAACTTCATCGCTTCTTTCTAAACACATTTGCGGAGAAGTCATTGTTCAATTTAAATAGAGATGTACTCATCACTAAGACCTCTGTCGAAAATTTTAAGAAAATTACTTATCTAATACCTTATGAGTCTCTTGATGAGGAAAACCTTGCAACAGTCGCTCATTTAGCAAAGTGTAATAATGCAAAGGTACATATGGACTGTATCGTTCCATTAAATTTCGTTAGTTATAATTTAGAAGTCTTTCCTGATGGGCCTTATCCTAGAGAAGTCCTAACTAACGAAATGTCTGAACTTCATAAAGGGGCCGAAGATGAGTTACAAAAGGCAGTGGCAATCCTAAAAAAACAAGGGATTGATGCAAGTTATACGTTAAAGATGATTTTGAATGCTGAACCCGGACAGCGACTAGAAGAACTCATTAGAAGTGAAAAATCAGACCTTGTGGTTTTGAAACCCCAACACTATATTTTTGAGCACTTATCACTAGGAAGCGTAACGTTGGATATAATGAAAAAAACGGAATGCAACTTATATCTTCTCCATGTTTAGGCAACATCCTCTTCGATGGTTCTCTTTAATTCACTAAAGTCGACAGGCTTATTGAAGTAGTGTTTTATCTCAAGCTTGCTGACTTCTTCTAAAGTTTTTTGATCTCCATATGCAGACATCATGTAGATTAAGATACTAGGGAATTGTTTTTTTACTTCTTTAACAAGTTCAATTCCATTCATATTAGGCATGTTGATATCTGTCACAAGAACAGTGATATCATTTCCTTCTTCACTATGAAGCTTTTTAAGTGCATCTTCCCCAGAAAGAGCAAAGTGAGTCTTAAACTTCCCATCTAAGACATCCTCTTCGAAAATCATTTCAATAAGATCGAGTAGCGCCTCTTCATCATCTACAAATAGTATACTAGTCGCCATCGCTATGCCTCCATCGCTCTTTAGGGATATTTAGGGTCACCTCTGTCCAGTGTCCAATATCACTCTTAAATGAGATATCAATTTTATCATTTTGAAGAAGGAATTTTGCGATTGCAAGGCCTAGGCCTCCTCCTGTCTTTTGGGACGTTGAGGAGAAAAATGGAAGAGTGATATTTTTAACATAGTCTTCAGATATACCAATACCAGTGTCATGTATCTTGATTAAGAGTGCTTGGTTTGTTTTGTTAACTTCAATGCTAACTTTTATTTCTTTTTTTATACTTTCTTTTGCCTCTTTTATTGCGTTAATTGAGTTTTTAAGAATATTTTTTAGGGCCTGGATAAAATTTGGCCCAGTAATAAATAAATTATAATCCTTGATGTCCTCAGGAAGAGTTAGCTTGATTTCTTGTTCTTTTAGCTCCTGCTTAAAATCAATGGTCATACTCTTATCGACTAGCTTCTTTACATTAAAGATTTCTTTTACATTAGAGACGGAGCGAAATGTAAGATCAATTGTCTCAACGATATCATTAATACGTTTGTTAGCATCCCTCATCACAGAGAGTAGGGTTTCAATTTTTTCTAATCTTTGTTCTTTTCGAAAAATTTCCGCTCTTAAAATTTGATACGAGTTTAATGTAAGAGTTAACGGGTTTTTAAGTTCGTGGGCCATACCTTTTGTTAGTTCAAGAATACGCTGAAAGTTGGCCCTTTCTATTTCACCTTCCTTCTTCTTTAATAGCTCCTTTGCCTGCTTCTCAACGATCTCCATAAGCTCCATTTCTGTAAGCTTTCTTATGGTGATATCACAAATATATCCTTCTAGGGCCACCAGCTCGTCATTTTCAAATATACCAATACCTTGCTCCCAAACATAAATATAATGTCCTTTCTTGTGCTTTACTCGATACTCGATAGTAAAGAAGGTTTTATTATCGATGGCCATCTCTACTTCTTTCGATACCCTTGTGATGTCATCTGGATGGTAAATATCTGGAAAAGATAATTCCTTGTTATTGATAAATTCCTCGGCCTTATAACCTAGGATCCTCTCAACCCCTGAGGTCATAAAGAGCATTGTCCAATGCTTATCATTTAGACATCGATAGGCAATGCCATCAATATTTTCTAAGAGAATGTCGAGATTAAGCTTGTTTTTCACAATTTCTTCTTCGGTAACGACATATATAGAATGGATTAAAGAATGTTTAATTAAATAATTAACTCAAGTGATTGGTATTACTAGAAATTAAAGGCCGTTCACTCTATGTACACAGGCGTAGATATTTCAAATCTTAAGTAATTTATCAAAAATTCATTTAATCTCAATCTTACAACTATGATGAAACTACTTAAAACTCTATTCTTATGTATTTCAATTTTATGGAGTACTGTTCAGGCCAACACTTTTGATTATCAGTGTATGGATGCTTATAAGGATAAGATCGAGTCTTTGTATCCTAAGGATCAGTCTGCCAATGAGGACAAGAATGATTGGGTATATAAGTTAAAAGGCTATTACTGGCTAGCAAAGGTTGTTAGTCATCCTGTTGCAGTTTTCATTGTGGCCTTTGTTCCATTTTCAATACCTATTGTTCTCGGAATTACAGCGGTTGCTTCATTCTTTGATATTTTGAAGAACGAGAAAGGGATCATTGGAACTTATATCATTTTAAAGATGTCGGAATTGTCAGAAGAAGAAATTGCTAATCAGGATATTGACTCAAAAATAGAAGAAGAAGTTCTTGAACTACAAGAGAATAAGTATAGCCGCGAAAACAACCTCTTTTTTACATTCGTTAATCGCGTCAACCGCAAATATAAGAATACAAACTATTCGTACGAAGATGTACGTAAGGCCGTAATTGAGATAGCGACTCAAGATGACGGCCTATGTAAACGTAAGGGAAAAGAAAAGTTTATCTCTCTTAATCGTTTAATCCGTTTAACAAAGAAAAAGCTTAACTCTAATAAAGGTTTAACTAAAAATGCGCTTTAGATTATTATCACTTTTGATCACTTTTTTTATCTCTTTTAATGCTCATGCGGAACTATGTACTGAAGATCAGGAACTGTCTTCGCTTCAAGAAATTGCGAGACTAATGCAAGTGATGAGTGTCGATGATATTTATATTACGAATATAATGGACTTAAGGAAAGAACGTATCAGGGCCTACGTAACTCAGGTTAACCGTATCGAACGAACTTGCTCTTCAATTCCGATCTATAGGGCCATTATTAAACTTTATGAAAATATCAACTATCCTAGTGTTTATTTAAAGTATGTTCTTTCAAATCAAAGAAGAGACCTCAATATTAAAGAATATGTAGTTGGTGATGAATGGAATCGTACTCATATTGGTGAAAATGACACTCCAGATGTTGAAGAGCTTAAGAGCTCAATCCTTATCACTGGTCTTGGTGTTGTGAATACAGCGAATAAGCTAACACTTACAAATGTTGGAACAGCTTTCTATCTTGGTAAGTATGAAGGTGAGCACCTTGTTGCAACGGCCGCCCATGTTATTGATCGCGAAAATTTCAATGATATGCTCTTTCATTTTATTGCAGGGCCAAAATTTTCTTTGAAGGCAAAAGAGCTAATCTTCTATAGCGATGATATTGATTTTGCAATTGTATCAATCAATATGGAAGATAAGGAAGCAATCCTTATGAAGACTGTTTCTGCAGTTAAGCTTAACTTCGATAAAGTAGCTGAAGAGGGAACACCTCTAACAACAGTAGGGTTCGGTTTCTTTGATAATGAGAAACTAGGACTTGCTCGCTATGAAAACTCTAACGACTGCCAAATCATCTTTGGTGATGATAAAGTTAAAAAGCTTGATAAGGTCTTCTCAATTGCAACAGGCTGTGATGCTTCTGGTGGAGATTCAGGGTCTCCAATCGTTGACCGCAATACTGGAGAGCTAATTGGAGTGATTACTAGAATTCAAACTGAAAAGATTGGACTGACATCAAAGCAATTAATTGAAGAAAAAGAAGAGAATGCTTCAAGCATTTGGAATGATGGAAGCTTTGCAACTTCGATGAAATATATCAAGGCAGAGTTAGAGAAAATGAATAATCCAATTATTAAGAGCTTATTGGAAATTTAATGAAAAAGATACTTCTTGATTTGTTATATGACAGTTCAGCACTCGTTAAGTTTTGCAAAAGTAAGGGCATTTCAGTACCAAGGAAATATTCATCAATTCGTAAAAATGATATTAAAAAGAGCTTAAGTGATGAGTCTATATATACTCGTCATGATGAGAAGAAAAATAAATACTTTTATCAATTCTTTCCTTCATACGATATAGGTCTAAGAATTATAAAAGTTGATGTTCAAGTTGCTCCAAAATGGTCTCTAGGTGAGACGAAGGCCATGGTTGAGGATGTGTTTAATAATGTTAAACGCATTAAAAGGGCCCATTTCTATGTTCCAGTAAATTCTCGATTATATAATCAGTTGCTCGATTTAGGTGGGAGAAGTCGTGGTGAGGAACTTTTGGCAAGTGTTGATGATGGCCTAAAGTATCTTTCAAAATATGAGTATGATAAAAATGTTAAAGTCGTGAAACTCAACAAAGACTTAAGTGACGAGGTAGCCGATATTGAATATCTTGCTCACAAGTTCAGCACAACATCACGCTGTGAGAACTTTCCTCGTAAGATGTTTCTTGGTTTTGTCGAGAACCTTATCAAGTATAATGTCGATGCATTAGTTGCTGTTGAGGATGGTAAGGCGATTGGCTTTATTGTTCCAAGTATTTCAAGGACTAATGTTGGCCATATTATGTCAATCTCTGTTCACCCAGATGCTCAAGGGCGAGGCGTTTCAAAACTCTTATATAATGAGGCCTTAAAATATTATAAGAAAAAGAAAATATCAGTTTATGCTGGTGTTTCATCGACCAATGAGGTTCTTGGCTTTTCGAAAAAGCTTAAACGAAGAGCAATGTTCGCTTATATCGAATTAATACGAAAATAAAAAAACCTCCGTTCGGAGGCATTTCTTAAAAATACTTTTCAAAGCAATAACGATTTATATAATTCTTATCTTTTATAAAGTGCATAAGTGCTGCTACTTGTGAGCACTGTGCTAGGGTGATTGTTTCTTTTTGTTTTTCAAAACATTCAAGCCCAAGGCGAGTGATATCTTCTGTGTAGGCCTGTGCCTCAGCATGAGCTAGGCATTGATCAAAGTTAAAAGCTCCACCAAACTGTGTGCCACAAATTGCGCGGGCCTTGTTTTTGTCTCTCATAAAGATCATTTCTTCTGCCACTGACATACATTGTTCATAAGTGATTACTGTTAAGTATTTCTCCTGACAGCGATAGAGCATTGGAGTGATATCTTTTTCATATGGCATTTGAATCGCAAAGTTCACACAGCCTTGAAATTCATAATCGCAACTTGTTTGATCCTCTAGGCAACCTGCTGATGCATTTAGAGTAAATAGAATGGCAATTAACGATAAAATCTTCATTTGTCCCTCTCATTTTTAGATACACCTACTTAATTAACTCTATTTAGTTTATTTGACACTGCTTCTTGTAATACTTACTTAAAAGGGGCGCGGGCACCTATCGAGATTTCAGTGGGTTAGTGGTGATTGTTGCTCAGATAAGTTAATTATTTAGGGACTAGTAACCGATAGGAATAGTAGGAGATATTTTATTTAGAAGTTTTTGGTTTAATGGGGAGATTTTTATAAAAACCTTAGAGGCAGAGTTACTCAATTTGGCCAAAGAATGTCGTCTTTACTCACGTGGTAAAAATCAATCACTATGTCTAAATCGTGTTGCTAAAACCTTGGAATCTTTAACAAAATCAGTTGATCAATCAGCAATTTCACCAGAGAACCCCTTAACAGCAAGAGAGGCAGAAGTGCTGGAGTTGGTCTCACTTGGTTACACAAATAAAGAGATGGCCAATGCTCTTTCAATATCAGAAAAGACTATTGAGTATCATATGAGCTCTATATTCAAAAAAACGCAAGCTAGTAAGCGAACTGAAGCTGTCACAAATGCTCTAAAATTCAAATGGTTAGAGGCGTCCTAGGGAAGTCCCTAGGTGAATTAATTTGAAATAACAAATAAGCTTACAGTAGATAATAACTGTAGGAGAAATGATGAAAGATCAATTAGAAGAAGTACTTGGAAGTTTATACAAAATTGTTTGTGATGAATCTGTTGATGAGATCAGTGTCGGTGCCTATCATGATGTATCGGTAAAAAGGCTTGACGGGTGGCAGTCTGTTCAATGCTTCAATAATAAAGATGAGTACGAAAGAGTGATCAATTCTCTTAAGGAAAATTTCGGTATAACTGATAAACAGGTTTCTTTTTCTAGGTACATAACAGAAGTGCTAACTGTTTCAGTTGTTCTTTCGCCTATATCAATCAAAGGACCAGCACTTAAGTTAACAAAACTACCTAAAAAGATTTTATCTCTAGAAGATTATATTTCATTAAATGCACTTACTGAAAAAGGAAGAGATGTCATAGAGAAGATCGTTGAATCAAATAGAGGTGTTCTTTGTGCAGGAGACTTTGGCTCAGGTAAGACGACTCTTTATAATACAATTCTAAATCTTCTACCCAAAGAGAAGACACTGGTTTCAATTGAAACCACTCCATCGATCGTTTTTTATCGAAACTTAGTGACAAGGCTTATGCCGCGTGGAAAAGATGCTGACTCTATTCTTGAGGTCATGAGTGCTGCGGAAGAGAGTAGGAGTGATTATATTACCCTTAGTTATTTAGATGAAAGATTGAGTTACCCATATATTGATCTCGTTAGAAATAATGCCGTTGGTGTTGCATGTGCTGGTGGTAGTGGCCCTGTTAATACAATTGATCGCTTAATTCGCCAGTCAGTCGTTTCCTCATACGGTTACAACTTAGAAGAGGCGGCCCTCGTGGTTTCTGAAGTTTTCAAATATATTATCTTTCAAGAAAAGAAAGCAGATAGTGAAGATCGATTTATTTCTTCAATTCATGAAATCGTATTTGAAAAAGGTGAAATAAAACTTAAACCACTTTATGTCCCTTAAATGGGGCGCTAAATGGGGCGCGGGTACCAATCGAGAATTCCAATACTTATATTGTAACCTTGAAGTCCTTGAGTCTTTTTAGATATAGTGCAGATATACTTTGCTTTGGAGTGAAGTAGCTCTTCTTTAAAGACTTTCTAATACAATCATCAAATTCAGTATCATACCTTCTCTCTATTAGTTGTTCTGCCTCTGTATAATCGATATGTGGCCGATACTGAAAAAGCTCTGCCTCAAATTTTGAAAAGTGTAGTGATGTGTAAGGATAGTCAATACAAGCTTCAGAGATTCCTGCCCGTATCGGATTTTGGTAAAGGTAGCGATAAACATTATACAGATAATTTTGATCTGCCACGATAGACCACTTATAACGATTACTAAATTTATGATTGATTCTACTTGTCCTCAAAGAAATTAAATAACTAATTCGCCAGTTAAAATGCATCATAAAGCGATCGATATTTTCATCGGGAGTAGTAAGTAGGAGATGGTAGTGGTTTGACATGAGAACAAAACAGTTTATTTGTACCTTTTCTTTCTCTTGTGCATAAATTAAAGACTCTTTACAAATATCCCATACTTCATTCATGGGAATACTAAACCAGTCTCGGTTATTATTTCGTGTCGTCACATGGTAAGGATAATCTCCTTGGCGGATTAGCTTCTTCTTTGGCATTACTTACTTCCTCGCTAAAAAAAATGGCGCTTAGAGCGCCAGATTTTGCTATTTAAGTTTTTTATAGAGCTGATAATTAATACATGCGATTAGAGGTGTTACGATAAAAAGACCTAGTCCAAGTGAAAGCACTGCAAGTAGAGCAAGAACAAGGTAGGTGAGTGTTGCTGCTAATATAATTTGATAGTTTTCTGAAAAGATTTTTCTACTTTTCTCAAGTAGATCCCATGCTTTTGTATTTTGTTCATCTTGTTCAAGACTTAAAGGCATAACGAAGAGATAAGAAGCAAAGAAATAAACCCCTGGAATAATAAAAAGAATAACGCCAAAGAAAGTAATCAGCGTCGATAAAGAGCCCGTTATAAAAATCAAATTGAATTTTTCTTTTGGTATAGAAAGAAAATCGTAAATCGTAAGTTGTTTTTGTGTTTCTGATCTTGTGATCGCTGTGTAAGTTGCTGCTAAATAAAATGGTGTGATAAGGCACGAAGAAAATGGAATAGCGGAGAGTATCCAGACCAGTAGAGTGAAGGCCAGTGTAAAGCCACTGTATATTAAGGCATTGTCTTTATACGTTTGCCATCCAGTATCTAAAACTTCCGATAACTCATTTATTGTTTTTGACTCTTTAAAATTAATTAGTAGTTGATTCATATTTACCTCACTTGTTTGTAGAAGTAATAGGCGCCTAAGATCTTTTACGCATTTAAATTTCACTTTGATATTAAGATTTTTCAAAATGGGGCGCGGGTACGAATCGAGAATTCCAGTAGTTAGTTGCTAAAATCTCATAGGGTATGGGCAAAAGAGGTTTTGGTACGCGGCTGAGGTCAATTTTCCAGTGCAACTCCGGTAATTTGATAAATGAACACCCTTGTTCTAATAAATAATTGCCAAA
>NZ_JBEBMJ010000005.1:231864-269483 GCF_043196375.1 Halobacteriovorax sp. ZH5_bin.2 | reverse complement strand
TTGGTGTGTCGATAGCGGCGGGGAAACACCTGATACCATCCCGAACTCAGCAGTTAAGCCCGCTTGCGCCGAAGGTAGTGCCAGGGTAACTTGGTGTGAGACTAGGAAGATGCACCTTCTATATAAAAAGCCAGGTCAATGATCTGGCTTTTTTTTTGCCTTTTTTTAAGATTAAATTAAATATGACATTGTCGATCCTTACTTTAAGGATTACTCGTTTCTTTTTATTTTGTATGAACTACAGGATAGAAGAAACTTTATCGAAGACTTCTTCAACGCTTATTAAGTTCATCATATCATCTTCTTTTACACGAAAGCGCCATGGAACTTCATTTGGAGACTTGTGGAAGTACTTTTCTAGAGCTCTAGGATAGGCATTTACACAATTATCTATTTGTCCGAATGGTCCAGTATATTCTGGAGGAACCGCCGTATAGAGACCTATTACTGGCCTGTTTAAAGCAGCTGCCATGTGGGCAGGGCCTGAGTCTGGTGCGATAACCATTTTTGATTTTAAAAATACATTCTTTAGTTCATTTAAAGATGTTTTTCCGCAAAGGTTAATTATGTTAGCTTTTGACTCTTTTTCAATGGAATCGCAAATATCCTTATCGCTTGGAATACCTGTAAGAACGATAGGAAGCTTTAAGTTTTCTTCAATTTGATTTGTTAACTCGATATAGCTTTTTGTAGGCCATGTTCTCTGAAGAGAAGATGCCTTCGGGTGGATAACGATAAACTTTTCTGAAGGAAGCTGTGAAACTTCTTCTTTTTTATAAGGAAGGTTAAACTCAATTTCTTTTGAATCGATACCTAAATAATCACTGAATCCAAGAAAAGCATTAACAGAGTGCTCTTTTTTGAAAGGGATTGATTCAGAGGTGAAGACTTTTTGGAGGTCACGTCCTCTTTTTGAGTCAAAACCAATCTTTCTCTTTGCTTTTATAAAAGGATAGATAAAGTTAATTCTTAAGTTTGCCTGAGTACAAAGAAGTACATCAAAATTATAAGGAGCAAATACTCTCTTTAATTTGAAGTAATCCTTTAACTTCTTTGGCTTGTCTATTTTTATAAGTTCAATATCTTCAATGCCTTCTATTAGGGGAGCAAAGGTATTGCTTGTAATATAGTAGATTTTAGCATTTGGGTAAGCTTTACGAATACGATTGAGCATTGGCAGGGTCCAAATGATATCCCCGAGGGCCGAAGTTCGCATGATGGCAATTGAGTTAATTTGATCAGATTTCATATGGTTATTATAGTGATATTTTTTGAAAAAGAAAGGCCCACTTTTTAGCGGGCCTTAAAGTATTTAACTAATTTGAAAAATTAGAATTTTAATTGAACACCAGCTGCTGCCATTGATGCATCATTCTGAGTCGCACCAGCATCAACTTCGTATGTTAGGTAAGTGATATTGAAGTCAATATTCTTATTAAACATATATCTGTAGTGAGCTGCAATTTGAGTGTAGTCATTATTAAGATCTTTCTCGTCACGGTTTTGGTATGTTACTGTGAAAACATTTTTGTTTAGCATATAAGTGATACCAGCAAGAATACGATCGATTTCGTTATCAGCTGCAGTTGTATCATTATTCTCAATACTATAACCAAGGTTGATTTTGAAGCTTCCCATTCCAAGGTTTACACCTGCTAGTGTATAGTTACTATCTTCAGTTGCAGCACTTGCCCATTGGTCATAACCAGCGTAAAGGTCTAGATCAACCTTATCCATCTTTCTTTGGTATCTTAAAAGACCTGAGTAGTGAGTATCACCGTAGTTACCAGTTGGAGTGTTGTCATTACCATTTCCACGATCAGTTGAAAGAGCTATTGTAAGACCACCCATGCTTGGTGTTTCATATGAGAACATATCTGTTCTTGCACGGTATCTGAACCCTAGTCCACCAGATACAGCACCATCAATTCTTGCACTTGTATCAGAACCTGCCATTGAAGCTACTGTTGAGCTAAGTGGATCAGACTTAAGCATTACATAATCAAGTGGAGTATATGTTTGCCCCATTTTGAAAGTACCAAATGAAGTCTTCGCTCCAATTGCTGCTTGTCTCATTCTGATTCTGTAGTCATTACCAGCATTTCCCTTAGTTGAGTTAAGACCCATTTCTAGTACGTAAGTACCTTCAATTCCTTCAACTCCCCATTTTCCTTTAGCTCCAAGTCTAGACTCAGAAGAGTCAACGTCAACAAAACCTGAAAAAGAAGTTCTGTTTGAGTTTTCGTTGTCAGTGTAAAGTGCAACTCTGTTTAATTTTCCATAAATTGTTGGCGCATCAATTGTTGCTGTCGCCGCGATTGTTGGAATTGCAACTAGAGAAGCTGCAACTGTCATTAGTTTTTTCATAATTCTCTCCATGAATAAATAATCTAATATAAATATTAAAACGATAGCTAATAAGAATGGCAAGTTAAATACCTGAAAAATATAATGATGATTTAATGAAGAGGTCATGGTATAAGGCATCATGAAGAAAAATTTAGAAAATATGGTTTTACTTGGTACAGCAACTAGGCCCCATGGAATTAAGGGAGCGTTTGTATTCAACCTTGAAAATAAGGTTAATAGCGTTCTTGGAAATGGCTCGACGTTTATGGCCATGCCTCTAAGTGGAAGTAAAATTAGTAAAGATGGTGAAGAAAAAGAAATTAAGACAATCTCTTTTGGTAATAAAGTGATCGCTTATTTAAGTGGTGTTGATAATCGCAATATTACTGAAGAGATGCTTCCTTTTGAAATCTATGTGAGTCGTGATATTTTTCCAGATATTGAAGATGAAGACGAGTTCTATATGTCGGATATTGTGGGCCTAGATGTCTATGACTTAGAGAAAGAAGATATTGTTGGCAAAGTTGTGAAGTACTTCGATAATGGTGCTCATATTGTTCTCGTCACAAAAGTTAATGGAAAGCATGTGGATATCCCATTTGTTGATCATTTTGTTAAATTAGTTAATTTAGAAGAGAATCGTGTGGAATGCTATATTCCACATCTAATGTAATGAATAAAGTTTGGGTTTTAACATTATTTCCACAATTTTTCGCTGCTTTCAAAGATAGTGGCGTAATTGGTAAGTTTCTAGGAAATGAAGTTGAGTTTAATACTCTTTATCTTGGAGACTTCTCGCCTAAGAGTTTTAAAGGCGTTGATGGGGCACCGTATGGTGGAGGCCCTGGTATGGTAATTCGCGCTGATGTATTAGAGCGTGGAATTAACCATATCCTAGAGACGCAGTCGCTTGATAAGTCTCAGTTAGAGATAATATATACTTCTCCTCGTGGGGATGTTTTTGATAACGAAGAAGCAAAACAATTGGCCAAAGGCTTTCAACAGAATAATAAGCAATATGTTTTTATCTGTGGCCGCTATGAGGGAATTGATGAGCGCTTCATATCTCAGTATGTAACAAAAGTGATCTCGCTAGGGGACTATGTTCTATCTGGTGGAGAGTTGGCCGTCATGACTATTGTTGATGCCATGATGAGGTTTTTACCAAAAGCTCTTGGTAATGAAGATAGTGCAATTCTTGATTCTTTTGAGGATGGGCTAATTGAAGGACCGGTTTATACGAGACCGGCCGAGTTTAATGGTATGAAGGTTCCTAATGTCTTGTTAGAGGGAAACCATAAATTGATTGATGAATTTAATCATAGTAAAAAATTAGAATACACTAAGAAGTATAGGCCAGATTTATATAAAGCCTATATGAGAAATAAAGATTAAGGATATACTTAAAGATGAAAGATAATATTTATCTAGGACTAGTACACCACCCAATTAAAAATAAAAGAGATGATATTGTTACGACTTCTGTAACTAATCTTGATATTCACGATATTGCTAGAAGCTGTCGTACATTTGGAATTAAGAACTACTTTATTGTGACGCCACTTGAGGCCCAACATAAGTTAGTTAATCGAATCCTTGGGCACTGGGAAGAAGATGATGCTGGTGTTTATAATCCTGATCGTCAGGATGCACTTGCCATTGCGCGCCTAGTAAACTCTGTTGAAGAAGGGATTAATAAAATCAAGGAGATAGAAGGTGTTGAGCCTTTAGTTTGTGTTACTGGAGCAAATTTTGATTCAAATAACGGTGTAGAAACCGACCTGATCAATAATGCGCGCCTTGACAAAAAGCCTATCTTCCTGTTATTTGGTACAGGATGGGGTCTTCACGCACAAGTACTCGAACGGGCACATTTCGCGCTTGAGCCAATTTTTGGTGGAAGTGCAGATGGATATAATCACTTGTCTGTTCGCTCGGCAGTTGCCATCTATTTAGATCGACTGAATAGCGCCTCTGAGACTTTGAAATAGAATTTGCTTAAGAACAACACTGTGTTGGTCCTCTGAGAAGTTCAAAACGTTATTGTAGGAGTTCGTAATGAATTTAGTAGACGTTGTAAATGAAAATTACAAGAACGCAAATGTAGAGTCTTTCCCAACTTTCAAAACTGGGGATACTGTTGCTGTTCACGCAAGAATCACTGAAGGTCAGAAATCTCGTATTCAGATTTTCCAAGGTGTAGTTATTGCAATGAAAGAAGAAGGTAAACTATCTGGTCACTTCAGAGTTAGAAAAGTTTCTTCTGGAATTGGTGTTGAAAGGGTATTCCCATTCCATTCACCAAACGTAGAAAAGATTGAGATCGTTCAAAGAGGTAAATCTAGAAGATCTAAGCTTTACTACCTAAGAGATCGTTCAGGTAAATCTGCACGTATCGCAATTGACTACGATAGAAAGTAATTTAAAAAACTATTTAAGTCATAAAGAGGCCCGCTTTATAGTGGGCCTTCTTTTTTAAGCTATGTTTGAAAATCAATTTATTACAGATCATAAATTTATCTTAGCAACTGATGAAGTTGGCAGAGGCCCTCTTGCTGGACCTGTTGTTACATGTGCAGTTAAGGTATCGATAGCTAACTTAGATACTCTAATTGAAACACTTAAGTCAGTTGGAGTAACAGACTCTAAGAAGTTAACACTCAAGAAGATGGAGAGTATCCTTGATCAATTAGGTGTTCAAAAGTTTTTGAAAAAAAATGAACATGAATTATTTGAATATAGTGTTGAGAAAGTTACTCCTAAGAAAATTGATGAACTTAATATTTTTCAGGCAAGCTTACTAGGGATGAAAAAAAGCTGCCACAGTCTTCTTTGTGATTCAAAATCTGTAGTTCTAGTAGATGGGAAGTTTCCATTTTCATCTAAGAGAATTAAAGAGATTCACCCAATCATTAAAGGTGACTCAAAGTCGTCACTAATAGGTCTGGCGTCAATCATTGCGAAAGTATGTCGTGATCACATTATGATTAAAGAAGCTAAGAAGTATCCTCATTACGGATTTGAAAAAAATGCTGGATATCCTACCGCCGTCCATCGCAATGCCATTCAAGAATATGGTATTACCCCGATTCATCGTAAATCATTTAAAGGGGTAAAAGAATTTGTCACGCAAGAAAATTGTTAAAGGTATCTCATTAGAGATTGAAAAGTCTCGCATTGTTCACGGCGAATCTGTTCCTCTTTTGATTTGTCCTACGATGCTGCGTCGTCTGGGATGTGGCCAAGTCGATATTGCTGGGATCTATAAGTATAATGGAGAGTTTTTAATTAGGCTTTTTGAAGTAAAGTCCAGTGGCTTCATGACTAATACTCAGAAGCAAAGATTGTTAAATAGCGCTCATTTTATCTCTTCATACTTTGAAATATCGTGCACAGTGTCGCTAGTTTGAACAACATTTACCTTGCATCGAACGAGGCCTTCTTTTACAATTTTCATATGGTTAAAAAATTATTCTTAATTACTCTTTTTATTTCAACAACTTTTACTAGCTTTCAAGCTAAAGCAGACATGGATCCTCGTGTGAAAATTGTCGCATTAAATGCAGGATATGGAACTGTTGGTGGGGCGCTTCTTGGAACTGCTGCAATGGCATTCGGTTCTTCTGGCCGCTCTGTTGCGATTGGTGCATCTCTTGGACTTTATGCTGGCTTAATCTTTGGTGGTTATATTGTTGGAAGTCATGAGTATAGAAAGAATAATCGTATGCAACCAAGTCAGGAAAATTACTACTACCCTGATACGAATGATAGTCCTTATCAGGATTCTCGCTTCCAAGGCGGTGGTGGTTACAATTATCAAGGCTCAATTAATCAAGATGGCTTCTCTTTAGAAGGCCCGGCCGAAATTGGTTTTAAACAAGAACGCCCAGGCCAAGATTTTTATGTGAATCTTTTAAATTATCAGTTCTGAAAAGTACGCTTCTTCTGACCATAAAATTGTGAAAGTTCAGTATCGTCAGTTTCGAATTCGTTAATTAGGATTTCCATTGCATCAAAATTGTAGATTTTAAATACTTTTAAAAACTCTGGCGCAACATTTGAAAGTCTAACTTGGTCACGTCTTTTATTTAAGGCCTTAATTGTATCTACAAATACACCTATTCCAGACGAGCCAACAAAATTAAGGGCCGTTAGGTCAAGAGTGATTAATGAAGTAGGGTGAGTGTTAGTGATTGTTGCTAACTCCTGCTTAAGAGGAATGATATTTTCATAATCCATTCCACCTTCGATATGAACAGTGATATTTCCTGTTGAATCTGTACGTACTCTTGCTTGCATTGTCATTTAAACTCCTTCTTCTACAAAATAACAGCATCTAATAATTATTGTAACGCATGGCGCATTAAGATTTTAGATGGAAGTTATTTCTTATGTAAGTTATAAATAAAGAGAATCATTAAAAATTAGGATTGAGTTTGAGACTAACACTTGTAACAACACCAATAGGAAACCTTGGAGACATAACCGAGAATATGCGTCAGGCATTTAGAGATTGTGATCTTGTTCTTGCTGAAGATACTCGTGTTTTTCGCTCTCTTTTATCAAAATTGGAGATAGAGCGTTCAGATTTGAAAGTTGTCTCATTCAATGATCACTCTCAAGATAATCTTCCATACTTTCTTGGATTAATTAAAACTGCACAGATGCCAATTCTTGTTTCAGATGCAGGTAGTCCGATTATCTCTGATCCTGGACATATTCTAGTGAAAGAGCTTATTAAAGAAGGTGGTGAAGTAACATCGGTTGCAGGACCAAGTGCTGTTACTGTAGCTCTTGAGTTAAGTGGAATGGCCCCAAATCCATTTTGTTTTTATGGATTCCTACCACGAAAAAAAGGTGAGATTTCAACAAAGTTTCAGCAAGCTTACCAAGCAAATGTAACGTCTCTCTTTTTTGAATCTCCTCATCGTGTTCATGGTACTCTCGAGCAGCTGTCGCAAGAGTTTCCTGAGGCACAAGTAAGTGTTTGTCGTGAGTTGACAAAGAAGTTTGAAGAGTGTGTTCGTTTTTGTGCGAAGGACTTTGAAGAAGAAATGGTTAATGCAAAGGGAGAGTTTGTTCTTGTTATTTCTTGGCCTAAGTTAGAAGGGGCAAATACCGCTTCTAGTGAAGAGTTTGAGAAGTTAGCACAAAACTACCTTGGCAAGCAGACGCCAAAAAATCTTGCAAAATTACTGGCAAAAATAACTAATCGAAAGACACAAGATATATATCAAGAGCTTACTTCTAAATAATCCTTTTTTTCCAGTGTCTTATTACTAGTAAAAATTTCTAATCCAAGTTAAAATTAAATAAATTGGAGTTAGAATGATCGTTAAAGTCATTGGAGGCCACGGTGGGGTCTCTCCACAGTGTCGAGCAACATCGTACTTAGTGGATGATAAATTATTAATTGATGCAGGATCAATTGCAACAGGTATAAGTGTAAAAGAACAAACTGAGATAGATAATATTCTTATTTCACATTCTCACCTTGATCATATTTCTGATTTGGCTTTTCTGGCCGATAATTGTTTTGGTTTAAAAGGTAAGCCATTTTATATTTGGACTTCCAACGAAGTACAATCAAATATTCAAAAGCATTTATTAAATGACGAGATTTGGCCGGACTTTACAAAACTGCCAACCGAAAGTGATCCTACTTTAAAGTTTTCAAATATTGAATGTGGAGAAACGAAAAAGATTGGTGAGTATACTGTTCATGCGGTCAAGGTTAATCACTTCGCTGGCTCTCTGGGCTTTATTATTGAAAAGAATGACTGTGCCATTATCTTTACACAGGATACAGGTCCAACAGATGCTATTTGGGAAAAGGCCAAGACAATTAATAATATTAAAGCGATCTTTTCAGAAGTGAGCTTTCCTAATTCATACCTTCAACTAGCGACAGATAGTCGCCACCATACTGCTGAGACAATGGGCCTTGAAATCAAAAAGATGCCTAAGGATATTCCTATTTACTTAGGGCATTTAAAGCCAAATTACTTAGATCAGCTAACGAAAGAAATTGATGCTATTAATGGAGGTGGCCGAATTAATATCCTTGGTTCTGAAAATAAGAGCTATAAGTTTTAAGAGATTTTTATAGTCAATTTTTTTATTTCGTGAGATATCTCTTGCCGTGAAAAATACAGATACTTTCCATTGTCAAAAACTAGAAAACACGTTTCTTACACGTCTAACTCAACTATGTGGCAAGGAGAGTTTTAGACCAAAACTTGATCACATCAGAAACTTTCTTATTCATGATAGACGTGTCATTGAGTCGCGATCTAAGGTTATTATTGTCGGTGGGACAAATGGAAAAGGTGAAACTTGCCATAGCTTAAGCTACCTTTATAAGAGAGCTGGTTTCACGAGCTGTTTGTGGACCTCTCCTCATGTTCTTTCAATCACTGAACGATTTAAATTAAATGAAAATAATATTTCAATTGATGAGTTAACTGCATTACTTAATGAGCATGAAGAAGTTATAAAAGATCTCAAGCTATCTTTTTATGAAGCCTTATTTGTACTTTTTATAAAATTTGCTCTTAAGCATGAAACTGATTTTGTTATACTCGAGGTTGGCCTTGGGGGACGTTTTGATGCAACAAATATTTTTACAAGACCTGTTGCTGCGATAACTTCTATCGGTTTAGATCATACAGAAATTTTGGGTAGCACTTTAAAAGAAATTTTATTTGAGAAATACGGTATAACACGTATGGGTGGAAAGCTGTTTGAAAATGTAGAGCAAACTTTTCTAAAAGATATTTTATCTCAATGGTGTGGACGTGATGATATTGCTTTAGCTTCTGTCACTCAACAAAAGGATTTGCCTTACTTTGAGAAGAATAGACAAATGGCAATAGCTCTCTATCAGGTGTCGACTGGGAAAAAGCTAGATGAAGAAGTTATTTCTAAGATTGAGTGGCCTCTAACGCCTGGACGCTGGGATCGCATGAGTGTTGAAGGTAGAGGTTTTGTTTTTGTTGGAGCCCACAATCAACTAGGACATAAAGAGTTATTAAAAAGTATTTCAGATTGCCAAGGACAAGAGACATATGATGTTCTCATAAGCTTTTCTTCTGGAAGAGAGGCCCAGATAAAATCCACGCTAAAGCTATACGAAACTTACCCTTGTGTTATTAAGTCCATTAATGTTTTAAGCTATGAGCACGAAAGGGCCCTTAGTAAAGAAACACTTCAACAAAACTTAAAGACAGGCACAAAAGTGTATGAATTGCACAATTTTCTCGATACAATATTAAGTACTAATGAGGAAATTGACGCAAAAAAACAATCAAATATCGAATCTCTTAGATCTGGTTCCAACAAAATACTTGTTGTGGGCTCTTATTACTTTATCGCTTGTATGCAAAAGTATCTTCGTTCTAAGTATTCAAGCTAATATCTACGCAGACACTCCAAAGGTTTTGGCCTTTGGTGAAAATGATGAAGTCCAAATTCTTTCTGATAAAGCTTATCGTAAAAGTAGTGATAACTCATATGAGGCACATGGTAATGTTATTATCAAACTTGGAACTGATACGATCTACGGTGAAAAGGCCAGTATCTCTCTAGCGACAAAAGTTGGAAAAATTTGGGGGAATGTACGTTATGCTGGGCCAAAGTTTAATCTCTATGGAACACAAATTTCATACTCTCTACAAAAGGCAGAGTTTTCTGTTAAGAATGCAAAACTAGTTGATGAAAACTTTGTTTTAAGAGGGAAGGAAATCGTTCGCCATGATAGTGGTGTCTTTAAAGCGATTGAAGCTGAGTTTACAACTTGTAAGGATTGTCCTGAGTCTTGGAGTATTCAAGGTCAAGAAGTGACAGTTGTTCCAGATGATTATATTAGCCTAAAGCATGCTTTTGTGAAAATTAATGGTGTAATCATTGTTTATATTCCATATGTTTCACTGCCAATCAGAAAGGTGAGGGAGTCAGGACTCTTATTTCCAACGATCGGCCTTGATTTTGATGAAGGCTTTTATTTCAAGCAGCCAATTTTTTGGGCCATTAATGATAATAGTGACGCTACATTTTCTCCTACTGTTTTTGGAAAGCGTGGAAATGGATTAGCTGTTGAATATAGAAATAATCTTGGTAAATACTCTAATATTGAATTTGATGGAAAAACTGTAAATGATAAAATTTGGCAACCCGGAAAGCTAGATCTTGAGCCTAGTGGAAAAGATGAAATCAGAGGAGCCTACAAGCTTAATTATTTCTATCATCCAAATAATAAGTTATCATTCTGGGCAAACTCTACATACCTAACAGATCTAGATATTCAAAGTGACTATGAAGAGTATTTTGAAAAAAATATCTATATGGGAAGTGAGAAGGGATCACGTCTTTCTACTGACTATATGGGAGACTCTGTTATTGCAAACTTATACTCAAGCTTTATGAGTAATAGTATCTTTAGTGACCCCGAAGGTTTTGATACAGACTATGTTCAAAATACAGCAACCCTTGGTGTAGGTCACAGGCCATTTAATATTTTTAATTCGAAAGGTATTCTATCTAAAATTAACTTTTATCAAAATTTAAAATTTGATTATTTCAAACAAGATGTTGTGAATGAAAACTTATATTATAGAAATATTCAGCGTTTCGATTATAATCCATCTTTAGAATTTGTCTTAAGACCTATTTCACATATTAATATAAAAATGGAATCAGGTCTTGATGCTCAATACTATGTTCTTCCAACTGAAAATACTGAGAAACAGAATGGGTACAAGTATGGGAACTACGTCAATACATCAATGTGGGTAGATATTGAAAAAGTTTACGGCCGCGCTTATATCCAAGAAGAGATCGTTAAGCCTGTTCTTATTGAAGATACAGAGAGAAATTTAATTGCTAAAATTCCTCGCTCAGAAAGTGAAGAGTTAGACGTAAGAAAATTATATCGTTCTTCTTATAAGCATAGTCTTAAGTTTGGTATTAATCACTTTTATTATAATGCTCAAAAATATCGTGGTAACGAAAGACTTGGTGATCAGTTCGCTCTTCTTGAGGATAATGGACGTTTTGATGAAAGAGATATTATTAGAGGTCGAAATAATACTCTTCAAGATGTATCTACTCGAACTGACCTGCCTGAGTCTAATACGATTGAATTAGTATTTAATAATAATATATTGAAGAAAACACCTAGGCCTAATTATCAGATGTTTAAGAACTTCAATTATCAACTTGATAATTATGAATATTCAAAGATTGCGTATTTTAATATCTCACAGGGTCTAATCCTTGAAGATAACGAAGAGGCAGCAACAGATACAGATGATAGATTAACAAGGCTTGCCATCTTAAGTGGACTAAATCTTAACAATTTTTCATTAAACCTCTCGGAGTATTACTTCCATACGGAGAGTAAACATATCACTTCATTAAGTATGAGACACGATTTAAAAAGGTTTCAGTATGAGCTTGGGTTTAATTATGATTCATTTTCTGAAGATCGTCGATACTTTACGATTGATGTGGACTTTGAGTTGAACGACATCTTTTCATTTAGAACAGGTTATTATTACGATTTTGAACTTGAAAGAGTTTATGAGTCCTATCTTGGTACTCGATATAATCCTTTAAATAATTGTTGGGTATTTGATATTGAATATAGGCAAAAAGATGAGTTCGTTAATAATAAGCTAAACCTCGATCAGTCGATTTCGTTAAAAATTCTTATCAATTATAACGCTAAGAATTTTGACTCTGTCTTTGGGGTAACTCTGTGAAGCTAGTCTTTATCGACTTTGAAGATAGTTTTACAAATAATATACTTTCTTACTTTAGTGAATTTGACTTTGAAATCGAAGTTATTAACTTTCGAAAACTTTCGCCTTCAAATATCACTCATTATCTTAAAAATAATCTTGTTGTGCTCGGCCCTGGTCCTGGTCATCCTGATGAGTATTTAAAACTGTTTAAAGATTCGAAGATTGATTTTAAAGCTGAGCTACAAAAAGCAAGACGACTTATCGGTATATGTCTTGGGCACCAAATAATTCTTCACTTGTTTGATGAGTTAAAAGTTGTGAGAAGCTCTAGGCCGATGCATGGCCAAACAGTTGAGATGGAGATAGGAGAGGGCCAAATTTTATTTGATTGTTTTAGTGAAGTTGATAGGGAGGTTCTCTTGGGAGCTAAGCTTCAGCGATATAACTCTTTAACATTACAAATTGATAGTGGATGTTATTACTCGGGTAGCTGGGGAAGTGAAACTCAGTTTGTCTTTGATAAACACAATGAATTATTAATGGCATATAGGCCTAATCACTTTCTAACAATGCAGTTTCATCCAGAGTCTGTAGGGACTTCATGCAATAATATCCTCTTTCAAGCAATGAATAAGTTTTTCATGTAGAATTATTAAGATGAGATTTGTACTTGAAGGTATATACGATAAAAGAGGTTTTAAATTTGCCAATGAAATGGCAAAGGGAGTCTATGGTTTTGACTTTAGGCCAAGAAGCTTTAACTTCATTCAGGGTTATGTCATTGAAGAGCTTTTAAGAGAGTCTCTGCTTAAACTTGAAGATATTGTTGAACTTCACTTTGAAAACGATTCTCCAGTTATTATTGATTTGGTCATTGAACAAGTCTCAAAAATACATCCTAATATTAGAATAAACTACGGCCAAAGTGGACTGCACTCTAAAGAAGAATTGGAGAGGGCCGGTAGACCATTTTCTATTATTTTCGATATTTCAGATTCTCAAGTTTACGAAAAGATACAATCTCACTTATGTCAAAGTGTTGTTTTCTCATATGAAGATATTCATCGTATGGCAGATCAAGGCCAGCTTAATGCTTTTATTGTGAATTTCTATACAAAAGTGATGGCCACTAAGAATGAGAAGTTTGAGATAGGTATTAAGTTAAATTGGGACTCAAACCTTTCAATCGGAATTATTGAGCAACTTGACCCTGACTATCTTAAGTATGAGATTTCATCACAAGTTGAACGATGCTATCGTAATATCGATGTTCCTAAGTTGTCAGAATACTTTGGCGCTACGATAAAGGCCCTTGCTATTTAATAGCTTTTGATGAATAAATAATCTATGAATATTTTACTCTCAAACGATGATGGATACTCTGCTGAAGGAATTCAGTGTCTTTATGAAAGCCTAAAAGATATTGCCAATGTTGCCATTGTTGCTCCAGATAAAGAGCGCTCAGCGACTTCCCAGGCCCTAACTCTTCACGATCCAATTAGAGTCGAAAAAATAAATGACTATACATTTAGTTGTAATGGTTACCCTGCTGATAGCGTTTTAATTGGAATTAATTCTGTTTTAGACTTTAGGCCAGACCTTGTTATTTCAGGAATTAACCATGGTGCTAATCTTGGACAAGATATCTATTATTCAGGAACTGTCGGTGCCGCAAGGCAGGCCGTATTTCAAGGAATTAGGGCCATTGCTGTTTCAACAGTAATGAGATCAAATGATGAGGTCAGACACTTTCAGACGGCCGCTGAGATCGTTAGAAGCTTAGTAAAAGATAAGTCCGATACGCTTTTAGAAATGCCAGAGTGCTCACTTTTAAATATTAATGTACCAAATGTGTCGGCCAATGACGTCGGTGAAATCGTTTGGACAACTCCTCAAATGAGAAGATACAGTGAGGAAGTGTATGAAAGGATAGATCAAATGGGCCGCCAGTATTTTTGGATTGGTGGATCGCCTTTAGAGATCGATCCTGACACTACTTCAGATCACCATGCGATCATGAACGGAAATATTTCGTTTTCTTTCCTAAACCTTTTGAATTTTTCGTCCGATGTATTCCATGAATGGGCGGCAAAAATTTCCAAGTAATTTCTATTAGTTGATTAAATTTGTCCTCATTTAAGATTTAAACGAATGAGGACAAATGAAGAAGTCATTGCTATTTCTTGCGACATTACTGACGATACTTAGTTGTACGACCCTTAAAAATGGCCGCTATATTAAGCTAACAGATAATTATAATGCTGAGAAACTGGCAGATATTTTTAATATTCCACAATGGCAAATTGAAGAATTTAATAAGGGTGCCGCTTTTAAGAAGGGTGATACTATTTTTCTACCTTATAAAAATGGAATTCTTTATAATCGAGTTGAAGGTAGAACAATCTCTTCAATCAATTATCAAAAACTTCGCAAGAGTTCTCGTTTTCTTTGGCCGGTTCCTTCATCTAATCGTGTAACATCTGGCTATGGACATCGTTGGGGGAGACCACATGAAGGGATTGATATTGCAGCTCGCAAGGGAACTTATGTTGTATCAGCTGATGCAGGTGTTGTAGTCTTCAGTGGACGTAAGTCTGGTTACGGGAATATTACTGTTGTTTCACATGTTGGCGGGTTTTTTACTATCTATGCACATAATCATAAAAATTACACAAGAAAAGGCCAAAAGGTTGCTCGTGGCCAGGTGATTGCAGCAGTAGGTAATACTGGTAAGTCAACAGGTGACCACTTACACTTTGAGATTAGACACGACTCTAAGGCCTTTGACCCATTAGAGTTTTTTCACAAGCACTAGATCTAATAACTTAAAGTACATTAGTGCAGTGTTAACTGCGTCTTCAAGTGCTGTATGGGCAACATCTCCCATATTTAAAAACTTCATAAGCTTTGAGCCCGATTCACATTCAGCTGGTATTAATTCCATATCAATTAGGCCGTAAGCAATACATGAGAGGTCGAGTTGGCGGTGTTCAAAGTATTTTCTCATAAAGTCCCAACCAAGGTCTCTAGTCATGAATGGTAGATCTATTGCACTCATGGACTTACCAAATAATGTAACTTTCTTATTTCCAAAATAATCTTTAACTTCTTCAGACTCAAAATAGTTAATAAGTTCTTGCTTGAAACTTTCGAGTGTTAGGCCGTCAGTGTGGGCCTTATCGATTAATTCTTTATTGTGATCAATGACCCATTGATTTAAATTAGGCTTGAGCTCTTCAAAGCTAGGGCACTTTATATAGAAGTGTTTTTTTAGTTCTTTATTTATTGTTTTTGTTTTTGCACAAAAGGGAACCATTGCAAATTCGATGATTAAGTCTTTTTCTTCTAATCCTGTAGCTTCAATATCGAATGATAAATAACGCATAGTTTTTCCCTTTTTAAAGTTTATAAATATGAAATAGTAATAATTGAATTATACTTTTGAATGATATCTTTGACTAGTAGGGCACAAGCTAATAGGTCATCATTAATGATACAGAGTCTGCACACTTCCTCTCCATTACAGCTTGAGGCCACTGGTATTTCCTTACTTCTTAAGAACTCAAGTACTGTTAAGTTCATGTCAGCTTCATTAACAGGCAATGTCCAAGACTTTTGTGAAGCCTTGCCGTTTAGTGTTACTTGCATGTAAGTTGACCATTTCTAGGATCTTTGTAAGTACTTAATCCATTGTTAAGCTCAAGTATCGTAAGATTTCCAAGCGCTGGAGTATAGTATTGAGCAGTGCCCTGCTCATTTTGTGTCACTCCATAGATTTCGGAAATTGTTCTTTTTGGATTTTGAAGGACAAGTGATCTTTTTGTATTCATATAGTCTTGAGCATTTGCAACCTGAGGTAAATTATTAATAAGCTCGGTTAAGACTTGAGCATTATAAGTAATGCCATTCATTAAAAGAAGGTATCTTCTACCTTGATTCTGCTCACTTATACATAGTGCTGTGTAATTATCATTTTCAAAATTTGATAAAAGAACATCTCCAATTGAGTCTCCAATTTCTGGGAGGGAACTTGTCACACCAATAACGTAGTTATTCTTATCTTTGTAATGAGAGAATGTATTGTAGTATGACTTTTTAGGCCTCTTTAAAATCGCCATTTTTGAGTCATGTAATTTAGAGTCAAATGAACAGCTATAGTTACCTCTTCTGAACAGATAGTTAGAGTTGTAACTACTGATGCTATTATGATTTTTTGTGTACTTTGTTAGTTTGTTAAGTCTCTTTAGGTAGCTAAGTCTTGCAAATAGCTCGTTTTCTCGAACTCCTTGGGCCCCGCGAAAGTACAATCTCTTTAGAGCTTTGTTTTTGAATAGTTCTGCCTGATTATCTTTAATATATTGTTCGAGTGACTTTGAAGCATAGACATATTCACTCAAGTTACTCTCAATTAGTCTTAGTCTTGATCTTATGGATAATGGTTTTTTGTAAAATTTGGCCATTTGAGAAACAGCATTCATAAAGGCAAAATCATTTTGCTTCTGTGGAATACTATTGATAAAAAATTCTTTTCCTGCAACCTTTGCAATGAGTAGGGTGTGAGAGTTTAGTGTCGTCGCATGTGGTGCGAAGTAAAGTTGCGATAGCGTAAAGTTTAATATTTGATTGCGATAACTAGAGTTACTAGATTTAGAACTAATGAGCTTGCTAACTTCTTGTTCATTTTTTTCGTTATCTAATAGAATATTATTTTTCTTTTCAACAATTGGACATGTGTGGTTGATACTTTGTGATGTATTGAGTTTCTTTTCAACCTCGGAGCAACTAGTTATTGCTGTCGTTGCTAGTATTAGCAATATCAAATTTTTAAATCTATTCATTTTAAGCTTTGTAATTGTCATCTTTATGAAACTCTTCATTCTCTTCGTAATATATTTCAAGCTCTGGATCATTAGCTCCAATATTATTTGAATTAAATGAATCATTAAGCTCTTGTATTACTTTCGTTACAGCTTCTTGTCTTCCAAAGATCTCGACAATAATCCAAAGACCTTTCTCATTAACAGCTGTGTGGGTAATATTATAGGCCATTTCTTTTGAGTTTAAGAATTGAGTTACCTGATCAAATGCTTTTTCTTGATATGGTGTCGTTCTGGCCGGTGGAGAAGGAATAAAATACGTAAAAGTTTGTTTGTTATTTGGCGCTTTATTCCTGTTGAAAATACTCATCTATTCCCCGTAAGTTTTTGTGATTACGTTTAATTATAAACGTCCTTATTGTTAAATGGAAATGTTTACCCATTTATTTTTTTTCTGCTTTTTTCATTATTGTGCGTTATAATTTAATTGATCGACAGGATGTCGTAGCAAGAGATAGGCATGAAGCCGAAAAAATGGAGGGCCAGTTGCAGGGCCCTCTTTTTTTATTCAAAAATTTCGTTATCAAAACTCTTATTTAATTCTTTAATTGTTATTCCATCAGCTAAATTCAAAACTTTAAATTTTTCATTTTCAACTTTAAAACTTCCGCATTCAGTTACAACATAATCAACAACACTCTTTCCTGTAAGTGGCAGACTACATTGTGGTAAAAGTTTTGGCTCACCAGTTTTGCTGAAGTGTCTCATCATTACAATGATATTTTTGGCACCATTTACTAGATCCATTGCGCCACCCATTCCGGTTATTTTCTTGCCAGGGATCTTCCAGTTAGCAAGTGATCCTTGCGTATCAACTTCCATGCCTCCAAGGACACAAAAATCGATATGGCCACCTCTGATCATTCCAAAGCTCATGGAACTATCAAAGAAGCTGGCTCCTTTTTCAACAGTAATCGTTTCTTTACCGGCATTTATTAATGTTGCCGATACTTCAGATTCTGTTGGGTTGTCTCCAACTCCAAGAACGCCATTTTCACTGTGAATGATATAGCTATGATTCCTTGGTAGCTGTGATGGAATTATTGTAGGTAGGCCAATTCCTAAGTTTATTGTTGAATTCTCTTTGAAAAGAGTCGTTACTTCCTTTGCCATTTGCTCTTTTGTCCACATAACTAAGACTCCCTCGTTTTTAAGAATTCAATAGCATTCTCATAATCAGTACCTTGATAAACACGTTGAACAAAGACGCCTGGGATATGGACATCTTCAGGCCTTATATCACCGAGCTCGACAATCTCCTCAACTTCAACAATTGTTGTCTTTGCGGCCATGGCCATGAGAGGAGAAAAGTTACGTGCAGTTTCTTTAAACCATAGATTTCCATATGGATCAGCTTTTTGGGCCTTGATAATTGCAAAGTCTGCGTAAAGAGCTTCTTCTAGAATACAAGGACGATCAAACTTCTTTACTTCTTTTCCTTCGGCCACTTCGGTTCCGTAGCCTGTCGGTGTGTAGAAGGCACGGATCCCCATTCCTGCTGCTCTAATTCTTTCACTAAGTGTTCCTTGTGGTACGAGTTCGATTTCAATTTCGTTTGCAAACATGGCCGCCTCAAGGTCGGGATTTCCTCCCACATAAGAACAGAAGCCTTTTGAAATCATTTTCTTTTTTAAAAGCTTCACAAGGCCTCGCCCTGAGTTCCCAATATTATTTGAGATGACTTTTAGGTCATTTAATTCCATTTGAGCTAATTGATTAATTGAGTTTTCAGGGATTCCACAAAGGCCAAAGCCTCCACTCATAATTGTTGAACCGCTTGTTACATCCTTAAGCGCCTCTTTGGCACTTGGAAATATTTTACTGTACATGTGAGTCCTCGATTATTTTTAATAATTTATTTAAGCAATTTTCTAACTCAATAGGAGAGTAGTTTAAGTACGGACAAAGTATAAGTGATCGGTTCGTCATATTAATAAATATGCCATTATCGATTAACTTATTCCATAATTGGTTAGTTTCAATAATATTATCATCAAGATCGATGGCCATAAGAAGACCAATATGCCTTACACCAGAGAAAGATTTTGAATTTTCAACCTGCTGTTTAAATGTACTTAACAATTGAAAGTTCTTATCTCTTGTTTTAATAAAATCTAGATCTTCAATTAATGTTAGGATTTCATCAAGTATACGCAGTCCAATTGGATGGCCTGCATTTGTTAGTCCACAACTTAGAGTATTATCATCAAAGAATGATGCATTCTCTTCACTAACAAAAACTGCTCCAAATGGAAAGAATCCTCCTGAGATATTCTTTGCAAGCGTAATAAAGTCAGGCCTTAGATTTTTGAAGTTTTGAAAACCGAAATTAGTTATTGTACGTCCAAAACCACAAACAACTTCATCTAGGATTAGCTTTATTCCTGTTTCTTGGCAAAGCTTAGAAAGTTCATCATAATAACTTTGCGGTGGGATAAATACGCCGTTTCCACCTGTTATTACTTCAAGGCAGATAGCTGCGATATTAGTGCTTCCTATTTTATTGATCGTTTCTCTTGTTCTAGTTAAGTCTGGGTCATTAAAGAAATTAGGAATGAATGCATGAAAGTTTGATGGGATACCGGCACCGTCGCGGCGCCAATCTCCAGTCAAAGCTAAGGCCCCTAAAGTGGCACCATGGTACGATGTTTCACATGAGAGAATGAATTGTCGACCTGTTATTTGTCTTGCCATTTTTATGGCATTTTCATTTGATTCTGCACCCGAAGTTGTGTAAAAAATTCGCCCATCAATTCCAATGAAGTCTAGAAGTTTTTGAGACACTGAGTTTTTTAAACTATATTGGCACTTAGGAATGGCCATTGGCATATTTTGGATTTGATCGATCATAGCACTTTCTATTTGCTTATTTC
Source organism: Halobacteriovorax sp. ZH5_bin.2 (assembly GCF_043196375.1). NCBI lineage: Bacteria > Pseudomonadati > Bdellovibrionota > Bacteriovoracia > Bacteriovoracales > Halobacteriovoraceae > Halobacteriovorax > Halobacteriovorax sp. ZH5_bin.2. Next base: position 249,641 of record NZ_JBEBMJ010000005.1, on the reverse strand, counting down.
GAATACCAAACGATTGGTGGTAACTACCAGAGGAAAGGTCAAAAATTTTCTTTCCTTCAGGTGTGAGGTAGCCCCATTCAAACGTTTTGTAGATGTCGATTTTCTTGGCCTGGTTTTGTTTTGTCCATGTGTGAAAAAAAGGTAGGTGGGCCATAAACTCTCACTTTAAAATCTAATTTTTCATAAAATTAGGGGTAGATGAATTTCTACATATTCAAAATTTGTGTCATATTTTTTACAGCCTCTCCAGGCCTTAAATACTTGAGTCTGATAATTAAATAATGCCCCTCCGCAAGTCTGAGATGGGTCCTTTGCTCCTTCTGGTGCAAAGTGAGAACAGATTGATAGGGGATGGCCGTCGTGGGACATCAGTAGCTTCATAACGGAAGCTTCATCATTTATCTCATTTTTGTATTTATCAACCAGATTAAATCTTGCATGAGTGGTTTTACTAATATTATTTTGATCTTCAACTGTTTTTATCTTTTCACCAAGACAGTGGTTTGTATGAAAGATTAAACCTTTTGGATCAGAATTTAATATCTCTTTTTGCGTTGGTGTAATTTCATAGTTATAGGCAGATTTACCATCACTAATTAAATAGTTGTGCCCAGAAGTAATAGGTGCTTTCATAAGAAGTTTACCAATTTCTTCTAGTTTGTTTTGTTGGGCCACTTTTCTAATAAGTGCAGGCCAAATAATTCCATTAACACCATCAATGACATTAATATTATTAACGCCAATAAATTGCCCGTGATTATTTACCGCCATTAGCCCTAGGCATCCACAAACGGTATAAATTAGCTGACGTGTGCCTTTAGTCTCATCAACGATATCAATCAGCATGAGGTAGTTCTTCGCACTTTGGTGCATATCCCATGTCTGAGCAGCAATACTATTAGTCTCATCAATATAAGAGACTGATGTACAGCCTTCATCTTGATTTTCATAATCGAGTTGAATGTCTCTAAAGTCTGTATAATTGTTGAGAATAATAATATCTCTAACTGATGTCTCACTTCCTTTAGCTATTCCTTCAATCTCTTGTGCAAGGGCAGCATCAAACTTCATTGTTTCTTCAAATTGGAGTTGTGCAAATTCATCAAGCTTATCTTTCAAGTGAGGAGATCTTTTTAATAAGAGGTTTGTTCGGATTTCAACTAATTCTTTGATTGCCTCTTTAAAAGCTTCACCATGCTTTAGCCCATTTTCATATGGGCCACTAGCATCGTACTTAAATATTGGTAGATTTAAATCTGTCATTAACATGTAAAATACCACTTCTTACTTGTTTGGTTACCAAAAATATTTGGCGCTTTTAGAGTGAAACTGTAAGAAGAGTCATTGATGATTTTAAACTCTTTGCTTGTCTGTACTGGCGACTTTAGATAGGCCACTGCTTGAGAAAGAGCGTAAGCATCTCCATCCCATGTTGAGATCATCATCAAAGGCCTTGATTCATAAACTTCTTCTTGAAGCATACAGATACCGATCTGTCCTGCAATATGAATATAACTGGCGTCAGGGATAATTCCATGCTCTTTTGAAAAGAGCTTCTTTTTACTGTGGAAGTATACACTCTCATTGAAGACAACTTTAGTTCCATTGTCGTGTGCTACTTTTATAACTTCTTTCAGCTCGTCGTGAGAGAAATTAACTAGAAGATCTCCAATGAAAACCGCTAAGTACTCTTTCGTTGTAAGTTTTTCTTTTAGTTGTCCTAGAGTATCAACTTTTGTATTTGGGTAGAAGTCTAAGACACCAGAAAGAGTAGCAGACATAAAACTTTGCTTACCAAAGTAGTCGTGATTAAAAGAGATTACTTTAGTTCTTTGTTTTTGATTTTTGATTAAAATTGATTTGAAGATTTTTTCAACGCATTCACTATGCCCACTTGCTGTAAAAAAATGTTGTAGTTCCTTTGGCACAACTTCTTTAAATTCTTTTAGATTTGCCATGAAACTCTCGTCGATAAAGTTTGATAGACATACTTTGTTAACTAGTGTTGGCATACTCTCGAAAGATGCTGTATTTAAAATAGGTGAAGTTGAATATTTTAAGTCTTCACTTTTCCATTTAAGGTTTTGACGGTAGATGATGACGTCTCGATGTTCTTCATCATCCAGATAATTTTCTTTAAGTCTCATCTCAATAATTGCACCTAAAGAACAATTGATTGCAAGCATTGCTCCCGCATGGATGTCACGATTTCTTCCGTAGATATAATCATTCCCATTCGCACTTGCAAGCAGGGTTAGCGCATACTTTAAATACTTACCCATTCCTTGAGACTGTTCCATATTTATAATAGTTGTATCCAACATATAAAGTGTTTTAGGGTTGTTGAAATACTTTACGAGCCTTAGTCCACTTTCATGTGGGAAGTGAGAGATTTTACCAGCGAAAGAAATACCTACTAATTGCTTTGTTTCACTTAGTAGAGCAATCGCAATTGAATCCTCGCAATGAGCGATTTTCTTAAATTTTTCAATGCTTGTTTGTCTTGTCGGTTCGTAAGTATGACGTTGAATCTCTTCGATTTTATGCTTGTAGTAATCGAAGTTTTCACCATCAATTTTGATAATTTCTAAATTAAATTCTTTATTGAAAAACTCTTGAGCAAAGCTAAATGCATCTTTGTCTTGTACTTGTCCCTTGAAGGCTTCAACAAGTTTATTATGCCATAGATATTCATTTGGAGAGTTAACTTTTGTTTTAGGGTTATATTTAAGTTCAGTTGATTTGCCTTTATAAACACGATTAGCAATTTCATCGATTGCATCAAAGAGATAGTCAATATCTTCATTTGTCCAGGCAGTGTTAAGTCTAAAGCGTAGTGTATTATCTCCAGCTTGATAATAGAGTAGACCTAGATCAAAGCGATTTCCAATAAACGGAGCAATGTCTTTTGAATCTGATAAGTCAAAAGCAAAAGCAACACCAAAGCATCTTGGTGAAGAAAGTTGATCCCACTTGTTTACAAGTTCTGATAGCTTAGTTCTTGTATACTCTTCAATTGCTGCGATTTTGTAACGTAATTGATCAATAGCAATCGCTTGATAGTAACCTCTAATAACAGAGGATGTTTGAAATTCATTGTTTTCCCAACATGGATTTTCCGTCAGAACAATTCCACTCTGGGCCTTCTTTGCACAAGTTATATATTCTGGGTTTAGTTGATTTCCTTGTGAGTCTTTAAGGTCAAATGTTCTGTGCCAAAAGAAATCTCGTCCTAGTCCAAAGCCTGTTTGAACCTCGTCATAGATAACTGACACTTTGTATGACTTAACAAGTAGATTAAGTGCCACATGAAAGCGATTTGTTGAGTAGCGGTCGCCACCCTCACATTGCATTGGCTCTACTAGGATTGCAAAGTGTGTATTCTCTTTTAGTACTTCATGAAGTTGTTTTAAAGATGCAATTTCTGATTTTAATAACTCATCTGCATTTTTTTCAAAGTTAGCAAGTTTTGCTTCAAAGTTTTGCGCAAATGGATTTTCCCATAGCTTTGTCCATTCTGAATCGATTTCTATAATGAATTGATCACTTTTGGTTTCTGGGTATTTAATAAATGTCGTTTCGTGACCTTCGATTTGATAAGGCTCACGCTTGCTTGGGTTCCAAGTTGAAAAAAGAGTTGAAAGGAAGCGGCCGTGGAAGCTGCCTTCAAACGCAATTATTTGGTTTGCTTCTGTGTGCGCCCTTTTTTTGTAGGCCATAATTAGAGCAACCTCATTTGCTTCTGCACCTGAATTGACAAAGATAGGTGTTAGTTTTTCATTTGCGGCCTTGTCTCTTAGAAGGGCCTTGAATGAGTCAGCTATTTCAATAAATGTAGAATCAAGATAATTACCAGTCCACGCACTTTCATGCATTGTTGTACCAAAGAGTGCTGTCGCATTAAAACCAAGACCAAGTGTTGCAATTTGTGAAGCTGCATCAAGAAGGAATTCTGGCGAGTTTTTGTCGTTTGTCTCCATCGCAAGGTAAGGGCCTTGAGAGAATTTGTGATGTGGAATATATTCCTTCTTCTCAGCTGAAGTAAAGTTATCCTCATACATTGTCGCAAGTTTCTCTTTTGCATGTTCGTGGCTATTTTTTGTAATTAAGTTGATTTCCATATCTTTAACCCTTGAGTATTTTTAATTATCTAACTTCTTTAAGTATCTTCTCTTTTAAAAAATCGCTAAATTTTAGTCCAGTATTTTCCAGCATCTTCGGAAACATCGAAATACTTGTCATACCTGGAAAGGTGTTGATTTCATTTAAATAGATATTGCCTTCACTTAAGAAAAAATCGATACGTGAGAGATGTCTTAGTTTGAGACACTTGAATGCTGTCTTTGCAATGATTTGCATTTGAGAGACTTGCTCATTTGTTAAGCCCGGTGCTTCAACAAATGTTTTGGCCTTTGATTGTTCACTATACTTTTGTTCATAGTCATAGAACTCATCATTTGCATTGACGATTTCACCTGGTCTAGAAGCATGGAGATTTCCATCTTGTTCGAATACTGCAATCTCTAATTCACGTCCTTTAAGTGTTCTTTCAATAAGAATGTCGTCGCTATATTCTAGGGCCTTATTGATAGCATCAGTTAATTCTTCTCTGCTTGTTACATGATAGCAGCCAACTGAAGAGCCCTGACTTGCGGCCTTAATAAAAACGTCGTTATTCGACTTTTCAAAGAAGTCGACAACTTCACTTCGCTCATAAGGTAGGTCTTTATGAATTGACATCCATTGTGTGTTTGGAATTCCTAAATGATCAAACCATAATTTAGTTGTTACTTTGTTAAAACAAATACTACTTCCTTCATGGCGAGGCCCAAAGTAGGGTAATTTATGCATTTCTAAAAAGCATTGTATTTCTCCCGTTTCTCCAGGAGGGCCATGAATAACAGGAATGACATAATTAATATAAGGTCTTTCAGTTGCTGTTTCTAGAATTTGTCCGTTTAGGCTTACTTTTTGACCGTTTAGAGTGAGGTCACCTGACTTTGTCATTTCAACGACAATAGGATTGAGTTCTTGGATGAGGGCCACTTGTTCTTTTACGAAAGCTGCTGAGCGAAGAGAGACCTCATGCTCAGTAGAGCCACCACCACATATGATTAAGATATTTTTCCTTTCCATGGAAACCTTCTTTTAAAAGTGAGTATAAAAAACCCTAAAGCTTATGCTTTAGGGTATTTTAAACTATCTAGTGCTGCTAGTTTCTCAAGCATTTCTGCATTCGTCCAATTGAACGAACCTTTCGCACCATGCTTACGAACTGCTACAGCATTATTCTCAATTTCGCGATCACCGATAACAAACATGAATGGAATTTTAGACTTTTGAATTTGGCGAGTCTTATATCCCATTGTTTCATTGCGATCATCGACTTTTACACGGTAACCTTGTGCAAATAACTGATCTTTAAGTTTGTGGGCCGCTTCACCATGAGCATCATTATTAACCGGTACAATAACGATTTGTTCAGGCGCTAGCCAGAATGGGAAAACTCCCGCAACGTGCTCAGTGTAAACACCGAAAAATCTTTCAAGTGAACCAAGTAGGGCACGGTGAACAACAACTGGTCTTTCTTCTCCACCATCTGCTGTTGTAAACTTAAGGTCAAAGCGATCTGGTAGTTGAAAGTCTAGTTGAATTGTTCCTAGTTGCCACTTACGTCCAATCGCATCTGCTACTTCAATATCAATTTTTGGGCCATAGAATGCACCGTCACCTTCTTTTATTACATAATCGTGACCTGAAGCCTTTAGCGCTTCCTCAAGTGCGTTTTCTGCAATATCCCAAGTCTTATCATCGCCAGCTTTCTTTTCTGGGCGAGTTGATAGGTTAACTGTAATATTATCAAAACCAAATAGCTCGTAAGCAGTGAAGATCATCTTCATTGTTCTTTGAATTTCTTCTTGAACTTGATCAAGTGCTAGGAAGATGTGGGCGTCATCTTGGCAGAATGAACGAACACGAGTTAGACCTGCAAGAGCACCGGCCTTTTCGTTTCTATGAAGACGTCCAAAGTCTGCATAACGAAGAGGAAGATCACGGTAGCTATATTTATAGTGTTTAAACATTAGCATGTGACATGGGCAGTTCATTGGCTTTACTGCATATTCGCGATCATCAATTTTAGAAAAGAACATATCGTCTTTATAGTGCTCGTAGTGACCAGATGTGTGCCAAAGAGAGCTATCTAAGATCTGTGGAGTGATTACTTCGTCGTATTCGTAGATACGGTATAGTCTTCTAATATAGTTAACAAGTTCGTTAATAACGATTGTTCCTTTAGGCATGAAGAACGGAGCACCTGGAGCAACAGGCTCAAAGTGGAATAGCTCCAGCTCTTTACCTAGCTTTCTGTGGTCACGCTTTTTTGCTTCTTCAAGCATCATCAGGTGTTGTTTAAGAAGTTTCTTGTCTTGGAATGAGGCCGCGTAAATTCTTTGCATTACTTCACGCTTCTCATCTCCACGCCAGTATGCGCCAGCGATGCTTAGAAGTTTAAATCCTTGTGGAAGGTCATTTGTATTTTCAACGTGTGGCCCACGACAAAGGTCAATAAACTCGCCTTGAGAGTAGCAGCCAACTTCTTCATCTTCAGGAATTGCTTCAATAAGCTCTACTTTAAGTTGCTGACCTTGAGACTTGAAGAACTCAACTGCTTCAGTTCTTGTCATAACTTTTCTTTCAATAGGGAGCTTTTCCTTGATGATTGTCTTCATCATATCTTCTATTTTTGGAAGATCTTCCTCGCCCAGGGTTCGATCCATCAGAATATCGTAGTAGAAGCCATTTTCAATAACAGGTCCAACGCCAAATTGAACGTTCTCATCCGGGTAAAGTCTTGAAATTGCTTGCGCCATTAAGTGGGCGCTCGAGTGTCTGATTGTGTCTAAATCGTACTTGGGCATGTAATCTCCATAAAATTTTGGAATAATTCCTACTTTAAAGGCCCATAATATCAAATAATTAAAGGGTTCATCAATATTTTGAATGTAATTATTTTAGTTATTGTAAAGAGTTTTGACGGGCAGCGTGATGACATGTTATGAACATGTTGTGGTAAGATTCCACAAAATTCTCACAGCAGAATAGAAATAGGGAGTTGATATGCAGATTGTCGGGGGACAAGAATCTGGAAATAAAGTAAATGACGGCTTTAAGACTGAAGTTTTAGGCTTTCTTGGTCATGGGGAAGGGCTTATTCCTTCGCAAGATATTTTGACTAAGTTAGAAGTTGGTAAGGCATATTATCAACTTGGAAAGCTTCATTATGATAAGGCCGATCTTAATAAGGCCGAAGTAAACTTCTTAAAGGCCATCGACTGTGCTGAGTGTCCTCAGGATAATTATCGCGTTTTAAAAATTCTAAGTTTTCTTATTAGGATTGCAGCGGAGAAGTTAGAAGATGAAAAAGCTGCTAAGTATGTAAATCAAAGTGAGAATATCATTAACGATTTACAGATGAATTTAGGAAGTCTTTCTGCTGAGTATTTCTATTACGCTGGTTTGATTAAATCATATAGAAATGACTTTGCAGGTGCGTTTAGCGACTTAGAGCTTTCTTATAATAAATCTAAAGAAGAAAACGATCCAGATCTTCATTCGAAGTGCCTATTGGCCCTTGCTAATAATGCTTATAATAGAGGTGAATTTGATCTATCTCTTGATTATATGGCCCAACTAGATAACTTATTAAAAATCATTAATAAGGAATATCTTGGTGGATCAATGCATATGACTTACGGAAAAATCCTTATTGCTAAGGGTGACGTAGAAGCTTCTTTAAAGCATTTTAATCTTGCAAATATCACTCTTCAAAATAAGAAATGTTGGAACCTTTATGGTTATATCCTTTTAGGGATTGGACAGGTTGAAAAAGTAAAAGGCGACTATGATAGAGCAACGCTTTATTACAACCTTGCAAAACAAGCTGTTGATTCAACAACTTTTAAACGTCTAACTAATGTACTTGATGCTGAAATTCATGAAGTAAATGATTCAAGTGTTGATATCTACCTTGATCGTAATAATAGAAAAGTAAAAGAAAAGAATATTGGTGTGATTGACTTTAAGCATCGCTTTGTTCTTCTTGAGATCCTTTTCTTACTTGCTAAGAATCGTGGTTCATTTTATGACAAAGAAGATTTAGCACGTGAGATTTGGAAAGATGAATACAACCCACTTATTCACGACAAGCTTATCTACACGTCAATCTCTCGTTTGAGAAAGCTAATTGAGCCTAAGGATAACAGTAATACGAAAAGAAAGTACATTATTCGTGGTAAAGACGGATATACTTTTAACCCTGATGTTAAGATCCGTTATCAAATGGAAACAAAGCTTACTGCTGGTAAAGCTGTTGCGAACGTTGACATTAGTTCTCCAGTTTAATTAGCATTATACTTAATGCGATTTATTCTTATTTCAATATTTATGATGAATATATGGGCCCTTAAAGATAGGGCCCTTTTCTCTGTTAATGGGCAGATTTATTTTGGCCATAATATCAATGAACTTTTAAAAGCGTATCATCAAAGTCTCTGTTTAATAGGCAAGGATAATTATATCGAAAAGTTGTCTGGATTGAGTTCAAGACTTGAGCAAGTAGAGATTGGCCCACGAAATTTAGTTGCTGGCGAAAAAGACTTGGTTTTAAGAGCATTAGTTTTATCAAAGTCATTAAATCTTGAAAACGAGTACATGGATAATCCTAAGTTAGGAAAATGCAAAATCTCAAAAGATCTGGTTGCAAAAGTATATGAAATCTACAACACCAATAAAGAACTTAAGAAGAGGTATAGTAGTTTTGTTGAATCTAGAAAGTTAGATGAAGCTTCTTCACAAGTCATTGAATATAAAGATTTCGTTTTTAAGAATATTAATGCGAGACTATTTCTATAATCATGAGTGGTTCTAATCAAAATTTACTTTCTAATATTGAACGGCCTAAAATCGAGGAACTGGCGAAGTTTGAGTCAAGTTTCTTTAATTGGCCTTGGACAAAAGAGAGTTGGCTTAGTTTGGCATCGAGTGGACGTGAGATCTCATGCATATGGGCCGGACAAGATGAAATTCAAGGAATTTGTGTTTTTGAAGTGAACGCTCCAGATTTTTGCCATTTATACAAAATAATTGTTCATCCTGACTTTAGAAGACGCTCTATAGCAAAGAAGCTGTTTGAAGACATGGTGAGTCATTGTCAGAGAGCTTTTGGTGGCCAAACATTTCAGGTTTACCTTGAGGTTGAAGCTTCAAACGAAGGTGCCATCAGGTTTTATGAAGCTTTGGGACTTTCGAAAATTCATTTAAAGAAGAATTTCTATGCAGATGGAAGCAATGCTGTTACAATGCAGATGGTCGTAAATTGAAGTTGTTTTCATAAGTTATCAATGACAAACCTTGACAAGATTTCAAAATCTTTGATAATTAATAAGTACTTAGAAATTAGAAAAGTTTTTTCAATTTTTGAGTAAATAACGATTAGTTAAATATTTAACAAGATATAATCGGGTAGACTTTTAGGGCTACCCTTTTTTTTTATTTTTATAGGCTTTTTCTTAAAAGCATATGGGATGCGTTTAATGGATTTAGATATCTCTTATTCAGGTATGGAACAAAAGTTTTATGAACTTACTCAAGAAGTAGTAAGTGGCGAAGGTTATCTTCTATACGATATGGAATATATCAAAGGCTCTAAAACTCTACGTGTCTATATTATGAATAAAGAAACTAAGACGGCCGTTATCGAGGACTGTGTAAATGTTGACCGCGCTTTTAGTGAGCCAATGGAAGCACTTGAATGGATTCCTGATGATATCGTTCTAGAGGTGTCTTCACCAGGAATGTTTAGAAAAATAAAAACTAGAGAGCATCTAGAGTTAAGTCTCGGTGAGCGTATTTTAGTTCAATTGAATAAAAAATTTGGTGAACTTTTCCCAGGTGAAAAGTTTGATAAAAAGACAGCAAGTACCAAAAAGATTATTTGTGTTCTAAATAGCTTTGGTGATGACTTTATCGATGTGACTCTCGATAGTGATTTTGATTTAAAATTAAACTTAAATGATATTAATAAGATCGCACTTGAACCAGAAGTGTAATTGTTTGAGGTGAAAAATGAGTTTCTCAGAATTAAGTAAGATTATTGATGTTTTAGGAAAAGACCGTGGGATCGATAAGACAATTATCGTAAACGCTATTGAACAAGCTTTCTTAGTAACAGCAAGAAAGAAGTTTGGTATCCAGGGTGAGTACGAGACTCGTTATAATGAAGATGATGACGATGTAGAGATCTTCCAATATAAGAACGTTGTTGATGAAGTAAGAGATTCAATTATTGAAATCAATCTAGGTGATGCTAGAGAACTTGATGAAGATGTTGAAATTGGTGATCAATTAGGTATTAAGATTGAAAACCCTAATTTTACTCGTGTTGATGTTCAAACTGCACGTCAGATCATCATGCAAAAGGTTCGTGATGCTGAAAGAGAGATTCTATTCTCTGAGTTTAAGCACAGACAAGGTGATCTTGTAACAGGTATTGTAAGAAGATATGAGCGTGGAAATGTAATCGTTGACCTTGGAAAAGCAGACGCTGTTCTTTCAAGAAGAGAGCTGATTCCAGGTGAACAATTCAACCCAGGTGACAGAGTACAAGCATTCTTAACGGAAGTTGTTATGACTAACCGTGGGCCTGAAATTAGACTATCAAGAACTTCTCCTATGTTCCTTGTAAAGCTATTTGAAATAGAAGTACCTGAAATTCAAGACGGTACTATTGAAATCAAATCTGCTGCTAGAGAGCCAGGACAAAGAGCTAAAATTGCTGTTCAGTCAGTAGATAAAGATATTGATCCTGTAGGTGCTTGTGTTGGTATGAAAGGATCACGTGTTCAAAATATTGTAAATGAACTTCAAGGTGAAAAAATTGATATCGTAAGATGGAATGATGATCTGGCAACATTTGCAATCGCTGCTCTTGCACCATCTGAAATTGAAAATATCTCTATCGATCACGATTCTAAATCAATGGACGTTATCGTAGAAGAGGATCAGTTATCACTTGCAATTGGACGTCGTGGACAAAACGTTCGTCTAGCAGCAATGCTATCTGGTTATAATATTAACATTATCTCGAAGTCTAAACTTCAAGAAAAAGTTAATAAAGCAGTTGAAAACCTACTTCAAATCCCATCTGTTACAGATGCTATGGCACAAGTACTTGTTCAAAATAGTATCATGGCAATTGGTGACTTCATGGCAACTCCTGCTGAAGAGATTGCTTCAATGGCCGGTGTTGATGCTGCTGCAGCTCAAGCCGCAATTGATGAAGCAGCTAAGCTAGTTGAAGAAGGGGCAATTGAGCTTCAACCTGAAGGTGAAGAAGAATTAGTATCTGCTTCTGCAGTTCCTAAGTACCTAGGTATTATTAATAAAGAAGGTGCTGATCAGGATGAGGAAGGTGCTGATAAATTTAATGAAGCAGAAAGAAGATTAAGAGAAGAATTAGCTGCATTTAAAATTAAGTAATTTTAAAATAGAAAAGTGTAGTCATACTACGGAGAAAAAATGCCTAAGAAAATATTTGAATTGGCCAATGAACTCGGAAAGAAGCCACTAGACCTCGTAGAAGAGCTGAAGTCTCACGGATTCTCAGTAAGAAACCACATGTCTGTACTATCTGATGAAGATATTACTAAGTGGCAAGAACTTGCTGGATCAAGTGCTGAAAAAGCATCTGCTGAGAAGGCAACTAAGAAGAAGACGGTCAAAAAGAAAGCTGCGAAAAAGGCGACAGTTAGAAAGAAGTCTGCAGCAAAAGCTGACGGTGAGAGCGAGGAAGATAAGCCTGCTAAGAAAACGGTTACTCGTAAAAAGAAAACTGTTGTACGTCGTAAAGCTTCATCAAAGTCTTCGGAGGCAACTTCTGATGATGAAAACACTGAAGCTGTAAACGAATCTTCTGAAGCTGTTGAAGTGAAAGCTGAAGAGTCTGTAAGTACTCCTGTAATGGAAGAGCCGAAGACTCCTGAGGTAAAAGAAGAAACGATTGAAGTTGAAGCTAAGGAAGTGAAAGAAGAAACTTCTACTGAAGCTAAGACTATAGAAGATGCTCCTAAGGAAAAAGAGGAAAAGAAAGAGTCGACGACTTTAGATGGTAAGCCATTTGGTCTTAGAATTGTTTCTGCTCCAACTAAGGAAGATAAAGAGAAAGCCGCTGCTCGCAAAGCGAAGAAAGCTGCTGGTAAAGACGAAAAAGCTGCAGATGATATTAATGCTAAAGTTGGTCCTGTTGGAAGTGATGAAGATCGTACAGCGAAAAAGGACAAGAATCGTCTAAGTGGTCTTGCTTCAATGTTAAGTGCGAAGAAGACGGTTAATCGTTCGCAAGCTCTTAACGAAGAGCGTGCAACAACCGAGCTTAAATCTTACTCTTCTCTTCAAGGTACTGGACGTCCAATGTACACTCAAGTTAAGAGAAAGCGTCAATACTCGGGACCTTCGAAGTCAACTGAAATTACAGAAGTAAAAGAAGCAAAGAGAATCATTAAGCTACACGGTGGTGCTTATGCTGAGCAATTAGCTAAGAAACTTTCGGTAAAGCTTAAGGATATGATTGATAAGTGTCTCGATCTCAATCTACTTGTTAGAAATGGTGATTATATTGGTCTTAAATTAGCTGGGCAAATTGCAGCTTTATATGACTACAGAGTAGAAGATCAATCGTTTGATGAGGATGCAGCACTTGGGAAAGAAGAACTTTCTGAAGAGCAACTTAATAAGCTTCCGCTACGTGCTCCTGTTATCACGATTATGGGTCACGTTGATCACGGTAAGACAACTTTACTTGATTATATTAGAAATGAATCGATTGCTGCTGGCGAAGCTGGTGGGATCACTCAGCATATTGGAGCTTATTCGGTAGACGTTAAGGACTCTAAGCTGACTTTCCTAGATACTCCAGGTCACGCGGCCTTTGGTGCTATGAGACAGCGTGGTGCTGATATTACAGATATCGTAATTCTTATTGTTGCAGCAGATGATGGTGTAATGCCTCAAACTGTTGAATCAATTAAGTATATTCAATCTGCTGGTAAGCCATTGATTGTAGCGGTTAACAAAATGGACCGTGAAGGTGCTAACCCAGATCGTATTAAACAAGCTCTAACTGAGTTTAGTATCACTCCTGAAGAATGGGGTGGGGAAACTCAATTCTGTCACATCTCTGCTCTTAAGGGAGACGGTGTTGATGAGCTTCTAGAGGCAATTGCTCTACAAGCTGAAATTATGGAACTTAGAGCAGATCCGAAAGGTCCTGCCGAAGGTGTTGTTATTGAATCAAGAGTTGAACATGGACGTGGTCCAGTTGCAACTGTTCTTGTTCAAACAGGAACACTTAAAAAAGGTGACTCAATCGTTGTTGGTGAGACTTACGGACGTGCCAGAAGTCTAACTGATCACAAAGGTAAGCAACATGCGAAAGTAGGTCCTTCAATGCCTGTCCAGATTATTGGTCTAGGTGAAGCTCCTTCTCCAGGTGATGCTCTTAACGTTGTTAAAAACGAAAGAGAAGCTAAGAAAATTGCTCAAAACCGTATTGATGAAAGAATAAGAATTGAAGCAGCTGCTCAAACTCAAGGGCCAAAAGTTTCTCTTGAAGACTTCTTTGCTACTGCTGCTACTGAAGAAGGACAAAAGAAAGATCTTAATCTTATCATTCGTTCAGATGTACAAGGTTCTTTTGAAGCAATCAAGTCTGCTATTGAAACAATTTCAAATCCAGAAGTAGAGGTAAAAGTTATTCGTGGTGGTGTGGGGCAAATCAGTGATTCTGACATTGAACTTGCGAATACTTCAGGTGCCTTCGTTCTTGGGTTTAATATGAGACCATCAACTTCTGCTCGTAAATTATCAGAGCAGTATGGAATTGATGTAAAGACTTACTCAATCATCTATGAACTAATCAATGATGTGAAACTTGCTGTTGAAGGTCTTCTTGATCCTGAGTTTACTGAAGAGTATATCGGGCGCGCAGAAGTACGTGATACATTCTCTGTACCAAAAATTGGAACGATTGCTGGTTCAGTTGTTGTTGACGGTAATATCCAAGTTGGTTGTAATGTTCGTCTTCTTAGAGAAGGTAAGATCATGTTTGATGGTAAGATGTCTTCACTTAAGAGATTTAAAGACGATGTTAAAGAAGTTAAGAATGGTTACGAATGTGGTGTTGGCTTAGAGAACTATGATGACATTAAAGTTGGCGACCTATTCGAAGCATATAAACTGAAAGAAAAGAAACGTAAGCTTGAGGATGTTTTAACAGCAGACTCACCAATTCTTTAATTCGGTTGGAGATGTCATGAGTGGCAATAAGAAAAAACTTCAGTATGAAGAACAAATTAAGAACGAAGTAAACCAATTACTTCGTCGTGGACTAGATAATTCAGCGTTTACTTTTTGTTCGATTACAAAAGTTGAAATAAGCCCAGACTTTTCTACGGCAAAGTTATTTTGGGATACATTTGATCCGGCCAAAAGAGGTGATATTGCTAAGGCGATGGACGCTTCTTTAGGTAAGATCAGAAGTCACCTTGCTAAGACTTTACAGGTAAGGCATACGCCTTCTTTAACTGCAGAGTATGACTCTCAGTTTGAAGATGAGCAGGAGATTGAAAAACTTCTGCAATCTGAAAAAGATAAAGGAAAGTCTTTCTAATGGCTTCAAGAAATAAGAAATTTAAAGGCCCAATCTTTGGGCCTTTCTTTTTTAAAGTGGACAAACCAAAAGGGATGACATCATTTGATGTGATTAGACGCTTTAAAAGAAACCTTCCGAAAAATATTGGAAAGATCGGGCACTTTGGAACTCTTGATCCATTTGCGACAGGTCTTCTCGTTATCGGTATTGGGCCTGCGACAAGACTCAATCAATACACGCAAATTGATTCTAAAGAATATATCGCAACAGGAGTCCTTGGTATTAATTCTCCAACTGGTGACTTTGATACTGAAGAAGGAACGATAGAAGAATTGGACTTCTCTGAAGTAAGTTTTGAGCAAGTAAATAAAGAACTTCAATCATTTGTTGGCCCGTATATGCAAAGCCCTCCGGCTTTTTCTGCTACTAAGCATGAAGGGAAGGCATTACATGAGTGGGCCCGTGAAGGTGTCTTTATTGAAAAACCACCAGTAGAAAGAAAAATTCATGAAGTTGAGTTATTAGAAGTTCAAGGACGAAAAGTTACTTTTCGAGTTTGTGTTTCTTCTGGAACTTACATACGCGTTCTTTTTGATGATCTTGCTAAAAAGCTTGGAACAAGAGGTGCTCTAGAAGATCTAAGACGAACTAATTCGGCCGGTATTGATTTAGAGAACAGTATTGATTTATCTATATTTGATGATGAAAATTTCGATGCTAACGAGTTTTTATTGAATTATACAAATCCAATTACTGAACTTATTGGCTTTGAAAAATTGGAATTAGATGAGGCCACAGCGCTTCGATTTATAAATGGCCAAACATTAAAAATGGAAGTGGCCGATGGACACTATTGGATAAGATCGCAAAATCAAACACTTGGGCTTGCTGCTGCTAATGGTGGTCTTATTAAAAGCTGTGTAGGTTTTAGTCCTGCCGCGTTAGATAAAATCGATTTAACTATGTGTAATTCCTTAGACGAATAATTTTAATTCGTGCTATACTCTAGGAAATTACAAGTGAAATTTAAGGAGATAAAGTGAATACTACTTTAATTGCATTAGCTATTGCATTATTAGTTGTAACAGGGATGGTTGTCCAACTAGGTGTTTTAAGCCTTCTTTCAGGTTCATTCTTCTTCCTATTTGGGAAGTCGAAGTTTGAAGTTCTAAAGTCTTCAGACGATGAAAGTTTTGCTTTTGGTTACCGTTGGAATAATTCGAGAGAGCCTGCAAGATTCAATCATGTTGTTGTTAGGCTATTCAACCCATTTGGTAAGAAAACACAAGTTACTGTTTCAAGTGACTTTGCTGTTCAAGATTCAGACTTCGGTATCGAAGTTAAGATGGGTCCTGCTTTTAAAGAAATTCTAGAGCTTGAGAATCTTGATTCTTCAACTGTAGAAATTGAACTTAAGTCTAAAGATGGCCTTACGCAATCTCGCACTATGAAGGGACGCAAGTTTATTGAAGCTTTCCGTGGTGCTGAGAATACTGTTGAGTCATTCAATGAGAAATATGGTTATGTAAAACCAAAGATGTTCTATCACCAAACAACTCGTTCATTTATTGCAGATTCAATTCCTCAAGGAGATATTCCTGTAGGTCTTAGAATTTCTGCTAATCCACAATTTGCTGGTGAATTCGCTGGTGCTGCTGGTGCAGGTGCTCCTGCTCAAGAAAACTTTGCAGTTTCTAAAGTGTGGATTGAAGAAGGTTGTATTGTTTGTAATGCTTGTGAAGGTATCTATCCAGAAGTCTTTGAAGTTACGGATACTAACTGTGTAATCCGTCCAGATGCACCTCTTGACAACGGACTCCTGATTCTTGAAGCTGCTGAAGCTTGTCCAACTGAAGTTATTAAATTCAATAAAGCATAATTCAAATTTATAATTTTCAATTTATATTAGGGCCCTCTTTTGAGGGCCTTTCTGTTATACTTTTCTTATGGATAAGACTAAGTATTGTACTCTTTTAAAATCTGTTGATAATGAGCATTTTAAGCGTAGCTTTTTCTTAACAGAAGAAGCTATTGATGAATCTCTTATAACCAATGTTTTCTTTGTACCAAAGGTTGGTAATGAATGGTTATACCTCGTTAAAGACAATGGTAAGCTTGATTATCCTGGTGGTGAGCTTAAGGATGGTGAAAGTATTATTTTTGGCCTAGAGAGAATGTTAGGTCTTGAACTTGGCATTAGCATGAAAAGTATTAATAAGCTTGGGCACTGGATATTAGAAGATAAATACGAGACGCCTTTACGTGAGTACTTTCCTCATCCTGTCTCAGCTGCCGTCATCTTCACTGGAGATGTTAATTTCGTTAACTCTAGTACTTTGAGAACTGCTACTATCGAAGAGATATATCGAGTTTTAAAGTCAAAAGGCCGTCTCTTACAAGCAGATATTTACTTAGCCTGTGCTGAGCTTCTAAAGATGAAGGAGATACATGAATAAAATCACTCTTAGATATTTAGCTCATGAGGATAAAGATGAATTCTTTGCTGCTTTACATGAGCATTGGGAAAACAATTTTGACTTTGTCCATTACTGGGAAACTCTAGCTAATGGAGAGTATGAAAAATATGTTTCGATAGCTCCGGAGTTTACAAAGGGGACTCATATTCCAAAAGAGCATGTGCCGGCGGCCTTACTCTTTGCCTTCAATGAAGAGGGGAGAATTGTAGGTCGTACTTCTATTCGCTTTGAATTAAATGATCATCTTTTAAAGGTTGGTGGCCATATAGGTTACGGAGTGTGCCCTAGTTTCCGCCGTCAAGGTTATGCGACTCAAATCCTTGCCGAGTCTTTAAACTACGTTAGAGACAATATTAAGGGCCTTAAACGAGTCCTCGTGACTTGTGATGAAGGTAATATTGGATCAGAGAAGACAATTCGTAAGAATGGTGGAGAGCTTGAGAATATTATTGAAGTTGACGGTGTGAGGAAGATGAGGTTTTGGATCGAGCTGTAGTGAGATTTGCGAAGTTGGTTACCCGAAGGCTCCCGTGGTGGTCGCCTCTGGGTTGTTCGGCATCATTTTGCCATCGTGGTTTTACACAATATAATTC
>NZ_JBEBMJ010000005.1:172789-231770 GCF_043196375.1 Halobacteriovorax sp. ZH5_bin.2 | reverse complement strand
TAATTCTTGAGTTTAAAGAGTGTTCGCGAGGATTGCGAAGTTGGTTACCCGAAGGCTCCCTTCGTGGTCGCCTCTGGGGTGTTCGGCATCATTTTGCCATCGTGGTTTTACACAATATAATTCTTGAGTTTAAAGAGTGTTCGCGAGGATTGCGAAGTTGGTTACCCGAAGGCTCCCTTCGTGGTCGCCTCTGGGTTGTTCGGCATCATTTTGCCATCGTGGCAAATGACGCCTCCAAAAAGAAACCCGCCTGGACAGGGCGGGTTTCTCATTAAATGACAATTTTTATCGGTAGATGGTTTGGATTATTTTCCTTCCATCGGGTTAATCATTCTGAAGTATAGTCCAAGAAGTTTTACGTTTCTTTTCATATCTCCATAGAAGCTATCAACGTCTTTAGTAACTTTCATTTTCGTCATAGCTTCACCAACAAGCTGATCCATTTGTTGAATCTGAGCGAAGCTGTTTTCTTGGATATCTCTTAAGAAAACATCTCCTAGCTTGATTTGTTCGTTATTATTAAGACCTTGGATGATCTTAGTAATAACTGGTGCGAATAACTCAACTTGACCTTGCTCATTAACTGAAGGCATTGAGAAGTTATTTAGAAGGTTAGTGATCTTATTATCTAAGTATCTATCCTTATTTCCTGTTTTAGCCATTTGAATCATATCAACTGTTGAACAGTACTGCTCTGAAAGACGACATGCTTCTGCTTCAAAAGCGATTGGTACGATCGCCTGACTTAGCACTTGGTTGATATAGTCTAGTGTTACACCTTCAAGACCAATGTCATTCATCATCGTTGTAAACTGTGCTGATACAAAGTATGAACCAGCTTGCTTAACAAGTGCTCTTTGAGCAAGGAATCCAGCAATCATCTCTTTTTGATCTTGTGAAGCAAGAAGAGCATTGATTTGAGCGAAGTATTTCTGCATCTCTGATTTAATTGTTGCTGCATCTCCAAGAGCGGCTGCCATTTCAAGCTCTGTCTTTTGAGCTTTCATCGTATCTTCAGTTGCATCTTGTGCTGCTGGAGTTTGTGCAAGTTGAAGTCCTTCAATTTGCGCCTTTTCCCATTCTCCAAAGAATGTTGACCAACGCTCATCGTGAGAAATTAACTGCATCATACTTGCTTTTTGGATAACGTTACCAGCTACATATGAGTCTTGTGCATAAGGTACATATGCTTTTCTGATATCAGTTTTCTCAGCTACATAATCCTCCGGGATTTGGTAAGTTTGCCCTTCGTGCTCGAAAGTCTCAGTAAGTAGATCTCTTTGAGAAATATGGTTTACCCAAAATGCACGAGCAGGGTTAGCTGTTTGTTCAAATGTATCAATATTACCGTAAACTAGACCACCGATAGCAGCATAGTTAGTTTCAACTTCACCAACTTCAACTTTAAAAGCTCCGTTAGTTAGTGGGATATTACGTCCTGTTGCTGGGTCATATACTAGTGGAGTAACTTGACCAGAAAGAACCTCTCCAATTGTTGATTGTACAATTGAATCCTTAATATCAATTCCAAATAGGTACTGCTCTAGTAACTGGTATGGAATTCTTAGAGAGTTTGAACGGTACTTGTATGAGTACGACTCAGACTCTGTTAGTGCAATTAGAGCTGCTGCCTTATCATATTCAACACCACGGTTTTTCGCTCTATATGAATCACTATCTAGTGAAATTGCTTCGTTCCACTTAGTTTCAACAACCATTGGCTTTTGAGTCGCTACTTGTAGAACTGTTCCATCATCGGCCGTTACTTCAGTTTGAGTCGGTACAAGAGTCGAAACAAATCTCTTATTTCTTTGTGCTTCAGTATCAAGTCCAGCACCTGGAGTGATATCTGGAGTAGCAACTACTGACTGTAGGAAGAATAGTGACTTGATTACACCATTTACTAGGTCGTTAGTTGTTGCATCATGAGTTGCTTGATCTGCTTGAGAGTACAACTCAGGAGTATAAATTAGGTGATAGAATACTTCTTCGTTCATCATTCTTAGCTTATAGAATTTATCCATTAGCCAACCAAATGCTGCTCCACCATAGAACTGCTTACGCTTTCCTGGGAAGTAGATATACTCGTACATCTGGCGGTAGTCTGCAATTTGGTAATCAACGATTTCTTCAAAAGATGAACCAAAGTCGTGTCTGTTACACTGTGGAGAGTTACCTGCGTCCTCATCCGAACAGAATCTAATTCTCTTAAGGCCCGCTTCTGCCATAAGTCTATGCTTAGAGATATTTGCAGGGTTACCGTTTTCTCCAACTAGTGCATCAACGACATCTTTAATTCTTACTAGGTGGTAGTATAGACCTGGTTCAAATTCAGATTCAACAGAAGATACCTTAACGTCAACACCATTGATCTCAATCGATTTCTTTTTCGAGTTAGTGTATCCTTCAAGTTCAACCATTCCTGTATAAGCTGCACGTAGTGCGTATACATCGTATGGAGCTAGACCATCGTAAGTTGCGTGGTCATCAATTGTGTAGTCCATAACTGAAGATGAAGTTCTCTTTGTTTCTTTCTCTCCTGGGAATACCCAGTTCTTCTTATCAAATGAACCAACGAAGTTGTGACGTAGACCAAGGTTGTGTCCGATCTCGTGTGCAAGAGTTGGCATCCAGATATCAATTAGGATGTCATTCTTTCCTTCGTCTGTTTTTGCCATTTCAAGAACATCGTAGTTCTTAGCAAGGTTGCTTAGAGCAAACTCAGCTGTTTCGTGGTTACAAATTGGGTTTTTATTACCCTTAGCATCGTACTCCATTGAATGCTTGATCTTCGCTTGAAGGGTCTCTAGTGAGTCCTCTCCGTGAATTGCAGCTTGTAGTGCAACGTCATCCTTATTCGCAATTGCTTGCCAAGCAGCATGTACTGCTTTTGCATGTTTTTGGTTCGCTCTTGTGAAGTTAGATAGAACTTCATCTTTATCAAATGAGCTAGCTCTAAAGTCGTTCTTCATTAGACGATGAGCATCTTTGATTTTCCCCATATGAGAAGCGATATTAGGTCGCTTAATTGTATTAAGTAGATTGCTCTTTAAGTTAGTATGAGCAATACCATGACGGTGAGATTTGATCTCAGCTTTTTTCGTGCTTTGAGTTACTGTTTCACCTTCAATTTCAACTTCTACTTCATCAGAGTCAGCAACTTGAGTATCTTGTCCAGCAGCTTGAGTCTTGGCCTTGTGCTCTGCTAGAGCATCTTCGATTGCTTTCTTATTAAGCTCATCAGCAAGATTCTGAAGTTCTTTAGTAGGAGTAATATTTTTAACAAAGTTCTTCTCTGCGATCGCTTTATCAACCATCCAGTTAATTGAAGACTTCATGTTACCACCGTATAGGTAAACAGAAGCTGATTCAACAACACCGTTTCTTGGGTTGAATGATGGGCCACCAAGACCAATAATTGAGCTTGAAGTCGCTTTTTCTACCCAGTAGATATGGTTACGTTGTAGATCTCCTAAGTGAGTTTTTTCCACAACTTCGATATTTACTGAACGTGACTCACCATCAAGGCTGTGAGTTAGAGAAAGGTTCTTTGTTCCTGCTGGAATTGAATCATCTTTTTCAATTTTAAGAGTGATGACATCACCACGTCCTTCGTATTGAGTCCCTTTGAAAGCACGCTTAAATCCAAGGTTGATATCATCAATAACTTTTTGAGAAGAAACAATAATCTTATTTCTTAGATCAAGTTCTGTTTGAGTTAGTTTTCTAATTAGTTTTCCATCTTTGTCATATTTATTTGATGGGATACCTGTAAGTACGTACTCGATATTCTTACCATTTCTGATATCAAATACCATTGGTAGATCTACAGTTGTATCAAAGTCACGAGTTTGCTCAGTGTATCCTTTTGGAACTAGCTTCGAACCTGTGAATAGACCAAAGTTAAACTTCTTTTGAACTTCGTAAGAAAGGTTTTGTTCTGGCTCTTCGAACTCTTGATTGTACTTCATGAAAGTAGTTCTTTCTTTGAAAGTCATCGTTTCATTCTGTTGTCCCCAGTAGTCTCCACCAAAGTCAGCACAATTAAATAGGTTACCCTTTTTATAAGTTGATTGAGTCGAGAAGTTAAGGAAGTCATCCTTTCCATCAACAACCTGTACGATATCTCTTACTTCTGTCAGTCCGTGGGCCTTTCCGCCTCCACAAACACTCATTAGGTAAGGGTCTAGTGATGTAAGAACATCACCAATTTGGTCGTTACCAAGGTTTACAACAGCAATAGCTCTTTCATCATTGTGACTTGCTGGAACGTAAACGATTCCACCTTTGTCATTCTTACTTTCACGGAAGTATTCTGCTTCAAATGCTAGTAAAGGTTCTGTATCAAGATTTGTTGATCCCGTTTTATCAAGAAGCGGTTTTGATCTTTTAACAAGTACACGTCCTGGCTCAAAGTGGAACTTAACGATTTCTACGTGAAAAGTTGCTTTAGAACCAGCAAAGCTATAATTAAAGATGTTTGGAGAGTCTTCTAAAACTCTTCTAAAAGTAAATTCTTGGTTCTTAAATTTTTCAAGTTTTAGCCAAGCAGTTGATAGCTCATTTCTAATTTCTGTTGGGTAGATCTCTTCAGGTTGAGAATCTTTTTCTAGTTGAATGAATTTTGCATCTTCAGCAACAGTGCTTGAAGAGATTTTCGTTTCAGCTAGAATCTCATCATTATCATCGATATCGTACTTGAATTTGACGTACTTAATCTTTTCAGAAATTTCTGAACGTAGGAAACAGTTATCAAGAGCGATCTTTGCTCTCTTTGCTGTATCAGCGTCACATCTTGAAAAGAGTAAGTTAAATCTTTCTGCACGAGCTAGCTGTTCTTCATTTTCAGTTAGGTCTTCTTTCTTAATAACTCGTGCAAAGTATGCCTTACTTTCATTGTCATCAAGAATAACCTTAATTAGGTCTTTGTTATCAAATACGTGACCATCATGCTTTGAAGTAGTGAAGGCATTTTCGTTATTAAGGATACGATCTTCAAGTTGACCTACTGTGAATAGGTTACTTTCAACCTTATCACGACGGTAGATCGTCGCGATCTCTTTTTGATCCATCCCGAAAACACCAGTATATGTTCTGTTTTCGATTAGGTAATCAACTTTATAGTGAGTTGATTCAGAGCGATCTTTTTCAACGTATCTAATGTGCCTTGTTTTTTCATCAAGGTCGTTTTTAACATTTTCTCTTTGGTAGAAGTCAACACCGTATTGAAATAGTGGAATACGGTCAAGCTTAGAAGCTTTAACAGGAAGAACGTCGCGAATAATTTTGTTTGAAACACTGAATGCTTTTGCACTTTTGTCCGCTGGTGCAATATAAGCTACAAGGTAGTTTGTCGTTAGATCAAATGTAATCTCAAATTTCTGACCTTCTTGTTCTGCGAAAACAAGGAGATCTTTTACAAGAACATTATATGTTTCATCATTAGAGCTAACAATCTTTGTCGAGTAGAGAGTCTTTGCTTCACTTCCAACACTTGTATCGATTAGATCTGTTGAAATATCGTTTTTCGAAAGCTCCTCTTGTGTAGCAATAGCTTTTGCTTCAATGACAAGCTTAGCTGCTGTAACAGAGTTCTTAGTACGGTAAGTTTCTTTGGCAAAATCAGGCTCTTTGTCCGGAAGAGTCTTTGCACAACTTGAAAGAATTGCGGCCAATGCGAATGCATGTGTAAGGCCTCTAAGCATTCCAAATTTGTTTTCATTTTTGATTTTCATTTTTTCTTCTACCTTTGTTCTTTTTGTCATTTGTTCTTCTTTCTCTTTGTCTTCGCTATGTGTGTTCTATATTTTTATTGTTAGTGATGCATAAACTGATGAATCTCTTTCATCAAATAGGTCGATCTCAACCTTTTTCCCATCAGGAGATAGGGGAGTTCCTCCAAATTCATGACCTACCTCTAGGTTGTATTTTGGCCCAAAGCTATATCCAATAGCTTGTGAGAACGAATAAGCATCTTTTGTGTTATTCTGATATGTCCAACCTTTCATATATGTTCCTCCAAGAGATAGGTATAGCTCATCCGACATGCTATAAGTCAGATATGCAACTGATGAAAGACTATATGAAGTGTTCGAGCTTCCAGTCATTGATGATTCATACTCATGGAAGTTCTTGGATGCACCAAGAATAACTAATGCAGATAGGTCCTTAATCCCAGTAACACTATCGGCTATTGATAGGCCTTCACTTAAGCTAATTCCTGCTTGAAGGTTAGAATATTTTCTCGATACCTTACTTGTTGGTAATTTAACTGATGCCGTACCAAAAGAGACAACACCTTTAAATGGCTGAGAAGCCTTTCTAGTAAAGGATAGAGACGTATCACTGATTCTACTTTTTCGCTCGTCAACAAAGTCTTTTGATATTGTTGTTTTAGCTGCGAAGCTACCTTTATCTGTAATAATATTGAAACGAAATGAGTTATACATTCCACTATAATGATCAGCTTCAGAAGTCTTTAATAAGTCTCTTGAAACTGTCGCATCGATTCTAGCTGACCAATTTCTAGTCGCACCCGGTGCTTTTTTGACACCTTGGATATTACTAGTGCTACTTTGGGCAACAACAGATGTTGTTGTAAGTGCTAGTAAAATTAATGAGATACACTTAAATGGTGTCACTCTGTCTCCTTTTTTCGTTCCTGAAAATGATATTCGTTCAATACTTGATGCAAATAGTATGCCATTTGTTCAGTTTCGGACGAGTTCGCATTTGAAGTAAATATATAACAATAGGAGGTGTAAGACGCCGACTTTGGAAAATCTACAGGGTTGTTTAGGGAGTTGACGAAATTATAGGGAATATAAAGGGAGGCCGTGGGACGGCCTCCGATTACACCTAGGCCCAAAAGAGAGAGGGATTATGAGGGATATTGGGGCCTAAACGATATTTGTACCAAAATTTAAAACATGGGCGCCGCAGTGCAGCACTCTCATTTTTGAATATGCCTTATTAACGGAAGGGATGCTAGCGAAGATAAGTTAATTTTGTTTAAGAAGGGTAAATTAACTTTTAGAGGAATCGTTTCAGAATTCCAGATGTAATCATGTCTTTGAAGCCAGCTTCATTTTCTTGCCATACTTCTTCGACAGTGATTCCTGTGTCGATAGTTGGACATTCAAATGTGAGCACAGGTGCTGCGAGATCGACACTGCCATATGTTCCAAGTGAACCTGGAGTTGGGTAGCCGATATCATCTGCTATAGGATATTTATTGTGTCTGGCCAAAAGTTGCGCAACATCCTTACAGTCACCATTGTAGTTTACGATTGGCTTCCATGAATGAATAGATAAGATAAAGGCCGGTGGATACTCTTTAAAGAGTTTGTCTAGATATTGATTTTCAGGCTCACTCAAAGGTGCCACTCCTGGGTTGTACTTGGCCTCTTCAAAATCACCCTCCCAACTCTGAGTAGGAAGGTTACGGTTTAGGTCTACGCCGTTGGCATTAACACGTGTGCCAGCATTAACACCATCAATATTAACAATTGGAATTACAACTAAAGGTAGATCAATCTCTACTTCGTTTTTAAGCCACGAAAAAATTTCTTTTAAGCAGTGAACTCCCTCGATCTCATCTCCGTGAACTCCTGCCATGAGGTAGATAAAGCGAGATGAATCAACTTTATTTTTAAAAGCTTCGATTTCAAGATTGTTAACTGTTTTACCTGACTCTAATTTTATAAATTCCATAAAGAAATTGTGGTGGAAGTTTCCTTTTTTGTAAATGAAGATTTATACTTATGACTTTAAAAAGGAATCCTTAAGTAATGAAAAAGAAAAGCATACTAAAAACTTTAGAATATTTGGAAAGCGTTCTCGATACGCAAGACGATCATGATGCAATTGCTCAATTAAGAGAAAGCGTTGAACTTCTTGAAGATGTCGACAATGGTGTTGCAAGCGGTAATGGCCACTTCAGCATCCCAATGGAAGCAATGGGTGCATACACTGTTTATAGTGATGGTGGCTGTCGTGGAAACCCTGGGCCTGGTGCATGGGGTGCAATGGGACAAAACCCTGAGGGTGTGGTCTTCTTTGAAAGCTCAGGCTTTGAGTTTCAAACGACTAATAACCGTATGGAGCTTACTGGAGCTATTGAATCACTAAAGTCACTAGAAAATGAGTTAGAGGAAATGGGCCTAGATAATAGTCATGCGGCCTTCCTTTATAGTGATTCGAAGTATGTTGTTGACGGTATCACAAAATGGGCCCCTGGATGGAAGTCACGTGGCTGGAAAAAAGCTGACAAGAAAACTCCAGAAAATATCGATCTATGGCAGAGCTTTGATGAAGTTGTAGGAAGATTTTCAAACCTACAGTTTCGTTGGGTGAAAGGGCACAGTGGCCACCCGCAAAATGAGCATTGCGATATGTTGGCCAATAAGGCAATGGATGAAAATATTTAAGGCTTGAAAAGCGGACTAAAGCACTTTAATCTATTAAGATAAATATTAATTAGTAACTAGACTTCAATAAATTTAGACAAAGGATGTTAAATGAAGAAACTACTAGCAACAGTGGCAATTGCGCCATTACTATTTGTTTCATGTGGTAAGAAAGCTGAAGTAAAGCCAGAGACTGAAAATGATAAGATCTTTTATTCAGTAGGGCATGTTTACGGAAAGAGATTTAAAGACTTTAAACTTACTGAAAGAGAAATGAATAACCTTGTTCAAGGTGTTCGTGATGGTATGACTAAGGATGCAACTGATATTGATACAAGACAATTTGCATTCAAGTTTAGAGATATCGTAAATCAGAGAATGAGTGAAGTGTCTAAGACTGAAAAAGATGCTGGTGCAAAATTTCTTGCTGAATTCGTAGCTAAAGAAGGTGCTAAGAAGACTGAATCTGGTCTAGCTTATAAAATCATTGAAGCTGGTTCTGCAAAGAAGCCTGTGGCAACTGATACTGTAAAAGTTCACTACAAAGGTACTCTAAGAGATGGAACAGAATTTGATTCATCTTATAAGAGAAATAAGCCAATTGAATTCCCACTTAACAGAGTTATCAAAGGTTGGACTGAAGGGATGCAACTTATTGGTGAAGGTGGAAAGATTAAGTTAGTTATTCCATCTGAACTTGCTTATGGAGATCAAGGTGCTCCTCCATCAATTCCTGGTGGCGCGACACTTACTTTTGAAGTTGAACTAATCGAAGTTCTTCCTCCTGCAAAGAAATAATTCTTAAACGAATTTATCAAATAATAGATAGGCCTTCTTAAGATTTCTTAATGAAGGCCTATTTTTTTTCTCACCAAGTGACATTCAATATTCTGTGTGTTTTCCTTTTACTATTGTTTCTAATTAGGGAGGAAAGATGAAAGTAATTCTACTGATTGCCTTATTGTTACAACCTGTTTCTGAAGCTTCTTTCTTTAAGCATAAAAGAGAGAAAGAATCGTTCTTTGCCTATATCATTAGGATATTGATTAAGCCTTCAATCCCTCACGATGGTGAAGGTGATACTTAGAAAGCGTAACCAACAGATAGCCCAAACATTGTTTGATCTGTGGATTGCTGAAAGCCATCTGCAAATTCTTCATCTGCTTGGATAGCATCAAAATTTGCTTTAAAAATAAGTGACTGGGAAGTTGAAACTTTGTACTCAAGTCCTAAACTCACGGATGGAAGAAGCATTGCGCTTCCAACTCTTACTGTGTCTTGGATACTTGTTTCAGAACGCCCAAAACCAACTCCAAGTGAAACAAAGTAGCTGAAACGATAGCTCCAGTTATTATCGAATGATATTTTTAGGGCCGCTGTCCCCATCATTCTCTTCGTTTCTTGTTCAACGTTTGGGTTGAGGAGAGTGAGTAGATCAAGGTCGTAGCGAAAGCCAACGATTGTTTGGAATGTCTGGTTTATAGGGATGGCATAATTGAATTGGAATGTATCCCCAGTTCTTGTGCCATCATTATTTGTACTAGAGCTTGTTGATTCACTTAGGCCCTGATTTTTTCCATAGAAGAATTCAAAACGATTATCATAGCGCTGAAATTGTTTTTCTCTAAGAGACATCTCTTCTTCAGCAAGCATCTTTCTATAATTCTCATCTCCAAGTATCTTTGGGATCTCTAACCAAACTCTTTCAGGAGAATAGTTAACAGTTACAATTTGTCCTTTCTCAAACGGGACTCTGATATTATTGTCTGTTACAATCCACTGTGAGTATTCTTTTGTTATAGAGATGGCACGAGCAGTAAAAGAGATTTCTTTCGAAGAGAATAGGGATATTTGGCCTTTAACGATATTATCTGCTCTTCCTTTACGAATAACAAAAGACATTCCGTCATTGGCAATATTTTGAATGACAATCAAGTTTGTATTGAGGTCGTATTTTTCAGCAAGGGCGTGATTGGCCAATGTTAGAATTGTCATAGTGACTAGTAGAGTTTGCAAAAATCTTCGAAAGCTATTCATACAAGTATTTTATAACCAATGACAAGTTAAAGAAATCATTGGCAAATACTCCTTATTTGCTCTTGATAACCTAGCGCTTTGATACAGTAATATTAATAGTTTAACTTTATTTATTAATCTCCGATATGAAATTAGGGATTTATGGATATGAAACTTAATAATACTTTTTACATTCTCTTTGTTGTACTTTTTATTGCGTGTAAACCTGTTAGTAATACAGGCCGTGATAACACTAACTCTTCGGATACTTCTGATCTTACGAAAAGACATCAGATTACTCTTATTGAAGTTTCTTCAAACCAACTTATTCTCAATGGGACAAATCTTTCAACGATTAGTGCGGTTAAAACAAAGAATGGCCCACAGGTTATCAATTTAAATATCTTATCAAAGTCTGCAAATATGGTGAGGCTAGGGGTTCCTAATGGTTTAAAGATTGTTGGTGGCTTTATCTATGATCTTATTGTAACAGATGCATTCGGGCAAACTGTAACTTCTGTTAGCTTTGATGTTCAAAATAGTTCAATTTCAACAAGTAAAATTCAAGACGGTGCAATTACAAATTCTAAGTTAAGCTCACTTGGTGCTTCAAGTGCTGGCCAAGTTCTCCAGTATAATGGAGCTTCATGGGTTGCGGTTGATTATCTTGGTGGCTCTAATTATTTAGGACGTCTCATTCTTGATACAGGCGGGGGAGTCACAGCTCCTTCTGTTGCCGGAGTTAATAATGGTGACTTCTATGTTGTTAACGATGCAGCACCTGTTGCTGGTGATTTAAATGGTGATGGTAATATTGAAACTTTCACTGCAGGTGATATTATTCGTTTTAATGAATCAACGAATAAATGGGATCTACAATTAAGTAACGGGAGTTATGCTGGCCCTTGGGATATTAACGGCTCACATATTAGACGTAGTGGTTCTGGTGGAAAGGTAACAATTTCTGATGACCCATATGAAGGGCCATCAAAATTAACAGTAAGTGGAAATATTGCAGGGCCAACAACTGCGGAAGAAAGTATTCTTTTACATGTTGGTGGAAATGTTAGTTCAGGGCTTGCTTCAAGCTGGTCGAGGGCCTTATCATTCGGATTAAGACAAGAACACAATGCTACGATGGGTGTCTATGGTAGTAACACAAGTGTTGGTGGAATGAACTATTTCTTTATCGATGTTGATGGAGATGGTGACAGTTTAGCATCAAACTTCTGGAACTCTGCAGAGTTCTTCATTGATTCAGCTGGACGTACATCAATTGGTGGTGTTCCTGATCCTCTTTATCTTTTCTATGTATATGGAAACTCAGGCATCAACGGGAACTTTAATGTTACTTCCACTGTAACAGCATCGGCCTTTGTTGGAGATGGCTCAGGGATTACAAATATAAACGCTGTTAATATGACTAATTCTGGGACAACGACAATTACTGCTGGTAGTTCTGGTCCAGGTGATATTGCTTTTCAGGCAGAATCATCTGATTTTGCTCTTTACGATGCAAATGGAAATTTGTCATTTGGTCACACTTCGAACTTAGGTACATTTAATGCTACAGCTCAAATTGATGTACGAAGTGACTCAGGGGATGCTAGTGGACAATTCTACTCTTATGGCGGAAATCAGTCATCAATCAATCTAGCAAGTTCTCAAGGTCTAATAACTGCACCGTCAATGACGACAGCAAGTGATGTTCTTGGTCTCCTAAACTTTGGTGGAGACACGGGAAGTGGAATTGTAAATACTGCAAGTATTCGTTCAACTGCAACAGAAAATTTTAGTGCAACAAACCTTGGGACGGAATTAAATTTTTATACGACAGCTAATACAACAAATACTCAACAAGAGAATATGAGGCTTTCTCATAATGGAAGGCTACTTGTTGGAAGTACTGCTGTCTCTGATACTTCAGGCTATCAAATGGTCGTTGGGGGTAGTACTCAATTGGCCGGTAACCTAAACGTTACTGGGATTTCACAACTTAGTAATACAATTGTTTCAGGGACTCTTTCACACTCTGGAAATCTTTCAACAACAAACCTAGCAGCTAGTGGGACCATTCAAGGTAATGGAATTACTTCTACTGGTGGACTTACTAACACTGGAGCACTTAATACAACTGGTGCGGCCGTTGTTAATGGGACTCTTCAGGTAACAGGTGATGCAACTTTTGATAGTGACATTACTGTAACTGGTGATGTTGATTTTGGTAATATCTCTGTGAACACTATTGCAGGGGATGCAACCACAAGTTCTGCATTTTTTGGACAGGTGACTTCCGCACAGAAAATTATTTCACAAGGTGGAATTGATAATGTTGTTTTTAAAGGTGGTACGTTAAATAATTTTGAAATTTTAGTTGATAATGGATCAGGTATTAAGCTTGGAAATTTAAATACAGCAGGAGCTGTTGGTTCTAATCTTCCTGTAACAATATCTACTGCAAATACAGACCGTATGACTGTTACTGCTGCAGGACGCGTTGGTGTAGGAACAACAACTCCTTCTGAACAATTTCATGTCGTAGGGAATCTAAGGGTTCAAGGCGCTACAGATTGTACACTTGGAGGCGGGGCGGGAGCAACGAATTGTACTTCTGATGAGAGACTTAAAGATAACGTGACAGAGATTGACCACGCCCTTGATAAAATTAAGGCCCTTAAAGGTGTTGAATTTAATTGGAATGAAAAGTCACTCTCTCCTGGAATGCATTCGATTGGTGTCATTGCTCAAGATGTGCAGGCACAATTTCCAACTGCAGTAATTGAAAATGCTGATGGATGGCTGTCTGTAGATTATGCAGTTCTTGTATCTCCACTAATTGAAGCGGTAAAAGAGCTAGATGAGAATATGGCCATGTATAAGGTAATGAGTGAGGGTGTTGAGGTCCAAGTTTCAGCAAATACTCGCGAGATTGCCTCTCTAAAAGAAGAGAATAATAAGCTCAAAGAAGAGAATGAAGAGATGAGAGAAGCTCTTTGCTCACTAAATCAAAGCTTTAAGTTCTGTCAGTAGATGATCGCTCTTGTCAGTTATTTAAGGCGCTTTCACTACTTATACTATTTCTAAGTATCCAATATCACATCATTTTAGAGGCGATATCAGCTATCTTCTATAATACTGAAATAACGTAAGTGTTTATTTGTCTTTATTTAAAGTTAAGAAATATTTTGGCGATAAGTTATTGGGATACTTGGGAAAGATAATGAATCGTATACTTTTAATTTCAATATTTTTAAGTGCTTTCATCGGCTGTACGCCGCAGATGAATTCTTTAAAGCAGGCAAGCTGTGATGATGGGCACTACTTTGATGAAATCACAAGAAGTTGTATTCTTGATGTTTCTCCGAAGGCACCGGTGATTACAACAACTTCAGTATCGATGATTGAAGATGCTGCCATGACAAGTTTTCCAATTTCATTTACAGATCAGAATGGGGGAATACCTACTTCATGTACAATTGTTGATAGCTCAACTGGCCTAAACCAAACGATAACAATTGGTTCAATGACATTTGAAAGGGTAAACACTTGGCAAAATGCAATGAACTACTCAGAGCTTTATCTTGAACTTGTTGACAACCCATCTGTATCGGCCGGTTCTGAAGTCGTCTCAATTGCAACAAATACAATTACAGTTCAAATCGATGCAGGCTTTTCAACTTCGCTGCAAATTATTAACGCAATTAACTCAAGCGTAGTAATTAACCCAATCATTGTTGCAACGATTACTGGTCCAAATACGACGGAGAGTCCAACGCCTGGGATTAAAATGTTAGGTGCAACTTGTGAGTGTATTAGTGGTACATGTTCGATGAATATTGAACCTTCGCGCCACACTAATGGATCCTCATATATTGACTTCTATATTAGCGATGATGACGGCGATAGTGCTGTTTCAAGATTATATGTTGATGTGACAAATGTTGATCAAGCACCAAGTGTTGCTGCAACAAGAAGTGCAACTGTAAGTGAAGACTCACTCATTACATTTGAATTTGATAGTGAAGTTAATGAGATTCCTGTCTCTGGCTACTTTGATTATGATGGTGACTTTGCAACTTATTGTATTGCAAGCTCAATTCATGCAAGTGTACAAAACTCAAATATTTCATGTAACTGTTCACTAGGAAAATGTACATTAGCGTTTACTACTAGTGCTGATTATTTCAATGCTACTGCAGAAGATATGGTCGAGTACCAAATCTATGCAAATGGCCAGTACTCAAATACTGGAGTTGCTTCAGTACGAGTTACTGAAGTTGATGATGAGCCAGTTGCTGCAAATATTATCACTGTTACTGTAGATGAAGATAGTACAGGGACGCCTGGGGCCCAAACGGCCGTAGGGCTTTATTTTCCAACAGCATCTGATGATTCTTACATGGGATTTCCAAGTTCTGATCTACGTTATAAATTTAAAAACTTAACAAGCTATCCAGATATTCAAGGTTCTTGTACAGGAGCTCCTGGTGATACATTCCACGCTAATAGTGTGGACGATGCTACTTTTTGTAATCTCTTCTTTGATGGAGATGCAAATGGTGTCTTTACTGTCGAGTATCAAATTTCAGATTCAATACTACCTTTAACAAGTATGGCAGACTTTCATACGACAGGTTATATCAATGTTGTCATCAACGCTAAAAATGATCCTCCTGTTGTGGCAGGTGGCCCTTTTTCACACACAATGAATGAGTCTTCAGACTGGAATAGTGTAAGTGAAACAATTACTCTTGGAAGTGTTTCTGATGTCGATAATACAACGTCATCACTTACGGTTTACTTTATTGATGGAAGTGGAAACCGTATCAACACAATGGCCGGGCAAGGAACTCTTGCTGGAACTGAAGGAACAATTAAGGACTGTGCTATTTCTTCAGGTGGTGCCATCACATGTCTATATGAAACATTAAATGGTAATAGTGCTAACACGATGGGAACACCTGATGATTTCCAATTTGTTGTTAGAGATTCAAGTAATGCGGAATCAGTTGTTCAAACTCTTGATGTTGTTGTTCAAGAAACTTCTGATGCTCCTGTCATTTGTAATTATTCAGTTTATGATCGCCGTGCAGGACGTACTGAGTGTGGCGTCAATAATTGTATTGGCCATGGAGCACCTAACTTCAATCCTACTTCTCACGTAAGTGATAATCCTGTTGTCTATTTTGATCGTACTAATGGGCTATGTTATGAGTCAGTTGATACTAATGACTGGGCCGTCGCTTCTAATAATGGCGTTCAAAATGCAAGCTTTATGAGTGATGTTATTGTCGGTGAAAAGGAAGATATTATTATTGATAATGTTATTATCAGTGAAGGTGGAAGTATTAATGAAGCTTCTCAAACGGTAACGATTGAAAATGTTGTCTCAACTAATAATGTACTTATACAACCAATGAATATTCAATTTTTAAAAGATACTGACCTAGATGGTGAATATAGTGAAGCAGGGGATCTTGCTGCTGTAAATGGGGCCATGGCCAGTGGAATAATTGACAACGGGATTTCAATCAATGAAGTTCTGAGAATCAAGATGATCCCAACGGCATCACAGTACGGTGAAACGACAATTTCGTTTGACCTTGTTGATAATGGTACTGGTGCACCAAGAACATCTGTTTCTTTTAAAGTTAGAGTTGAGCCGCAAACAGTTGCTCACCACGGTTGGGCGGATGTAAAAGCTCTAGGAACAAAAGTTAACCATTTTGGTATTCGCGTGGAGTCTAATTTTACTTGCTCTCATTCTTTAACGAAATGTGACGGTGGGAAAGAGTGTTACGGGACAGTTTCGCCTGCTACTAGTAATGTCGTGCCAGATGCTGCTGGTGCAATTTATCGTACGGCGGCCAATCAGTGTTATTACTCAACAGGGACAACTTCAAATGATTGGGTATTAATTAGTAAATCAGTTGCTTGTAATATTTCTGAAGTTAATCGTGATTTTACAACAAATGGCCTTCTAGAAGATACAACAACGACATGTGATGACCTTAATAGTGCAAGTTGTATCGGTGATGTGACATATGACTCAGGTGATGCATCATCTGTTAGCGTTGTCTTTAACTCTCAAACTGAGACATTACTAGCAAGTGATAACGACGGAAAATTCTTATTTAACACTGGTTACCGTGCAACAACAGGAGAAGATTGTTTCTATTCTGATGGGACAAATTGGATTCCATATCATGGAACTTCAAGAGTAAGTCTTGAGTGGGAAAACTTCACTGTTGGTACATCTGGAGCAATTCAAGGTTATAATGTCTACCGTAAGAAGGCAGGGCCTCTTCATACTTTTAACTATAGTAACCCTTTAAATAGAGATTTAATTACTTCGTCAAATACATATATCGATAATGGTGAGAACTCGCGTTTAGCTCCTGTTCCAAATCACACTTATGTCTATGAAGTAAGACCTGTTCTAAGTTTTACGAATCAACTAGGTGATAATGAATCTTTAGAGATTACAACAAATAATAATGTAGCGAAGCTAACAGTCGTTGCTCCTCAAGAGAACTTTGCCTTTGTTCACCACTGGATGGTTAACAAGAAGGCATGTGAGATGATGCATTCAGACTCTTTCATTGATAGCAATTATGTATGTGAGTACAAAGGCTTTGGTGATACTGCTTCTGCTCTTGGGACTATTGGTTCAATCTATGACTTTGGAAAAGACTTACTTGTTCCTCGATTTGAAATGGGATGTCCGTATTCTAAAACAAGTTGTGATACAACAGATGGTCAATGTGTCGCTCAAAACCTAGGTGCTTATGATGGGCCAGATGGATCTGTTTTCTATGAGAGATCAACAGGTTCTTGTTATGTGAAAAATGGGGTATGGCAGAGTTTCTCTAATCAGACTCTTGATTCAGCAGTGGCATTTCAATCTTTCTTGCCACCGCTAACAAATATTACAAATGCTAATGCTGTAAATGCATGTACGAATCTAACAGGATCACCGACTATTGTTGGATATGGAGCGGCGACATCTTATAAGCTTCCAACACGTGATGAACAGATCGCTTATAGTGCTTGGGATGTAAGAGCAACTTCTGATGCTAATATCGAAGTAGTGGAAAGGGGACTAGCACTTAACTCTTCTAGTAAATGTAATGCATCAGGGGCAAGTGGCCTTGAGTCTTCGTACATGGATATCGATAATTTAAGTTCATCTGATATTCACACTATCCCTGGAACAAACTCTTCAGGTATTCGCTCTCTTCATACAGGTTCTGTTTTTACTCAGGACTGTACTTCGGCCTTTGGTGTACAAGATGCTGTCGGAAATGTTGCAGAAATATCTGATACTGCTTATAGCTTCAACGCTAATATCTATTCTTTCTCTTCAATCGTTTCGACTAAGGCAGATATCTATGGTGGGACAGGGGATTACTTAATGGACTCTTTCATTGGGCCATGTAATGACTCGGATGGGGACAATGTTTGTGATCTTGAGCTTGATAGCCACTTATTCGAAAATGTTTCAGATTATAGTGCAAGATACTTTAACTATGTCTTTGGTATTCCTATTTCTAATGCCGCTAAGGCCACTGAAGATGCCATGCCTGGAAGTGTTATTAATGATTATACGCTAAGAATTGGTTCAACTGCTGGAATCACGAACTCTCAACTTCATGATGATGAGATCTTTAGAATCTTTAACAACACTAATGGAGTTAACGGAAGTATGGTTAGTGGTGGTGATTATGCAAGTCTTTCTGGTGCAGGTGTCTACGCATTTGAATTTCTTCCTGATGCTGAGGCGAGTAGTAGAATTGGTCTGCGTTGTGTTATCGAACTTGACCCAAATCAGTATGACTAATTGGTGCCAACATCTAAAACTATGATATAATCTCCAAGTATCATGACAATGAATGATTCTTGGGAGAAGGTTATGTTCTTTGGTCGCAATCGTGCTGAAAAATCACAAGACTTAGGGAAGGGAAAAATCATTTCTTTTCTTAACCAAAAAGGTGGGGTTGGTAAAACAACGATGTGTTTTAATACGGCACATGCCTTGGCCCAGAAAGGACATAAGGTTCTTGTCATTGATATGGATCCTCAGGCCAATATGAGCTATCTCTTTGGCCACGAAGATAGCCGCGATAGCATTAGTATTTTCAACCTGCTACTTAACTCTGTAAAAGAGCTTAAGCATATGCACACTTCAACTATTTTTGAAAAAGTCGTATTTAAAACAGATGTGGGTGTGGACCTTCTTCCATCTGGCCAAGAACTATCTGGATTTGAATTATGTGTGGCGGGAATAAGTTCTCCAAGACAAATGATTTTAAAGAAATATGTTGAGCAAGCTGGAATTAGAAAACGCTACGACTATATTCTTATTGATTGCCCACCAACACTTGGACTTCTCGTTGTTAATAGTATTTGTGTGAGTGATGGAGTCATTGTTCCTTTTAGGCCAGATGACTTTTCAATGAAGGGACTAGAGCATTTCTATGGAATGCTCTCTGATATTGAGGATATGGAAATTGTTAAGCTTCCTGAGATAATCACGCATATTCCAAATCTAATGGACACTAGACGTAAGCAAGAAGAAAGTGACCTTGATGAAATTAAGGAACTTATTCGAAAGGTAACTGGAGATGACCGCTTTATTGCTCCATTCTTTAATAAGGCCCAGATTGTGAAATCTCAGGCCGCTAAAAAGTCGATCTATGCCTATAATTCCAAGGAATATCGCCCGCTTCATGAACAATTTAACAAAATCGCAAATTTAATTGATTCGTGGAATGATTCGACCTTATAACTATAATTAAGAGACAAAAAAAGGAGCTTTCGTGGCCGCTATTAAGAACCCATTATATGTTGTAACTAACGAAGGACGTGACGTGGAAGGAGTCACTACTTATCTTGAGTTATTGGTAAAGAAATTTGGTTTGCAACCATACCTTGATATTCTAGATTCAATGATTGCGATGCTAACAAATCAAGTTGGAAATTACGGATTTTTCATTGCGCTTCAAAACTTTATCGACCACATTGCCGCTCAAATAGAAAAAGTAGTGGAGTTTGCTTCACGCATTATCTAAAAAATGCTAGACTCCGCTACATATTGACTTAAGGAGTTCATTTTGCAAATACAAGAAAGAGTTGACGCACTTATTTCAGAATTCAACGGCTTTGGCGATTGGGAAGATCGCTATATGCACATCATCTCTCGTGGAAAAGAGATGGAATCTCTATCTGAAGATTTACAAAAAGAAGAATATAAAGTGAAAGGATGCCAGTCTCAAGTATGGCTAATTCCAGAGCTTAAAGATGGTAAGGTTTACTTTCGCGCCGATAGTGATGCCGCTATCGTAAAGGGGATTGTTTCAATTCTTGTTGGTGTTTATTCAGATGCCACACCTGATGAGATCCTTGCAACAAAGCCAGATTTTCTCGATACAATTGGACTTCGCCAGCACTTATCAATGTCTCGTGCCAATGGGCTTTCAAGTATGATTAAGCAAATTTCAATGTACGCTCTTGCGTACAAAACAAAGATACAAATGGGATTATAAGAAATGTATTTAAATAATATACGTCCAAGAAGAAATAGAAAGAATCACGCAATGAGATCTCTTATGCGTGAGACGACTCTGACTGTTGATGATTTGATTATGCCTTTATTCGTTATCGATGGGCAAAATCAAACTATACCAGTGACATCAATGCCAGGGATTAATCGCTACTCTCGTGATCTTATTGTTCAAGAAGTAAAAGAGCTTTGGAACTTAGGAATCAAGTGTGTTTCACTTTTTCCTGCCCTTGATGATTCAATTAAAGATCGTTTTGCTACTGAATCAAAGAATCCTAACGGTCTTCTTCAACAGACTATTAAAGACATTAAGAATGCTTGTCCTGATATGCTTATCATGACAGATGTTGCAATGGACCCTTACTCAAGTGATGGCCATGATGGACTTGTTTGCGAAAAGACTGGTGAGATATTAAATGATGAGACTCTTGATATACTTGCGGCCATGGCACTTGCACAGGCCCAAGCGGGAAGTGATATCATTGGTCCTTCTGATATGATGGATGGGCGTATTGCGGTTATTCGTGAGGCCCTGGATAGTGATTCATTCACTAATACTCAAATTATGTCTTACACTGCCAAATATGCTTCGGCATTCTATGGGCCTTTTAGAGATGCTCTTGATAGTGCTCCTAAAGCTGGTGATAAGAAGACTTATCAAATGGATCCGGCCAATACAATTGAGGCCTTACGTGAAATTGAACTTGATGAAGCAGAAGGAGCAGATATCTTAATGGTTAAGCCAGGTATCAGCTACCTTGATATTATTGCTAAAATGAAAGAGCGAACAAATCTACCAGTTGCTGCTTATAATGTGTCAGGTGAGTATGCAATGGTGAAAGCTGCTGCCCAAAACGGTTGGGTCGACGGTGATGCCGTGGCAATGGAGATGTTAACGAGCTTTAAGCGCGCTGGATGCGATATGATTTTAACGTATTTCGCTAAAGAAGTGGCCGTTCAATTTGCCAAAAATTAAATCTATTTAATCTTTTACTTTAATAGGGATGTAGGCCTTAGCTCTTTTTTCGCGGGCCTGCTTCTCTTTCACTGAAGCAATTCCAACTAAAATACCGACGATGATAACAGGAATCCACATAATCACTCCTTGGTTCCTTTCCTAAGGATATTATAGCATCGTTATCGGATAATATTTGATAAATCTAAGTCAATTTTTTGTGAACTTCACCTAAATACTTGAATCTACGTAGTCTTTTAAGACCTGGGCCGACTCTTTAGTGCCGTCTTTAAACCACTTTGCCTCTGGATAACTGACAATATGGATGCCTTCACGGCATTTTCCAAGGCAGTCACTTGATGTGACCCTAACAACACCTTTTCCATATTTTTCATTGAAATAAGACTTCAATTCGCTCTTTAAGGCCATTGCATCTTCAAGCATAGGACACTCATTCTTCTTACAGCTCTTGCAAATAAAGATGTGTTTTTTAAAGAGATTCGTGTCGTGTTCTTTTGCCATATAGAGTCCTAAGCTGTTATTATAACTAAAAATATTTAAGGAATTTATACTATGGATTTTTGCCAAATTCTATCAGCAAAACAAAAAGCATTACAAATTAATTTAGATAATAAAGTTTACGGCAGTTTCGCAGAAATTGGTGCTGGACAAGAAGTTGCACGGGAGTTCTT
The DNA here is from genome assembly GCF_043196375.1 of Halobacteriovorax sp. ZH5_bin.2. NCBI lineage: Bacteria > Pseudomonadati > Bdellovibrionota > Bacteriovoracia > Bacteriovoracales > Halobacteriovoraceae > Halobacteriovorax > Halobacteriovorax sp. ZH5_bin.2. Next base: position 210,137 of record NZ_JBEBMJ010000005.1, on the reverse strand, counting down.
TAGGGCCGGTGGAGCGGCCGGTACTGTCGCTAAGACGATGTCTGCTTATGATATGCAAATCTCTGATGCGATCTACGGTGTAGAAGCGTCAGGACGCTATGTTTCACAAGGTCGTCTGCATACGATGCTAGAGACTGAATTTACAAAGATGTACAAGCGTCTTAAGGAACAAAGGGAAGAGGGAACAAAATTCTTTTGCTTTGCCGATACAGTTGCTGCAAAAAGCTACTCTGGCCGTGGTGAGTGTCATGGTTGGCTTGGTGTTCGCTTTCAACATGAAGCAGGAGCTGCGCCATCTGATCTTATTCTTCACGTAAATATGCTGGATCAAGAAAATCTTCAACAACAAGAGGCCATTGGTTTTCTTGGTGTAAATATGATTCACAGCTGTTTCTACAATACGAGTGATTCTTCTCATCTAGTTTCATCTCTAATGGATAACCTTTCAGCAAGTCGTTTAAGAATTGATATGATTGACGTTAGAGGCCCTGCCTTTGATGGTATTGATCCACGTATTCTTTCTTTAGAACTTGTTAAGAGAAAGTTTACTTCGGCCGTGATGTTTGATGAGAATGGTAAAGTTGTTCAAATCAAGGATTACTTATACCGCAAACCTCTCGTTGTTCTAAGAGGTTCTTTTAGGCCACCAACAAAAGGTAATGTTGATGCTCTTAAAGTAGGACGAGAGCTATTATGTACAAGTGAGAAATGTGAGAATGTTGTGACTCTTTCAGAGATATCAATGTCAAAGCTTCTTTCTCGTTCATCATCAATTGATAACGCTGACTTCTTAGCTCGAGTTGATTTGCTTGCAAAGATAAAGCAAAAAGTTTTAATTACAAACTTCGCTTCTTATTTTGAGTTAAATCAATTCTTACAACCAATTGCTAAGAATCAAATAGCCTTTATCACAAACACATATAACTTAAATGAAATTTTAAATATCAAGCACTATGAGAATACATCTTTTGGAATTCTTGGTGGCCTTGGAGAGTTATTTGGACTTAACACGAAGTTATACCTCTACCCATGTGCCGATGATCATGACTCAAAGAAGCGCTTAAGTTTTGCGGATGTAACTTATGATAGCTCGCTAGAGTTCCTTGTTAAGTATCTTCGTGAAAATAAACTAATCGTTGATCTTGAAGGTTATGATCATGAAGCATCAGGAATCTGGTCTCGAACAGTTATTGAGATGATCGAAAAAGACGAGAGTGGTTGGGAAAATATGCTTCCAGAGGAAGTCGTTGAATTAGTTAAAAGTAATAATCTGTTTAAAAATTAAGAGAACATCATGAAAAAGATTCTAAGTATTGCTCTAAGCCTCTTTGTTTTAATAAGCGCTTGTGTTTATTTTATGCTCTTAGGATCTTTCCCGGTAATGCATGGAAGTCTTAAAATTGATGACCTAAATGGATTAACAAAGATTTATCGTGACCATGAAGGTGTTGTTCACATCGAAGCGGATTCTCGTCATGATATGAACTACGCTCTTGGTTTTTCAATGGCCAGTGACCGTAGCTTTCAATATGAGCTTATTAGTCGTGCTGGACAGGGAAGGCTTGCCGAAATCTTAGGCCCTGATCTCGTCCCAGTTGATAAGCTATTTCGCACATTAAATTCAAAGTATATCCGTGATGGAATTTTAGCTAGTCTTGATCCTATTGTTAGGAAAGATCTTGAATCATTTATGGCCGGATATAACTACTACCTTGAAAATAATATTAGGCCAATAGAATTTTTCTTATTAGGAACTAAGCCAAAAAAAATTGATATTGAAGATATTTATGGTGTCTTCGTTTATCTAAACTATAGTTTTTCTCCATTTATGAGAAATGAAGTTGCTTATCAAAGTATTATGGCCAAAGTTAAGCATCGTGATTTCAAATACCTATTTGCAAATAATGAAGTTGATTTTTCTAAACGTCTAAGACGTGTTGTTGATACAAGTTTTATCGATTATGAATCACTTCTAAAAGGTATTGGAACTTTCACTGGCTCAAATGCTTGGGCAATCTCTGGAAAGAAGACAAAGTCTGGAAAGCCAATTCTTGCAAGTGATCCACATATTAATTTCTCTGCACCAAATATTTGGTATGAAGCAAATATAAAGAATAAAGAAGAAAGCTTTCATATGTATGGCCACTTCCTGCCACTTATTCCATTTCCGGCCATGGGGCACAATCGTAAACTTGGTTGGGGTCTAACGATTAGTTATACAGATGATGTAGATCTTTATCAGCTAGAAGATGACTACGAAGTTATTCGAATTGAAGATTCAGTTATTAATGTTAAGGGGCAAGACCCAATAGATTTTAAACTTAAGTGGAGTAATAAAGGCCCTGTTGTAAATGAAATTGTTCAGGCCGTAAATAAAGATGCTAAAAATATCGCCGCTCACTTTAGCTTCTTTCAAGAGGGTAATAAGCCAATTGAAGGGTTTTATGGACTAGGTCGTGCAAAGAACTTTGAGGAGATTAAGCAGGCCACAAGTATTGTTAAGTCGCCAGGTCTAAATATCGTTTATGCTGATGCTGACGGTAATGTTGCTAGACTTATTATGGGGGATAGCTATAAGAGGTCACATCCTTTTGAATCGGACCTTGTTCAAACTCCTGATCGCAAGATCCTAGGAACCTACTCATTTGAAGAGAAGCCACATGAAATTAACCCTGAAAATGGTTTTGTTGTTTCTGCTAATGATGCACCTAAGACAATGAAGGAAGGAATCTATCATCGTGGTGGTTGGCATTCAGATAATCGCTACAATACAATCCTAAAGTCACTCGAACTTCGTGAAAACTGGGATATGGATTCTCAAAAGATAGTACAAACTGCAAGCTTTAGTACGAATAATCGCAAGATGCAAAAGATCATTCATAATGCTGTAAAAAAATATCCGATGAGTTCTCTAGAAGAAGAGGCCCTAGAAGCTTTCATGGATTGGAAAGGACACTCTCGTAAAGAACAAGTTGGACCTACAATATTTCATGAAACTAATATGCGTATTCGTAAGCTCTTAATGGATGAGATGGGTGAGGACTATGCTAAATATTGTAAGGCCATCAATTCTTGGATTTACTATTACCGTTTACTAGATATGCCTGATAATTCTTGGTGGGATATTGAAAAGACAGCTCCTATTGAAGACCGAGACCTTGTCATTTCTATGGCATTTAAAGAATCTGTAGCGTTTCTTAAATCAAAGCTAGGAGAAGATATTAGGAAATGGCGTTGGGGACGTGTACATCAGCTTACGATGCCTCATCCATTTTCCAAGAATAAATACTTAGCGAAGTTATTTAACCATGGGCCATATGAGGCCAATGGATCAATTAATAGTATTAATCATATTCGCCGAGTTGCTTGTGATGCTGGCCATACACCTGTTACTGGACCTAGTACTCGTCGTTTAGTCGACTTTGCTAATGTTGATATTTCTTACGGAATTCTACCTTTAGGAAATTCTGGACATATGCTTTCTCCTTATTATGATAATCAAAGAGAGCGCTTTATGAATGATGAGTATCGTACTCAGATTTATAACTTTGACTTAATGAAGAAATCAGGCCCTAAAGTTTTAACTCTAAGGCCTTTATAGATTTTATTTTAATCGAAGTTCAGAGGAGCGATTAGGTGCGTTCCACCTGTCATTTGCAAGCTCGCCAGCGATTTTCTCTGAGCGGCCAAAGTCGACTTCTTCAGGAGAGTATGTTACCCCTGGATCTTGTTGTACATGAAGAGTTTGAGTTGGGAAGGCAAAGTTAATTCCGTGCTTCTTTGCTGCTCTTAGAATGTCTAATAAGAATTTATGCTTCTCATTTAATTCATCATCCCAACTTGGAACTTCCCAAAACATATACACTAGAATATTTAATGAGCTTGCACCCATGCTATTAAAGTAAACCTGAAAATTATCTTTTCTCGTCATTGGATGTGCAACGATAATTTGACGAATACTCTCACAGAAGTTTTCTATTTTTTCTGGAGGAGTCGCATAGTCGATTCCAAGAGTTGTGTTAAAACGACGAAAGCGTCTGCGTCCAAGGTTGTCAATATTAGCGTTGATAAGATTTCCATTTGGAACAGATAGAAGTGAGTTGTGGAAAGTTCTGATTCGAGTCGATCTCATTCCAACTTCTTCAATGATACCCTCAATATCGTTATTAATTTTAACCCAGTCTCCAATTGTAAAAGGGTTATCAAATAGAACCGTAAATGAACCAAAAAGGTTTGAAATAGTATCCTTGGCCGCAAGAGCAAAAGCAATACCACCAATTCCCATACCAGCAAGGATTGATTTCATATCTAACTCTAGTGCATCGCCAATGAAGATAATACCTACAGCGTAGATAAAGAATCTTGCTGTTTTTCTAATAAGTGGAACAACAATATCATCAAACTTATTTTCTGTTTCACGTGCTTTATCTTCAAGGTAGAGACAGATAACTGTTAAGAGTTGATTTAAGATAAAGACTACTGAAACTGCCATGACAATATCACAGGCCTTAACGACTAGGACAAGTGCATCTGCTGGAAGATCAATCCAAGTCGCTAGAGTTTGAAAGACATAAGCAAAGGCAAGGCTTCCAAATGGTGAAGTTAATCGATTTTGCTGCTTTTCTGTAAAGGTGATATTTCTCTTTTTGAGAATTGAAATTGTTTTTGCCGCAATATAGTGACGAACAATCCGGTCAATAATAAAACTTAATAGTGTAATGACTAGAAGTAGAATCCAGTGAATATTTAAAAGTAAAAAACGCTGATGAAAAGTCCATGCCGGCAGGTACTCTTTTAATCGATCTTTTGGTGACTGACTATAAACAACATCTTTAGCGACTTTCTTACCCTTTAGTGAAAGATCATAAAAACGAAGTGAAGACATTGTTTCTTTGGTAAAGAGCCAAACCATTTTATCACCACGTTGTACTTGGCGAATGGAAATCTCCACATTGTGATCTTTATTTTCTACTTGTACGACTTCTTTTCGATAGTACCAGATTCCATCATCCACTTTTCTTGGGATCTTCTTTACATCAATATATTCGATACGATCAAAAACAGTAATAAGAGTTCTTGAGAAATCTTTTAGCTTAAAGTCTTTAACTGTATTTGGAATATGGCGTCCATCTAGTGCAAGTACTGCTTGCTCGAGTCCTTGGTCATTACCAAGCTTATAGGCCTTCATGGACTTTAAGAAATAATTCATGGTCGCACGTGGAGAGCTTAAGTCGAGGGGAGGCAGCTTTTGGGCAAAGGCCTGGGACTTAAGGATTAAAATAATGACAAGGAAAAATTGAAGAAAAAATTTATTCATAATAATCTCATTTATTTCGAAAAAATATTTTGGTTACCTTGACAATTATAAAACACGTCCCATCTTATTAGTAGAAGGGGAAAAATACCTCATGATTTTAGGTGTTTATACCCAAAAATTTGCGTGGAGGAATTTTTATGAATAAGTACGATTCAATCGTTGCAGGCAGTCTCGATATTGCCCAATCACTTCTAATGGAAAAGAAGAATACTCAACTATCTGAGTGGCACTTAGCTTACGGGCTGGTGAAGAATCCTTCTTCTTTCTCATCAAGAGCATTAAAAAATAAATTAAAAGATATAAAGTCAGAAATTGAGCGCTTACCTCAAGCTTCTCAGGAGGTCTCATTTGATAATGTAAGACCAACTGCAGGACTTAGTAAGTGGCTCACATTGGCATCTTCCAATGCTATTCAATCAGGCCGTCAGGAAGTAACAGAAACTGACCTTCTAAAGCATATTGTGACAACCCTCTCCAGTCTCAATATTGATCCGAATGTCTTTAACTCTGCTATGAATGGAGACGATGAAGAGGAGGTTCCTGCCTTCCTGACGAACCTGAATGAAATGGCGGCAGAAGGAAAGCTCGATCCAGTCATTGGACGATCAAAAGAAATTCGCGCGGTAATGGAAATCCTAGGGCGTCGTGGAAAGAATAATCCTGTTTTAGTAGGGCCAGCTGGTGTTGGTAAAACGGCCATTGTTGAAGGTCTTGCTGAAATGATTGTTAAGGGAACGGTAGCGGATGTCCTCGAAGGTAAAACGGTCTACGCACTTGATATGGGTGCACTAATGGCCGGAACTAAATTTCGTGGAGAATTTGAAGAACGCCTACAAAAGCTTCTTAAGTATATTAAGCAAAATGCGGCCACGTCGATTCTCTTTATCGATGAAATTCACCAGTTAGTTGGTGCAGGTAAAACAGATGGTGCTATGGATGCGGCCAATCTTTTAAAGCCCGCCCTAGCAAGAGGTGAGCTAAATTGTATTGGTGCAACAACAGATGAAGAGTATCAAAAGTATATTCTTGGAGATAGTGCTCTAGAGAGACGCTTTCGTGCAGTTCCTGTAAATGAGCCATCAAAAGAAGATGCAATCGAAATCTTAATGGGGATACGTGAGAAGTTGGAAATTCATCACGGAATTAAGATTTCTGATGATGCAATTTTTAACTCTGTGATCTTATCTGACCAATATATTACAGATAAGAATTTACCAGATAAGGCCATCGACCTTGTTGATGAAGCTGCGAGTGCGCTCAAACTTTCGGCCGAAGCAATGCCAGCAAAGCTCGTGGAGTTAGAAGCTGAGATTCGCTCAAAGAAAGTAAATATGCAAATTGATAAGGACAATGAAAAGTTGGCCAAGGAAGTTGAAGAGCTTGAAGAAAGATTTAATGAGCAAAAAAGCACTTGGGAAGAAGAGGTTCTTTCTCTTAAGCGAGTCTCAGAATTAAAGAATCAAAGAGACCGCCTAAACTTTGAATTAGAAGCGGCCGAAAGAAGCCAAGACTATGAGAAGGCATCAATGATTAAATACTCTCAGCTTCCAGAAGTTGAAAAAGAGCTTGAATCTTGTCATCACGACTGGGTACTAGCGACCAAAGATATTGCACTTGTGATCTCAAGACAAAAGGGGATTCCAGTAGAGAAAATTCTTAAGTCAAAACAAGCGCAAATTTTACAACTTGAAGGCTTTTTAAAGTCACGAGTTTACGGACAAGAAGAAGCATTAACTGAAATTGCTGATACAATTGTTTCTGCCCACGCAGGTCTGACAGACCCTTCTCGACCACTAGGTTCGTTCCTCCTAAAAGGTCCTAGTGGTGTAGGGAAGACTGAAACTGCAAAGGCGCTATGCGAGTTCTTGTTTGATACACAAGATAACTTAATACGTTTTGATCTTTCGGAATTTAGTGAAAAGCACTCCGTGAGTAAACTCATTGGTGCGGCCCCTGGTTATGTTGGTTATGAAGAGGGTGGTGTTCTAACTGAAGCGGTAAGGCGTCACCCTTATTCAGTGATTCTCTTTGATGAAATTGAAAAGGCCCATCATGACTTTGGGGATATTCTATTGCAAATTCTTGATGATGGTAGGTTAACTGATAATAAAGGACGTACAATTGATTTTAAAAATACGATCATCCTTTTAACGACTAATGCAAAAGTCGTTGAGACGGCCTTTAAGCCTGAAGTTCTAGGAAGACTTGATTCAGTGCTAACTTACAATGCACTTGATCGCTCAATCATGAACTCGCTAATTGATAAGCAGGTACGCTTACTGAACTCGAGACTACTTGGCCGTAAGCTAAAAGTTGATTTATCAGAAAGTGTACGCGCTAGACTTAATGAGCAAGGTTACAGCGAGGCATACGGAGCAAGACCACTTGCCTCAATCTTTAACCGATTAGTAACGAGACCTTTATCAAAAGAAATTATGGCACATGATCTGGAAGAAAAAGAGTTAAAGATCGATTATAAAGATTCTCACATTACAATAAATTAATCATGACTAAGGGCTACTTTTTAAAAGGAAGTAGCCCTTTTAAATCTTCATGATATTTCTTTACACTTATATTCTGGTTTTTGACATGATTTGCAATAGCATCATGAAGTTGTTGATTCTTTAAATGGTGCCAAGACTCAATTTCAATTGGCCTAAAGCCACGGTAAAGCTTTTGTTCTCCTTGGGCACCGGCCTCAAAAATCTCTAGCTTATTCTCAATACAATACTCCATCGCCAAATAGTAACACATTTCAAAATGAAGAAACTCGTACTTGTCTTGATGAAATGGGTGAACTCCCCAGTAGCGTCCATATAGTTTAGTTGTTGATTCAAAAAATAAGGCCATGGCAATAATTGAATCTTCTTTATAGGCAAGGTGAAAAAAACAATTCTCTAGGCCGTTTAATCCAAGAAAGAAGTCGAGTGTAAGGTAGGCATAAGCTGACTTCTTATCTATAGTTGTTAAATATAGGCCGTAGATCTGTTTAAGCTCATCTGTTTTTAGTTCACTTGCACATATTTTTTTGATTTCAATATCATATGAGTGGCAGGCCTTTCGCTCTTTCTTTATGCTTTTTCTCTTGTTCTTTTTAAGCTTTGAAAGATAGTCTTCAAATGAATTGTATTCATTGATGAAATGATATTGGGTTGTGATTTGTTTAAAAAATCCTAAGTCTTGCAGACAATTATAGCTATAGTCAGTAAAGTAATAGTGCTCACTTGATAGCTCTAAATCCTGATACATCTCAAAAGACTTTGTAAGAAGTGTACTATCAAATTCTTGAGTGAATTTACTATTATTTACTGGAGTGAAAGGAATGGCGTGAATAAGCTTAGGGTAATACTCTATGCCCATTCGGTGATAGAGGTCGGCCCAGGCCCAGTCAAATATATACTCACCGTAGCTGTGAGATTTGATATATGAAATGAGTTGATTGTTAGTGGCCGTAAGGTGAGTCGGCTCCCAGCCTCTTTCTGGGGATGCACTCCCACTATCTTCAATTAATTTTAGAAAGTGGGAGTTAGCAAAGGTATGCATTCTATTTATTTAGTTCTTCGCGAATCTGTAGTTCTAGCTGTTGATAGCTAAAACGCTCTAATGGTTTTCCATTGATAAAGAATGTAGGTGTTCCACGAACTCCAAGTGTCTTTCCATCTTCTGCGTCTTGCTTAATCCACTCCATAAATTTTGGATCGTGCATATCTTTTTTGATTTGATCAATATCTAGATCTAGTGTTGTTAAGTAATTCCAGATTAGGTCTGGACGTGGGTTGTGGTGATTACCCCATGCTGGTTGACTCTTAAAGAGTAAGTCAAGAGTTTGCCAGTACTGTCCTTGCTTTCTTGCCGCTTCAAGAATTGAAATTGCATAGGCCGAGTTTTTGTGAAAAGCAGCATAGCGAACAACTAGCTTTATCTGACCTTCATATTTTTCCATAATCTCTTTTACATATGGTGAAAAGGCACGACATGATTCACATTCTGGATCTAGGAACTCTACTAAGACAACTTTTGCATCATCTGGACCTACTGAAGGAGAGTAGTCTCTGACAAATAATTTGTGATTCTCATTGGCCATAAATCCTAGTTTGGCCGCTTGTTGCTTTTTGTAAAATGTTGCACTAATTGCAAAGACTGCAATAACAGTAATAATTGCAGCTATAATTTTATGACTTTTTTGCATTTAAGAAATCCTTGTTGCTATAAACTTCTAATAAGAATAATGAAAATAAAATAGTAAAGGCGAAGAATGCCAACATTGGAATCGAGATAAACCCGAACCAGTTAATCCATTTTTCTGAACATGGGACACCACTTACACAAGGACTCGCACTTTCTGGAATGACCTTTAGTTGAACGAGGTTGTGATAAATTGAAATGGCCCAGCCTGAAATAATAAAAGGTGCGGCATAGAGAATACTGCGTTTATCATCTTGATAAAAGCCAATCAGTAAAATCGCTGCAAGTGGATACATTGTTATCCTCTGCCACCAACATAGAGTACACGGAACAAATTCCATGATGACACTAAAGAATAGTGAGCCAGCTGCTGCAAGTATGGCAACAATCCACATAATAAAAAGGGTGTTCTCTTTGACTAATTTCATGACGATTATCATAACGAAACTTTAAACAGATGACCAAGTAATTCGTCATCTGCCTAAAGCGTTATATTGTCAATTTTTTGTAAAGTGGTTTGGGTTTAGAGAGAGTACTCTGGATTGAACTCTTGTTGATCTTCATCAAGTACAATCGTAGGCTCAGAAATAACTTCCTGTGTTTCAGTTGAATCAGAAGCTACGTGATTAGAAGTCGTACCCATATTAAAGAAGCGCTCAAGATTTTCTTGCATCTTTCTAAGCTCTTTCATTATTGAAGCAGATTCCTTACCTTCGTAAGTAAGTTCTTCTAAAAGAATACGAGTAAGGTTCTTATTCATTCTCTTTGAAAGATTTCTAAGGTGAGCATATTCCGCTGGTAGTGGCTCCATTGTTTCAATTTCTTGTTCTGCCTCTTGAACACCACCACGTTTTGCTGCTGCAACAATTTGTTTTACTTCTTTTACTGTTTTATCTGAAATCATTGGAAGAACACTATCTTGAACTTCTTTATCTAGCTTGATGATCTCGTTGGTAACACTGGCATTAATATGACCAAGTTGACGTGCTTTTTTTACATGCTCTGAAGCAAGAGCGTCTCTTTTAATTGCACCTTTGATCACACTCTTTGAAAGACCTGTCTTTTGCGCCGTAATGGCCGCAAATGAATCTTGATCTTGCTCTTCTTTTGCCTTCTCAAGTTTTTTCTCTTCAGTTGTTGTTGCAATAACATCAACTTCAACCTTAGTTGCTGTCGGGTTTAGCTCTTCAAAGATTTCGCGTCCACGGTTAAGACACTTTTCAAACTCAAGTTTATCAAGAGCTCTTCTCACAAGGTTTTCATCAATTGAAATTAACTCTTGCTCAAGAGATTTTCGATCCACAATATGAACAGGGACATCTTCAATTCCAAGCTCTTTCAGGGCCTGATATCTTCTAGCACCTGCTAGTAATTCATTTTCTTTATTGATTGTTAGAGGATTGATTAGACCAATATTTTCGATACTGATTTTTAATGTCTCAACATCAGTATTAGTTCTTAGGTATTCACTATTTAATTTAATATCATTGATATTAACAGTTGTTGTTTGCATGGTGTCCTCTTAATTTACAATTAATTTGTGTGTTGTGTGTGGGCCCATTTTAATGGGTAATTACATATCTGACTAGAGGTGTAAGGTATTTTTAGTAACCACGCCCTGTGTTGACGCGCTCAATGATTCGAAGCGTAAGCGTGTGGGGGATTGTTGTTAAGAGAGTTTTAAAGATTTTATTAAGAAAACCAGGAACAATATAGAATTTGTTTTTACTTAGTGCGTCCATCGTTTCTTTCACTACTTGCTGTGAAGAGATTCCACTAAAGTGCTGCTTTTCGGCCTTGCCTTGATTGATGCGAAATTGAGTATAGACAAGCCCCGGGCATACCGAGATGACCTGCTTATTTGTTCCATTGAGGTCTCGTCCTAGGGCCAGGCTAAAGGAGTGAAGCATACTTTTTGAAGCTGCGTAAACACTCTGTCTTGGTACTGGGAAGAACGCATAAAGAGAAGCAATATTGATAACTCTAAGTTCTTCACTTTGTTGTAAAAAGTGATGAGTAAGGCGCATTGGTACTTCCACATGCACCCTTTGCATACTTACTTGTTTTTCAATGTCTGTTTCTGGGTATTTTCCGGCCACTCCAAAACCTGCATTATTCACAAGGTATGTAAGTGGAGCCCTTATTTTTGAAATAACAAATTCACAAGCGTCGTCATCTGCAAGATCCTTGATAATGATTTCACAATCTATTTGATAGTTATCACGGTACTCTTTTGCATTTTGATCGAGAAGTGCAAGGTTTCGGCCATGGAGGTAGAGATGGTATCCAAGAGATGCAAAGTAGTCAGCAAAGGCCTTGCCCATACCCGTTGTTGCCCCAGTGATTAAAACACTTTTATGATTTTGATTTTGATTCATGATACCAAATTCCAATATTTCGAGGAGATTCAACTTCGTTAAAGAAGGCCATGAGTTTGGCCTCTTTTCCTCGTTCCTGTAACATGATAGCACGATCATAGAGAAGGTAAAGTTCTAGGGCACGTCCAAATTGCCAACGAACAACATTTGCTAGAAATAATTTTTCTAAGACTTCTTGATGGTCTTCAAAAAATTGATCGAGTTCTTTTGGACTTAAGTTAATTGGAATATTATTTTCAGTCAGTTTTGCAATTGCATATTCACTAAATGAAAGGGCATAGAGTCTCTTGTGAGCATCACCAATAGGGATGATGTCGATTTCTTTTCCGTAAACGGTATCAATATAGAATTGAAGACAGTAGCGATAAAACTTTACTCGCTTTTTTTGGTTGAAGTCTTCAAGTTCCATACTTTGATGGCCTCGTGTTGCCAGTGTTAAGCAATTACTTTCAATTTGAAGAGGATTGTTTTCTTTTGCAAATTGAGAGAGGTTTGTATGCTCTTTCGGGTCTAGTTTATTATAGCAGCAGCCAAAGTTTAGAAGACCTCTTGTTTGATTTCCACTGGCCACTTGCATATGCTTTACCGCCAAAGGGCCACATGTATGAAGACCTAGCGAGAATGAGTCTTTACTGAAAATACGAGTATTTTCTTCTCCTTCTAAATCGATGCTAAAATCATGGTTAATGAATCTGACGTCTTTAGCACCTTCAGGTGTTGGATATTTCTTTAGACGACTTCTACCAATTTCTTGAAATTCTGTATTGATATCAAGGCTTATCATCTCCATGCCAAAGTAATGAGCAAGAGTACGGGATAAGTGCCCAACGCCTCCTCCAATATCAACAGTGTGTTTGAAGTCGCCTTCCTTATCTCTAAGCTTAGTTAAGAAGTTTGCAATTGCCAGGATCTCATCCTGCTTCTTTCCCTTAACTTTAAAGAATGCCCAACTTGGAAGTTCATCGACTCCACGAATTAGTGATTCCTCAACCGTCTCATAAACTTCATTTTCTTTTAGTGAGTTTAGGAGGGACTTAAGAGGACCTTCTTCTAGTTTTGAATAGTCTCGCAAGCAGTCAAGCTCATAGAGCTCTTCATGACTAAGTTTTCTTAAGGGAGCGATGAGTTCTTCTGGAATGATTTCATCAATTTCACCAGCACGCCAAGCCTGGAGAACTTCTTTTTGCCATAGCTGACTATATGGCCTTAAAATAGAGGCAAGGTTTAAAAATAATTGCTGGTAATTCATGCACAGCAATGTAGCACTTTTATCCATAATTTGGAAGGTAATAGTCATATGATCATCAATGAATCGCTAAATAAGTATAATAAAATCGCTGTTGTTGGCCTTGGTCTTTCTGGTCTTTCAGCTCTGCGCTTACTGACTTTTCTAGGTAAGGATATTTATTTAGTTAATCAAGGGCCCATTGAAACGTGGCCTGTCATTGAGGACTCTTCTTGTATCAAGGCCAAGGTTTCTCAGGAGGAGGCCACAGAGCTTCTAGGGGAAATGGATCTAATTATTCTATCGCCAGGAATATCTAAGAAGCTTCCACTATTTTCCAAAGCGACTTGTCCGATTTGGTGTGAGATTGAGTTGGCCTATAAATTTGCAGATGCTCCAATTCTAGGAGTAACTGGAACGAATGGAAAGACAACGGTTGTCTCTTTCTTGGAGGAATGTGGTAAGCAAGATCCGACAGGGAATTACTTTATCGGTGGTAATATTGGAACGCCATTTTGCGATTATATTTATGAGCGCATGAGTGGAGAGCGTGAACCTGCTCAAGGGATTATTTTAGAGCTCTCAAGCTTTCAGCTTAACTTGATTGATGAGTTTCAATGTGATGTTGCTGGGCTTTTAAATCTAACTTTTAGTCACGGTGAACGCTATGATGACTTAAAAACATACGGACAGGATAAGTTCGAAATTTTTAAAAATATGGCCAATGAAGGGATTGCCTTTCTTCCGAATGATTTAGAAGTCAAGAATGAGTATGCAATTCGCAATGAGCATCAACTAGACCTTTCAATTGATAAGGTTAAGGAAGAACTTTGTGAAGTTATTGATATTAATAAGCTTAAAATTTACGGTGAACATAATCTTGTGAATACATACTTTGTGTATCTTATGTGGGATGCATTTACTGGTAATATTATGGCCTTCCAAAAGGCCTGTGAGACCTTTAATGGAGTAGAGTACCGCTTACAGATGATAAAGGAGGACAATGGGCAATACTTCTTTAATGATGCAAAGTCGACAAACTGGGAAGCGACTCTAACGGCATTAAATGGAGTTAAAGATCTTGGCAATGTGGAACTCATTATTGGTGGCCAGCTTCGTGGTCACGGGGATAATCAGTTAGAAAAGCTCTTGCCATTTAAAGATCAAATTAAAAAGATTCTCTTTTTTGGAGAGTCTGGAAAAGTATTAAGCGAATTGAATTTTGAAATTGAATCTGAATATTTTGAAAATTTAGATGAGATATTTAAAGCAGGATTTAGTGCAGATGTTATTTTATTTTCACCGGCATTTCCTTCTTTTGACCAATACGCAAATTACGTCAAAAGAGGTGAGCATTTTACAAAATTAGCTCTTACTTAAGAACTGAAATTGTAACCTTCTGTGATTTGGAGTCTCTCATATTATCTGCAACAGTAATCTTGAATAAGAATATAATGAGAATTCCAATAATAAATTTACCTGACTTTGATTCCATAATGTGATTATCGGTACTTAGTGACAATACTTTAGTAAAATATTGTCTTTTGTTAATAAATTTTTGCTTGTGCAAATTTCTTAGATGTAACTAAGACCAATAATAGCATGGCAAGGCCTACAATCAAGGCGGCGGAATCCTTTGCTGACGGGCGTTCAGAATATTGCGTACTTATCTTTTTCTCAATTTCCTCATTAATATGACCACCGAGATTGGCACTGTCCTTAACCGGTACAATTGAGCCACACATTGGGATTTGCTCTTTTGGGTATAGGTATGTGGCCCCGTCCCAGTCATCTTGCCCAATTGTTTCTCGGCCAGTGAGGTTTCTAAAGTACATTAGAGAACTTTCTTTTGAAGAGTGCCCAAGGCCAAAAGCGTGGCCGATTTCATGTGCAAAAAGAGCAATCTTTTGTGCTCTTGTTTGGTCGTTGTAGCGAGTACCTGCGATATCATTAAGCCCAATAACAGAGCCCTGGATTTCAGTACCACTTAGATTATTTGGAAGAGTAACAGCTAAAATTCCAGTTGAAGTAAAAACTGTATTATTGCTATTACAGACTATTAGAATTTGCGTATTCGTACTTGGAACCTGACTGACGCAGCCAGCTTCACCTGCGGCACAGATTTGTTCAGTAGTATAATCTGCATCAACCGTTAAAATATTACCGCCCTTAAGATGAAGGCTACTTGTTGCAATTTTATTCCAGTACTCACTTGCTGCAATCTCTACCATATCCATGATTTCATCTGCAGAGTCCGTAATATTTGCACAGGCGTTGTCTGCAACATCAACACGTATTTCTGGATTTGAAAAACGGATTGGAATATTTGCATTGATTGTAAATGCGAATGAATACGTCGAAAAAAGTAAGCAGAGAATAAGCTTCATTATTTATTTCCAAATGTATAGTTTAGCGATAAAGCATAGCTGAATGCTCGCTCGTCACCATCTTCAATATTGAAGACACTTAATTGTCCATTAACAAAGTACGTCTTATTAAAGAGGTAGTCCCCGCCGAGGATGACAATATTATTAACAGCAGTTTGGTAATCTTCTGGAGTATAGAATTGCTGCGTCGACATTCCATTTCCTAGGGTTTGAATCTCTCCATCCATGGCCGTGTAAGTAAAGAAAACTCCAAGGCCCGCGTGCATTCTAAAGTTTTGATTAAATGTATGTTCAATGAGGGCATGAATCCAAAAATTCGTTACAGTAACAGCACTATCTTCACTTGATTTAGGGATTGTTAGGCCAGCTTCAAGATTAAGTGCTTTTTGCCATGGAATATCTGTACGATAATTTGCTCTGATAAAGGGGTTGAAAGTGAAGTAGTTTCTACCTCCATCAATTTCGGTTTGAATCTTACCGACATACTTCGTCAAGTTCCCAACTCCAAGTGAGAATTCGCCAGGAATATTAAGGTCCTTAGCAACAATGGAGAATGGAAATATGCATATAATGCATAGAAGTAGGGTACGAGCTATTTTCATGTCATAATTGTTAAGAAGTTTTCAAGGTTTGACAACTTCTTATTTGTTTTCAAATACTAGCATTTTCATTAAAATACCCCTAACCACTTAAAAAGGATTTTAAATATGTTCGAAAATTATAAGGTACCTAGTGAATTAATTCCAAGCGATCCAAGATTTGGTGTAGGTCCATCTTTAATACCAACTGATTTTTCAGTACGTCTTGCTGAAACAAAAGCAAATCTTTTGGGAACATCTCATCGTAAGCCTGCTGTAAAAAATCTTGTGAAAGAAATTCAAGAAGGCCTAGCAAAGTTTTACAACTTACCAGAGGGGTATGAAGTTGTTATGGGTAACGGTGGTGCGACTTTTCTTTTTGATATGATTGGACTTGGTCTTGTTCGTAAAAAAAGTGTTCATTATACATGTGGAGAGTTTTCAAATAAATGGTTTAAGTCACACAATGGAATCCCATGGATTGAAGCTCAAGAAGTTGCAAGTGAGTACGGGCAAGGTTGTGAACCACAAGGATCAGATGTACATACTGATGCAGATATGATTTGTTTCACTCTTAATGAAACATCAACGGGTGTTCAGACAACAACTATTCCAAATGTAAATGACGACACTCTTGTTGCCGTTGATGCAACAAGTGGTGCGGGACAGATCCCATTAGATATTTCAAAAATTGACTGTTATTTCTTTTCTCCGCAGAAAGTATTTGCTTCTGAGGGAGGGCTATTTGTTGCCATCATGTCCCCGAAAGCACTTAAGAGAGCATCGGAGATTAATGGAACTGATCGCTATATTCCAGGGATTATGAATTGGCAGACAGCTATTGATAATTCTGTAAAGAATCAAACTTATAATACACCAAGTATCTCAACTCTTTTCTTCCTTAATGAGCAAGTAAAACTTATGAACTCACAAGGTGGGCAGAAGAATGCAGTTGATCTTGCACGCAAGAAAGCTGATATGATCTATGGTTGGGCACAGGAAGAAAGCTTTCTAGAAGCTTATGTTGCGGATGAGAAGTATCGTTCAACTTCTGTTGCGACAATCAATGTCGATGATAAGTATGAAGCGGCAGCGCTTATTAAAGTACTTGAAGCACAAGGTGTTGTTAACGGAATCGATTCTTATAGAAAGCTTGGTAAGAACCAATTTAGAATCTCTCTTTTTCACAATGTGAAATTTGAAGACCTACAAAAGCTTACAAAAATTATTTCAAGCGCAATTAATCAAGCATAAGAAAAGGAGCACGAGGTGCTCCTTTTTTATTTCATTTGAATAGTTTTTAAATCAATGGACATTGAAGAGTTTGTATAGAATTCCATAAAGTCTGTACCAAGATTATCCCAAACTTCACTTGAGGATAGGGGATTATTCTTTGTTTGGTCAGCGACGCCAAAAAATAATCCGATGATATCACCTGTGTCACTGTTCATAATTGCACTACCTGAATCTCCTGATTGAGCATCACAGGCCGTAAAGAAGACATCTCGTACCTTGTCTTTGTTGAAAATTAAATCGATATTTCCCGTTAAGTAGACACAATCCTTATCTTGAATAATACTTGCATCATATCTTCTAAGGTTGGCCTTCCCGGCACCAAAACCAACTGATACCAAACGATCTCCTGCTTTAGGTGTGGGGTAGTTTAACTTAATATCACTTATACTTTCTAGAAATGAGATGCGGTTGGTTTTCTTTACTGTAAAGTATGTATAGTCGGAGCCAGACTTTATGCTACCAGAGTCGAGAGTTCTTTCACATTTTCCACGAAACTTCTTAAACTCTTCGTTGATGATGAGGATTTTGGAGTCGTGACATTCTCTCTGGCCTGAAATGACATGATAGTTAGTTAAGAATGTATAAGATGTTTCGTCTTGCTTATAGAGAAAAGCAGTCCCAACTTTCTTTTGCCTTTCATTGACAACTTTCACTGTTCTTAGAATTAATTCTTGAATCGTAGCTTTTTGAGAAAGAAAAACTTCTTGTGTGAGCTTCTGCCTATTCCACTCATCACCACCAATATAGCGTTTGGCCATGGTCAGGTTTGTCGTCATCAAAAATATAAGTAGTAAAACTAAGTAGAACTTCCTCATACGAGGTTTTAGCTTAGAATGTAATATGGGTCTATATATCTGAAAAGTTTATAAGAAAAAGGGACACTAGAGTGTCCCTTATATAGATTACTTAATTAGTTTTTAGCACCGTCATCTTTATTGTAGCTCTTTAGGAAGTCAGCTTTCCACTCATTGTAGCGATCATTTAAGATTGCCTCACGAGCTTCTTCGGCCATATTCTTATAGAACTCGATATTGTGCATAGTTGCTAGAACTTGTCCAAGGATCTCATTTGAGTCAAATAAGTGCTTCACATAAGCACGAGTGAAGTTCTCACAACAGTAACACTTACAATTTGGCTCAATTGGAAAGAAGTCACGACGATAGTTCTTGTGACGAATTCTGATTTTTCCACGTTTTGTAAATAGAGTCCCACCACGAGCAAATTTCGTAGGAATGATACAGTCACTCATATCGATTCCATGCTCCCAGATCATGCAAAGGTCTTCTGGATTACCAACACCCATTACGTAGCGTGGTTTATCTTTTGGCATCTTAGGCCCTGTGTACTTAACGATTTTTTCCATTAGCTCAGGTCCTTCACCAACAGATACACCACCAATGGCATAACCTGGAAGGTCACGCTTAACAAGCTCGTCAAGACACTCGTCTCTATAGTCATCGTAAGTTGAACCTTGGATAATTCCAAATAGCGCTTGCTTTGGGTTGGTCCAAGCGTCGATACAACGATCTAGCCAACGGTGAGTACGATCAATAGAGTTCTTTGTATACTCACGTGTTGCAGGATATGGAATACACTCATCAAATGCCATCATGATATCTGATCCAAGCTCTTGTTGAATTTGGATTGATGTCTCAGGTGAGAGCATAATTGCCTTACCTTTGTGATCTTTGAACTCTGCTCCTTCTTCCTTGATACTCTTTCTTTGAAGAGAGAATACCTGGAATCCACCAGAGTCTGTAAGAATTGGTCTGTCCCAATTCATAAATTTATGAAGTCCACCTGCTTTTTGAACCAGCTTTGAGCCTGGTGATAAGTGAAGGTGGTATGTATTTGAAAGAATAATTTTAGTGTCCAGATCCTTTAGGAAATTTGGTGGTAGTGCTTTAATTGCACCGTGAGTACCAACTGGCATAAAAACTGGAGTTGGGATTTCTCCGTGAGGAGTTGTGATAACGCCTGCTCTTGCTCCTGAATTCTTATCTTCGTGGACAACTTTGAACTTAAAATGTTCTTTGACTTGATCTTGAATGCGCATAGATCACCCTTTGTCGTAACTCGACTGTTGAAATATTTCTACTAACTTTAATTATTTAAAGTACTTAGCTTTAATATTTCTTTTGCCGCTTCTTGTCCAACAGTATTTGGGCTACCTTGTAAAAATTTGGCCAGATCTTTGGCAAATTTTACGAAAGAGGCGCGATTCTCACCGTTGTCCTTAAGAGAGACGAGTTGGTTGATCTCTTCAAGTTGGCTCATTAAAATTGATTTATTAGTCCCTTGATGGGCCTTCTCAACACTGTCGATATATTCAATTTTAACCTTTGGTCTTGCTAGGAAAGTGAAGCCTTCAAGCTCGCTTGATTTCATATTTCCGCCAACCTTAGCAAATTGCATAACTTGGTCTTGAGCAATATAGAGATAAACTTCATCACTACTTCCTCGATAGAATGAAGTGAATTTATTCAAGTTTCGATACTGCTTATAATCCATTTTAAATTCTGAAAATGCTTTCTTTGATTGGCCAATCGCAAGAAGGTCAACATGGACAAGATCTTTAGTCGATCGGCCTTTAATGATTTCACCGGCCCAAAATAATTTTCCAAAGTCTTCTCTTGTTAAGTAACTCGACTTTTCATCTTTATAAAATGAACTTAGGTAAGGGTAGCGATACTTAAAAAATGGGATTGAGCTAAAGCTATTTTCAAATCTTTCAAATGGCATCGAATCTGTCATTTTAACGACATATGTGTTGGCCGTGTCTTTGTTAATGATAAAATAAGCAGGTCTAGGGCCACCTACTCTAAGTACAAAATGCTCTTGTGAGAACTTCTTTGAGATAAGAAGCTCTTTAATCTTTAACGGTCTCTTTCCAAGCTCTTTAGGAACATTGATTTGTGTTGGAGCTGCAGTATTGGAAAAGCCCTCTTGGATAATTGGATAACCAATTACTAGGAGAGTAAAAATAGCTAAGTTAATAAGTGAAATAAACTTGAAGCCTTTTACTCGATAAGTAATACGTCCTCGAGTGATTAGCTCTTTTAGTGAGGGAGTATCAAAAACCACAGGCATCTCAAAAAGAGGAATAAGATGTGCAATTAAGTCTAGTGGTGTTCTAAGTACGGCCTTGGCCCTTTTTGATAAGAATGAACCAGAAGTTGTTGCACCACTAATAAAGAGAGTTGGCGACACGCTAAATATTAAGTTGGAAACAAATAAGATTCCAAAAAGAACGATAAAGATTTTTGCAATATCTGGACTAAGCGAAAACTCAACATATTTTGCTAGTTCTGTATTGGCCAAATCGGCCAGCTTAACACTTAACGACTCGATGGCCTCAACTTCCACTTGTGTTGAAATAATCGTGGTTGCAAAGACTAGTGATAAGGCACTCACAAAGCGAGTAAAAGGCCCTACTAATTTATTTTCATTTTGTTTTGCTTTCTTTTTCTTCTGTTGTGCTTTTCTTATTTTTGCACCTTCATAGTCGCGGGCAGTTCCTAGCTTAAGACCTGAGGCTTTTTCTTTTGATTTATTTGACTTTTTCTTTGTTTTTTTCTTCTTCTTGTTTTCACCTAGAGGGCGACTGATATGCTCGCTTTGTTTTGCAACCTTCTTTTCTTGTTCAGATTCCGCATTTTGCAGGCGAGCGACATTTAGAACTTGAGTGATACTAAGAGAGTCTGTATCTTCATCTACTTTTTGTTGTGTTGGTTGATCTTCATTAGTCTCGATAATAAATGAAATATCTTCTTCGTCACTGTCGGAGTCATCATCAGATTCATCTCTTGTAAGCATATCACTACTTGTCGTTTCAAATGAAGGAGAGTTGCCTTGAGTGGCGATCTTGATATCTTCAAGTGACTCCTGGTCTTCTTGGTGATGGAAATTTTGTACTTCATCAAGGCCAAGATCGTCTTCATCTTTTTCAGATGTAATTTCAAACTCGTCAGGTGTCTGTTGGGCATGAGAGAGAGTTTTTAATTTGAATTCACTTTTTTTATAGCTAAGTCTCTCTCCAACTTCCATGAAGTAAGTCGAACCTTCTTGAAGAGGCGTTTCTTGTAATTTCGCATCCTGAATTTTTTGAATTAACTTTAGGACTAAGCAGTCGTCATCAACTTGAACCTTGATGCTTCCACCATTTTCAGAAATAATTAATTCATTATTTTCTTCTTTAAAAAAGAACTCTTTAACTGAGATAATAATTTCTTGATTTTCATTAGAATTGCTGTGGATAAAACCAACCTGCATAGTCAACCTTTGTTAAATTCAAATTAAATTCCTTTTTATTTTAAAGGGATTATATAAATTTTCCTACTAATTTTTAGAATTCATTCTGTGTTAATATTGGTTAAGACAATTAAGAAGATTTAACCACGGAAGGGGACAAATAAATGAAAAAATCTTTTTTAGTAAGAGCGACATTTGCTACGCTCTTAGCAGGACAAATGACTTTTGCGGCCGATGCTAATTATGATGTACAGGATCGTTTTCGCTTAATGGAAGACAAATTTCAAACTCAAGAATTCCTAAGAGAGCCTGGGCATGACTTTCTCGTCGATATGTCAGTTTATGCTAACACTGATCTTATGGAACTAGTTGGTGATGTATCAGATGCTTCTGATGCAGCTGATCCAGATCAAGCGGCTGCGGATGTTCTTTCTGCTTATGCTGATACGGAACAAAACCTTAGATTAAATGTAGAAGTAGGGGTACCTCTTCCATCATTCAATGCTTTCAAAGGACTTATTAGCCCAAGTGTAAGACTTGGTGTTAATATTGGTTCACTAATTGGAATTGGTGAAGAAAATATTGAAACTGATACACTTATTAATGCTATTCCAGTAGATGCAGAAACGAAGACTATTCTTCAAGATAAGCTTACACAAACAGTTTTAAATAAAGTACTTGCTGGAGCGACTTCTACTGTTTCTCAACTAGCTGATGACCTTGGGTTAACAGGTGCAGAAAAAACACAATTTGAAGCTGAACTTACTGACGCTCTTGGTGGAACAGCAATTCCATTTGCTGGATCTGGTACAATGGCACCAATTATTGATGCTTATGTAAAAGCAGACGTTACAGCAGGTCTTAACTTTGACTATAAGAATGAAAGACACTTTGGTTCTTTCTCTCTTTACGGTCTATATAGAGCAGACGTAAGACGTGTTCTTGATCAAGACGCAATTGCTGGAGAAAACGATGTTATTGATACTGAAAATCTTGATCAGAATATGACTCTTTATGCGATGGCCGACATCACTTATGGTTTTCACTGGCTATCAAACTTTAGAACAATGTTTAAGATCCAAGATATCGCTCTTGCGACAGTGATTGAAAATGATGAGGGTTACCTTCCACTATATGAACCAGAAATTGGTTACCGTATGCATACTGATTATAGCTTCAATCTTTCAAATATGAGAGTTCGCCCATTTGTTGGTTTTCACATGAGAGATGGTTATGATTTCGCTGATGGAGTTTACGCTGGTACAGACGTCATGTTCCATGTTTGGAAGGAAAGACTAGCTGTTACTGTAAGAGGGATGGTTGACTCTGAACACCTAACTCTAACACCAAGACTTAAGCTAGGATTCATGGATTTCATGTATTCTCTTAAGCAACCAATCACTTCAGAAGTACAAGGTGTGAAAATTTCAACAATTCACTCTGTAAACTTCAGACTACACTTCTAATTTAAGAAACATTGTGTTAAATATCGGGGGATCAAAAGATCCCCCCATTTATTTCTGCGTAGACCAATGCTGGTCGCGAGCGGAGTTGTCTATTTAGGAGAGTACAAAATGGCAAAAAACACAAGAGAATTTGTTGAAATTGTTGATATGGACCTGTTTTCAGGTTTCTTAAAAGAAAATAAGCTATCTAAGCCGACAGAAGTTCAGTCTGAAGCAATTCCTGAGTTTCTAGATGGCCATAACCTCCAGGTACAGGCCCAAACAGGTAGCGGAAAAACCCTAAGTTATCTTCTTCCTCTATTTCAAAAGCTAAAAGAAACAGAATCTGAGTTAAAGAACCAAAAAGCAGGTTCTCCACGTGCCATCATCTTACTTCCAATCAAGGAACTTGCTATGCAGGTCTCTGATGAGTGTAAGAAGATCTCTCACCATGCAAAGATGCGTGTTCGTCTTGCTCTTGGTGGTGAAAAAGGTAAGAAAGTAAGCACGCTTAAAAAGCAAACTTTTGATATTCTTATTGGTGGACCTGGCCGTATTAAGTCGATGCTTGAAAAGAAGGAAATTCGTCTTGATGAGCTTGAGTATCTGATTATTGATGAAGCGGATCAGCTCCTTGATATGGGTTTCATGCGTGAACTTAAGGCAATTCGTCGCCACCTTACTTCTTCGTACCAAGCGTGTCTTGTGTCAGCAACAATGGCCGATGACTTTGACATGCTAAAGGCCGATTTCTTTTCAGGAATGGAGTTTAAGTCAATTAGTTTAGTTGGTTCACATGGACTTTCTCAAACAATTGAAACATTTAATATCGCCTTGGACTATACAGAGAAGAATGCCATGCTAGATGTTTTCGTTAAGAAAGAAGCAAAGGGTAGTGGAATTATCTTTGTTAACCAAAAAGAGAAGGCCGTTGAAGTATATAATTATATGAAGCAGGCCAATCTTGTGAAGAATCTCTATGTTTCTCATGGCGATATTACAGCAAAAGAGAGGAGTGAGAACTTTAAAAAGTTTAAAGCGACAGGTGGTATCCTAATCACAACAGATATGGCCGCTCGTGGAATTGATATTAAGACTCTTCAGTGGGTACTTAATTATGACCTACCTTTTGAAGCTGTTTACTATATCCACCGTTCAGGCCGTGTGGGACGTGCCGGAAGAGCTGGAAGTGTTTACAACTTTGTGACGAAAAAGGATCAGAAATTAATTGGCCAAATCAATGAGGCGATTAAGAATCAGGATACTCTTATGATAGATCCAATCTTTTTAAAGTCTATGGCAAAGAAATCAGGTGCTAAGAAGGCGACAAAGAAAGTTGCTCGAAGAGGGAAGCTTCCTCAAAAGAAGACCACGTCACGTACAAGCACTCGTACACCATCTCGTACATCAAAAAATTCTCGCGGCAGACGCCGTTAAATGATAAAATGCTAGTATGTTTAAACGTATTAGCATTTTCTTTTATCTTTCATCATTCTTTATTATGTCATCATGTTCTGAAAAGGATATTTATACTCCTTTAGAAATGTTTGATATGGCCTATAAGTTTGATAATACAATTGAAGAAGTTCGCATTGGCCTAAAAGAAGAAGGTCGTCATTTAGACTGTAAGGACTATCCAGAAGGTTGTATTGTCGGCTCTCCAAAACGTTTTAAAGTTAGATTAGTTGAAATGATTGTCGTTCAGTATTTGACGTCACATGAAGCTTGCTTGGCCGCATATAAGCTTAATCAATACTATGCTCGTAATTGGCTATTTGATGATGTTGCTAGTGAGCCTGTTCTTGTCGATTTTGTTAAACAAGTCTACAAGGCCAAAAATCCACAAAAAAAAGAAGATTGTAATTAGTCCATTAGCCACTGATTAATTTCTTCGTGATACTCTTCTAATTTCTTATTTGTTCCAATGATATCACTACTGGTAATAAGAAAGCATTTATTGCTTTTCAAGCGTACTTGAATGGCGTGATTTGATGTTGTGGCACCTCTCGTTCTTAAGAGTTCGACTCTTTCTATTTCATCAAGTCCAAATTGAGTGATTTGTTTTCTAAGAAGGGAGCGGGCAACAAGCCTTGCTGTATTTCTGGGTTTACTCATCTCAAGATGACGATATTTTAGAAGTGATAAAACGATTGTTGGTGTAAAGAGAAAGAGTAGAAGGTCTTTTTGACCAAGCTTATTATTGAAGGTCATGTAGCTGCCAAGTCCGACAACAACTAAAAGAATACATAATAGCGCTAGCTTTGATGGAAATGAATTGAGTGTTAGGTTTTGAAAATTCTTTTCAAGTTTTAACATATCAATCTCCTGTTGTGCCTATCCCATTTTATACTTTAAAGAAGTACTTCTTAAATCCTGTTTGGAAAGCATCGATCTTTACTTCCCATGCATTAATGAATTCAGGATTTTCTTGTCTATACTCTTCTAATGTTTCCTTGAATAACATTACCCATCGTCCAAGTTCACCTAAGCGGATATTTAAGTATTCGTGGGCCTCAAGCAAGTGGGCCGCTGGACGTGGAAATTTTATTCCTAATAACTGTGCCTGCCAAAAGGCGTTGATAACCTCTAAATGCTCATTGAAGTCATCTATATTTGCTAGTGGGCCATTATTAGCGGTTATCTTTCTAAAGTGATAACCAATGAAAACATCATTAATGGCCTTGGTGTAAAAAGACCGAGTAACTTTCTCGATTAAATTAATCTTGTAATCATTGTCTGTCATAAGTTAAGTCTACACTAAATTTTGTGCTTTAAATACCGATGAAAGTTTATGAAGAAAATAATTATATCTTTACTTTCATTACTCCTAGGTAAATTTATCTATGCAGGTCCGTTAATTTCAGTAAATAACGATACATGTTGGTATAAAGAAGACCAAGGTCGTACAAAAATTGCATCCTTTAATGATCAAGTAAGTCTTAATACAAATCGTGATGAAATATTAGGCCAAGTTGTTCAATACCTACATGAGCAAAAATTTGTGGCCGAAAAAATTGATATGATTCACACTTATGGACTGTGTGGCCCTAAGCTTTCAATGGCATTTCGTATCTCTTATGAAAAAGTCGACTACTGTCTTAGGGCAAGTTTTGAAAAAGATCTAGGTCTAAAGTTTTCAGGGGTTGGTCTTGCCCAAGAGAGTAAGGGGGCCTGTCAAAGTATAGCGAGTGATAAGCTAATCGTTTCTGTTGATCAGGGTAATATTGTCGATTTACAAAAGTTTTTAAGCGAGCATGGGCCAAGAGTTAAGAAAGTAGATAAGCTTTCTTCAAAAGTCTATGTTCTGTATTTTGATGTTCAAAAAGATGAGATTAAAGATATTAGAAAGAGTGTCATTGAAAGCGGAATCGCTAATTCAGCGGAGTTCTCAACGGGGCAATATCATATTGCAGATGAGTTTGAATTATTAAGTATTAGTTACTTTAGAAAGTAAGCACAAATAAAAAAGGCCTCTAAAAGAGGCCTTATTTTTTATCTTTTTCCAATTTCAGCAATTGTCTTTCCAAGAGATTTAGAACGCTTTAAATAAACATTCGATTTCTCTTCGTGCTCAGCTTCTTCTTTACATGCAATGCAAAGCTCAGCAGTATTTCTCGCCATAAGACGGTCAAAACCAATCTCAATATCACACTCATCGCAAAGTCCGTATTCACCTTTTTCGATTTTTGTCAGTGCTTTATTGATTTTCTTTACGTAGAAGTTTTCACGATTTCTGAAACGAATTTCCTGCGATGTTTGAACGTTTGCTACTGCCTCATCTAGAGGGTCAAGTAGTTCGTTCTTGTCCATGCAATACTGCTCTTTCTCACTGTTTTTGTTAAGAATTCTTTCTTTGTCAGCAAGTAGCGCATCTTTAAGTGCAGCTATTTGCTTGTCCGATAGATACGAGTTAGCTCTGTTCATTTCGACTCCCTTGTGCCGTGTTTCTTCCAGTGAAACAAGTTGCTTGTAACCTTAATTTTGCGCTTAGGCAAAACAATTACGCACAACAAATATTGTGTTCGTGTGTTGTAGAAAGAATTTACTGGTCTGAGAGGTGTTAGTAAAAGGTATTTTTCTTACAAAGGATTACTTTGTCATGGAATATCAATACTTTAGAGCTAATTATTTGGAAACGATGCTTCACAATGAGGACAAAACTTCCAAAATTGCTTATCAACCTCTGTTTTACAGCCTGAACAGGTAATTATTGCACTTAATTCTTCGAATGCTTCGTCATACATATTGGCAAAGAGATCACTTCTCATGGCCGCGATCGTCGTAGGGTGTGCTCTGAAAGTACCAGGCATTGTTGTGTTTGGAATGAATTTTGCGGGAGTTACACTCTTGTCTGGAAAAATTTGAACTTGAACCTCTTGTGAAGGCTGCATCTTATACATTTGCCTATTAGCAATATTGCGTTCGTTCTTTAGTAATTCAAAATTATCATTGGCGCTAAATTTTCTATCCATGAAACAAATTGTAACACACTATTGCCAGCGGTGTTCAAGCAGCTCAATAATTTCCACACAGGCCTTCTTGTGTTGATTAAAACGTGCAAAGAAGCCCGGTTTGGCCTCTAGGACGGCCTTTTTAAAATAGATTGACTGTGAACCTAGGGATTCAATCAGGCGTAGGGCCCATTCAAAGACTTCTGGGTTTTGATGGCCTACAAGCTTTTCTAGGGTCTCGAGAAACTCAAATGGTAGCCTTTCGCCTCTTTTATGAAATTCATCGATAATCTGTTTTCTGGCCACTCCAAGGCATAGGGTTAGGACTTCTGGGTCGTGGCATAATGCCAAGCAATTCATGATTTCTGGGTAGATAA
Organism: Halobacteriovorax sp. ZH5_bin.2; assembly: GCF_043196375.1. Classification (NCBI taxonomy): domain Bacteria; kingdom Pseudomonadati; phylum Bdellovibrionota; class Bacteriovoracia; order Bacteriovoracales; family Halobacteriovoraceae; genus Halobacteriovorax; species Halobacteriovorax sp. ZH5_bin.2. The sequence goes on along the minus strand of NZ_JBEBMJ010000005.1, from coordinate 182,247 downwards.
TATGATCAAGTGTGATTGTATTATCGAGTAGGCATAGAAGTGGGATGAGGGCCTCCCAATTCTCTTCACGATTTAGCTCTTCAAAACGGGCCTTAAAGAGACTGAAGTCCTCTTTGGTATAGGTACAATTTGGTCTTTTGCCGGCCTGTAAATCAGCAATGACAGCACGAAATTGTTCATCTATATCAATCATATTTCTTCCTTTGGGCCATTTTTCATGTAGCAATTACTCGATTTACTTTTAAATATATGACATTTTAAGGCCTTATGCTATATAAATACCCTTTAAGAAGGTTTTTCAATGCAACAGTATCTTATTAACGACATTTACCGCGCTACAGAAGGAGAGGGAGTCTTTGTTGGCCGCTCACAGGTCTTCGTACGTTTTCAAGGTTGTGCCGTTGGTTGTATTAATTGTGACTCGATGGATACTTGGAGTTTTGAAATTGAACCGACATCAATTGAGTCGATTTTTGAAAAGGTATTAGAAGAATCTTATCAAGGAAAAATCGATTGGATCTCAATTACAGGTGGAGATCCTCTTCATCCTAAGCATGTTCCAAGTGTTGTGGCCCTTTCAAAGTTTTTAAAAGAGAAAGGTTTTAAGCTTAATATTGAAGCGGCTGGAACACGTGTTGTTGATGAAGTTTTTGAAAATCTCGACTATATTTCATTTGATCTTAAAACTCCTTCTACAGGTGTTCAAACTCGTTTAGCATTAATTGAAAAGCTTGCTCAGAACTATGATGGAAAATTTCAGCTTAAAGCTGTCATTGCTGATCGTAAGGACTTTGATTATACATTAGGTGCTTATCGAAAGCTTGAGGAGAGTTTAGGGACGATTGAGTTTCCTTGGGTACTTACTCCATGCTTTGAACCAAGTGAAGAATTTCCAATGCAAAGATTCATCGATATTCAAGAGTGGAATCAATTAGAAGGTGGACCTTTCAGAGTGATTGGGCAGCAGCATAAATGGATATATGGCGCCGATAAGAAAAGTGTCTAAATAACTAAGCAGCTCTTCGAGTTTTTGCCAAAGTTTCTCGTTGCTTGGCCTCTAGTAAATCAATACCATACTTTTTAATCGTACCTAGGTCAGTGATCGTGTATGAGCTTGACTCTGCCTTTGTACGATCTTCGGCCGAGAAGTTGTCACAAATAACGACAAGTTTAGTATCTTCAGGAAGTTTCTTAAGAGCAATCTTTATAATTCCTTGTACTTTTGCAAGTGAGTTTGTGCAGTAGACGACGTACTTCTTGTCATCTTTAGAGACGCTAAAATGCCAAAGGTTGGATTTATTCTTAGACTCAACAACATGGTACTCATACGATTTAAAAACCATCGTACATTGAGTGATAAATCCTTTAATAATTTTTTTGGAATTTGCTATCTTCGCCATTAGATCTCCGCTTTACCAGTATCATATCGGTAGTTTGAGCAAAATATTAAGAGTTTTTGTAAAGAAAGATTCCTAACTAGATCTTAGTTACTTAGAAGTTTAGTTCCTGACTTTTGTCCAATTCCTTTACCCATTTTAAATTGTTTTCCCGCCTTAGCGCCAAGATTCCATGCATTTGCATCAAAACTTGTTGCCTGACTTGTTTGTGATGATACGCGAGGGTAGACGCGATTTCTGTGGGCCTCTGCTAGGCCTTTAATGTGAATAAGCTCACGGGAGCTAATCTGTTTACTTTGGTGACCTTTTAACTCATTTAGAAACGACTTAGTAAAACTCTTATAGTAGGAGTTACGTGCTCGAATACCTTTTAAATTTGATGACTTCTTTGCCTGCTTCCATAGGCCTTCCATTGCGTTAGCTGTATAGTCATAAATAAAGTGAGCGGCCTCAACATTTTCCTTGGCACCGATAATTTCAAGATAACCACCACCGCGGCCTGAACTAAAAACAGGAGAGACGGCATATTCTTTGAGAATGTCGTAGAGACAGTCGTGAAGAATATTTCGTCTTTTAAAAGAAGCGACACGTTTGACATATGTGTCTTCAAATTCTTTCATATCAAAATCTGATCGCGTTAAATGATTAAGTTTTAATTTGTTAAGGTTATGCTTTTGAATGAGGTCGTTGGCCTTTTTCGCAGCAAGCTTGGCCTCAAATTCATTTTCCGACTTGGCAAGCTCAAGAAGTTTTTGAATCTTAGCGGTAATATTGTCGTTTGTTCTTACGAATGCCGTTAGGTTGACTTGAGATTTTGAAAAGTTCTCGTCCCACCCAAAGCGTTTAAATATATTTCTAAACTCCACGCCGTGGGCCTGTTCATGAATGCCACATTCAATATGGACTAAGAAATGGGCCAGCTCATGCTTTAGGACATTTTCTAAAAGCTTGTCATCGTTAATCGTAAGAAAGCATTTATTAATACCAATTTGGTAGATCAATGGGTCGTAAAACCCCAGGATCTTATCAGAGTCATTTACCACAAATGTAAGTGGGTACATGACGCCTTTAAAATGAAGGCGTGAGCGCTTAAAAGATAGCCCAATGCTCGCAAAGATATCACTTGCCATGAGTCTGATTTTTTTTACAAATAATTGGGTGTTTTCGTTATAAATAAACATTAGTACTTAACACTACATCCATAAGGTTTCGTTCGCGCTGGGCTTACTTTTTTATTTTCTTTTAGCTGTTGTAGTGCGTTTTTAACATAGTTTTGAGCATTTTGAATATCACTTTTGTCGGCCGAAGGAATGCTATCAATTGCACCCATATAATCGATGAGTCCCTTTTCATTGATTATAAATATTTCTGGTGTCGTCTTAGCATTGTAAAGCTTTCCAACTGTTCCGTCCGTATCAATGAGAAGGTGAGTCGCATGTGATTTTTCAACTTGTAGGCGATTCTTCGCAGCTTGTGCATTTTTGATGTATCCCTGCTTACCAATATTAGATGAATTGATGGAAAGCCAGTGGTAACCACTTTGCTTTGCTCGTTTTTGTGTTTGCTGCATATTCATCGAATCATAGTGCTTTCTCACAAAGGGGCACCCTTCGTTATACCATTCAAGGATAACTTTCTTACCTCTATAAGATGACAGAGAAATTTGTTTCCCTTCTTGATTCTCAAGGGTGAAGTTCGGTGCCTTGTCTCCAGGGGACAAAGCAAGTGTAAGTGTTGTTATAAAGAGAGAAACTAATACTTTCATAAATGCTCCTTTCGATAATTCTACGCTGTGAGTTTAGAGCTTACAATAAATAAAGGCCTACATTTGTAGGCCCTTATTTTATCTGAATTTAATTAACTAAATTAAACAGTTGGTGTCGTCTTAGAAGTAACAGCTGCTTTTAGTAGCTCTCTGTTCATACGAGCAATATTTGTGATTTCAATTCCTTTCGGGCATGAAGCTTCACATTCTGCTTCGTTAGTACAGTTACCAAATCCAAGATCATCCATCTTTTTAACCATGTTTTGAACACGTTGAGAAGCTTCAGCTTGTCCTTGTGGGAGAAGTGCCATTTGAGAAACTTTTGCTGATACGAAAAGCATAGCAGAAGCGTTCTTACATGAAGCAACACAAGCTCCACAACCGATACATGCGGCCGCATCCATTGCTAGGTCAGCTTGTTCTTTTGGAACAAGGATTGCGTTAGCATCTTGTGCGTTACCAGTGTTAACTGAAACGAAACCACCAGCTGCGATGATTTCATCAAATGCACTACGATCAACCATAAGGTCTTTTTCAACAGGGAAAGCTCTTGCTCTAAATGGTTCGATTACAATCGTGTCACCATCAGAGAATTTTCTCATGTGAAGCTGACAAGTCGTTGTTTCAGCTTCTGGCCCATGTGCTTGACCATTGATCATTAGAGAACACATACCACAGATACCTTCACGACAGTCGTGGTCGAAAGCTACTGGCTCAACACCTTGTGGGATAAGTTCTTCGTTTAACTGATCTAGCATTTCAAGAAATGAAGCATCCGGAGAAACGTTTTCTAAAGTATAGTCGGCCATTTGACCTTTATCTTCACGATTCTTTTGACGCCAGATTTTTAGATGAAGTGTCATATTATTATTGCTACTCATATCATATACCTCTTATTTGTAACTTCTTTGTGTTAGTGGAACGTTAGGGAAGTCTAGTTCTTCCACGTTTCTAATTGGCTCACTAGCTTCACCAGTGTATTCCCATACAGCTGCGTGACAGAAGTCATTGTCATTTCTTAGGGCCTCGTTCTCATCAGTTTGAGACTCTTCTCTGAAGTGACCACCACATGATTCTGGTCTTTCAAGAGCGTCGCGTGCCATTAGCTCACCAAGCTCTAGGAAGTCTGCAAGACGGTTAGCTTTTTCAAGCTCGATATTGATCCCATCTGCTGTTCCTGTAACTTTAACGTCTTTCCAGAATACTTCACGAAGTTTCTTAATCTTTTCAATACCTTCTTTAAGAGTCTTCTCGTCTCTTGCCATACCAACATGGTTCCACATGATTTGACCAAGTTCTTTGTGAATTGACTCAACTGATCTTGTACCGTTGATTGAAAGTAGCTTAGAGAATCTTTCTTTAGATTCTGTTAGTGCCTTGTCAAATTCTGGGTGATCAGTTCCTACTTTATTACCCATAAGTTTTTCAGTTGCTAAGTAGTTAGGAACTGTAAATGGTGCAACAAAGTAACCATCCGCTAGACCTTGCATAAGTGCAGAAGCACCTAGACGGTTTGCACCGTGGTCTGAGAAGTTAGCTTCACCAAGAGCAAATAGTCCTGGAACAGTTGTTTGAAGGTTATAGTCAACCCATAGACCACCCATTGTATAGTGTACAGCTGGGTAAATTCTCATTGGAACTTTATATGGGTTTTCATCAGTAATTCTTTCGTACATATCAAAAAGGTTACCGTAGCGCTCTCTAATTGCGTCTTCACCATCACGTGCGATTGCTGTCGCGAAGTCTAGGTAAACTGCTTCTTCACCAGCACGTACTGACTTACCTTGATCAATTTGTTCTTTTGCGTTTCTAGAAGCAACGTCACGAGGAACAAGGTTACCAAATGAAGGATACTTTCTTTCTAGGTAGTAATCTCTTTCTTCTTCTGGAATATCATTTGGTGCTCTGTGGTCTCCAGCTACTTTTGGAACCCAAACACGTCCGTCATTTCTTAGAGACTCAGACATTAGAGTAAGTTTCGACTGATTTTCACCGTGTCTTGGAATACAAGTTGGGTGAATTTGAGTGAAACATGGGTTAGCAAACATTGCACCTTTTTTGTAGGCCTTCCATGCTGCTGAACCATTTGAAGTCATAGCATTTGTCGATAGGTAGTAAACGTTTCCGTATCCACCTGTACACATTAGAACTGCATCTGCTGCGTGCTTTTCAAATTCACCAGTGATTACGTTTCTTGTGATGATACCACGTGCACGGCCATCAACCATAACTAGGTCAACCATCTCACGACGAGTTAGCATTTGAACTTTACCACGACCTACTTCTTTCATTAGAGAAGAGTAAGCACCTAGTAGAAGCTGTTGACCAGTTTGTCCACGAGCATAGAATGTACGTGATACTTGAGCACCACCAAATGAACGGTTAGAAAGAGTTCCACCGTATTCACGAGCAAAAGGAACACCTTGAGCCGCACATTGGTCGATAATATTATTTGAAACTTCAGCTAGACGATAAACGTTAGCTTCACGCGCTCTATAGTCTCCACCTTTTACAGTGTCGTAGAATAGACGCCAGATTGAGTCACCATCATTTGGGTAGTTCTTAGCAGCGTTAACACCACCTTGAGCTGCAATCGAGTGAGCACGTCTTGCAGAGTCTTGAAGACAGAAACACTTAACGTTGTAACCTTGCTCTCCAAGAGTTGCTGCAGCAGATGCACCAGCAAGTCCAGAACCAACTACGATTACTTCAAACTTACGTCTGTTGGCAGGGTTAACAAGTTTCATGTTGAATTTATGTTGAGTCCATACCTTAGTGATATCGTCACCAGCAGGAACTTTTCCATCCATTTTTTTGATATTCATATTAGTCATTACATTCCTCCCTTAACGTGACACCAAATTGCGATTGTTGAGTATCCAACAGTTAAGACAACAGCGTATAGTTTTGAAAGAAACTTGATCGCTGGCATATACTTAGGGTGGTTAAATCCAATTGATTGGAATGCTGACCAGAACCCGTGAGATACGTGAATTCCAATAACAATCATGAAAACTACATACATTCCCACATTAAGAGGAGAAGCAAAGTACTCAATTACAGTCTTGTAAAGGTCACGAACTTCCATTCCATTTAATGTTGTCATATATACAGCACCATACTTAAAGTTAATTAAGTGCATGATGATGAAGAAAAGAATTAGCATACCAGTGTATGGCATTGTTGAAGATGCGAAAGTTGCTCCACGTCCTGTTGGTTGCTTCATGTAGTAATTAACCGGACGAGCTGCTTTATTTTCCATCGTAAGTTTCAGGGCCATAAAGAGGTGAGTTAAAAAGATTACAAGAAGACCAGCTTCTGCAACGTAGATTAGTGGGTTAGAAGTAAGCGTGTAAGCGTACTTGTTAAAAGCGTCTGCCCCAACCATTAGTAAAAAGTTACCAAGCATGTGTGATAGTAGAAAACCACACAGAAGTAGTCCCGTAACTCCCATTACTTGCTTTTTAGCAACGGAGTTAGTCAAATAAAAGCGTAATGCTGACATTGATACATTTCCTTTGTCTAATTTAATAAAAATTTTAAAATGTTATTTGATTGGATTATAATCCTTTAATCACCAAAACTTAAGTGAATTTTTAAGTGAATTTCATTTTGTGATGCGCGGTGCAAATATACCCTCAAGGATTAGGAGAATTTTAAATGTTGATCCACTCTTTTTTTGATAAAGACACTAATACTCTGACTTATATCATTTACTCTTTGGTTTCAAAGAGGGCCATTGTAGTCGATCCTGTTTTAAACTTCGACTACGCAAGTGGTTCTGTGTCAACAAAAGAAGTTTTACTGATCGATGAGTTCTTAAAAGAGAAGGATCTTGAGCTTTCATATATTTTTGAAACTCATGTTCACGCGGATCATCTTTCTGGTGCATCAAGCCTAAAGAAATATTACCCTAGTGCGAAGATTGTCATTCATGAAAATATCAAAAAGGTACAAAACGTCTTTAATGAAGCTTTCCGTTCTCAAGTGAAAGAGGACGGCTCTCAATTTGATTTATTAACTCGTGAAGGTGAGGTTTTTAAGGTAGCAGATGATCTCGAAGTCGAAATTATTGAGACACCAGGGCACACTCCTGCTTGTATGAGTCTTTATATAAATAAAGAGGCACTCTTTGTGGGTGATGCTATTTTTATGCCTGATATGGGAACTGGCCGTTGTGACTTTCCAAAAGGAAGTGCAGACGACCTATATGAATCAATTCAAAAAATTTACTCTCTCGACGATAGTTGTAGTATCTACGTCGGCCATGACTACGGCCCTGGTGGGCGTGAGATTATGTTTAAGACAACTGTTGGAAATCAGAAACGCAATAATATACAATGTAAGGCAAGTACTACTAAAGATGAGTTCTTAGACTTTAGAACATCTCGCGATGCTGTTTTAAGTGCTCCTAGACTTTTGATTCCCAGTATTCAATACAATATGAATGGGGGAGAGTTCATTTTTAGTGAAGAAGATGGCGCGCCATTTTTTAAAGTTCCAATAAAATTGTGATGTGAAAATCTAACTAGCTAATTTTATTTAAGTTTGCACTTGGAATGTCGATTAGTATTTTGTGGGAGCAAATTAAATGACAAATGAAACTCATCCAGAAATTGAGAATACAATGCAATTTACCAAAATTGGTATTGCCTTAAAAGATTGGCCTTCTCTTTCTGAGTCCGAGCGTCTGTCGACTTTTAATAGCATGTCAGAAGAAGAGGCCCAAGACTTCTTTGACTCACTTGATTCGAATTATCAAGCCGATCTTTTTGAACAATTTGACCGAGATCTTAAAAGGCGTTGGGCAAATGATTTGGCCTATGATGACTTGGCCGATATTTTACAGCTTCTTGATCATGAACAAGTTGAAGAGACTCTATCTCTCTTAGCTAAACATGCCCGCGTTGAAGTTATGGCCCTAATGGCCTACGCCGAAGACGTTGCCGGTGGTCTGATGAACTCTAATTATATTCGTCTTCGCGCGAATATGATGGTGGAAGAGGCCATTCGCTATATCCGTACCCAGACTCTTAGTAATGTTGAGACGATTTATTATACTTATGTGATTGATACAGCTCAAAAACTTGTTGGAGTGGTTTCTCTGCGTGAGCTTTTTGGTGCTCGTGATGGCCAAAAGATTTCTGAATTAATGACAACAGGTGATGACCTAATTGCTATCCCTGATAATATGGATCAGGAGGAGATTGGTCGAGTTTTCAGTCGTTTCGAACAAGTCGTTCTGCCGGTTGTTGATGAAGAATTCCGAATGAAAGGGATCATCACAATTGACGATATTATTAAAGCGGTCGAAGAAGAGACGACAGAAGATATGCAAAAGATTGCGGCCGTTGAGTCTCTTGATGCTCCTTATCTTGAAGTTGGATTCTTTGAAATGACAAAGAAGCGTCTTGGTTGGCTAGTTATTCTTTTTATCGGCCAAATGCTTACGGCCACGGCCATGACTCATTTTGAAGCGGCCATTGCTCATACTGTTGCGCTTGTTACTTTTATTCCTCTTATTATTTCATCTGGTGGAAATTCTGGTGCGCAAGCGTCAACACTTGTTATTCGCGCCCTTGCCCTTGGTGAGGTTAAAAATAGTGACTCACTTCGTGTCTTTTTTAGAGAGCTTGGATCAGGTCTTTTTATGGGATTTATTCTTGGAATCTTTGGCTTTATGAGAATCTACTTCTGGCCACATGCAAATGAAGCCTATGGTGTAAACTTTGCAAAAATCTCTCTTATCGTTGGCTGCAGTATTATTTGTATTGTCATGTGGGGGACACTTGTAGGCTCAATGCTGCCATTTCTACTTAAGAAGCTTCGCTTTGACCCTGCTACGGCCTCAACTCCCTTTGTCGCAACGATTTGTGATGTGACGGGAATCATTATCTATTTCTCAATAGCTCATGCGCTTTTATAAGAAAGGCCCTCGATTGAGGGCCTTGTTTTTTATTTTGATTTTTTCTTTGCAGTTTTCTTGGCCGTTTTTTTAGCGACCTTCTTCTTAGCGACTTTCTTTGCCGCTTTTTTAGGGGCGGCTTTCTTTGCTACTTTTTTGGCCGTTTTCTTAGCTACTTTCTTTGCAGTCTTTTTGGCCGTTTTCTTAGCTACTTTCTTTGCAGTCTTTTTGGTCGTTTTCTTAGCTACTTTCTTAGCTACTTTCTTTGCAGTCTTTTTGGCCGTTTTCTTAGCTACTTTCTTTGCAGTCTTTTGGGTCGTTTTCTTAGCTACTTTCTTAGCTACTTTCTTTGCAGTCTTTTTGGCCGTTTTCTTAGCTACTTTCTTTGCAG
>NZ_JBEBMJ010000005.1:122081-172691 GCF_043196375.1 Halobacteriovorax sp. ZH5_bin.2 | reverse complement strand
AGTCTTTTTGGCCGTTTTCTTAGCCACTTTCTTTGCAGTCTTCTTGGCCGTTTTCTTAGCTACTTTCTTAGCAGTTTTTTTGGCCACTTTCTTTTCTACTTTTTTAGCTACTTTCTTCGTCGCTTTCTTGACGACTTTCTTTGCTTCTTTTTTAGCGTCTTGGGCTTTCTTCGTTAGGTCATTTGCCACTTTCTTGGTTGTTCGCTTAACTTCCTCAACGGCTTCTTCAACATCGTCTGAAACCTCTTTTGCAGCTTTTGCCATTTTGTTAATTGCCTTCTTTGTCGACTTCTTAACATTTTGATAAGTTTCAATATGCCCAATGGCCTCAAGCTCTTTTTCGATCAGCTTATCGTATTCTGCTAGAACTTTAATTGGGTCTTTTCCAAGACGATCTAGTTCTTGTTGGAGCTCTTCTAAGAATTTCTCAACCTTATGTTTCTGTACATTTACTTTGTCGTAGCGAAAGCGAAAGAGAGCATATAGCTCGTCGTATTTCTCACTACCTTCATCCTGGATTCTTTCTAACAGGTGTCTACACTTCTTCACAATCTCATCACTTGACGATGTAAGTGCATGCTTGGCCTGTTTGTTCTTCTTTTTTAAAAAATCGTCTAAACCACTCATTTTTTCCCCCTGTAGCAAGATTATCTTGATACACGTAAATAATATTACGTTACAAGTGTATCGTATTAGAAAGTATTTTCAACACTTTAATGATGGTAATTTTTTAATAATTACTTGCTTTGAGTCACAGAATTCTCTATATATACATATATCAATCAATTGGACGCTTATGGACAACAAAATGGAAGAAGTTAAAACAGCTAAATATGATGAATCAGCGGATCGCGCAGGACTGCTCGTTTCTGTCTTATGTTGCCTACATTGCATGGCAATTCCATTACTGATTATCTTTGTTCCGTCCCTTGCCACTTTTTTTGAAAATCCACTGATTCATAGTCTCGCTATTCTCATTATTGTTCCTGTTGGTCTTTATGCTTTTATCAAGAACCTAAAAGTTCACAATGATAAGAGACCACTTTTTATTGGTATTCTTGGGATGGCCGCTATTTTAGTTGGTCACTTTAATCAATACTTCTTGGCCGAACACGCTGGTCATATGCACATGCACAGTCACTCTCATGCAATTGGGACTGTTGAAGTTGTCGCTTCAATCATTGGTGGTCTAGCTCTTATAGCTGCGCACTTACTGAATATTAAGCTTTGCCGTTGTAACCACTGCGAACACTAGTAACGTAGATTCGTTCTTTTCGAAATTTTTAAGGAAGAGTTATTCATATAGAGATCAATAGCATCGCTATATTCTTGCGCGCTTTCTAGTCCAAAAACTTTTTTTGTAAAACTATGGCCAAAGTTAAGCCATACATGCCCAACTTTTAAAAAGAAGCGAATGCGCTTTAGTGCGGCCTTTGGTTCATAATACTTGAAGCATGCATTGATATAGGCTTTCACAAATTCACCATAGTAGCGAGCATGAAGGTGAGGGTCTTCGCTTAGAAATTGTTTTTGGAATTCATCGAGCTCATATCCTTGATCTGCCGCAAATTGTGTTATTAGCCAAGGCTTCGCCGTTAAAGAGCGTCCTAGCATAACTGCTTGGCAGCCTGTTTCATTTAACATTTGAGCAATGTCACCATGATCTTGGATATCTCCATTACCAATAATTGGAAGATCGATACTTTCCTGTAAGAATTTGATTTGCTCCCAGTCTGCAACACCCTTTCTTTTTTGGGCCGCTAGTCTTGGGTGTAAAATGAGCCAGTCTGCACCAGCTTCCTTAAGGGCACAACAAAAGTCCAAAAGAAAGTTCTTATCATTTTGATGACCGGCCCTAAGTTTCACTGAGACAGGAACCGTAGCATGTCTTTTAACCATCTCAACAACACTTGCTGCATACTTTGTGTCGCCCATTAAAGAAACACCGTAATTATGCTTTAGGGCCTTCTTCACAGGGCAGCCCATATTGATATCAATAGCGTTGGCTCCCCAGGCCTCTAGCTTTGGGATCGCCTTTTCAATATATCTTTCTTCATTGCAGAGTATTTGTGGGTAGAGTCCATAGTCATTTTCGCTTTTTAACGTTTCTGGTGTCTCCCCAAGAATCTGCTCAGGTAGCCTTCTTGAGTTTAGCATTTCTGTGGCCCACAAGGTTTTTACATCCTTTGGGAAGTATGGCCTGAGGGCATCTCTAAGAGCAACATGTGAAAGGCCAACCATAGGAGCAAGAAGTGCTCTAAACTCGATTAAGTCGTTAAATTTTTGCCAAGAAGGCGTCTGAGGTTGTGCCAAATTTGTTCCTTTAGATCTGCTAAATCGAGCTCTTGTCTTTTCGCGAATTCTCGATAGATATCTGAAATTTCAAGATCACGACGGTCATCAGTTTCAAAGAAGATATACTCTAAGTCCACTTTATTATTCAAGATGGTGCTGCTAATTTTTGCATTAGACGACTCGTAGAAGCGGGGACCAAGGCCAGTATACACTCTACGTTCATGACAGTCGTTCATATCTTTGATTGTTCCATTAAAATCATGAAGAACCCATGCTGTATGGCCCGGATAAGATTTATGAAGGCGAAATATCTCAGACAGACATCTTACATTATGAATTATAAGAGGCTTGTTTAGTTCATTGGCCAATTCAATATGCCACCTAAAGACTTTTTCTTGTGTCGCTAAATCACTACCGATAGCGCGATCAAGGCCGGCCTCTCCAACCATAAGACATGATTCCATACGACATAGCTTCTTAACTTCCTCAAAGCTATTGAGGGCCTCTTTAAGCCTCCATGGGTGAACTCCAGCGCTAAAGTATTGGCCTTCTTTAGGTAAGTCATTGATTTGCGGTGAATAGGAATAAATGCGCAAATCCTCAATAGGAGCTGTTTTGCTCGGCCCTGAATGGCCGTGAAGGTCGATAAATTTTGCACTTTCGCTTTCTTTGCTTGTCATATGGCATATATTTTAATACATTACGTTTCTAATTAAAAATTTGAAAAAAGATATTGCTTATCTTTTTAAAATCAATTATTTATTTAGGAATTATTTAATATATTTATTATAAGCGTTACAAATTGATGTAGGAGTACTTAATGTTAACAATTAGATTACAACGCGGTGGTAGAACTCACATGCCTATTTACACAATCGTTGCAGCTGACTCAAGAAATGCAAGAGACGGAAAATTCAGCGAGAAATTAGGTCAATATAACCCACAACTTAAAGAAAATAACCTTATCGATATCAAAGCTGAGAGAATCTCTGAGCTACTTGGTAAAGGTGCTACAATTTCTGATACTGTAAGAACACTTCTAAAGAAGAACAAAGTTACTCTTAACTAGTAATTTTTGTTTTTCGTTTAAAAAAGCATAAACGGCATTTTTGTAGAAGGAGTTCATGATGAGTGAGTTAAAAGACTTAATCGATACAGTTAGTCGCGCATTAGTTGATATGCCAGAGCAAGTAGAAGTAAACGAGATTGTTGGAGAACAAACAACAGTTATCGAACTTAAGGTTGATAAAACTGACCTTGGTAAAGTTATTGGGAAGCAAGGGAAAACAGCTCGCGCACTAAGAACTATTCTTAATGCTGCTTCAACAAAGTTGAAAAAAAGATCTGTTTTAGAAATTATAGAATAATTTACTTGAATCAACAAATATTGTGTTTTAAAAAGACCTATCGAAAGATAGGTTTTTTTATTTTTGTTTAAACAAAAGAGAGCATATATATGATTGAATCAATGTCTATTTCACCAAATCCAGAAGTAAAACGTATTCTATTGGTTGATGACCAAATTGAAATTTTAGAGCTTTTACAAGATGCTTTACAGATGGAAGGATACGAGGTTGATGCTTGTGCAAATGCAAGTGCTGCCTTAAGTGCTCTAGGTGAACATACGTATTCGCATGTTATCTCGGATTACCAAATGCCAGAAGTGAATGGGATGGAGCTTGCCTCGCAAGCAAAGGGAGTTCTAAAAGAGAAGATGCCTCCTTTTATTCTTGCAACTGGTGATTGTTCGATTAATTCTGATACGATTAAGGGCAAAGGTGTTAGTGGAATTCTACCAAAACCATTTACCCTTAAGCAGGTAATAACTGTTCTACAAAATTAGAATCTAGCTATTCTTATTTACGTTCTTTGTTTGGTCTTCGATTTTGCTGGCAGTATTAGTATTGTCCTGCTGATCTTCTTCCTTAAGTCCATGCTTAAAGCCTGTAATGGCCTTTCCTAGAGACTTACCAAGTTCTGGAAGTTTCTTACCTCCAAATAGTAGAATAATGATAGCTAGGATAATTAAACTTTCTGTAATTCCAAGGCTCATATTTTCCTCATTTCAAGCTAAATTAATAAATTTTAGATAAGTCCATTGTATACTTACCTGGAGCATATTCGCTAAATCTTTTTGCACGAATATCCTTATAAATCTTCTTATTGTTGGAATTTGAGGCATATGGGTAGATACAAATCCCACCTCTAGGTGTGAATTCACCAATAACTTCAACGTATTTTGGCTTCATAAGCTTTGTTAAATCGTCACAAATTTTTTGCACACAATCTTCGTGGAAGTCACCATGATTTCTAAAGCTGAATAGGTATAGCTTTAAAGACTTAGACTCAACCATCTTTTTATCTGCAATATAATTAATGTAGATACGAGCAAAGTCTGGCTGACCTGTTTTTGGGCATAAAGATGTGAACTCTGTGCACACAAATGTCGTCCAAGCATCACTTCCTGGATTCTTATTGTCAAAGGCCTCTAGAACCTCTGGAGCATATGTGTCAGGGTATTCTGTATTTGCTGAACCGAGTGCAAATGCATCTAGTTCTTTTACATTTCTTCCTTTAGGTGATTGTTTAGCTTTTGACTTTGTTTTCGTTTTGGTTTGTTTAGTAGCTTTTTTCGATGCTGACATTTATCGACTCTCTTGAATTATTTTGATAGGTTATATTTACTTAATTTAACACTATCAAGGAACAATGGCAATGCGTCATGATCATTTAACATTTCCAGCTGGTAAAAAAGGTGGGCACAAGGTTACTAAAGTTGTTCTTGTTCAACTTGGATCTCCCGAGTCTCCGTCAACATCGGATGTACGAAAATACTTAAAAGAATTCTTGGCCGATCCGCGAGTCGTGGACATTGATCCAAGACTTTGGAAAATCATTTTAAATCTCTTTGTTCTCCCATTTAGGCCAAAGAGGTCAGCTGCATTATATAAAAGAATTTGGGAAGGAAGTGAGTTTCCATTAACGAGAATTACTCGCGAGTTTACTCATCGAGTGAATGGGTTGACTCCTGAGCATATTGAAGTCGAACATGCCTTCTTACTTTGTGGGCCTAGAGTTGCTGACGTTTATGCAAAGTGGGAAAAAGAGCTTGATGAGAGAAAAGATCCAGCTCAAAAGTTAATTGTCATACCGATGTTTCCGCAATATTCGGAATCAACAATTGCCAGTGGAATTGATTTCTTTGGAAAACTTTTAGAGACGAAAGTTAGAATTCCAAACTTTGAAGTGATTACAAATTTTCACCGTCTCCATGCTTTTATTGATAACTCAATTGCAAAAATTAATGAGAAGCTTGCCAATGAAAGCATTGATGAATTAGTGATCTCTTTTCATGGAATCCCAAAGAGGAGAGTTATCTATAAGAAAGATCCATACTATCAGCACTGCTTTGAAACTTTCGAGCTTATCAAGCAAGGTGTGGTTGGAATTGAGTCAGATAAAATTCATATGACTTACCAATCTCGCTTTGGAAGTGAAGAGTGGTTAACTCCATATACAGATGAGTACACTGTGAATCTTGCAAAAGGTGGCGCAAAGAATATTGCCGTTTATTGCCCGGCCTTCGTTGCTGATTGCTTAGAAACTATTGATGAAATTGGAACTGAGCTACAAGAAGAAGTTGAAGAGTATGGTACTCACATTCATGCGATTAAATGCTTGAATGATGATGAAAATTGGGCCAAAGGCTTTGCTAATTACGTTGAAACACTTTGTGAAAACCCAAAAGATGTTGAAAAAATAGAGTATCAATTAGAAGAGGAAAAATACATGGATATGCCAAAGCAAACAATGGAATCAGAGCCATTAAGTGATAATGCTAAGAAGTCGCTTAAGATCGTCTTTCTAACATTATTCTTAGACCTGGTGGGATTCTCGATTATCTTCCCACTATTCCCGGCACTTGCTAAGTATTACTTAACTGTTGATGCTGATAATGTTTTCTTAAAAGCTATCTTTGGCTCTATCGATACACTAACTCAAGCTGGAGGAGCAAGTAACTTCTCGGCCATCGTACTCTTTGGTGGTGCGCTTGGAGCACTTTATTCATTATTACAATTTGTTGCCGCACCAATTTGGGGTACAATATCAGATCGTATCGGAAGAAAGCCAGTTCTGCTAGTTTCAGTCTTCGGTCTGTTTATCAGTTATGTTCTTTGGGCCGTTGCAGGTAATTTTACGATCCTAATTATTGCTCGCTTTATTGGCGGGATCATGGGTGGAAATATCTCGACAGCAACTGCTGTTGTGGCCGATGTGACAACTAATAAGAACCGCTCAAAAGGGATGGCCACTATTGGTATTGCCTTCGCGCTAGGATTCATCATTGGGCCAGCAATGGGTGGGATTTTATCTCTATTTGATCTAACTAAGATCTACCCTGTACTTGCTGATTACGGCGTGAATCCATTTTCGATGGCCGCAATTGTGGCAGGTGTTCTTTCACTATTTAATTTAATCAACTTATTTAATAAATTTGATGAAACTCTTCCTGAGGATAAGCGTGGAAAGCATGAGAGTGAGAGAAGTGCAAACCCGATTACGCTTTTTAAACCACTTCCATATAAAGGTGTTAACCTAACAAACTTTGGTTACTTCTTATTCCTACTAGCATTTAGTGGGATGGAATTTACGCTAACTTTCCTTGCAGCTGAAAGATTAAGTTACTCATCAATGGATAACGCTTATATGTTTATCTTTATTGGACTTATCTTAGCACTTGTTCAAGGTGGATATGTTCGCCGTAAGGCCCATACAGTAGGTGAGAAGCGTATGGCACTTCAAGGTCTTGTGACAATTATTCCTGGCCTTGTTCTCATTGGCCTAGCTGAATCTTCTTGGCTCGTATATGCTGGTCTCTTTTTCTTAGCTGTTGGATCATCTCTAGTAATCCCATGCTTAACTTCACTTGTTTCGATGTATTCACCGGCACAAAGTCAGGGGCATGTTATTGGTGTCTTTAGATCCCTTGGAGCATTAGCAAGAGTTATTGGGCCAATCGTGGCATCTCTTGTTTACTGGCGCTACAATTCAGCAGCACCATATTATCTTGGAAGTATCTTTTTGATTATTCCAATTCTTATGATTGCAAGACTTCCAAAACCAATCGAAGAAAAAGCGTAGTCTGCTCCGGCTCCTGCCTCCCGCAGACATACCGTACATCCTGTACATAAAAAAAAGCCTCGCTAAGCGAGGCTTTTTTGTCTTTTATTTAAACTAGGGACTAGTGTCCAGTTTTCATTTCAATTTGTGATTGCATGTAATTTTCAATACCAACTTTTTCAATAAGTGATAGTTGAGTCTCAAGCCAGTCGACATGCTCTTCTTCTGAGTCTAGGATCTTAGATAAAAGATCACGAGAAACGTAATCTTGCTTCTTTTCACAAAGCTCAATTGCTTCTTTTAACAATGGTACAGTTTCAGCTTCTGTTTCAAGGTCTGCTTCGATAATTTCTTTTACATTCTGACCAATTCTAATTCTCTCAAGCTTTTGAAGATTAGGTAGTCCTTCTAAGAAGAGAATTCTCTTAATAACTTCATCAGCGTACTTCATCTCATCGATACTTGCTTTATATTCAAGATGGCCGATCTTATCGAGTCCCCAGTCCTCAAGCATTCTTGCATGAAGAAAGTATTGGTTAATGGCCGTTAATTCTTTTGTAAGAACACTATTTAATGCTTTGATTACGTCTTGATCACCTTTCATGATTAATCCCTTTCAATAATTAATTATGGATTAATGCTATAGAAGATTGGGATGTGTTTCAAGGATTTTATTTTTTGACTGTAGTTAAGTTATTCTTAACTTCACTGGCCTGCTCTTTCTGATTAGCTTTAAGGTTTTTCTTCGCAAGGCCTGCAGAAACTTGTTCTAATAAGCAAACACCACATGAGTTACCGATACCAAGGCTATTGATAACCTCTTTCTCTGTTTGTCCCTGCTTGATTGCATTATCGAGCATATCTTGTGTAATGGCGTTACATATACAAATATACATTAACTTGTCTCCTCATTTGATCTTATCGTCAAAAGTTTCAATAATCAAACAAAAAGTTGACACGTGATAAATATATTTGGTTTCTAAAATGTGATTTCAGTTATTTATGACTTTCATCGTAAAGAGCTGTGCCATGGTCATTTGATACTTTGAGGTGAGGAGTAGTTCGTCACTATGGGCCATTCCAGGGCATCCGTTGACTTCGATTAGACGAAAGCCGCCTACTTGTTCCTCCAAGATATCAATACTGATGAAGTAGAAGTCGAGACTTTCTGCAACTGTGTGTGCGATGGAAAGTACTTGTTGTGGTGTCTTGTCTTCTTGGATAATTTCACAGCTACTAGAAGCAAAATTTAGAATATGAAAATCATTTTGTGAATTCTTTGGTAATTTTCTAATAATGAGTTTTTCTACTTTCTTTGAAGATATGCCCTTGAATAGCAGAACTCGCCATTCAGACTTCAATTCAATATAGGGCTGGATGATATAGTTGAGATCTCCTTTATCAATTAACTTCTTTCGATCATTAATGATATCTGTTGATGGATAGACACCCTTGGCCTGCTGACCTCGCGTTGTTTTGATAATCCATTTATTTTGCTTGCTGGCGTAGATAGGGGCCTGCTTAAGTGAATAGGTTTCAATTAGTTGAGATAGACCAAGCACCTCTTTAAACAATAACCACTGTTCAAACTTATCCCTTAGTATACGTGAACAAGTAAGAGGATTAATGATTTTTTGTCTGTCGAGTATGGCCAATTTTTCAAGGTCATCATCATTATAGTTCAATCCTGTGTTACGATTGATTACAACATCGGCCCAGGCCAACTCCTGGTTAGTTACGGAGTAAGGATCAGAGTATCGGCACGAATGAGTCGCTTCTGTGATCGCTGCTTCGAGTTGAGTACAGGCATAAAGCCTTGGGTTGGTTGTCAAAATGAGTAAGTTTTGGCTTTTCATATTGCGTAATATCTCACTAAAATATTGAATATCTATAAATTATATATGATATTATAACACTATATTAATTTGGCCTTAATGGTAGCTATGAATCGATTCTCAAAATTTAATTACACAATTCTATTTTCTTTATTTATCGTTTTACTTTCTTGTTCTGGTGTTGAGGTTATTGAAAATAACCAACATGGACATGAGACATCAAGTGCACCAGAAGTTGGCCAGCAAGGTGAAGTCGCAAGAAAAAGAATTGAGCATCCTAAGAAGGAAGCAGTCAGTAAAAATTTAGATTTCACAGATCACTCTCATAAGAATGAATTTTCAACTGTTGAAAATACAAAGCGTGTTAAGTCATTTTGTGGCGATATTGATAAGAAATTCAATAAGTATGGATGGGGGAAGTCTCACTGTGAGTCTTATAAATGGATTCACGTTAGAGACACGCACCAAGGCCGTCCAATTATGTGGACAGTTTTTGGGGATGAGGAAGAACACAAGCAAGAGCCTAAGAATATGACTTTAGTTCTATGTGGTGTTCATGGTGACGAAATCACTCCTATCAAGTTTTGTTTCGATATTTTACACCACCTTTATCATGAGGTTGCTACGATTGAAGGACAAAAGAAGCTAAAGGATAATCTTGTTGCCGTTGCCCCAATTGTCTCTCCAGACTCATTCTTTAAGAGAAGGCCAACGAGAACAAACTCACGTGGAATTGATCCTAATAGAAATTTTCCGACTAGGGATTGGGAGAAGAAGGCCCTACACTTATGGAAGACTCGCTATGGAGCTGCCAAGCGTAGGTATCCTGGAAAGGTTGCAAACTCAGAACAAGAGACGATCTTTCAAGTGAATATTATCTCACGTTATAACCCAAATAAGATTATTACAGTTCACGCCCCATTAACGATTCTCGACTATGATGGGCCAGTGGTTTCTAATCATATTCATGAAGAGGATGGGCTTGCGCTAAAGGCCGAAGAACTTCTTAATACAATGAGTAAGAAGGCCAATGGATATCGTGTGAAGAACTATCCTTTCTTTCCTGGTAGTTTAGGAAACTATGCTGGCAATGAGAGAAAGATACCAACTTATACACTTGAGCTTCCTTCAAGTGATAACCGCAATCATAAGAAGTATTGGAAGATGTTTCGTGAGTCAATTGACTTCGCAGTTTTCCATGCTCCAATGACTCGTACTGAAGTTACGGCCAGAAAGAATCAGATTGATTAAAGTTTAGTCATTTTAGTGACTTAAAAGCAATTTTGGGCCACTTTTTTACACTTTCATATCAATTTAAATTGACTCAAATTCCATTAGGATTTATTAGTAGCCTATGGAAAAGAACTTATGGAAATTAGCGGGCCTAGAGGCCCCACAGACGCCTTACGATATGGCAATTGTTACTGACGAAGTAAGACCTCATAGTGTTAATCTTGTTGGTTTTGGCTTTGATGGAACTGCATGTTTCAGAAAAGGGACACGCTTAGGGCCAGATGCTTTAAGAGAAGTTTCCGATGGTATCGAAACTTATTCACCATATCTTGATCTTTCTACAGAAGATTGCACTTTCTACGATCTTGGAAACCTTCCGGTTGCGGATCAACAGGAGGAGAGTTGGAAGGTTGCGACAGCTTGTTTCGAAGAGAATTTTGATCACATTAATTTAAAAGAAAACGATATTAAAATTATGACTCTTGGTGGAGAGCATTCAATTTCTTATGCTCCAATTAAAAAGTATCTTCATGACTTTGAAGACCTTGTTTTAATTCATCTAGATGCGCATGCTGATCTTCGTGATGGTTATCTTGGTTACCACTACTCACATGCTTCAATTATTAAGCGAAGCCTTGATCACTTTGGGCCAAAGCATAGTCTTATTCAATATGGAATTCGCTCTGGTACGAAAGAAGAATATGAGTATATGAATGAGAATGGAACAATTGCAAAGTCTCGCGCAGAGTTCTTAGAGCGAGTTCGTGCGATCCCTGCTGATCGTCCGGTATATTTAACTCTTGATCTGGACTACTTTGATCCAAGCTTCTTTCCAGGAACTGGAACACCAGAGCCAGGTGGAGAAGACTTTCATTCATTTATTAGTTTTGTAAAAATCCTACTAGAAAAGAATATAGTAGGTTGTGATATTGTTGAGCTAGCTCCAGAGATTGACTCGTCTGGGAATAGTTCTGTTTTTGCTGCGAAAGTTGTAAGGGAGATGATCTTACTTCTAACGAGCAAAACGAAGTCTTAGTAAGAAAAGGAAATTTAAGAAATGACAAATGAGACTTGGACAATTCAAGATTCTGACCGCCTCTACAACGTAAGTAAGTGGAGTAATGGTTATTTTAAGATCGAAGAAAATGGACAACTTAAAGCGACTCCAAACCCTAATAAGAATGTTGGAATCGTTATTAATGACGTTATTGAAGAAGCAAAAGAACAAGGAATTCAACTTCCTTTAGTAATTCGTTTTCATGATATTTTACGCTCACAAGTAAAGCTTTTAAATAATACCTTTCAAAAAGTAATTGATGATGAAGATTATCGTGGGAAGTTCTTTGGTGTTTACCCTGTAAAGGTAAACCAGATGAGAGAAGTAGTTGAAGAAATTGTTGATGCTGGTTCTCGCTACAACTACGGGCTTGAAGCTGGTTCTAAACCTGAGCTTCTTTCGGCCCTTGCCTATAATAATAACGCCGACTCTCTTACAGTTTTAAATGGCTATAAAGATCGCGACTATCTAAAGCTTGCTATTCTTGGTGCAAAGCTTGGGCGAAAGGTTTTTGTTGTTATTGAAAAATTCTCTGAGCTTCGTATGCTTGTTGAACTAGGTAAGGAACATGGGGTTATTCCATTTATTGGAATTCGTGGCCGCATGTCTGTTAAGGGCCGTGGGAAATGGGAGTCAAGTGGTGGTGATAAAGCGAAGTTTGGTTTAACGACTTCAGAAATTATCCTAGCGATTGAGTTCCTAAAAAAGCATGACCGCTTGGATATGTTAAAGCTTTTTCACTTTCATATTGGATCTCAAATTACTGATATTCGCTCGATTAAAGAAGCAATTGAAGAGGGCTCTCGTATCTATTGTAAGATGCAAAAGATTGGAGCTCCTCTGCAGTACTTTGATGTTGGTGGTGGACTTGGTGTTGACTACGACGGGACGAATTCGACAAACGATTCATCAATTAATTATTCAATTACAGATTATATTACAGATATCGTTTACGGACTAAAGTCTGTATGTGATTTAGAGGGTGTTGAGCATCCACATATTATTACTGAGAGTGGGCGCGCAATCACGGCACACCACAGTTGTGTTATCACTAATATTATCGGTGAAATTGATAATACAAAGATTGAGTTTTCAACTAAGCAAGAAACCGGCGAGCATAATCTTGTTACAGAAATGAGGCAAGTTGGTGAGGTTTTAGAGAAAACGAAGAACTGGCAAGAAGCATACAATGACGCTTTAAAAATTAAGACTGATTCAATTCATGCTTTTAAGCTTGGGATTCTTGAGCTTGAGGAACGTGCGAAAATTGAGACAATGCACCTGCGTATTCTTAAAGAAATTAATTCACTAGTTCCTGAAGAAGATTTTCAATCGGAACTAATGCAGGACCTTGAAAATACGCTAAGTGGCCAATACCTTTGTAACTTTTCAGTTTTCCAATCTGCATGTGATAGTTGGGCCATTGAACAGGTACTTCCTGTTGTTCCACTAACACGTCTTAACGAAAAGCCTCTTAAGAGATCAACTCTTGCAGATATTACTTGTGATAGTGATGGGAAGATAGACCGCTTCTATGATCCAGATGAAGGTTTCAAAAAGACAATTGCGGTTCATCAACTTAATGAAGGTGAGGAGTATCGCATTGGAATTTTCCTAACTGGAGCCTATCAAGATGTAATGGGTGATATGCATAATCTCTTTGGACGTGTTAACGAAGTTCACGTTTATGCAGATAGTGACGATCCAAAGGGCTTTTATATTGAAGAGACTGTTGAAGGAAATTCTGCACGTCAGGTTCTTTCAACAATGCAGTACAACCCGGAGTTTATGGCATTCAAAGTAAAACGCTATATTGATCGCCAGGTATCGCGTGGAAGAATCCGTCCTCGTGATGGTGTGTCTCTTGTAGACTTCTATGAAGATTGTCTCAAAAGCTATACTTACTTAAAATAAAACTGTCATAAGTTGTTTAAAATTATCGGTCTCTGATAATTGACTTACTTACTTTAGTGTTTGATAATTATTGTATTATTAAAAGAAAGTTTGTCAGGGATCGATAACATGTCTTTAAAAATTGAAAAGAATTCAATCAAACCACCAAAACAACCAAAATCACCAACTTCAAAATCGAATTACATCATTATATGCGCACTATCTTTAATGACACATGGTGTTCTCATCTATAATTGGCTAATTACAAGAAGCTTATACAATCTCATTTTTATGGTTGTAGCAGGTGTTCTTGCCATCGTTGCTATCATTCCTATGATTAAAGAGTATTACGCAAAAATGCGTCTTTTTAATGATAGTGAATTATTTCGCCTGGAAGTTGAAAGGCTGACAAATGAAATTAAAGAATTAAAAGATAGTAAGAAGTCACTTCAAATCAAGCTCTCACAAGAAATGGAAGCGGTTGAGAGTCAAAAAGAGCAAATCTCTCAATTTGAATTAATAAATATTGAACTTCAAAATACGATGGATGATATTAAGGACCAACTTCTTGTGATCAATGATGGGCACAAGGGAATGGGGCCTATTGTTGATTCAGTTAATGAGTTAAGAGAAAGAGCTCTTGAGTTCATTAAGGAGCTGCCAAAGCAAAGTGATGCTAAGATTGAAACAGAAGAAGGGGATTCTAAATTTCAGGAAACTTTTGAAAAGTTTATGAATGAATTCCAAGATATGAAAGATATTATCTTTCAACTTAAGACATTAAGCTTTCGTGTTGATGTTCAAGCAAGCTTACTCAATGATTCTGAAATGACTCAGAGTAGTAGTGAACTCGAAGGCCTAAGCCGTAATCTTGCAAAATTCTTCAATAATGTAATTGGCCTACTTTCAAATCTTGAAGAAACTTACCGTGGAAATCAGGATCAACTAATTGAAAAACTATCTATGTGCCGTGATGAGATTGATTCTTACTTAGATTCAAAACAAGATATTGCTTGTGAGATTGAAGAAGTTAGAGGACAAATTGAGGCGGCAAGTGAAATTATGGCAACTAAAATGGATTTAGTTGAAGAAACAATTGGCCGTGATGATGACTCTGAACTAATTGAAGAAAATACTGTAATTTCAGCAACTAATCACACATCTCAAGAATCTCAGATTATTCAATAATCGAAATATTAAAATAATTTAAGCATTTACCGATACTCTTCATATCAGCGGATAAAGCTGGTGTGAGGAGTTATGGGAAATGCCAATTCAGGACCTATCTGATGTCGATTTAAATACATCTGAAGACACACAAGGTGGCGGTGTTCAGGAGTATAAATTTGGTGGTGTTCATGGACATAATGATCTCTCACATCTGTCTCTTTATTATAAACAGCCGATTAAGGCACTAATAGGGCGCACCGGCCTTGTTATACTAAGCTTCTTTACAATTGGACTTGTCTTGTCCTTTGTTACTTTATTTCTTAGTTATACAACTTTCGGGCGCGAGTTTTTACAAACTCTAGTCTTTAAAATTTTCTAAGAAATATCTTTTAAAATTGTTGCCGCTATCTTTTTAGGGATTGGCATAATGGATAGACGAGAGCCTTTCTTAACTAAAGGCATCTCATCGTAGCGACTGTCTACTTTCATTTCTTTTAACGTTAATGCTTTAGAAAATTTTTCTAGAAATTTGATATCAACAAGAAACCAGCGTGGAGTTTCTTTTGTGGCCTTTGGGTCAAAGTATTTCGATTTCTCATCAAATTGTGTCTTATCTGGATGAGATTCTTTAACGACTTCAGCAAGGCCTACGATAGCTGGCTCCTTACAACTTGAGTGATAGAAGAAGACCTTGTCGCCAAGTTTCATTTCATCTCTCATGAAGTTACGTGCCTGATAGTTTCTCACTCCATCCCAAGATTCCGTTTGTTTTGGACGTCTTGCGAGATCATCAATTGAGAAAGCATCAGGTTCGCTTTTAAAGAGCCAGTATTGCATTTTAGGTCCTTCGTTTCCTAAGGGTTTTGGATTAGCCCTTCAAGGTTTTTCTTCATAAATGTTGGCAGGTAAAAAGCCGCTTTATGAAGGCCCGCGTTGTAGTAAGAGAACTCAAGTCCACTTGCTGCTACCGCTTCTTCTCTAAAGTCATTGATTGGGTGAGTGTCACCTTTTGTTGCAAAGGTAAATGACCACAGTCCACCTGGGTAAGTTAGGTTAGAGAAGTTATAGATAAATGTATTTTTGAAAATACCATTTAGAACACCTAGCATGCTCTTTTGAATTTCTGCTTCAAACCAAGGAGATTCCCCTTGAGAAACAACGATACCGTTATCGGCAAGGCACTTGTTCACATTTGTGTAAAACTCAGGGCCAAATAGAGGGGCCGCAGGTCCGATTGGGTCTGTTGAATCGATGATGATAACATCAAATTTCTCTGTTGTTTCTTGAACAAATTTAACACCGTCACCGATGATTAGGTCTAGTTTTGGGTGGCCTTTAAGAACTTCGGCAGTTTGTGGAATGAACTCCATACATGCTTCACAAACGGCACCATCAATTTCAACCATTGTACATTTTTCAACTGAAGAGTGGCGAAGAACTTCTCTTGCTGTTCCACCGTCACCACCACCGATAACAAGTACGTTTTTTGGATTTGGGTGAACGAAAAGCGGCACGTGAGAAATCATATCGTGATAAGCGATCTCATCTCTTTCTGTTACCATTACTAGTCCGTCGTTCAGAAGCATTTTTCCATGCCCCTTTGTTTCGACAACATCTACTGTTTGGAATTCAGTTTTCTTTGAGTAAAGAACATTCTCTACTTTATATCTCATTCCGTAAAAATCTTTATATCTTTCTTCGATCCATAGGTTACTGTGCATAACTGTCTCCTGGTTTTATTTTTTAAAGTAATTTATATGGTGTTAAGCGGTTTGTACGTAATTTGTAAAAGTGTGAAAAGTACATGATATAGCCGCATTTTAAATAGCTTTCAACTTGAGTCTTGGCCTTGTATTCCCCAGGGTTTACATTGAGTCCACAATTTCCATCTTGATTTGGACAAAACTCAATGAAGTCATAAGAGATTGGCTCCATTGCATCAATAAGAGCTCCTGCAATTTCTTTCATGTCGATATCAGTTTCAAAACTAATATATGGACACTCTTCTTGTGGAGTGATGTGACAAGTGAAGTAGTTATCATCCTTGATGGCATTTAAAGAATAGCCGTATGGATTGAAAACAAAATCATCAAGCTCAAAACCTGGTAAGATTTCATCTAATTTTAATAAGTTTCTAATTTGATCTTTTGTTACATTTTCATCTGTAAGAAGTTTTCTTGCTTCGCAAGAGATTTCATACATTAGAAGTTCGAAAGTGTGATCATCTGCAGATGGAGTGTATTCTTGGTCAAGAAAATAAATATAGTTGTGATGATCATCAATATTTCCAAAACGAAATGCTGTTCCATTAAATTTATTTTCAAGAAGTTTTATATCATCCGTAAAAGTTGAGTGCTGCATATGAGAGAAGTACTCATTCTTTCTTTGAAAGATAAGTTGTTTAATCGAGTCCTTTCCATACTCACTAGTAAAGAAGTCAATGGCCTGAATTAATGTTGTTTGGCCACAAGTGATAATAAGCATCCTGTCTTCCCAAACAAAGAGAGAGGACTCCGAAAGTAGAAATGCTTTCAACTTGTCATTTTTAACACTTGAAAGGATTGTCGCTTTCGCTTTTTCAACTAGCTGGGCCCAAAAAGTATCAGGGATTTCTAGTAAGTTAAGGCCATCTTTAACGATGATTTCGGCCTTCTTTTCTGAACCTTCAAAAATCATATTTCATCCAATTTTTAAATGCGTGAGTACCTGCCCGCATGGTGCAAGTATCCAATATTACAACTAATTTTAATATCACATCTTATTGCTTGTGAGCTCAACAGGCAAGCAATAAGGGCATAATGAGGCCCATCGTATAGAATTTATAGCCAATAATTTTGGGCATCACCCTAAAGTTTTAACCAAATTTTACCGATTAATAACCGTAAAGCATTAATGAGGGGATTATCATGCTCGCCAGTTTTTCAGAATTTAAGTTCTTTCAATCATTTAGAATTCCAGTCGAGGAAGCGGATAACTTACGTTTTCTCGTTCAGAAAGAAGATGAAGTTGGGCATCTCGAGTATATCGATGACGCTAAACTTGTTGATATTTCTGTCACTGGTTTTGGTTTTAAGACACATGAGAGGATTTCTGTTGGAACAGAATTAGAGGTTTCTCTACAGTTTAAAAAGAAGCATCTTGATCTAACAGGGCGAGTTGTTCGTGCCTTTTCAAATGTTTTAGAAGATGAAGAGATTATCTACGGTGTTGAGCTTGATGTTGAAAAAGGAATTAATAAATTTCTTGAATCATATATCATGAGCTTCTCATCAGAAAGACTAAAAGATTGCCTGATTCAATCAGCATTAAAAGAGCGCTATACAGATCCAAATGAAGGATTTGAAATGTTCTCTCTTTTACTTTCACTATTCAAGGATATTACACACTTTGGTGATAAAGAAGGATTTCTTGATACAATGCTTGAAGAGGTGATTCGTATTCTGAATGCGCAACGCTCTTCAATCTTTCTAATCAACCCAGATACTAACGAGCTTGAGGCCATTGCCGCTTTAGGGCTTGATAAGACGGGGTTAAAATTTGATTATCGCTTAGGTGTTGCAGGTTCTGTTTTCACAACAGGTGTCGCTTTAAATATTTGTACTGAAAGTGATGAGTCTCGATTTAATAATGCCTTTGATGAGCAAAATGGATTCACGACAAAGTCTATTATTTGTTATCCGATTTATAACCGTGAAGATAAGATCATTGGTGTAATCGAGGTTATTAATAAGCGAAATGAAAACCGTTTTACAATTGAAGATGAAAAAACAATGAAAGTTTTAGCTCTTGTTTTCTCATCAGTATTCCATAGCTTTAACCCAATTTCGAATAATTCAAAGATTCGTCGTTTCTCAGCTCCATATGATCGCCAGTATGCAATCATTGGAAACACTGCTGGTGTTAAGTCCATGAGAAGTTCAATCTCTAAGCTTAAGGACCTTGATGGCCCTGTTCTTATTACAGGAGAGAAAGGCGTTGGTAAGAATCTTTATGCAACTGTTCTTCACTTTGAAGGTAAGCGCGGACTACATGAAGTTAATACTGTAAATTGTAAACTACAAGATATAAATAAATTAGAGGCCCAGCTATTTGGCCCTGATGAAGATCAGTGTGTTTTCTCGAAAACACAGGGTGGAACTGTCGTTCTTAATCATATTGAAAATCTCTCATACGAATGGCAAGAGAGATTATTTGAAGTTATTTCAAATAGAGGTACACCTGGTGGTATTGTAAGTATCGATTGTCGTATTATGGCAACTTCGATTAAGGATCTTGGAATCTTAACTGATGAAGGCCTATTCCACCGTGATCTTTTTGAGTTCTTATCACAAGCACAAATTAATATTGATCCACTTAGACGCCGTGAAGATGATATTGAAATGCTTGTTGAGTACTTCTTGAAAGTTGAGTGTAAGAGACAAGGCCTACTTCTTAAGAGTTTTTCTAAGAAGGTTATGGAACAAATCCTACAGTATGACTGGCCAGGAAATATTTATGAATTAAAGAAGTGCATTGAGAGAGCTGTGCTTTATCATCCAAAGTCACATATTATTTCTGATATTGAAATCAACGACGGAGTATCTCCTCTAGTTGATATTTCAATGAAACAAAAGCAGTTTGGACAGATTGATCACGTCACTGATTTCACTCTTCCGCTAAAAGATCGTCTTGCTCTTGTTGAGCGTGAAATGATTCTTAATGAGATTAAAAGAAACTTTGGAAACAAGTCTAAGGCCGCAAAAGAGATGGGAATCTCTCGTGAGGCACTTCGTAAGAAGTTAATTTACTCTCAAGAAGTTCTTGATAATCTTGGCGCACCTGAGGTGGAAAAAGATAAGAAAGTCGCTTAATAATTTATTCGATATAGATGAAAAAGCCTCGCCATGCGAGGCTTTTTTTATGTTTATAATTCTATAATTGGTTTCCATTCTAGCCATTCACTATTGGCCTTCTTGTGAATCTTAAAGTAATTCTTTTTTCTCTGTGAGAATCTCTCTGGCGTTGCAAATTCAACTCCTCCTGAAAGGAGAGTCTCTAGTGATTGAGTGCTTATCTTTGCTCCTGAAAAAAGTCCAAATTCTACATCGACACCACTAATATTCCAAAACTTCGTCTCTTCTTTTAGAAGTCTGTGATAAGGTGAGTTTACAAAGATTTCAGCAATGACATTCTTTGCACGAGTGTTGAGTCTAACATCTGTGATAACACCAACTTGAATTCCACGATAGTAAACGCCTTGTCCCTTTGCAAGAGAGTTTCTGCGATCACTATAAAGGCTAAGCCTTTGTCCAAATTTATTGTGTACTTCTTTTAGAGGGGCCTGTCTTAGCGCCTTAAATCGATCTGTTTGCTTGCCTTTATTATATCTCGAACGACTGATATCCACAGCAATATAATTTCCTGTAAGAGCATCGATTGACTCAATACCGCTAAGAGAAATCTTAGGCTTTACTTCCCAAAACTTTGCTCCCTTAACTACAACATTTTCAAACTCTTTCTTTATTGTCGCCTGTACCGTAAGGGTCGACTTATTGCGATCAATTTTTGAACCAGTTACATATCCAATAACAATACTTCTAAATTTAATTGGAGTTTTAACTTTCGATACAGCGCTGCCTAGAGGAAATTCGATTTCAATCTCCTTTCCAGGGATTGTTTCCTCATAAGAAGAGTACAGTTTATAGCTCTTTTCAAAGTTTTCTTTAAGAATAGTTTCATCGTCATTCTCAAAGTTTACAAATGAGATACCACCTTTGACTAATGAGGCCAGTGATTCTGTACGTACTTTTACTCCTGCAAGAGAAGCATCAACTTGCATTCCACTGACATTGTAAAATCTTGAAGTCGAATGAATCAGGTTTTGATAACGGCTTTCAATGAAAACTGTAATATCAACTCCATCTCTTTCTATGTCGAGGTCGTAACTTGTGACTTCTCCGACTTGAATCTTATTGTAGTAAATCGGGGAGCCATTTGAAATTGAGCCAAGTTTGTTAGCATTGAGTTTAATATAAATCCCGTCATTTCTAAGACTGCGAGGAGTTTCATTAAGAGCATCAAAATTCCTAACAAATTTTCCTTTTGCTGGGTGCATATTAATGAACTTACCACTAATAATAGTACTTAGACCTGAGATACCTGATAGGTTTACAGTTGGGCTTACGAGCCAAAACTTTGTATCTTTTGATAAGTAATCACGCATACGAGGATTCATTTCTACATGAACAGCAACGCTTGTGAGATTTTTATTAAGCTCAGTATCCTTTACACGGCCAACAACTGTTCCCTTATAGATAATTGTTGTCTTGCCTGGAATAATTCCATCTGCATTTCTAAAATTGATTGTAATATATGAGGCACGTGCCATTAAGTTTGTATATAAAAGCCAGATCCCAATTGATACAGCAGCTACGGGAAAAAACCAAATTGGATTAATTCCTTTTTTGCTAACAACTTGAGGTTTACCGTTACTCATATCTTTCCTTATCATCCCAGATTAATCTTGTGTCCACTTCATTTGACGCCAGGATGGTTAGTATTACGACTGCTGTAAAGTAGAGCACTGCAGGCTCTGCCTTTATTTGAGAAATGAATTCAACATTAACAAGTATAACAAGGAGGGCAATAACAAAGATATCAAGCATAGACCATTTTCCAACGATATGAACAACTCGATAAAGCTTTGTTAACTTCTTCTTTTTTCTCTCATCTAAAGTATTTATATTATCAATGATATACCAAAGTGAAATGATTTTAAATATTGGGACAATTATACTGGCCGCAAAGACAATCATGGCAATAGGGTACATTTTTAATGTGATTAGGTTTAGAACACCACCTAGAATTGTTCTTGGTGTCCCTCTGTTAAACGTAAGGACCGTCATTATCGGAAGTAGATTTGCCGGTATATAAAGGGCAATGGCAGCTATGAGATAGGCCTTACAACGAGAAATACCTTCGTAATTTCTAAGCTCAATCTTAGCACCACATCTCGTACAGGTAAGAATTGAGTTTACTTTTTGGCACTTAGGACACAGTGCCTTTTGATGATCAATTCCTCTCATAAAGTTTCTTCCATAATTCATCAAAGTGAGTAACTGATTGAAGTAGAATGTTATTAACCATAAGTAAGATCAGGCTAAGAGTTCCAATAGTAAGTTCAACATCAGAGCGATCCACCATTTTTGCAACCGTAACAATAATACCCATAAAGTAGACATCAACCATAGACCATTCATGTGATGGCGCAAGGTACTTCAGAAGAGGCCTTCCGATATTTTGATTGATAAACTTATTTTTGAATACGATTGATAAATAAATGAGAAGTCTAAAGAGGGGAATTAAAATAGCAAAGAGTATAACAGAAATGGCAATTGGCCAATAAGTACTCGTCGTAAAAGCAAAAACTGATTGATAAGTAGATGTTTCTAAACTGTTTCCTGCCATATGAATTTTTAAAACAGGTAAGAAAAATGCTGGGTAGAATAATAAAAGTCCGGAGATTGTTAGAACTTTTACCATGCGAAGTGTGCTATCGCCACGGTAGAGAGTATATCCACAACACTTACAAACGGCCTTTTGTCTTGGGGCAATAAGTTCAAATAAATAGAGTTCATCACACTGCGGACAAAGCAGTAGCTTTGAGTTATCCTTGAGGGTTTCCTCATCAATGGGAAGAGACGCTTTTTGTCTCTCGTCAGTGTGGTCTAGAACGTTGGCCATACTAATATTAGGCCATAAATTACCGTTATTTTTAAGAGAGCAAACCTTGCACTATAGACTAAAAGGCCTTGTGTGTATCAATTAGTTTACCATTTTGGTAGTGGCGACAATTTCCATCTGTGCGTAGTTCAATATATCCATGAATTAGCTTCGGCTTCTCAACTGGTTCATCGTCTTGGCCAGCTGACTTCGTTGACTCGTCAGCACTTCCTAGAGCAGAGGTGCGAACTGCGGCCGTCATAGCTGTTGCATTATCATAGAGGTTTTGAATTGTTTTTGAGTCATAGAAACTTAAGGACCTCTTCTTTTCTCCACCACCTAATTGTGGGTACATGATGGACTCTACTGACTTTGAATTGGTATGTTTTAGGCCAATTAAGTGGCCAAGCTCATGGAGAATGACAGAGGGCATGTCATAGAAAGAAGAAGTGTCATTGGTCTTATCAAAAGTGAACCAATAGTCCTGTAAATTGACAATAATATCACCGTGAACCATTCTTAGGTAATCGCCCTTATGTTCTGCAAAATAAGAGGTGATGGCAAGAACACCGAAGCCAACATCCGCATACCAATCTTGGGTAATATAGATTCCGATTTCTCCATCATAATAATCATCAAGATCTGAGGCCGGATCGCGAGAAGCCGCTTGGCCATGGCCTAAGACAAAGTAGTCTCTA
Organism: Halobacteriovorax sp. ZH5_bin.2; assembly: GCF_043196375.1. Lineage (NCBI taxonomy): Bacteria > Pseudomonadati > Bdellovibrionota > Bacteriovoracia > Bacteriovoracales > Halobacteriovoraceae > Halobacteriovorax > Halobacteriovorax sp. ZH5_bin.2. Next base: position 149,688 of record NZ_JBEBMJ010000005.1, on the reverse strand, counting down.
GCATCATCGGCATCATTCCATGCCTTTTGCATCTCTTCCATCATGTCGTACTCTAGGTAATCCCCGTCATCTTCGTCGGCAAGAGGCATGTTATCAGACCCCTTATCAAGATCATTGATAATATTAAAGTCATTGTGGACTTTGACTGTTAAAGGCAGGGCCGAAGAATTCCAGCGCAGTGGGAGTGTGCTAAGTGAAGGCCCCTTATCTGGTTCTGCAACGCAGGAGATAGCCGCTGCACAAAAACACGCTAATAGAAAAGTTGATTTAATAAATTTCATCCCAAACCTTTACCAATAAATGAGCGAAACGCTCGGATATGTGCTGGTAAGCACTATTTTAATGGATATCGGTCTTTGGAATATTAAATTTAGAAAAAATAAAGAACGGGGGCCGTAAGCCCCCGTAATTATATATACTATTTACATTTATTCTTTAGATGTGACAAATGTGACTACTTTTGTGACTTCGCGTGATCGGCCAGAAATTGTGCCAGTCCCTTCTCTGTTAGAGGGTGACCAAAAAGTGACTTAATTACACCAAATGGCATTGTTGCAACGTCTGCACCAACCATTGAACAGTGTTTTACGTGATCTGCGTGACGAACTGAAGCTGCAAGAACTTCTGTTTCAAAGCCGTAGATATCATACATATGACGAATTTCTTGGATTAGAGTCATTCCGTCTGCACCAATATCATCTAATCTTCCAATGAATGGAGAGATGTAAGTAGCACCATTCTTAGCTGCTAATAGAGCTTGATTAGAGCTGAAACATAGAGTTACATTTGTTTTGATTCCGTTTTCGCTAAACCACTTACATGCAGCGATTCCGTCTTCTGTTAATGGAAGCTTAATAACGATATTGCTGTGAATTTTTGCAAGTTCACTTCCTTCTTTAATCATACCATCTTTGTCAGTTGCAATAACTTCTGCAGAGATTGGCCCATCGATGATTTCACAAATATCCTTGATAACTTCAACTTGTGAGCGACCTGTTTTAGCAATGATTGATGGGTTTGTTGTCACACCATCAATGATGCCCCATTTCGCTGCTTCTTTGATTTCGTTGATATCACCTGTATCGATAAAAAATTGCATTCTTTGCTCCTAAGGGAAATATAAAAATTTACTAAAGAAATTTAACATGGGCAGGGGTAATGGACAAGTTTTCTACCTCTTTTAGTAAAGACGTTTTGCGCTATAATGAACATATGAGATTAATACTTCTAGTATTTTCATTGATTATGGCCCAAGGCCAGGTGCATGCCAATGCTGATGGTTTTATCATCAAGAAGGATGATGTTCGCAATAAGAATATTAAGAAGGATTATAATGCCTATAAAAATTATATTAATAATCATGGCTTTGATACTTTCTATGATCCAAGTATCGACTATTCAAAGTTTTCTGGTCGTGTTACCGATAAAGATCCTTCTTCAACAGTTTTTAAAATTCAGGTTGAGTCACGCAATGTGAAGTTTCTTAAGCCATCTGATGTTGTCTACTTCAACGTCGCAAGAAATATGGATAATGATCGTTGTAAGGGCCATGTTCGCGCCAGTGAAGACAAGTACATAACAATTTATGCAAAGGATCTTGAGGACTGTTGGGGTGAAAACTCAACATTAAGAAGAGGAACGATTCTTGTCTTTGATAGCAAGATGCTAGCGGCCAGAATTAAAGAGGCCTCTCGCTACCGTTTATCACTGCTTGCAAAAAAGAGAGATTTTACATTTCAGTTAAATGACGTGAATAAATTTGTATGGGGCTTTTCACAAAAACAAGTTGAAGTGGCGGCCGATTACGACAAGCAAATTCTAGAACTTCAAAGAAAAAAAGATGAGGCATTGAACCTTCTTCTTTCTAAAAAGAATGATCAGGTTCGCCTACAAGCTGAACTTATTTATAAGTTAGATAAGCTTGATCAAGACCTTGACTTCTATCGAATTGAGAAAGATGAACTCTATACTGATCGCTGGCACCTTGATAAGGATGCGGGCCTGCCAGTATATGACAGACCTGTTCCAATTAAGAATTCTTACTAATCTTAAATGAGCTTGTCTTCATTCATGGCAAGTTCAATAAATTGATCATTGTAGAAATGCTTATCCATATGTTCTTTATATGGTTTTAGAGAGTATGCAGGAGAGACTCCTAGCCATTCCTTCATTGTCGTCTCATTAACTCCATTATGAAGCCAAGTGAAGATACAAGACTGACGTAGAGACTTTGGTGTAATTTGAATCATTAGCTGACTTCGCCACTCTTCAAATAATAACTCCATTCCACGGGCCGAGAGTCCACCTGAAAGAATCTTATGGGCATTGGCATTAAAGAGAAGATGAGGAAAATTGTGACCTTGCTCTTTTTTTACTTTTTCAAGTAACTCGATATATTCATAGAATAGTCGTCCAAAAATAGCAGGGAAGGTAACCGTATAGGGGTCACGCTTTTCATGCGTGATAACGGCTTTAATCTCATCTCTAAAAGAGAAGCTAGAGACTTTAATTTTTGAAAGCTCACTTACTTTAAGTCCGCCAAGATAGATGGCACTAAAAATAATTCCATTTCGCTTGGCCTTAAGTTTTTCAAGATCGTTCTTGGCCGTACGTTGATCATTTAAGAGTGTATGCCACAAACTCTTGATATGAGAGAAAGTTGCAGGCCTTGGAATGTCCAAAAACTTTGGTGAGGTTGGGATTTTTCGAACAGGGTTGGCATTAAAAACACCTTCTTCTACCAAGTGATCGAAGAAAATTCTTAAGGCCTGAACACGGCGGCGGCGTGAGTTATCAGAGCTATACTTGGCCTCAAGATATTTTCCATACTCTAGAATCTCTGGGATTGAGTAGTGTTCAATACTTGTTTGTTTTGCACTCTCAGTAACATATTGATTAAAACAGGCCAGGTCTGTTCGATAATTTTTAATTGTATTTAGGCTTCGGCCTTTGGCCTCAATCTTCTTGAAGAAGGCCTTTTGCCATTTTTCTAACTTATTTTTATTGGCAGTTGCGATTTCCATATCCATCCTTAAACTACGTATATTACTGAATATATTAACGAACCTGTTATTATTTCACAAGAAGAAGCTTAAGCTTGCAAATGGTGGCATAAAGCATTATAAATGGCCTTAACAATACAATATTAGGTGATTTATGCTCGAGACGACCTCACTCGGCCCGAAAGGGAAGAGTAATCCATTTGCCCATGCATTTTATGTGCACACGATTGCAAATTTTAAGCAATCAAGTGACACAACTGCTAGCGGTATATTAGAGCAAAATCACAAATTCTTAATTGATACATTCCTTAAATATTCAAATATTGAAGAGAAGCTTTTAGCTACTTTCAATTTAAATTTTAAAGATAATGCACTTCTTATGCGTGCCTTTACACATAGCTCATATGCTCATGAGGCCAAGGTAAAAGTAAAAAGCTATGAGAGGCTAGAGTTTTACGGTGACTCTGTTCTTGGTGCATTTGTGACAAAGAATCTCTTTTTAAATTTTGATGAGATGAATGAAGGTCAACTTTCAAAGCTTCGTAGTGCTCTTGTTAATGAAGAGAGCCTTAGCGGCCTATCTAATTTCTTAGGCCTATCTTCTTTCCTAATCGTTGGAAAGGGAGAGTTAGAGGAAGAAGTAAATAGTGGGATTCTTTGTGACCTCTTCGAATCTCTTCTTGGAGCAATTGCGATTGATCAAGGTGTTGACCGTGCTGACGAGTATTTAAATACAGTGTTGGCCATGTATGAGAAGGAAGTTGGGGAGAAGTTCTTTTGCGAAAAGAAGCTAATAGACTTCGATCCAAAGACAAAACTACAAGAGGAAACACTGGCCCGTTTTAAAAGTCTCCCTGAATATCGTGCCACAAAGATTGGACAAGAATTTAAAATTGAGCTCTATGTAAATGAGCAATATATCTGTGAGCTAATGTCTCATAGTAAAAAAAATGGAACAAAAGAAATTGCAAAGAAATGCTTAAAAAATAATTTATTAGATCGACTTTAATTTTACGGAGAAGTTATGTTATTAGAAAATCAACACCCAGACAACAAATCACTTATGGCCGCTATCGTTGGAGCTCCAAACGTAGGAAAGAGTTCACTTGTAAACTACTTACTTGGTATGGACCTTTCAATTGTAACGAGCAAGCCACAAACAACTCGTAATAAGTTTCACGCAGTATTTACAGTTGATCATACTGAAGTTGTATTAGTAGACACTCCAGGTCTACACAAGGCAAGTCAGGAACTAAATAAAAGAATTAATCAACAAGCAGTTGAAGGTGTTGATGGTGTTGATGTAAACCTTCTTCTTATTGATCTAACAAAAGATATCCTTGGGCAAATCAAGGATTTTAAAGAATATATTGGTGGCAAAGAGCTATCAAAAACTTGGCTAGTTTTCACGAAGTCAGATCGTGTTGAAAACGCAGAGGCGCTTCCTCTTGATAAAGTATTTGAACAAGCTAAAGATGTTATTCCATCAATTGAGAAATTTTTCTGTATCTCAACTAAGGCGGGAGATAATGTTCACCTACTAACGGCTGCTCTATGTGACGAAGCGAAGCCAGGTTCTCACTACTACTTAGATGGTGCAATATCTAATAAGTCTCAAAGATTCTTTGCAACAGAGTATATCCGTGAGCAAGCTTTTGAATTATTAAAAGATGAGCTTCCATATGAAATGGCCGTTGTTATTGATGAGTACAAAGATTTTAAAGATAAGACAGGTGCATTTGCTGCTCACATTTCGGCTTCAATCCTTGTAAACCGCCCGTCTCAACGTGCAATCGTTGTTGGATCAAAAGGAACAATGATTAAAGAAATTGGTATGCGTGCTCGTAAGAAAATTGCTGCCATGACTGATGGAACAGTTCACTTAAATCTACACGTAAAGGTTTCTCCTAAATGGTTTAAGAATAATTTTGTTCTAGAAGAGCTTGGTCTTCCTAGAGCAACAAACTCTGCACGTGTTTGGAAAAAAAGATAATTTAAATTTATAAAAAAATAGGACTTTAATATGCAAAAACGATCAATGATCATTTCATTAATTGGAAGACCGAATGTTGGAAAGAGTTCCGTATTCAACCGATTAATGAAGAAACAATTTAAGGCCATTACACATGATATGCCAGGTGTTACTCGTGATCGTCACTATGGAATTACTACTTTCAGTGATGCAGACGAGGATTGCCCACTAGATGCAATTCTTGTTGATACAGGTGGTTTCTATCCAACTCAAGTTGATGAGAAAGGAAAGAACGAGCAAGAGATTAATGCAAATAAATTCTTTAATATCATGACGGATCACGCTCATCAGGCAATTGAAGAGTCTGACCTTGTTCTCTTTGTTGTTGATGTAAGAGAAGGTGTACTGCCATTTGATAAGACAATTGCTAACTTCATTAGAAAACAAAAGAAGAAGATGTGGCTTATCGTAAATAAATTTGACTCTAGTGCTCAAGACGGTGATGAGTATGCATTCTATGAGCTTGGTGTAAATAATGACGAAATGTTTGTTACTTCTGCGGCCCATGGCCTAGGAATGGAAAACCTTCGTGAAAATATCCACCGTGAGATGATGGCATTTTCAGAATCAAATGATGTAATGAATATCTCTGCTTTACAAAGAGGAGTTACTCCACGTGAAAATGTTGTGGCAAAGCTTGCTCTTATTGGAGCACCTAATGCTGGTAAATCAACTCTTTTAAATCAGCTTCTAGGAAGTGAGCGTGCCCTTGTTTCTGATATTGCTGGAACAACAGTTGACCCAATTGATGGCTACTTTGATCTTTTCCTTGGTGATGATGCTAAGAAGCTTGATGAGGCAAAGGCCTTCTTCAAAAATGATAATCTTCTACGTACACAGTACGAAGATTTTAAAAAGAATAACCCTGATCTCTATAACGAGCTAATTTCATCTTATGATCTAGAAGAAGAGATTGAGACTGAATTAGATGAGTATGAACTCGAGGGCCTTGAAGATGTAATTCTTGAACAAGACGAAGAGTTAGATGAAACATCTGCTACTCGTATGGAAGCTCAAGTTTTCGGTGATGAAAACACTGATGCTAACTCTGAAGAAGAGTCAAGTGAAGGCGAAGCAGAAGCAGAAGCAGAAGGCAGCCACTGGCGCTCAATCCACATCGTCGATACTGCTGGTATTAGAAAGCAAAAGAAGATTGATGACTTTGTTGAATCTCAATCAGTATACCGCTCTCTAAGAAGTATTGCAGATAGTGATGTTTGTATTTATATGATTGATGCGGTTAAAGGTGTTTCTCACCAGGACAAGCGTCTTCTTGATATCGCTATTGAAAAGGGCGCTTCAGTTATTGTATGTCTTAATAAAGTTGATCTGATGGGAGACACTTTTAAGGATCAAGAAGCTCGTAAAGAGTGGCTTTTAAATATTCGCGATAAGATGCCTTGGCTAAACTACTGCGATATCATTCCTATCTCTGCAAAACATAAGAGAGGGCTTAAGCGTCTTAAGAAAATTCTTGCTAAGACAATCTTTATTAGAAGACAGTCAATTGCAACAGGTGCTCTAAACCGATTCGTATTCGAACTAATTGAGAGACACCCAATCATTCTAAAAGGTTCTCGTGGTAAGAGATTCCGTGTTAAGTACGCATCTCAAATTAAGGCCGATCCACCAACATTCCTATTCTATACGAATAAGTCTAAGGGGATCCCTGAAAACTACCGTCGTTATCTAAAGAATGGCCTTCGTGGTGCATTCCCTCTGGATAACACGCCAATCCACCTGATTTTCAGAACTGGAACGGATTTACAAAATCGCATGAAGAAAGTTTCAAAATAAATAGAAGGGCCCTTATTAAAGGGCCTTTTTTTTAAAGTTTTATAAAAATCCCTCTTAATTTATCTTAATTTGAAAAAGATGGCGTGTACCTTATCGATACTTTCCGATATGTGAAGGTATGAGTAATGACTTTCCTTTTTCTCTCTTAAAAAAGCTTCCAGTAATGGATAAGGATGCCAATAAGTATAGCTTTGGCCATGTTGTTGTTATCGGAGGCAACCTAGGATATGCCGGAGCTGCACGACTTGCGGCTGAAGGAGCTCTACGCTCCGGCGCAGGGATGGTAAGTGTTCTTACTCGAAAGGCGAACGTCTCAGGTATTCTAGCTGGACGTCCTGAACTTATGGTTCGAGGAATAGATGCCAATGAGAGAGGACTTAATCATGCAAGTGCAATTTTAGAAAAGGCGACAAGTGTTGTTCTAGGCCCAGGCCTTGGCCGAGATGAATGGGGGAAGTTCATGTGGGATCACTTCTGTCATCTCAAACATAAGAAAGTTGTGGATGCCGATGCTCTATGGTTCTTATCACAGGCCCAGAGTACAATGAAGTTGGTAAATACTGTTATCACACCACACGAAGGTGAGGCAGCAAGGCTTCTTAATGTCGCTAGAGTAGAGATTTCAAAGTACAGGCTATCAACTGTAAAAAAATTAATGAAATATGCGAATACATGTGTTCTAAAAGGTAATGAAACCCTTGTTGCCTCACAGTCTGGTGTTCATAAAAATCAAAGTGGTAATTCAGTTCTTGCGATGGCAGGGACAGGAGATATCCTTGCAGGCATTATTGGAAGTTTTTTGGCGCAAGGATTAAGCTTAGAAGAAGCTGCTTGTCTTGGGGTTTGGGTGCATGGCCGGGCCGCTGATTTATTATATGAAAATGAAGAAGGGGTTAGGGGAAGTGTGGCCAGTGACCTCTTCCCCTATATTAGAAAGGTTATGCTTTAACTGAGTACTTTCCACCATTTGAAAAGAAGATAGCAATATAAGCTACGGCGTAGAGTAGTGCTTTTTCTTTTGAAGCAAATGGATCATTTCCGTGAATAACAAAAGCCGCAACTAGCATCGTAATAGCAGAGATTGCTGCAAACCAACGAGTTTTAAATCCTACGATAATGAAGGCCTGACAAAAGACTTCTGCAAAAACTGTTGCAGTTAGTGAAAATGGAATCCCTAGTCCAATTGGGTCTGGAAATTTTGTAAGAAGTGTTGTGAAGTTAGCAAGCTTGCCCCAACCGTGAGCTAATAGCATCATTAGTGCTGTTGAAACTCTAAGTACTAGCCAACCTAGGTCTGAATTTAATCTGTTCATTTAACTATCCTTGTTTATGTTTATTATATCTATTTTCAATTTCTTAACGTCTAACTTCATAGCTAAAGCTCGTTGAGATTATTGGTTCTACGTCATTGCAGACGACTGCGCACGCACCGCTCAAAATGGTGCATATTAAGTTTGCGCTTTGCAATCATCAACTCGCTAAAGCTCGTTGAGATTATTGCTTCTACGTCATTGCAGACGACTGCGCACGCACCGCTCAAAATGGTACATATTAAGTTTGCGCTTTGCAATCATCAACTCGCTAAAGCTCGTTGAGATTATTGTTATTTCGTCATTACAAGCGACTGCGCACGCACCGCTCAAAATGATTATTAATCATTTTGCAGCGGATGCGCTACCAATTCCAAACATACCCAACCATAAGAGTGAATGCGAAACCAGTCAGGTCACTCACACCTGGCCCGCCCTTTGTGGCAGGAGCATACTTAATCGTACGTACATCTTGCAGGGCAACTGAGTGAACCAGTGCCTCAACATTGACGTAAGATTCTTTTATTTTAATAGGGAACTCAAGTCCACCACCAAGCGCAATCCCAACTCCACCATAAGAGTCTTCTACTTCACCATCTTGGTTTGCGATCTTTTCTTGTTCATACCAATACTCAAATCTTGCTGTTAAATAAGGGTTCGAGTATGTGATGGCCGTTCCAAGGTTTGAGGTATCGATATAGTAGCGATAACCAAAGTAGAATCTAAGCATAGAGATATCAACTGATGTTGGAAACTGCTGAATCCCTTGAGTTGGATAAGTAAGAGTGATGTTGTGTTTAGAATAGGCAAACCCAATATTCCAAGCTGATTGAAAATCTGAAAAGTATTGAATTGTTAATCCAAAAGTAGGTGGTAGGTCTTCATATAACATTCCACGATTTCCTGACCAGGTCGTGTAGCCGATGGCCATTGAAAACGAGAAAAAGCGGCCGTACTTATAATAGCGCTCATCTTCATAGATTTGAGATTCTTCAAGATCTTCGTTGAAGTCAGAAAAGATATCGCCACCGATATTGAGGTCATCATCTGCACCGACCATTCCTTCTTGGGCCAAAGAAAGACCTTGAAGGCATAGTAGTGTGATGAAGAATATAATTTTATTTTTAAACATTAATTTGTCCGTAATTTAATCTAGTCTTATAGATAGAAGTGGAAACCTGCTGTAATAAAGTGCTCACCCATTGTTGTCACTTCAAATTCATCAATATTCTCAAAACGAATACCAAACTCAGTACTGAAGCCAATACTGTCGACTCCTTGAAATGAGAATTCTGTTCCAAATCCTAGATCTCCTTGAAATCCTGAGTCTGAGTCTTGGCCAGGGTTCTTATTATTTAGTAAAACTGCGGCCCCTACCGCATAGAAAGTTAGATATGGTTCATCGAAGATATTGCGATAGAGGCGAACTCCACCATGCCAGCCACCGTTGTCAGCAGTGTTTACACCAAATATTGCACCATAAGCAAACGTTGTGCTGCGTTGAACTTTAATTGAAAGTGATGGAATATTATCATTAACAGTATTTGAGAAGCCTATTCCTAGGCGTCCAACACGTTCCAGTGCAAGAGTGTTAAAAGAGATAATAAAAGCTGCTATTACTAGAGAAATCCTTTTCATGGTGCGTAATTTTCCTTTTTCCTAATTATGAGTAAATATATTTTAACAATACTCATGTATTTTTGACAACTTTCAATGTTCTTTATTAAAATGATAAAAATTTTTAACCAGAGGGTAATGGATGACAACACAGGTAGCGCCAAATGAAGGCCTAAATTCTGAATTAAATTCAACTGAGCTTGGAGCGTTTATCGCTCAAAACAAAGCTTTATTTCTAGGACTGATTCTCTTAATTGTAGCTGCCATTGGTGGATACGGAATCTTTTCTTACACAAAAGCACAAACTAATGAAAAAGCTGCAACTGCTTTCTATCAATTTGAGCAAGGGGCCTTAAAGAAATATCAAGAAGGTGGACTAGATGCTGCGGCAATGAGTGCAGAGCTAGGACTTCTTCTAAATGACTACGCAAGTACTTCAGCTTCATTTGCAACAAGCTTACTTGCTGTTGATTACCTTACTAATAAGGGTGAAAACAAAATTGCACTAGATATTCTTACTAAGATGCAGCCAGGAACTTCTCTACAGTCTTACTTTGTTAATTTAAGAAAGGCAGTGGTTCAAGAAGATCTTAATGATATTGATGGTGCTATTGCATCTTTAACTGAACTTAAGAATAATGAAAATAATCTAACAATGGGGCGTATCGAGCTTGATCTAGGACGTATGTACTTTCAAAAAGGTGACATGGCAAAGGCGAAAACTCACTTTGATAAAGTTCTGACTCTTACAACTCAAAACGTCTACAAATCACTAGCTAAGAGCTATTTAGCAAAAATTAAGTAATCTTATGATAAAAATTCTAACGGCCACGATTGTGGCCATTCTTCTTACTTCTTGTTCAACACTAAACAGTGTGACGACTAAGTTATCAGCAGATAAATTAGAGAAGAAACCTCTTACACTAGCTTGGGCAAAGAATTTAGAACCTAGTTACGAGAGCGGTAATCTTCCTATCTCACTGGCCTCTCCTTTAATTTACGATGGCCAATTATTTGCAGCTGATGGCCGTGGGCACTTTAATGCTTACAATGTTGAAACTGGCAGACTTCTGTGGTCTTTAAATATTAAAGGTCAGATGACAAGTGCTCCAATTGTTTATGAAAACCTATTGATCTTCGGAGACAATACAGGTCGCGTCTATGCTTACGACTTTAATAAGGGTGAGCTAGCATATGAGTTTGATTTGGATGCAGGTGTTGACTCAACTCCTGTTGTTCACAATGGTAGACTTTTTGTTCATACAAGAAATCATAAACTCTTTAATATCGACGCCTACACAGGAAGAGTCATTTGGTCATATAAGAGATCTGTTCCTTATTACTCAACAGTTCAACGAACATCAACTGCTTTAATCTCTGGTAATAAAGTCTATGCTGGCTTTGCTGATGGCTACTTCATATGCTTCTCTCTTGAAGAGGGCCAAGTCCTTTGGGAAAGACGCATGAGTGCTGGTCAGAAGTTTGTTGACGTCGACATGAGACCGACAATCTTTAACTCTAAACTAATCGTTGGCTCAGTTGATGATAAAATGGAAGTTATTGATCTGAAGTCAGGTGTTCTTTATAAGAAACTTGCTTTTCAATCAAACCGTAAAGGTGTTCTTGTTGATGGTGGTAAGCTTGCTGCATTTGGTAGTGTAAACGGTGAAGTTGTCTATATTGATTCGTCGTTTAATGAAGTAAAGCGTATTAAAGTTGATGAGCTTGCAGTTTCTTCACTGGCCGTTTGGAAAGATGGGTTAGTTGTGACAACTGTTGGCAAGACTGTTTACTATATTGATTCACGTGGGCAAATTACGCAACGATTTGATCTGGGCTCAGCATACTCTGCTGTGTTTGGGAGTATGACACAGGACGAAGATTTTCTCGCATTCATTTCATCGAGATTTCGTCTGTATACCTTCAAGTAGATCCTAAGTATAAACTCTAAAAATTACCTTGTGCGTGTTATTTCGACAATGTTATTATTTCGTCGTTATAACGCACACAAGTTTCTAGATTTAGGGGAGATTAATGGATTTAACATTCAAAGCAAATGGTATTCTTAGTCGTGGTAAAGGCTTAACTTTTGACGATGTTTTATTAGTTCCGAGATATTCAGAGATCTCTTCTCGTCGTCATACTGATCTTAAAACAAAAATTACAAAGAATCATTCGATTGATATCCCTATTATTGCTGCCAATATGGACACGGTAACAGGCCCAGAAATGGCAATGGAGATGGGACGCTTAGGTGGTGTTGGTATCCTTCACCGTTTTATGTCTCCTGAGCAACAAGTTGAAGACGTTAAAGCAATCCAAAACTATTTTAAAGAACATTCAATCAATCTTCCAATTGCTGCGTCCGTTGGCGTTAAGGAAGAAGGTAAGAAAAGAGCAGACCTTCTTGCTGCTCTTGGTGTTGAAATTCTTACTGTTGATATCGCACATGGCGACTCAATCATGATGATGGAAGTTCTTGAGTATATTAAAAAGAACTACCCACAAATTGATGTGATCGCGGGCAATGTTGCAACTCCTGATGGAGTAAAGCGCATGATTGATAAAGGTGCAGATGCTGTTAAGGTTGGAATTGGACCTGGAAGTATGTGTACGACTCGAATTATTACAGGACACGGTGTTCCTCAGTTAACGGCCATTGCAATGTGTGTTGCTGAAGCACAGAAAGCAGGTGTTCCTGTAATTGCCGATGGAGGCCTTAAGAACTCTGGTGATATGGTAAAAGCACTTAGTGCTGGAGCTAGTTCTTGTATGGCCGGCTCACTATTGTCTGGAGCACTTGAAACTCCAGGTGAAGTCAAGGGTGGTATGAAAGAATACCGTGGGATGGCATCAAAGGCCGCACAAGTTTCTTGGCGTGGAGAGCTTCCAAAAGGTATGGCCGCTGAAGGTGTTGATACAATGATTCCATGTAAAGGACCAACTGAAGGAATCATCAATGAATTAACTGGTGGTATCCGTTCTGGAATGACTTACCTTGGTGTTGATAAACTTGTAAATATGAGTGAAGCAGCACTATTTATGGAAATGTCTTCATCAGGAATGGCCGAAAGTAAGCCACACGGAAAAAGATAAGAAAGGCCTTAGAATATGGGAAATAGTGTTCTTGACGATTTATTAAGTTATCCAAAACTTATAAAAAGAATTGAAGAAAGTGATAATCCAGCTCAAACAAAAAAGAAGGTTGTCGCCAACTTCAATGAAATGAAGGCCGACTATTCTCCATCTTATCTAAAATCGATGGCAAAATTCTTTGATGCTACTCTTCCTCGTCTATATGATGGAGTTAGCTTTAATGAAAATGAAACAGACCTCAATGCTCTTTTAGAAGAGGCCAGCGTGGTTCTTGTTCCAAACCACCAGTCTCATGCTGACTATATTGCAATTAACTATAAGTTCTTTAAGCAATATAAGCGTATGCTCTACGTTGCTGGTGGTGATAACTTAAATATTTTTCCAATTGGTAAAATTTTTAGAAAGTCAGGCTGCTTCTTTATTCGAAGAAGTTTTCAAAATGATATTCTTTATAAATTTACAATGGAAGCTTATCTCTTTGCTCTTTTAAAGCGCAAGGAACCAATCGAGTTCTTCTTTGAAGGTGGAAGAACAAGGTCTGGGAAACTTAGACCCCCTAAGTACGGCCTCTATCAAATGTTACTTGAGGCCCATTCTCATCTACCTGACGCTAAAGAGCGTGGACTTGCTTTTGTTCCTGTTAGTATTGCGCATGAGTATGTTCCTGAGCAGAAGGCACTGGCAAAAGAGATGATGGGTGGAAAGAAAGTGAAGGAGTCAACAGGACAACTGTTTGGCCTCTTTAAGCTCATGGCCTATCAATTTGGAAAGATTCATATCTCTCTTGGTAAGCCACAATATGCTCATAAACTTGATGATCCTGAAAAAAATAAGGTAAATGTAAGAGAGCTTGCTTTTAAATGCTTTAGAAGTGTTGGTGATCAAATGGTAATCACACCAACAAATCTCTTAGTTTTAATTCTATTAGATGAGCCTAGTGGTGCATTGAAGTGGAATGATATTATTTTAAAAGCACAGGCGATTTTAGAATACTGTCAGCAATATGATATACCTTTTACCGAAGGCTTAAAGGCAAGTAAATTAGAGGATTCCATCGGTCGTGCTATGGATATTCTCATTGGTAATAACAAAGTGGATGTTATTGGCCAAAGTGAAGGAACTTCACTTTTTTACGCAATTAAGAAAAACTGTCGCGGCGAACTTCTATTCTTTAAGAATACTATTGTTCACCACTTCATCATCCCTTGGACAATCTCACTAGCTTGGTTCAATGTCTTTAGTGGTGAGATTGATAATGTCGACGATCTTAAAACATTCTTTGTTAAGCAAAGAGATATGCTTAAGATGGAGTTCTATCTTCCAACTGTAAAAGAGTACTATGCCAAGACACTTCGTATTTTAAGTAATGCTGTTGGAAGAGAAATTACGAATTTACAAGATGCTATCGAATTTACTAATAAAGACTTATATGAAGTCGCTTCGAAACTGAGTCTTTTTGCACGTAGCTTAACATATATAAACGAAGCTTACTTCGTTTCAGCACTTACTCTTGAGAGCTTTCAAAAGGATGGTGTTGATCACTTCAAGGCAGCCGACTATATGAAACGCTTTGTTGACGTTTTTAAGGCCGAAATTCTTAGTCAGCGCATTATCCGTTTTGCTGAAAGTCAGAATGTTGAGCTTATGAAGACGGCACTTACTTACTTTGAACAAATTGGAGTTCTTGGTTACGAGGATAACTCGTATGTCATTGCAAATAGAGCGAAACTAGACGAGTTTATCCAATCGACTGAAAAAACTTTAAAAGATCAACTGAAGTTAAACTTCAAAGTTGTCTAAATAGGAGATCTTTTGTATTTAGAGTTATCTAAGAGAGAAAAAGAAATCAAGAAAGTTTTAATTATTACTTTCTTTTTAAATTTGGCTGTAGCTCTTATAAAGATTTTTGCAGGTATCGAATTTAATTTCATTTCACTTCGTTCCTCTGGTATTGAATCTGTTTTTGATGGAACCTCAAACCTACTCGGTATTGTTACAATCGCTCTTGCTTCAAAGCCACGTGATCGTAGGCATAATTATGGCCATCATAAATTTGAAAACCTTGGTGCCCTTATTATTGCCTTTATGCTCTTTGGTTCGGCAATCAAGCTAGGTCTTGATTATCATGACCTCATCATGGGAACGCAGACAAAGTATGGCCAATTTGGTCCAATCCCTGTTCTCTCAATTATTATTTCAATGATTATGAGTTTTTGGGTCTCTTCTTATGAAGGACGCAAAGGGCGCGAGCTTAACTCTCAAATTTTAACTGCGGATAGCAATCACACCTTTGGCGATATGATTATTAGCTTTGGTGTTCTTATTTCAATTGTTGCTGCTTACTTTCAGGTTTACTTAATTGACTATATTGTAGGTGGTTTAATTATTCTTTATTTGATCTATCTAGGGATTCAGATTACTCTAGAAAATTTAAATGATCTTTTAGATGTGGCCCCTATTTTAAAAGATAAGTATATTTCATCTCTCGAAGATATAAAGCATGTTCGTGATATTCATAATTTTCGTGCACGTGGAAATTCGACTTGGATGCAAATTGATTTTCATCTACTTCTTGAGCCAGATCTCTCTCTAGGGGAGGCACATGATATCGCACATACTGTTGAAGACCGTCTAAGAGTTATGTTAAAAGACTATTGTCGTGATGTTGATATCTTGATTCATATGGAGCCAGATGATGAAGGACATAAGGATTAGATGATGGAGACGAAGATAATAAAGCGCCAAATTGGAAATATCAGGTTGGCCGTAGGCCCATGGGAAGAGGACTTTTCAAAACTCTTTGCTAACGCTGCTAGATTGATGTCTGAGATTGTTCATGGACAGCTTATTCATTTTAAAAGTGATGAGCTCTTTGTTTTTGCCGATGATAATCTAGAAAATTATAGAGTCGGTGTTCCAATGATTGGCAATCTTCAAAACAAACACCTTGAGAGTTTTGATCTTCACGCTGGTGAGCTGGAGAGTTGTGAATTTGGAGTTGAAAAACTAAAAGACTATACGAGAATTAAGAATATATATACTGACCTTTGCTTATCTGAGGAGTATTTTATAAGAATTACGTCTCATGGCGGGCAATATCTGTCATTTTATGAGAAATATCTCATTCAATAATGTATACTGTGGGTATATTTTTTGTTATGTTTGCAATCCTAGTGGGCAGCCATTAGAATTGTAATTATTGAAAATAACTGATTCGCTAATAATTGGTTTATTTCCGGAGGTGATTTATTAGCAACAATTTTAGAGGTGGAAGGCCAAGAAAAGAAAGAGGCCCAAGAATTAACGAGCAAATTAGAGTTTCAGAATGTCGACTAATGAGTGATGAGGAGCAATACGGAGTTGTATCAATTGATAGAGCACGCGAAATTGCAGATGAGCTTGGTGTTGATCTAATTGAGATTGCTCCAACAGCTAAACCACCAGTTGTAAAGCTAATGGACTACGGGAAGTATAAGTATGCTCTTCAAAAGAAAGCTGCTGAAGCTAAGAAGAAGCAGGCCAAGGTTCAGCTAAAAGAAATTCAATTACGTCCAAATATTGAAGCACACGATCTTGAAACTAAACTTAAAAGGGCCTACAAGTTCTTAGAGGGTGGTGACAAGGTTAAGTTTGTTATGCAATTTAGAGGTCGTGAAATGGCCTATAAAGATATGGGGAAAGAGAAATTCGAAGCAATCCTAAATGGGGTTTGTGAAGAAGCTGGTGCAGCAATCGAGTCTCCGATCAAAATGATGGGGAATCGTATTATTACAATCGTTGCCCCTGTAAAGAAAGCTAAGTAACTAAATCTTGTAAGTGTCTGATTTTACATTGGGCACTTGTTTTTCTTTTCATCCTAAGTCCTTGATATTTTTTTTCAATTTATCGATTATTCTTTGCATTAAGTGATTAAACCTGATAAAAATATGCACTTATAGTTTTGTTGTATTTTGTTGAATTCTCGACTTACCTTAAGGTGAGTAAAATTCAAGGAGTATAAAATGCCAAAAATGAAGACTAGAAGAGCTGTTGCTAAAAGATTTAAGCCAGTAGGTAACGGAAAGTTCAAAAGAAAAAGAGCTAACCTAAGACACATTCTTGAAAAGAAGCCAACTGATGCGAAGAAAAGAGCAGGTAAAACTGACTACGTTCACGCTTCAGATGTTGCTCGTGTAAAGAGATGTCTACCTTACGCTTAATTTTCTAAGCGCAAGCGATTCAAAAAAAGAGTGAGTTGGTCGAAACTTTAAATCGACAAAATTGTTTTTTTAACCTGATTTTTGGGAAAGAACGAAAGAACCATTCACTTGGTCCCCAAACGTCAAAAAAATGGAGTAAATTATGTCTAGAGTTAGAAGAGGTTTTAAAGCAAGAGCGAGAAGAAATAAGGTTCTTAAATTAGCGAAAGGTTTTCACTTTTCAAGAAGAACTAAATACTATCACGCTTCTGAAACAGTAAAAAGAGCATTACACTACAGATACATCGGTAGAAGACTTCTTAAAAGAGATATGAGAAGACTTTGGATCGTACGTATTTCTGCAGCTGCTAAGCTTCTTGGTACTTCTTATTCAAAGTTCATGGGACAGCTTAAGAAGAACAATGTTGAAATCAACAGAAAGATGCTTGCTGAAATCGCTGCAAGAGATTTCGACGGATTCAAAGCAATCTACGAATCAACAAAATAATTCATTAAACTATTTGATTTAATAAAACACAAACAAAACTATATAGTGCTTGGGCCTCATTTTTGAGGCCCTTGTATTATCCCTGCATAAACTTCACTTTTACTTTCCTCGTATGAGGGGCATCTCGAAATTCACAAAGATAAATCCCTGACCAACGACCGATATCAAGTTCACCATTTTCAACGATTAATGTGAGTGACGTTTGCATAAGTATAGACTTCATATGAGAAGGAGAGTCATCAGGACCTTCAGCTGTATGAGTGATAAAAGGGAGGTTTCTTGGGGCCAGATGTTTTAGAAAGTTCTCCAGATCTAGCTTGGCGCTGGGGTCAAATGCCTCATTGATGCACAACGCGGCACTGGTGTGCTGAATTTGACACACTAGGATACCATCTGTGCTTTGTGGATCCAGATCTCTAAGACATTGTCGGATCTCTTTAGTTATGTCGTAAAAGCCTTCACCTGATGTGTTTACTATCTGCGTTTTTATAGGCATCATTAAACTCCAAACATTTTAAATATTTAGCAACTTATATATTATGACATTATTTTCAACGCTACTAAAGCAATTAAGCATTAAAGATTTTTTCGACATGGGCATTGTCGCTCTTATGATCTATCAGGTTTTAAAGATCGTAAAAGGGACGAGGGCCATTCAGGTTCTACTTGGAATGGTTTTTCTCGCTGTCCTTTATACTCTAGGGATTAAATACAATCTCTACACAGTAAATTGGATTCTCGAACATTTCTTTGATTATATCTTCATTATTTTTATTGTTATCTTTCAAGATCAGTTACGAGCAGCTCTTGCTACTGTTGGGACAGGAAGGAAGATGTTTAACTTCTTTGATCGTTCTCCAGTAAATTATGATATTGAAGAAGTTATAAAAAGTGTAACGGCCCTTTCAAAAGAGAGAACCGGCGCTCTTATTGTTATTGAAAGAAAGAATGGACTTCAAAATTATATCGATACTGGAACGATTATCGATGCGACCATTCACTCTGATCTTATCTACTCGATCTTTCAAACAATCTCACCACTGCACGATGGTGCAATTATCTTGAGAGATGGAAAGATCTTAGCAGCAGGCTGCTTCTTGCCACTTTCAAAGAATATTGAAATTGATCGCCACTTCGGGACTCGCCACCGTGCGGCCCTTGGGGTTTCTGAAGTCTCAGATGCTATCGTTATCATCGTTAGTGAAGAGACAGGTAAGATTAAATTATGTATCAATGGCCAATTTTTCTATTCACATAATGAAAATGAGCTACGCATGATGCTTAAAAAGGCGTGGGCCGGAAAGAGACTTGATCTACAATCTCAAATCGTAGGGCAGGCATAAGATGTTAAAAAAAATTAAAAGTAATAACTTATTTGAACTAATTCAAAATCAACTACTAACTCTACTGAGTATTATCTTGGCCATCTTCTTATGGTTCTATGTTGTAAACTCTGAACCTATAACAACTGAGAGAATATACAACCTAGAGGTTCTTCCTGCCACTAGTATGGATGTTACTTCTGTATCGGCAAATGAAATTCATGTTACGTTGAAAGGTGCCCGTGCATTTTTAAAAGACTTTCATGGTGATGATCATTTAAAGCTACAAGTTGATTTAAAGAAGATGAAGGTTGATCGCTCCACAAAACAAGTTAAGTACTCAATTAGTGAGACTGACTTGATTGTTCCATTTGGTGTTGAAGTCGTCGATATTAAGCCAAAACACTTAACGATAAAATTAGATAAGCTAATTTATAAGAATGTTCCAATTAAGATAAATTATATGAATAATCTCCCAAAGGAACTTAAGCTTATTTCTTCTTCAATTAATCGCTCTAAGATTAAAATTGAAGGTGCGCGTGATATCATGAGAACTGTTGGACAAGTTAAGACACGTCTTATCGACCTCTCTGAGTTATCTGGTCAAGGAGAAGTTCCAATTCAACTTGAAGACCTTCCTGAGTTTCTTCGTTACGGTGAAAGTGATACAATTAACTTCAAGTATGATATTAGACCTCAAAAGGCGAATTTAACTCTTAAGAATATTCCAATACTATTTGTTGCGCCTAATATAAAGTTTCGTTCTCGCATTAGAAAAGTCTCTTTAGATGTACTAACGACGGGCCGAGATGATATAAAGGCGAGCGAAGTTAAGGTATATGCAGAGATTCCTTCTGATATGGGAAGAAGTGCAGATATTCACCTAAGGGCTGAGCTGCCAGAGGACGTTCATTTATTAAAAATACACCCAGAAATAATTAAAGTGAGTAGATAATGACAGAAAGAAAATTATTTGGAACAGACGGAATTAGAGGTAAGGCAAATATTTATCCAATGGTTCCAGAGATCGCGACGGCCCTTGGCCGTGCTGTAACATTTTATTTCCAAAAGAAGAATAAGAATAAGAAAACACCATTAATCATCGTAGGAAAAGACACTAGACTTAGTTGTTATATGATTGAACAAGCTTTTTCAGCTGGTGTTCTTTCACAAGGTGGACGAGTGATTTTTACAGGACCTCTTCCAACACCAGGTGTTGCTTTTGTGACAACTTCAATGCGTGCAGATGCAGGTGTTATGATCTCAGCTTCACATAATGATTACGATGATAATGGAATTAAACTTTTTGACGCTCATGGATTTAAGCTCCCTGATGAAGTAGAACTTGAACTTGAAGAGCTTGTTCTAAATCCTAAGTTGATCCCACCTAAGGTAGGGGCCGAAATTGGCCGTGCTAAAAGACTTGAGGGTGTTGAAGGACGCTATGTTGTTCACGTTAAGTCTGCAATTGATGAGGAATGCGATCTAAGTGGTATGCGTGTTGTTGTTGATTGTGCAAACGGTGCCAGCTACAAAGTTGCTCCGCTTGTGATGAGTGAGCTTGGAGCTGAAGTATTTCCACTAGGCGTAAATCCTAATGGACAAAATATCAATTTAAATTGTGGAAGCTTACACCCAACACTTGCAAGTCAAGAGGTTGTAAAGCTTCGTGCTGATATGGGCTTCTGTCTTGATGGAGATGCTGATCGAATTCAAGTAATAGATAAAGATGGCGGTCTCATCAAAGGCGATAAACTTATTGGTATTTTCGCTAAGCTCTTACTTGAGCAAGGTAAGCTTAAAAAAGGTGACACTGTCGTTGGGACAATTATGTCAAACCTTGGCCTTGAAAATTACCTAAAAAAACTTGGACTTAAGTTTCACCGTACCGCAGTTGGTGATCGCTATATTATGGAATATATGAGAAGTGAAAATGCTCTACTTGGAGGAGAACCTTCTGGTCATATTATCTTCCTTGAACACGCGACAACTGGTGATGGGACACTTGCGGCCCTTAAGTCAATTGAAGCGACTTACTTCTTTAAGAAGTCGATCAATGAATTATCTCAAGAAGTTGAATTATACCCACAAGTTTTAAAGAACGTTTCTGTTTCACAAAAGAAAAAGGTAGAAGAGATGCCAGCTTTTGCTGCAGAACTTAAGGCATGTGAAGAAGAATTAGGTGAAGAAGGGCGTGTGATTTTCCGATACTCAGGAACTGAGCCTCTTGCTCGTGTTATGGTTGAAGGACGTTGTGAAGACAAAATTAATGCTGTTTGTGATCGTCTTGTAAGCGCTCTTAAAAAGGAAATTGCATAATGACTGATAAAATGATTCCAAGACTTGGTGTAAATATTGACCACGTAGCAACTCTTAGACAACAAAGAGATGAAGGCTACCCAAGTGTTGCAAATGCCGCCCAAGATGTTTTAATGGCCGGTGCTGATCAAATTACAATTCACTTACGTGAAGATAGAAGACATATTCAAGATACGGACTTAACGAGTGTTATGGCCGTAACAAAGCGTTTTGAAAAACCACTTAATCTTGAAATTGGTTGTGCTAAAGAAATTGTTGAAATAGCAGCAGATTTTAAACCAGATTGGATTTGTCTTGTTCCTGAAAAGAGAGAAGAGAAGACCACTGAAGGTGGCCTAGACTTGTCTCCTGCTAATTATGACAAGGTTTCTCAAACAATGTCATACCTAAGGGAGCATTCACCTAAAACGAAGATTTCTCTTTTTGTTGAAGCCTCGACAGAGGTAATGAAGAAGGCCATTGAACTTAAGGCCGATGCTGTTGAAATCCATACTGGTGCCTTTGCGATCGATTTCCTTAAAGAAGGGGATCTAAACCCTCACTTAAATAGTTATGTTGAGTGTTTTAAAACTCTTGAAGGTTCTGGCGTTGCATTTCATGCAGGCCATGGACTAACAATGGAGAGTGTTAGACCACTTTTAGAACAAGGTCTATTTGCTGAATACAATATTGGACACTGGATTGTGTCTCAGGCCGTATTTAGTGGAATCTCAAATGTTACTAAGGATATGTTAAATTTATTTAGAAACCATCCAGTTAAGTAAGGTATGGTTTGCCTTTGATTGCGTATTGATCTTTATCGTGGAAAATAAATATCTAAGCAATTAATTCTAAGGAGCACCTGTTGTTTGACTATCAAGATGTTAGGCATTGGAAAAAAGTTTACCAAAGTGATATTTCAAATATTATTGTCGAGTTAAAAGAATCATTAAGTGAGCCATCGGTTGTTATTCTTGATGGCCCAGTTGGTGCTGGTAAAACGACATTTACTAATGTCTTCCTTGGTGAAGACAAGTCAGGTTCTCCAACATATTCCCTTATCAATGACTGTGGTGATATTGTCCATGCAGACTTCTACCGTCTTGATTCAGCTGAAGAAATCATCCACCTTGAATTAGCAATGTACCTAGATGAGAAAAAATACTTTCTTGTTGAGTGGGGTAAGGATTACATCAGAGATATCTACCGCGAGCTATCTGATGATTTCAATTATTTTCAATTAAGTATTGAAACCAACGACAAAAAAGATGACGAAGAAAACGCTTCTCGAAACTATTTTTTAAAGAAAATTATTTTTTAACATCTTCTAACAAGTGGGCAGAAATAACCGATTAAGTCTGTTTGGCATATCTTGTCATCATCTTCATAATATTTTCTAACATACAGATATTATTGACTTTTCGTCGTGTTCCATGAGCTCTAGTAAAGAAAAAATATTTTTTTATAATAATTGATTAAATCAAGTTGACTTTAAGACTTGTGGGCTGACATAATATTTAGGAGAAAGATTTTAACGGAATAAATCTTTCACTTGAAAGGATAGCACGGAATGCGAGTCCTTAATTAGCACACAATTTATTTGCTTAAAGTTTAAAAACTATTTTTTTATTTAACATTTGGATTTATGGAGGAAGACCAATGAGACTCACTTCGAAAGGACGCTACGCAGTTAGAGCAATGCTTGACCTAACTACTCACAGCAACGGAAACCCTGTAAGACTTCAGGAAATTTCAGAAAGACAAAACATTTCACTACACTACCTAGAGCAACTTTTCAGAAAGCTAAGAAATGGCCAAGCTGTTAAGTCTGTAAGAGGACCAGGTGGTGGTTATGTTCTTGCTCGTTCAATGGAAGAAATCACAATTAAAGATGTTCTTGAATGTGTTGGAGAAAATATCAACCCAGCTAAAGACATCCTTGGAACAGAGGCAGAGCAAGCAAGCACTGTTGAATTCCACCTGTCTAAGAACTACTTTCAAAATCTTGGTTTCATTATGAGCGAATACCTAACGACAACTTCTTTAGGTGACCTTGTAAGAAAATCAGGTGAGGTTGAGTCAGAAGTTAGAGGTGAAGAAGCTTCTAATGAGCAAACTACTCAAACTGTAGAAGCTGCTACTCAGAACACTTCAACTGAAAGTGCATTTAGCGAGTACGCTTCAGGAATTAGATCAGGTTTAGGTGAAATTAATCAATAATTATCTCTACTTAGATTATAATGCTACGGCCCCCTTAGTTAAACCAGTCCAAGACTGGCTTTGCGAGGGGGCCGTCTACTTTGGTAATCCAGCTTCGATTCACCAAGTAGGAAAGAAATCAAAATCCTTAATCAATCAAACCATTAAAATAATTCAAGATACTTTCAATGCGACAAAGTATGATGTCTTCTTTCACTCTGGTGCAACAGAGGCCATCAATAGTGTTGTAAAGGGTTTTTGCTTTAATGCTTTAAAAGCAAAAGAAAGTTTTCATGTTTTCTGCTTTGATGTTGATCACTCGAGTATGGTTAATCAGAAGGAGCACGTCGAGCTTCTTGGTGGCACTTTTCACGTGTTGAAAACACATGGTGGTGACTTTGATAGACAAGAAGTCGTTGAGGCCTTAAACAACTTTGAAGGTGAGAAACTCATTAACTTCACATATGTGAATAATGAGAATGGTGTCGTATGGGATCTTGATGAGGTTCTAAAAGTTAAAGAAGAAACTGGCGCTTGTGTTCATGTCGATTGTGTACAAGTTGTTGGAAAAATCAAAGACTGGGACCAATTAACTCTTGGCCTTGATTATTATACTTTCTCTGGTCATAAATTTGGCGCGCTTAAAGGTGTCGGCTTTACTCTTGTTTCAAAAGAGGCAAGTTGGACCCCATTAATTCGAGGTGGTGGCCAACAAAAGGCCATGCGCTCAGGAACAGAGAATGCCTTTGGTGTTTATACAATCAATCTTGCTCTCGACTATAATCTTTCAAATTCAAATATTGAAAGAACTCAAGGCGTAAAAGATGAAATTGAAAATTGGTTAGTTGAAAACTTTGGCCCAAAAATTACTATAATTGGTGCTAAGGCAAAAATGAGAAATGCCACTACCATTTTCTTTAGTGTGCATGACAAGAATATTAATACTGTTATGATGGCCTTAGATATGGCCGGAATTTGTGCTTCAAGCGGTTCTGCTTGTGCATCCGGTATTATCAAGCCTTCACGTATTGCAAAGGCCTATGACTTAAGTGATGAGGCCGCTACAAATGTGATTCGATTTTCTTTTTCTCCATTCTCGCAAGAAGCAAAATCTATTATTTCAAAATTAGATCCTGTTTTATCTAAATTCTTATCATAGCAAGACACAAGATATACGAACGATGCATTGCGGTGTGCACTTTGAACCCTTTCTTTAAGTTAGAAAACGAGTTCATTTTGACCTCAGTGACCTTTTTGCTCCAGTACTAAGTTGTTGATATTATTATGAGAGACCCTGGTTTGCTCATATAAAAAGTTGGCACGGTCATTGCTTTATTAATAGTATCAATGGTTGGACGGCCTTGGTTCTTTAATAAGAGTCCCAAAATCACTTCTACCGGCCATGCTGAAAAACAGGAATCTGTTTTTTTCTCTTGTTCTAAAATCCTATCTTTTCTTCTTAAAGTAAAAACCAAGGCCCAATTTTCTTTTTTAGTTTAAACCGGCCTCACTCAAAATTTTAATACACTCTGGACTACCGTTTCTTCTTGCATAGTCCATTGCATTTTTTCCGTGCGTATCTTTAAGTTGGAGATTGGCCCCTGCTTTAATTAATGCTCTTAAGACGTTTGGATTACAGTTTAAGCTCTTGTCCATGGCCATGGTGAAGTGTCTATTGTTAAAGATGAGATTAGGGTTAGCGCCACTTTTTAGAGCTTGGATAACGAGATCCTCGCGTTCGTCTGCCAGGGCCCCTAAGAGTTTGTGGTTGGCCTCATCTTTTTTAGAAATAATTTTTTTAGGCTTTTTTAGTGTCGCTTGCTTTTGTGCAATTGATGATTCAATTGCATTAATTGGTGTAGGTTCCTGAAATTTCTCTTGTACCATTTTTGTACTTTCATTAGAGATATAAGTGGCAAGTCCGATTAGTAAGATGACGATTGGGATTACAGTTTTATTCATTTAGATTTCTTCCACCGTACCTTCTAGTGGGATAAAATGTCTTGGTTTCATATAATTCTTGATTTTCTTTGCACCACCAAATTTTTCAATCATAAACTCGGTCATTAGGTCTTGAACGATCTTCGCATTGTATTGATCTTGGCCATTTGACTTAAAGACATGATGAAAGTGGCCAAAAAAGATTGGGCCTTGTTGTGTGGAAATCTTCCCTGCTAAAGACTTTGTATTCATGAGGGTTCCAGTTTTTGCTAGAATGGCACCACGATTTCTTTGTGAGTTTAATCTCTTTGAAAGTGTTCCAATATCAATACCTGCAACAGGGAGAACATGTTCAAGAGAATTGCCTGTTTGGTGTAAGCTGTTTTCAAGTTCGAGATACGAGCTTAAGACGATGGCGCAGGTGGCGTAGTTATCAACTCTTTTGCCGTCGACTTTAGAATCAAGGCCAGAGCCCGTATATAACTTAATGTTCTTTTCATTCTCTTTGAACCCAACTCTCTTTTGATAGTAGTCGTTTCCGAGTTTCTCTTCGACTAAGTTTTGTAAAAACCAGCTCGAGTATTTCTCTGCTCCATAGCTCTTATAAGTAATATCAGAAAGCCAATTATGTGAGACAGAGTTTTGAAACTTTAAATAAGTAAGTAAGTCAGGAGACTTTATTAGATAAGTCCTGTTAATATTGTTGAGTGGATTTGATTTGGCATAGAGAACTCTTTTAACGCTCATTTGATATGCGGAAGCTTTAAGTGGGAGCCCTAATTCTCTTAGTCTGTCTTCTCCTGTTTTTTCTAAAAACTCATTAAGTCTTGTTCTGATTTTCTTATTACTACTCAGGTTAAAGTATTCTTGCAATTGTTCAATATTATACTCTTTTGAATACCAAGCTTCACTCATGCTCATATATGGCCTTAAAGCAATGGCAAAAATAGGAGTGTTGTCATCAAAGCTAATTGTATCGAGTTTCGTGATCCCATTTGCATTTAGTGCTGCAATTAAATAGAAGATTTTCTCTTCACTAAACATCCCATCATTTGAACCCTCTAAGTGAATGCTATTTCCATTAGAGTAGACTTTTGTTTCATAATGAAAGTTTGGGCCTAATGTTTCAAGTGCCATTAGTGAGGTAATTGGCTTACTCGTTGAGGCCAAACGGCTTTTTAAGTGTGCGTTTCTACCAAAGACTTGACCTTGATAAATATAGCAGAAGCCATGCTCGCTTGGGTCTAAGTTAAATTCTTTTGAAAGGGATAACCACTTCGCCTCAATTGCTTGATGGTTAGACGCATGAGCAAGGGATAGTGTGATAAATATAGTAACTAGGATCTTTAAAATAAACATGAAGCCTAATTCTAAAGAATATAAGTTCTTCGGTCAAGAAAGGCGTACGCAGTGTGTTGAGCTTTAAAGCTTTGCTTTCAGAATCGGTAGAATTGAAGCAAGGCCATTTGTTATCATTTCAACTGACATGGCCAAGAGGAAAAGACCCATGACTCGTGTTGTGACATTTACTCCTAATTGACCAACTTTCTCACTAATACGATTAGCGTTAATAAGGGCAATATAAATACAAAGAACGGCCAGGAAGATAATTGGAATACTTAGGGCCCAATCAAGTGGTGAGGTCAGATTCTGAGCATAGATGATGGTTGTTGAAATTGCTCCAGGGCCAGCTAGTAGGGGAATTGCAAGCGGTACAATACCGACTTCTCGAATTGAGTCATCATCCATCTCTTCTTGAGTCAGCTTAGACTCAACGTCCTTAGCATTGATCATGGAAGTTGCCATTGAGAAGATTAGTATTCCTCCTCCTACAGTGAAGGCACCAATAGAGATCCCAAAGAAGGACAAGATTTTTTTTCCAATAAATAGTGAAATGATTAAGGTAACAAATACTGCAATTGAGCAGACTCGTACCATGCTTCTTCTTTGGGTTTTTGAAAGGTTCTTCGTAAGCCCCATAAACATTGGAAGTGCACCAATTGGGTTTACGACTGATAATAATGCGACAAAGAAAGAGACCATGATACTAAATTCCATGAATTTATTATGACGACTTTCAAAGATTATTCAAGTTAGTTTTTTGTTAGCGTCATCTGCAGGAGCAGATGACGCTATTCAACCCAGCGAGTCCCAGGAAGGGACGAGTCGGGTACAGTTCTTTGAAGAGTTAAATAATTTTATATTGAATGAATATCTACGCACAACAGGGCAGGAGCAGATGACGCTATTCAACCCAGCGAGTCCCAGGAAGGGACGAGTCGGGTACAGTTCTTTGAAGAGTTAAAT
>NZ_JBEBMJ010000005.1:0-121986 GCF_043196375.1 Halobacteriovorax sp. ZH5_bin.2 | reverse complement strand
TTGGACGAGTCGGGTACAGTTCTTTGAAGAGTTAAATAATTTTATATTGAATGAATATCTATGCACAACAGTGCAGGAGCCAGAGCTGACTGACTCAAGAATCAAAGAGCGCAGCTCGCGTGATTCGGTTACCAACCTAAAAGAGACCTTAATAAACTCTCTTTAGCTAAAGTATAGATTTGTACCTCAACCATTTAATAGTACATAAGTGATGGAAATAATTAATGTTTTTCAGACATGTCGTAATGAAAAAAGTTTAGATTTTCTTCAAGTGTTTTTATTTTAGTTCGATAAAGAAATATCATGTTTATCTGCTGAGGTATCTATTAAGTATTTAATTTTTATTTTGTCTGTCCTTCTTTTAACGTCTTGTGTTTCTCATGTCGATTTTGATTTTGAGGATGAATCTGGTTCTTCCTCAGGTGATGGAGAAGGAAAGGTTGTTACAACAACAAATTTCTCGTTCTTAATGATCAACAACACAGGGGCCGGCAACGAAGTTTATCTAAGTGAAGGCTTAGCTGCTGACACGGTTCAAATCCCTAATGCTAGTTTTTCCTATTCGAAGATGTCTAATACTGATACGCAGGCATCCGATTCAATAGGGAACCACTACACATTTTCTAATGGTATTATTGTAGCAGGTTTTAATTCTCCAAATTACGACATCATTCTTATTGATAAGAATAATAACTTTAATGTTCTGGCAACTATTCCTGGTTTTGGTGATACCCAATCAGATCCAATTTTTTTAAATCGAGCTGGAAATCAATTATTCTTTATTATTAAATCTGCTGCTTCAACTTATGATCTATGGGTGACTGATACGACAGTTGCAGGAACTAAAATGCTGAAAACTGTTACGGATACATATTACAGCTCTCCAGTCATGAAGGATCGAAATGTCTCCTTCAATGGTAAGCTGTATTTTAGAGGAGGCGATGCTGTAAATGGGCCTGAGCTATGGGTGACGGATGGCACAGTTAGTGGAACAAGAATTGTTGATGATTATATACCTGGAGCCGCGGGACTTGATCCGCGAAAGTTTATGGTTGTTAATAATTCTCTCTATATTTATTCATCTACTAATCGAACGATTTATCATATGGGAGAAGACGAAGTTATAACAGAAGTTTCGTCTTTACCTGGTACTGTTTCTAATGTGAGATTTAATGAAAATGAGTTAGCATTTAATGATTCATATTTTTGTTTTCAATTATCTGCTTCGACGGGGAGCCATCTCACTTGTGTCAATACTGACACTCAAGTTGCAGAGTCAAGATTTTATACATCAAATGCACATTTTTTAGGTGAGGAAAATGGAACGTTTTACTTTGTAGAAGATTACGATATAAATCCGGATCCGATGGTGACGGATTTAAGAAGCAGAATTTATGAAACAAGTGGAGAGATAACTTCGCAAGCACCTATTCAAATTCACGAAATGAACGCACAAGTAAACGGTATCAACTATAGTCAGACTAATTATGAAAATACCAATGGGATTATTAGCCATATTAGGTACATAGAAGATGGAGTCGGCACTAAGCATATGTTTGTCAAAATCAAGGATTCTGTCGTTACTGAAATTGATAATTTAATTTACCCATACATTACAGATCCAACGATTAATCAAATAACTCTCTATACGTCTTATCGTTCATTTAGAACAAATAATCCTGGAACCTTTGTGTATATGGTCAATGATGGTGCTCAAGTTGTAACGGTTTTGCAATCTGACGCAACAGCTGCTGGTACTCAAATTGTTAAACAAGTTGACATGGCCGATATCATTGCAAATATTTCAAGCGGCAATGCAGCTCAAGGATACGCTAAGTTTTTAGTTGGACTACTTGATGGGATGTCGATTGTGCGCCCTTATGATTTTAGTGTGGATCAGTACTTTCATGCCAATACTAGTGTGTTAAACTAATATCAGTAAAAAGGCCGGAATTATCCGGCCCATATAATATCTCAATTTAATCAGTCGTCGATATTATCCCAATCAAGATCTTTCGATATTGTGACACCAGAGATTGTTTTCTGGATCTCTTTCTTGATGAAAGGGAAGTTGATTGCTTCGAAGTTATACTCGTTTAATAGACCTTCTTCCATAACCTCATCAAACGCAATAAGGATATTCTTAGGCGCGGCCTCAACAAGGTGAGTGAAGTAGAAATCTTCTGGCAGCTCTGGAATATCAATTTGAGCGTCTTCTTGTCCTTCCAGAATTGCTTCATTCATAGCAGCTTCAGCTTGTAGTGCCATAATTTGCTTAACTGGAGACTCTTCACTTGTATCCCGTACAATAAGAGAACCCTTGATATTGGCAGGGTTTATATCTCTAGTGATATTCCAGCTGGCAATATTAAAAAAATCTAAATAGAAAGTTGATTTTCCATACTTAATTTTTCTTGGGATTTGCAGTTGTGTAAGGAACTTACGCGTTGACTCATCTTTTGACTTACGTGCAAGTTTTTGGGCAAGCTTTGCGTCTTGAACACGAATAATATAAGCACCGGCCTCTTTTGTTGACTTAAATAACATATATTGGAAGGCAACACTGAAGAGTGTATATAATTTATGTTGCCCAAGGTGGATTCGTGACGCGTCGCTTTCGACAAGGGTTTTAACAGACTCATAAAGGTCTTGTTTACTAAGTTGAGAAGACATTCAGTTTATTCCTTTTAATTTGTGCGAAAGATTTTTTAAGAATTAGGTCATTTTTTGTCAACATGTTTGTCAAAAATAAATACTTAAATATTCTTTATTTTAAGCTCAAAAAAGCCTTATAACTCGTTGACTTGAATGGCATTTTTCACTAATATGCAACACTGATTATTATAACTTATGAACGATACTATATAAATTTGGTCATCCATTTTTATTTGGACTCAATTAAATATTAACAACCTCAAAACGGAGTTAAGAATGATTAACAACAAGCTGATGGCGAAAACGAGAAACATCGGTATTTCGGCGCACATCGACTCTGGTAAGACTACTCTTTCAGAGCGTATCCTTTTTTATTGTGACATGATCCACAAGATCGAAGATGTTCGTGGTGGTGGTGCTGGTGCAACTATGGACCACATGGAACTAGAGAAGGAAAAAGGGATTACAATTACATCTGCTGCTACGACAGCACACTGGAAAGGTATTAGCGGTAAAGGGACAACTTTTGCTGATGGTGTTGAAAAAGACACTCGTGTAAACCTAATCGATACTCCGGGTCACGTTGACTTCACTGTTGAGGTTGAAAGATCACTACGTGTACTAGATGGTGCAATCCTAGTTCTTTGTTCAGTATCTGGTGTTCAGTCTCAGTCAATCACTGTAGACAGACAGATGAAAAGATATAACGTTCCAAGAATGGCTTTCTTAAACAAGATGGACCGTATGGGAGCAAACCCATTTAATGGACGTGACGCACTTAAAGAAAAACTAAACCACAATGCTGTTCTTATGCAAATCCCTATTGGTGCAGAAGATCAGTTCACAGGTGTTGTTGACTTAGTCACTAAGCAAGCAATGTACTTTGATGGTGATAACGGTGAAAACGTAAGAATCGAAGAATGTCCAGCTGAACTTGTTGAGCAAATGGAAGAACTAAGATCTGAAATGGTTGACGCTGTAGCTGAATACGATGATGAAGTAATGGAAGCATACCTAGAAGGTAATGAGCCAACTGAAGAACAACTTCACATGTGTATTAAGAAAGGTGTTCAATCACTTCAACTTACTCCAGTTTACATGGGGTCTGCATTCAAGAATAAAGGTGTTCAGGCACTTCTTGAAGCTGTTGCAAGATACCTTCCTTCACCACTTACTTGTGCACTACCAACTGCTGTTGATTCAGATACAGATGAGACTGTTACAATTAATCCAGATCCAGCAGAAGATCTACTTGCTATGGCATTCAAGATCACTGATGAGCAATTTGGTCAGCTGACTTATACAAGAATCTATAGAGGTACACTAAATAAAGGTGATACTGTTTATAATACAAGAACTGGTAAAAAAGTACGTATCGGACGTATGGTTCGTATGAACTCTAACGATAGAGAGAATATCGATACAGCTCACGCTGGTGATATCATTGCTATCGTAGGTATCGACTGTGCATCAGGGGATACATTCGTAGGTAACGACGATAACTTAAACCTTTCTCTTGAAGGTATCCACGTTCCAATCCCAGTTATCGAGCTTTCGATTTCTTGTAAGGATAAGAACGAGCAAGCGAAGATGTCTAAAGGTCTTGCAAAATTCATTAAAGAAGACCCGACATTCCACGTTTACACAGATGAAGAATCAGGTGAAACACGTATCGCTGGTATGGGTGAGCTACACCTTGAAATTTACGTAGAAAGACTAAAGCGTGAGTTCGGTGCAGATGTACAAGTTGGTGCTCCTCAGGTTAACTACCGTGAAACAATCAGAACTGAAGCTACTTTTGATTACACTCACAAGAAGCAAACAGGTGGTTCTGGTCAATTTGGTCAAGTTGTTGGTCTACTTAAGCCACTTGCTGAAGAAGACAAGGATAAAGAAGATCAAGTATTTAAATTCAATAACGAAATTAAAGGTGGTTCGATTCCTAACGAATTCATCGGTGCCTGTGAAAAAGGTTTCCAAGACGTTATGGACAAAGGTCCTCTTGCTGCATTCCCAGTTATTAACTGTGAAGTATTCCTAAGAGACGGTAAGTCACACGACGTTGACTCTTCTGATATGGCATTCCGTATTGCTGCAAGACAAGCGATGAGACAAGCTATCAACAAAGCACAACCAGTTCTTATGGAACCAGTTATGAAAGTTGAAGTTACAACTCCAGATGAATTCCAAGGTTCTGTAATTGGTGACCTTTCATCAAGAAGAGGGATGATCCAAGGTTCAGAAACTGATCCAGGTGGAGAAGTTATCATCAATGCTGAAGTACCACTTTCAGAAATGTTTGGTTACTCAAATGACCTAAGATCTATGTCTCAAGGTAAAGCATCATACACGATGGAATTTGCAAGATACGTTGACTGTCCTTCAAATATTCAAGAGACAGTTATGAAAGAACGTAAAGAGAAGCTAGCAAACGAAGATTAAGCCGATATTTAAAAATATTGATTTATATTCGAAGGGCCGTATTTATACGGCCCTTTTTTATTTTGCATGAATGACTTTTAATACACTACTTGAAAGAGTCTTTGCATCGACCCAAATTTGTCCCTTCTTATCAACTTCCCAGGCCGGATCATAGTTTTTATAATCGCCCCAGCTATTTCTAACAAGGTATTGACATGAGTTGTCCTTGGCCTTTCTTTGGCCAATAACAAGCACAGAATGATTACTACAGCTTCCATTCATCGCAGGTAGAGAGCGCTTAAAGCTCTTTTCTTTTTCTGTTAAGACTTCGGCACAGATATCGACGATCACTGGTAGCTGGTTTCCTGACTCAAGGCTTGAACTAATATTTTGGATAATTTGTGGGTTTACTTCAGCAACTTGAAAACGTTGCTTAAACTCTTCATCGGTTTCACTATAACCAATATCACTAGGAGAGTAATCAAGATATTCAAGCTCTGGAAGGTTAAGTCCAATTTTATTATTTTCGCATACCTTTTCAAAAATAACTTGTTCTCTTAAGTAGAAGCCTTTTTTGGAAACAGCTTCTCCTATCGTTTTATCGTCGACTATATTAAAAAACTCTTCAGTAACTCCACGAAGTTTTAATTCGTTCTTCACTGTTTCGACTTTTTTTTCAATTGATTTATTTGCATAAAATTCATAGACGAATGGTTCCCAGAATGTATTTGGATCTTTAATTCCTATTGATGTCAAAAAGTTCTGATCACAGCTGTAGCCGTGTTTTAATTGTTTAAAGAGAATATTAATTTGTCCTACTCCAAGTCCTGAGCGGCCAGCGCCTCTAGAGATATTAGAGAGTAGATTTACACTGCTGCCATTTGCTCTTGTCGGAGATAGCTTTGTTTGAAGTGCTGTTGTAATCGCTGATGTAATATGTCCTCTTGCTTTTAAGTCATTTTGTATAACTGCATCGATAAATTGCGAACCTGCAAATGCGTAACACATTTGTGAATCTTTCTTCTTTCCATACATTTGGTCATGAATTGGCAAATTCTTAAAAGGGGCATTGTCTCCCTGATCAAGACGAATTTCTTGACAGTCATTTGCATAGATAGATGTTGAAAGTAGTGTAAGCGTTGTGACGAATAATTTTTGAAGTTTGATCATTTGATAAATATACAATGGATAGCATGGGGTTTTTCATTTGATGTAGAAATTCCTTTAGTGTTCATACTTAATACAGCACTAACTTATTTTCAAAATTACAAAAGAAATTATCTTGATTTGCTATTGTTAAAAAAAAACTAACAAAGGAATCTTATGAAGCTCGCATCGACTCTTTTACTAATCACTTCATTAAACTCATTTGCACTAAGTGGACAAATTAGGGATATAAAGGCGGTCAATCAATATGATGATAATGCTAAGAGAGCTCTCGTTATTGAGGGGAGTCATGCTCATTCTAAGGTTTCTCTGGGTGTTAGTAACTTTGGTGTAAAAGATGATGAATCATTAAGTGTGCGTGTGATTGATATTTCGGGGGGTCGATGGATCAATTCCTGACGACTTCTATGTACGAGTTGCCATAGATGCCTATAGCCCTGAACACATTGGAAATGAAAGTATCGTTTATATACTGCCTGACTTTATTACTGAACATGGTGATGTAAGTGAAGAGCTTGTAACTGGTGATGAGATCACTTTAGAGGGGCGTGACTTAAATAATATTGAAATTGATAAAGGATATGGAAATCGTGTTATTCGTCTAGAGCTTGGTAAGGAGCGTTTTACAAAAGATTCTGTCTTTGGCACTTACGCGCTAAATCCAGCACAACTTGAAATGGTTGAGCGTGGAGAAACTCTTCGGTTAACTCTAGAAGACACGAGAAAGCATAAGAGAACACTTGCTACTGCGATAATTGAAATTTCAAAAAAATAAATCTTTCTATTGTGGCCGACTAAAAGTGACCAAATTTTAAACTGATCTGTTAAATCTGTTCACTTTTTAGACGGCCTAAGTCTTTGAATACCCTTAAAAAAATTGGCACTATCATTGCTTCATCTATTCATGTGAAGAAACTTATAATCGCTCTATTCTTGATGGCCGCAAATGCACAGGCAATAAACCTTACATATATTTATGGAGGGATTACGCCACATATACAAAAGCCTACAGGTCCAAATGCTAGGCCTCTTTGTAATGAGTTATCAGAGGGAAGCGGAGTCATTTACAATGAATTGCACTCAGTACGATTTAACTATGCTTATGACTGGTCCACTGGACTACTCGTAGGGGAGAATTCGTACTGTGAGCCCATTTGGGGTGTAACCCAAAGTTATAACTTTTATCGCAATAAGTATGTTGAGATTAATGGTACAGCAGGCTTCTATCATTTTGATGAAAATGGTTTTGATTTTAGTGAAGGAGCGTACTTTGCAAATATTGGTGACTTCTACTTTGTTCCAATCATTGGTGCAGAAGTAAACTTTAGTCTTTACAAAGATAAAGACTTTCAAATATCTTTCATGAACCTGCTTACTCCAGTTATTACTAACCATTCCTTTGGAGTAACGTTTTTCTTCTAATTTACAATTATTTGACAGAGTTGTTATTTACAAATGTTCATTTTTGGTATAAGTTATAACTTATACTTAAGATAAGGTTAAAATTATGTTAGAAACAAGCCAATTACAAACACTCGTGGCCGTGGCCCGTGCAGAAAGCTTCTCTCGTGCAGCTGAGGACTTAAATGTAACTCAATCTGCCATCTCGCAATCAGTTAAGAACTTAGAGACAAAAATAGGTGTTAAGGCCTTTAAGAGGACTGGCAAGAAGGTTGTTCTAACTCAAGAAGGTGAAAAGCTTTATGAGCTTGCTACAAATTTTCTAAACGATATGGATGAGACTCTTGTCCAAATCAAAGATAATAAGGATGAGATGAAGGGGAAGATACGCATCGGTACTCTTACTGGCGTTGGGAAGTCTTGGCTTGCTAATGAACTCTTAACTTTTGCTGAGAATGAAAAAGACCTTTCAATTCATATTTCTCTAGGCTTTCAAGAAGATCTAATTAAGAGTTTTGAAGAAAATAAGATCGACTTTCTTGTACTCCCTGAAGGTGCACTGCCTAAGGCCGGTGAAAAACTTCTTCTAAGTGAAGAGGCGGTAACTCTCGTTTATCCAAAGGGTAACCCTTTTAATATTACAGAACAAACATCTCTAGATGAGTTAACTAAGATGCCTACGGTACTTTTCGAGCAAGGTGATCGTCTTTACTACAATTGGTGTGTGGCAAAGTATGGTAAGAAGCCTAAGAAGGTAAATGTTCGTTACTCAATTAACTCTCATGGAAATATGCTACAGGCCGTAAAGAGCGGGCTTGGTATTGCAGTTGTTCCAAATCATGTACTAAAGCGTTGGTACTATAGCGATGAAATTGAAACTCTAGGAAAGGCGTTTGAAGTTTCTAATGACCGTTTCTACATTGTCTACCACAAGGAATCGACAGAGCTAGTTCGCATTAGAAAGACCATTGAAATGCTTACTAAAGAGGCCAATCCATTTCTTTAAATCACATCATGAAGAAATATGACCTTTCAAATATTCCTAACTCAATTCAACTTTTTATTAGAAAGGGTTGGGAGAAAGGTTTTAGACTATGCCTCGTTGGAGGTAATGTTAGAGATTGGTATCTAAGAAAAAAATCGACAGACTTTGATTTTGAAATCAGACATCTTCAAAAATACGAAGGTGAAGAATGGATTAATTATCTAACAAAGAACTTCCCTGAGGCCAAGTATATTGGGATGGGAGTCTTTCGTATTAATCTTGGGGAAGCCGAAATTGAGTTTTCTTCTGCACGTTTAGAAGAATTTAATGATGATATAGGCCATAAGAATTTTACACCTAAGTTTTCAAGCTTCTTATCTTACGAGCAGTCATTCAAGCGAAGAGATATAAGAATTAATGCTATCGGTGCACAGTTCAGTGTAGTTGATGATAGGATCGAAATTGATATCATTGATCCTTTTGGGGGCCTAAAAGATATAGAAAATAAAAAAATTAATTATATCAATAAGGACTTCTTTAACGATCCCGTAAGGCTTCTTAGAACGATTCGCTTTAGTATCAATACAGGCTTTGAAATAAATGAAGATCAAAATTTTAATAAGTTTGATCTGCGAAAAATTTCTCTTCATTACCTAAAGTATGAATCTTCAAAGTGTAAGGACTGTCAGCTATTTGTAGAAACATTTGTCTCTCTTGTAAAGCGCCATCATATCAAGCTACCACAGGCCTTAAGTGAAATAGTGCTACTTGATGAAAATTATCTCATTAGTGATATGAATTCAATTGAAGAAGTTGTTCTTTATAATAATGCTGGCTTTAGTGAAGAACTTTATTCTTTTTTTGCTATTAAAAAAAACCAATATAAGAAGATTCTAAATTTTATAAATGCTAGGAATGCTCTTATTGAAAAAGATTGTATCGAATTACGAATTGAATTAATCAATTCGATTAGTCGTCTCGAGGACGATAGTCGACTGAAAAACTATGACTTGTTCACAAAGATAAGAAATGAATTAGCTGAACATCGTTCTAAGGTCTCTAGGAATAAGGCGATTAAGGCCTTGGCCGAAAAAGAGCTAGGTAAAAAACTCCTAAATAAATAACGCACTAGATTTCTACCCAAATTTCATGCCATAATGTAAGAAGGAAAATCCTTCTTGGAGGAATTATGGTTGACATACATTCAATAATTGCAACTCATAAAAAGAGAGAAGTTGATTCAAGTAAGATCGATGCGAACTCTTATCCTACTCCTACGTTCTCAGATATACCTGATATCTTTTTTGATGAGATTCTTGTTAATTATCGCTTAACAAGAGTTGAAATTGTTATCTTGATGTATCTTTATCGTCGTGTATGGACGAAAGCAAATCCATATCGTGAACATGGTATCTCTCAACTAATGTCGATGTCTGAAATAGTTGAAAAGCTTCAAATTTCACTCGAAGAAATCCACCAAGCAATTCTTAAACTTGAAAACTTTGGATTCATTTCTACAATTAGAGTTGGCCAATATTTTGTCAGAAGATTCTTTACCAAGGAAAATGACGAGTATCATGGTCAATATTATGATGACTTTGATGTTTAGTTTTTGTGTCAAACTTAAAAGCCCTGTAAATCCAATATGTTGTGTATTCCTTTTTTAAATCATGATATTATATAGATAAGATCAATTGAATGGAGACAAATTGTGTCAAAGAAGATTGCTTATCTCGGTAAGGACCTTGGTTATTGGGATGACCTACAAAAAGTATATATCAAAACGTATCCAACTGAAGAAAAAAGTTTTCATCAGATTTCTTACGATGCAAATAATATCAATGAATGTATTTTTGATCTCTTTGAATTAGCTCCGTCGATTATCTATATCGACATTAAAGAAGATGAAGTTCATGGCCATAACTTAGGAATGGTTTTAAAAAGAATTCATTTCTTTAGAAATACACCAGTCGTTGCAATCGTAAGTAGTTTAAAAGATGTGAAAAAGTTGATTTCAGTTCATTTTGATTTTGTTTTTGTTAAAGGGATTGAAATTCATGATGTGGTTTATCATCCTTATAAGCAACGCTTTCCTGCAGATGCTGTTTCTGCTGAGTTTGCACTTGCAAAATTAGAGGCCGCAATTAAGCTTAAAGAAATTGCTCGTGTTGGTTTCTATGGCTTAAGTTCAATGCATATTGAATGTAATAATAAGCTTGAAGAAGGTAGGATTGTTGAAGTCGAGCATGCCCTTGATAAGAAGCAAATGGACACAAATTACTTTGTTGCTCGCAAGCATGGCCTTGATAATATCTACTATGGTGCTAACGGGTGGTCAGAGCTAGAGTATCTCTTTGTTGATCCAGCTAAGCGCGAGGATGGCAGTTTTAGTTTAAATGTAGAAGACTTAAATGAGAATGAGTTAAATAGAAAGCTAAAAATTGGAAAGACCCTAAAACATTGGGTTAATGATAATTCTTCTTATGGATCACAAAAGCGCACTAAGCTATTTATGGTTGATCCTCAAATGCATTATTTTAAAACTAATGAAAAACTCATTGATTCATATGACTTTGTTTTTAGAATTAATGAAAACTTTGATGAAGATTACACATATATATCACGACTAAATCCGGACATTGTTGTTTACTGTTACCCTGAGTTTATTAGTGAGGAAGGCGAGCTTGATGAGGCAAAAGAAAATCATGATGTCGATCAGATGGCCAATATCGCAAAAAGTGTTGAAGAATTTCATCAAAAGCAAGATGAAATTTTAAAGAATGCAGTAAGCAATATAAAAAAACTAGGGGATAATAGTCCTTACTTTATCGTTATCAATTGTGACAGATATACTTCTAAAGAGTTTCAGGAGAGGTTTAACTATCAATTCGCTCTTGTGAATCCGACAATGATAGGGATGAATGTACTTTCTCAAATGGTGCACCAATTAGAAGAAAAGCGCCTAACGAAAGAAGAGCAAGAATTAAATACGAAGATTGCTGCTTTAAGAAAGAAAGATCCTATTAAGTATGCAAAACTTAATAAAAGCTACTTTAACCCTCCAAAATACTTTGTTAGTAAGAAGTCACCACTAAGTCATGCTTTAATTATTAGGGGTGCTAAATTAGTAGAAATTTCTGAATCGACTTGTTTCTTTTCTTTAGATGAAGAACTTGTACTAGGGAATTACTACTTAACTCATCCTTTTAATTTTGCAGTAAAGATCATTCCTCAAGAAGGGAATATATATAAAAAAGAAGGCAATACTTATAAGTATCAAGGGCTAATTCATGCCATTGGTGAAAAGGAGAAAATGCGCCTTCGCCAATTTGTGAATGATATTTATACTCAGCATAAGAAAGAGATTCGTGAAAAAGAGGCCCAGGTAATGAAAGAGGCCAATGAAAGATTCTTAGAAGAGCAAAGAGTTGCTGCTTTATCTGAAGAGGAAGCTGCTGCTGAGGCAGAAGCACAGGCCCAGGCCCTTGAAGAAGAAAAGCTTAAGAATACCGCCCCTGAGAATATGGATCTTTTAAATGATCTTGATGCTGCTATCACGAAAAAGTCAGGTCAGTAATCTGAGTAACTTGTTCAATTAAACTGCTAAACATTCTCTTCTTTTCTTACATCTTGTGATTTATTTTCCAACTGCCATTAAAATGAAAGGATATTTTCATGGAGGAAGATAATGAGAAATCTAATGCTAGCATTGATGCTATTAGTGTCGAGCAATGTTCTTGCTGCAAACCCAGATCGAATAAATGAAAAATTTAATAACAGATTTTCTTTTGAAAGAGATGATTCTGGAAAACTTATTGCCGTAAGAGATCGTACTATACGTACAAAATTCAAGTTCAAGGACTATGTTGAGTATATTAAAAACTCAATTTTAAATGAACAGGCCTTGATGTCACAAAGTGGACTTACTGGAAATTACGAAGCTGAGGTCGAGGGACTATTTGAAACAGGTCATAATTTTTTAGGTAATGATTTTCAAACACAGAAGAATGTTAAAAGAGTGGTGACTTCAATGCGTGCATTTGAAGGTGTTGATTTTAACGCTATTTTTGCTGATAAAGAGTTTAATAACTTAATTGAAGAGTTTGGTTCAAAGATTAAGGATACTTTCTATTATATTGACCCAACTATTATTGCAAAGCCAGATAATGCAACATTTTTCTACCGCAAAAATGTTACTTATAAAGTCGTAAATTGGGCATTAAATCAAGCTCGTAAACGTTTATCAACAGTTCCTGCTTTAAATACAGCTTTTTATGTTATTACAGAAACTGAGAAGTTATTTAGAACAAGACGTTTCTATCACCAAAACCTACTTTTACACTATCTTGAGTTTGCAGCTCCTGTGGATCTTGGCCTAACAAAAGAAGAAGTGGATCTTGTCTATTCTTCAATTTATGAGTCAAGAATTGATTGGATTGCATTTTGGGAATCGAATAGTGCTAAGCTAAACTGGCCAAGATACGGTACAGCAAGTTTCTACTCAAAATTTAGAACGGCAACAAATCGTTTTAGATCTTATAAGTCAAAGTATTCAGAAATTGGGGATCGAATCAACTACGGTTTTCAAGAAGTAACTCTTGATGGTGAGAGAGTGATTGTTAACCTATTTGATGGTAATC
This sequence comes from Halobacteriovorax sp. ZH5_bin.2, assembly GCF_043196375.1. NCBI lineage: Bacteria > Pseudomonadati > Bdellovibrionota > Bacteriovoracia > Bacteriovoracales > Halobacteriovoraceae > Halobacteriovorax > Halobacteriovorax sp. ZH5_bin.2. The sequence goes on along the minus strand of NZ_JBEBMJ010000005.1, from coordinate 108,717 downwards.
ACACTTTTGATAAGTCGCCTGCCATCGCATACTCTTATGACCGTCCAAATCGTGTCAAGAGACTTAGAAGTGTTCTGACGTTAGCAAGCTTAGGTTTAAGCTTTGTTCCACTTCCTTCAATTATTAAGGATAATGTTAATGGCTTCATTAAGTCTTATTACAAGCAACAACAGATTACTGAAGGGGCCTTAATCGGATACTTCGAAATGAATGATGACGATTATATGCTTAGAGAAATTAGATCTCAATATATCAATCCATTTATGTAAGTAAAAAGGGCCTCTTAGAAGGCCCTTTTTTTATGCTGCTTTATGATTTGATTTTATAACTGTTAAGATTAGGAAGATCGTTTGAACCGCAAAGAATGTTCCTAAGAAGTATGCTCCACCTTGAGAGAATCCGTAAGAGTGAAGTCCTGTTGCAAGGATGTAGTTAACCCCAAACCATGCCATCATAACACTCATAAAGGCTCCTGCTACTAGTACCGAAAAGCTCTTATTCGTGATCCAATTTGTATACTTTCCGTGAAGGATTGCCATATAGATACATAGAACAATTAGTGACCACGTCTCTTTCGGATCCCAACCCCAGAATCTTCCCCAAGAATAATCGGCCCAAACACCACCAAGGATAATTCCTGCTGCTAGCATGATGATACCGTATTTAAGAGTTGTGTAGATTAGATCATTGTAATATGTCTCATCTTCTACTTTGAAGTCTGTAAACGCTCTTTTGAATAGAATTGTATTTGCTAAAATCCAGCTTAGGGCCAGGGCACCGTAAGACATAATGATTGTCGTTACGTGAGTACTTAGCCAGAAGTTATCTCTTAGTACTGGAACAAGAGGACTAATTGATGGTGAAACCATATTTGTCGCAAATGTAATCATCATAAGAGTACATAGGTTGTATGCAAGTCCCATGTAGAGATATGTCTTTTCCTTCTTAAAGTGTCCAATAATCATTGAAAGAAGAAGAGCACCGTATCCAGAGAAGATAACAGTTTCATACATATTTGTAATTGGTGCACGTCCTGAAATATAGACTCTTAAAGTGATATAAACTGTTTGTACGATAATTGTTAGTGCTGAAAGAGCAAGTGCGACGCCAAACTTCTTAAAAAGAACCAGTGCTGCTAGTCCAATTAGAGTTAAAGCAAAGGCAATCTTCGTCAGTTGTAACTTGTCGAATAAGAATTCTGTTAGGTACTTATCTCCACTTACTTCGATGTAGTCTTTCTTTGCCTTAGCAAATACATCTTTAAAAGGTGTTGAAGAAATTTGTGCAAGTGCATCGACTTTCTCTTTTGTTAAAAAGCTTGTAACTGGCTCCCAAGAAATTTCATTACCCATTTTAACTGGTAACTGCCAGTTACTTCCATTGATGATGTCTTGATAAAGAGCAATTTTATTAAGAAGCTTATTTAGCTCTTTCTTATAACCTGACTCAACCTTTTCTTTCTGATAGGCCATTCTAATTGTGACGTTCTCATCAATTAAGTCATCAAGTGCCATTGAGCTTTTTCCACCAAGAAGAGCTTTTGTATTCTTGTGCTCAATCTTTGTTTCTAGTTTAAAAGGTGCTTCTAGGCCAAAGGCCTTTGAGCTAAGAAGACAAAAAGTACCTACTGATGAATGACCTTTGGCCTTGTACTTTCCTGTCAGGTGATGAATTACTTCCTTTGCATGTACTGTAAGCGGTTTAATACGCCCGTCTTGAAGAATAGGAAGTTTTCCTAATTCGTCATTACAAAAATTAACGTTAGCAAGTGTACTTGTTGCGATAAGTAGACTTAGTAGAATCTTAATCATTTCTTGTCTCCTAATTGGTCACTATCTGCTACTTCAAGACCTAATAGGTCCTTTGTCTTTCTCTTAGGGCGGTAGTTTAGGTAGTAGTGCCATAGAGAACCTAAGACGAGTAGGATTGAGCCTAGGTATTTAATCCAGCGACCTTGATCTAGGTTTACTGATAGGGTTGAACTATATTGTCCTGTTTCAGGATCTTGAGAGTATGAAGCCTGATAAAAAGTGAAGCCATCATACTTAAGAGGGTTATTCATATAGACATGATATGGAGTTGTAGCACCATCTGTGAATAAATTTACAAAACTCTCATAACTTGCTGGGCGATTCGTTCCGGGGTCTTTATCCATTTTGAAACGAGTAAGTGTGAACTCAAATGGTAGAAGAAACGATCTTTTTGTTAAGTAGACATTTGTCTTTACACCATCAATAAGTACGGAAACTGGCTTATCATCTGTTAACCAATACTCTTTATCTCTTACCTGAATTTTAGCTGCTCTTGTCATACCTTTAACTAGTCCACCATTTTGTTGAATTGGTAAAGTTGACTCTGGTACCATTGTTGGTACAAGGTTTTTTTCGTTGCGAACTAATTTTAGAGTGAAGCCCATCCAAGGAAGTGACATTAGACCTTGGTTATCAAAATTCTGGCTAATCCATTTGTCAGCATCTTTATCAAAGAAAGAAGCCGAGTCTCCAAATAGAAATAGGTTTGGCTTTTCTTTGAAAAGATTCTTAGAGAATACTCTGATTGGTGCATTCATTGCAGGCTTTAGATTTTGGTCAAGCGCCCAAGGGCTTAAGTCAGGGAGAAATGAATATACATTCTCACCGTCTTTAATAACAAAGAATCGTTTATTAGTTGCCGTCTCTTCAACCTTAATATTTTTCTCTTCTGCTGTGTAACACTGTGAAGTTCTTGAATCCCAAAGAATTAGGCCACTATCACTAGGTGTTGAAAAACATGGGGCAAGAGTTTTAGGTAGGTAAGTAATACTTAAAAGTCCCATGCTAAGAGAAGCTTGAAAATCAAATGCTTCAGGGTGAAGGCTTAAAGTGAAGTCTTGGGCCACGTTATCATTTGAAATGATATAGCTTGAAGAGTGCATATTATCTGAATCATTAACACTATCTTTGGCCGGGAGCCACTGCATAACTTTATCAGCAAATGGAATATATTCTTTAATTTCAATTTCTTTGTAAGTGACGTCAATACTACTATCAAATGCACTATAAGGAAGAGGCAGAACTGCTCTAGTATTTTCATCTGGACGCGTGATCTCAATAACATCTTCGTTAAGTACAACCTGTCTTGTTGGAGTCATTGGCTGCAGGTGGATGGTTCCATCTATTCCAGCAATATATGTGACAAATGAACCAATCCCTATAATGATAAGGCCTGTGTGAATTGTGTAGAAACCGTAGAGCCTTTTCTTTAACGGGAGCCTTATAAGTGCTGCAAAAAGAATACTTAGTCCCATAAAGAATTGAATGGCCATAAACCACCAAGTCTTATAGATAAGCCTTCCTACGAAGTCTGTTCCGTAATAACTTTCAACGAATGTTCCTACAATCATTGCAAGTGAGAATAGTGAAATTATAAAAACTGCGAATTTCATTGAGCCAATTGAACGCTCAAAGTACTTGTAATTGAACTTGTTACTTACCATTGCTTTTTAGCCTTTTTCCTTTGCTAAATTAAATAGCATAGTTGGTAAAGAGAGGCTATGGATTTCAAAAAGTTTTCAAAAACCTTACAAAAGTGGCGCACCTTTTATGATCTTGTACGCAATATAAACAATTGAGTAGAGAAATAGTTGGTGAGTAACATAGATAAGAAATGAATGCTTCCCTAAGAACTGTGTAAATCGTATAAGACGCCACTGTGGGTAATCAATCTTATGCCAGCCAAGATGAAAGAAGGCTATTCCTAGCATTGAAATAGCGGCCCATGGAAAGACTGCGATAAAGTCTAGCGACGCGTGACTCATCTCTGGAAATGGTATGGCGTATGGGGTCATTTCAAGTACTAGAATGAGAATGGCCAATATTGCGCTGGGCCATGGTCTTTTTCTTAAGGGCGTGATTAGTAATGTTGTGAAGAAGATACAATGTAGTGTTCCAAAGTAGATCCAATTTTTTGGAAACATAAAATATGTTGAGACACTAATGATAATGGCCGCAATACCAATTTTTGCTTGGCGAATTAGATATGGACGTGGGTGAATCTTTCCAGGATGGGCCATGCATATTGATACACCTACTGAGAACATAAAAAGAGTTACTATAAGGCGCGGGAGGTAGTACCAAAACCCTGGCCTAAAGAATTCAACATCCACAAATCCAAAGACATCAAGATCATATGTGAAATGAAAGATAATCATTAAAATGACTGCTATGCCTCTCGTGAGGTCGATTAGATGATATCTTTTTTTTACTGTTTGCGAATCTTGTGTCATTTCTAAATGATAGCATAATCTCTTAATTTATGGTCAAAAGTATTCAAAGCTGTTATTTTGATTCCTATAAAAGGTGGATGATGACTATATCAAATAAAGCACAAGAGCTTCTTCGTGATCTCGATACTGCACAATATTCTCAATATATTTCAGCAAGCTTCTTTGATGAAAGCTTTATGGCAAATGAAGAAGATGCGCTAAGAAAGAAGGCCCTTATTTATAGTGCCTTGACGATTGTAAAAAAAGTTGGGCCTAGTGCCTTATTTGTTATGACATTCAGAGAAGCGGAAAGTTTCCTAAGAGATAGTACTGCCCAACATAGTTGGCCAGGAGTTTTAGATTTAAAAAAGTGGTTTGAAACGATCTTGCAAGAAATTCAAAAAGAATTTTTTGAAAATGCACTGATGAATAATAAAATAGAAGTTCTTAATTGGGAAAATTTGGCGCTAAAAGAGCGTCTTGTGAAAATGGTCTCACTTATTGAAAATGTGAATGCGACTCTGGAGAGTTATAACTTAGGTCAAATTCAATTATTTAGCATCGAAGAAAATGAGGTTTGCGTTGATGATGGCCTAGTATTTGGTGGGCTGCGTCAGCTACAGGCCGATAGCTTAAAAGAGATGATCTATGATTGTATTGCTAAGTATATGAACTTTAGCTTTCAATCTCAGCGTATAAAATTAGTTGCGCAGTGATGTATAAGCAGTTAATATTAGATAGCTATACGGTAAAGAAAATTAACAAAAAATAGATTTTATAAAAGAGGAACTAGAATGAAGTTAACGGCCCTTGCACTTATCACACTAGGTATTTTTTCAATGAATACTGTTCACGCTCAAAGCGCGGCCAAAGGTAAGACTCTATACTCACGTTGTATTTCATGTCACGGTGATAATGGAGAAGGAAAGAAGTCGATGAACGCTCCTCGTATTGCGGGACAATACGACTGGTATATTTACTCATCACTTGTTCAATTTAAAACTGGTGAAAGAAAGAACCCAGATATGTTACCATTTATTAAAGGTCTGAACGATTCAGACTTTAAGGATCTTGCTGCTTATATCTCTACGCTATAATTGTAGAAAGATCTCAGTTTTTTACAATATTATTTACTAGGAAGGAATCATGGTAAAGGCCATTCAATTAGGCGAACTAAGTTTTGAGTCAGTTACATCTCAAAAGAAAGTAAAAGACGTTTACGATTATAACGTTGAGGCATTCTCTGATAGTCCAGATTTTAAATGGACATTAGATGATATTAAGAAAGAGTTGTCAGATGGTTGGCAACTTTATTCAGTAAAATTATCTGACGAGATTATCGCTGCTGCTTTCGTTAAGAAAGAAGGTGATAAGCTTCTTTGCAAGAATACATCAATTAAGATGCAACATAGTGGAAGTGGTTTTTCTCATCGAATTATGGACTTCTTTGAACAAGCTGCCAAAGAATTTGATGTGAAAGAGATTGTACACTTTTGTTCAATTGATAACTTCAGACAATATTCACTAAATGAAAGCCATGGTTATGAGAAGACGGTACGTCGTCTTGGAAATAACGGTCACACAACAGAGTGGATCAAGCAAGTTAGTAAGTAGTTGCTGGGTAATGTCTGGTGCTTAGGGGAGACTCGTAGCGAGTCTTTCCCCAACTCTTTTCAATTCTTCCCGTTTTATTATCAATAATTGCCGTAAATGATTGCGGCATACCGTTCACGTCTCGATTGACGATATAAATGCTCTTATCTGTAATCTTAAGTCTTTTTACAATTTCAAATTCACTATTCGTAAGAATTGGTAGGTTCTTTTTCACCTTATTAATAACAGCGATATCTTCTTTCGTTAGCTCTTTTGTGACATCTGCTAAGGAGTCATTTGGAGCAGAGCCATCTTTAGGGAAATCTGCTGTTGGAACAGAGGCAATCTTTCGAGAGTGTTGTTTGTGTCCATGATGGTGCTTTCGTGCTTTATAGCGCTTTTGGTTGTTACTACCTGTGGAAGAGTATTCTTTAGAATTTGATTTTCCTTCATTCTGGTATGAAGAAATAATAAAAAGTGCTGCTAAAGAGATACTACAAAATAGTAAAAACTTTTTCATCTATGCCTTCTTTTTATTGAACTTATTGTTCAATCGTAAAGTTAATATTTAAAATGCTAAATGGTTCTTCACCTGCAAACTCAAAGTCTTTAAAGTCATCATAATTGGTACTCGTTAGATCGTGGTAACAATCTTCACAATTTGCAAATGTCATACGTAGACGACATGATACTTCTGTTCCTAGAGGGATATTCTTATTGATCTCAAAGAACATAATATTTGAGTCTGTAAATAGAGGAGTTCCTTGTTCAGCTTGCATTGTTTCTTGCCAATTAGACTTAGGGGCCATGAATGGAATGTTTTGAACATTCGTGCTTGGGATGGCCTTTACGAAACAATTATTTAAGTCATCTTGAGTGCGGTCTTCACCTTGACCTAGACAGTCTTTTTCGAGGAGCCCAATATCGGACTTCATTCTCTTTAAGAACTCATGTTGATTAAGGAGCTTTGTGCTTGTACCGTCATTATATGTAAGCATACATACAGGCATGATTCTTCCTGTGTCATTATAATTTGTCTCAGTTAATGGATCACAAGTCTTACCGCCTTGTGAAATAGAAGGGTATCCATCACTTAAATTTGAACAAGGTACACCGTCTTGCATGTGGGCCCAGTCTGATGCTAGCACTCTTGTTCCTGCCATGATAGAGCTTGAATTGTTATAGACACTAACAAATAGACCTACGATCTCTCCTGGTGAAACCTTACCGTTTCCATTGTTATATCTGGCATCGACTGTTGTTACTTCTCCCACATCCATTTGATTTTGAATTGTTTGATAAACTGACGAGCGGATATCAAATACACTTAATGATGAGTATGAAGAACGTGTGTCTTTTACAAGAAGGTTTTTATTAATAAGCTCTGTTTTCTTACGATTAAGTGGATTAACTGTGATATTCGTCGTTGAAATAGAGTTGAAGTTATTATTATAAGTTCTAAAAAGTAGTAATCCGTATGAATCAAATAATTGCTCTAAGTTGTCCTTAGAAAAGTTTTGGTATGTACAAAGGTTGTACTGGCTATTCGTGATATTGTAGACATTTCTGGCCAGTGATTGAGAAAAGCGTCTGAAGTTAATTGGGTTTACCGATTTAAGCCATTCTTTCGCATAGTCTTGATCTAGGTTGATCTGACCTGTTAGTCCATCTTTTGCCTGTGCTGAAAGGTCACCAAGTTCGCCTAGTGACTCGACAAGTGCGTAGAAGACAAGCTTCTTGGCATCACCAATATTTCCTGTACAACGATTACTAAGTTCTTTTGTTAAAGCAACAAGAAGGTGACTAATGATTTGTCCATCAACGTGGATATCGTCAACACGAGCTTCTTTACTATAAACATCGTAACCAAGGTATTCTGGATAACTGAGTCTTGAGTCTTCATCAGTTGAGATCCCTGCGATATGCATTGAATCGTCTTCTGAGATAGGGCGTGAAGCATTTGCAAATTTTCCTAATCCCCATTCTCCCATATGTTCTCTGTCATTAGTGAAGTAAGAGAAGTAATCGGCAATACCTTCATTAATCGAGTAGGCTTCATCATGGCCAAAGTAACCAAGGGCTGACTCTTCAAGGCAAATCGGATTTTGTGTATTTAAACAAAATGCTGCATTAAAGGCCCTGTTTCTATGGTTCATTAGACGATCAACAATAGCATGGCCAAATTCGTGATAAATAACAGAAGGATCTTGGGCCATTTTGATATTTTGATAGCCAGGAATATAACCTAATTTGATTAGGAAGTTACTTGGATCAAAACTGGCATTCTTTCTTAGACTTGCATCTGCATGAACGACAAGCTTTGCCTTATTTGAAGCATTCCAATAGGCCTTGTGTAAATCTGTATTTGTTGGCACAGCTGTGTCGTATGAGACCTGATTAAGGCGATCAAAGACATATGTTGTAACATCACCTAGGTATGTATCGATAACTTTTGCCGTATGATAAAAAGCATTGATTTGTAAAAACTCTGTTGTTGTAACAGGGAAGGCCCACTTTCTTGATTCATTTTGAAATGCTGAAACACCGGCATCTTCTGTCACTTCTAGACAGTCACCAATCAGTGAACAAGATTTTGTTAAATACTCATTACTTGTAATATAAACAGGTGAGCGAGTAATGAGAGTTGAGAGGTCTGTATTCTCGTCAGCAGTGTAATCGCTAAGAACGAGGGGATTTGCTGTTAAGACACGTCCATAATTTGCTGATACAGTATCTTGAGTATTGCTTAGGGCCGAACCACCTGAGCCTTCTCGTGATGAAGAGGCTTGATCGACCACACATGAAGTTGCAAGGATACTGATACACCCTAAAGTCCCTAGTGTATGAAGTAGTTCTTTTTTATTTTTAACTATACGTACCGCAAATTTCAATTAGGCCTCCCATGCCCTTGAATAAATATATTCTATTCTATCGAGTTACTGAATCATTCCATCTGACGCTAGGTCACGATCGATCTTTTCAATAAGCCCTGGAATAAATCCTTTTTGTCCATATTGAGATCCATTAATGGCCGCACAAGCTGTTCCACTATACTTCTCACCAATACGGTTCCACTCACTTTGAAGTCCTGGAGAGCTAATTTGAGTAATAATTTTCGCCTCGTAAGCAACTCCTAAAGCAACTAGCTTATCTTTTTCAAAATCTTTTCTTTCTCTAGTGATACACTCTTCTTTTGCTGTATCAGCTTTTGCATCACATAGCTTACCAACATATTGGTCACGCCCTGATGAAAGCATCTTACAAAGACCTTTTCCATCATAGTCTCCACTAATCTCAGCTGCTCTGTTTTTAAGAGACTTAATTTGCTGAGCGATAATGATATTCTTATCAGAGATCGCCTTAAGTGCATCATCTCCAATCTGAGTGTCATTGTTAATGAAGTTTTCAATATCTTCTTTGTACTTACTTCCTTCCTCTGAAAGGTTGTCTGTAAGTTTCGTTGTTAGAGAAGTGATCAGCTGCTCATCATTTTGCCCACTGTTAGAGCAAGCACTTTGAAGTTGAGCAAGAGATTTTCCACTGTTTGATGAGTCTTTTGATTCACCATCAGAAGGAATACTTCCTTCTGCCGATGCACTTGCACATAGTTTCTTATACTCAGAAATCTGTTCAAAAATTAGAGTACTTGAAGAACCACCATTCATTGCCATTTGAAGAGGTGACTGTCCTCCTGATTGTGCTTGAAGGATGGAAGCAATTTCTGTTGCATCTGAGTATAGGTCACTTGCATTATTGTCTCCTGTACAACCAGGGCCTGGACTTGAGTCCTGTAGTCCTTTTAGTTTGTAGCAGAACTCAACTTGTTGTTGTGATGCTTCTGCGGCTTTTTCTGCACCTTCTTTCGCTGCTTTTTGTGCCGCTTGGTTTCTGTCATTAATAGCTGTTGCACAATTTGAAACGAATTCTTGCCATTTCCCTCTTTCTTCTTGAAGGCTTTGGTTAATCTTTTCAACTTGTGAAGCTAGGTGAGTGTTCTGATTCTCAAACCATTTGTTAAGATCAGCTCTCATGCTTGCACTATTACCATTCATTCCTGCTAGTAGGTCACGCATAAAGGCTTCAGGATCTTTTTCTAGTAAGATACCTTTTGTTTCAGCTTCATCCATTGGTTGATCAAGGTCTTGAAGTTTACCAAAAGTAAGACCAGAAGAAGCTGGGATACCATATGCTCTTGCCATTTCTGGTGTTAGGTTAGGGAACATATTCTTATATGCGTGATCAGAAACTTGTTTCATATGAGCTTGCATTTGTGCCATTAAGGCCTTTGCTTTGTTTTCATACTGTTGCATTTGAGCGTTGTAAGTATCTGCTTTTTGCTTAAGTTCTGCTGTCTTTGCATTAACTAATGTTTCTGTAAAAGTAGCACATGTATTTACATTGTCTGAACAAGCTGCTGCTTGAGTTACACAAAATGATTTGCTTGATGTTTCATATACATCTGGCCCACACTTGCTAAGTTCAACTGCATTTCCATTACAATTGTAAATTAGCTCATCAATTTCCGCCATGATACTTCCGTCACCCTCTGAAGCAAGTGTTCTCTTTGTTAGAGACTGAAGTTTTTTAGCTTCAGCTTTTAGAGCTTTTGCTTCTGCACGGTATGTTTCAAGATTTGCCACATCACCAGCTGGTTTTAGGTCACCATTGTAGATAGCAACACATTCATTCTTGATATCGCTATAGTATTCCTTAGCTGATTTTGTCACACTATTTCCACTGCTGTTAGAAACTGTGATTCTAATATCATTGTTGTTAAATGAGTTCGCAACACTGTCTAGAGAAGATAGAGATGTTGGATCAGAGAATGCATTAGATGCAGCTCTTTTAAATGATGAAAGAGTGTCACCTTGATTTCCAAGTTTTACGTTATCAAATGAGTTAACTGCTTGGTTAATTGGAGTCGAGTAGGCAGCAGCATTTTTTCCAGTCATACAATCGATAATGAATTTCTCTTTGTATGAATCTTCTGATTTTGAAGCTAGGCGATCAACTTTTATTAAGAAGCTTGGATCATCAAATTTTGGAAGGTCTGCATCACTTACTCCAAGACTTGAAAGCATTGTTTGCACTTTCTTAAGTTTCGCTGTTGTATTTTGAGCTGCAAAAGTTCTTGCTGATGAAAATAGGTTCGCAAATTGAGTTCCTTTAAAAAGGTCTTCTCTTAGTGCTTCATCGTAACCACCTGTCGCAAGTCTTTGAGCAACTTTTTTCTTATCAGATTCAATTTGATTTCTCATTGTGATAAGAGAGCTTCCTCTAAAGCGTTTTGCCTTACGGTCATCACTGCTCATTCTATCTTTTAGGCCAACAAGCCCACCTTGCTTCTTAATGATTTTATTCACATCATATGCTTCCACACATGAAGCTGGCATAATTTTATTAAAGTCAGTATTAATGAAGTCCTGGCTTACATTATTTCCACCACCGTTAAGTAGAGCGTGAACTTCTTTGATCTTAATTCTATTTTTCTTTTGAATCTCTGCTACTTTCTTAAGTTCTGCTTCGAATTGCTCAATCATGCGATCATACTGAGAAGTCATTGAAGCAAAGTTATCTTGAATACTCTTCATTCCATCCTCAATACATTGAGAACCAACATATGGTGGAGTATTTCTTGGTTTCAGAAAGCTTGTGTATTCATTTAAAATATTTTGTCCAAATTCTAGTGCTTGCTCAGGGATCTTAAGATTCCCACCAATACTACAGGCTCCATTTGGTGCAAGAATTGGCTCTGGAGCAAGAGGGCAGTTAAAAGCAGGGTGCATTCTTCTTGATTGAAGCTTTTGTTGAGCATCGGCCTTTGACTTATTGAAGGCCTGAAGTGCTTGGATCTCAGTGTTTGATAGGCGTCCTTGGTTGTACATTTGTTGAGAAATATCCCCAATCATGTTTAGCCCACCAATAACAGTTTTCATTCCTGAGCCGGCCGTGAACTCTGCCCAAGACTCACCATTTTTCTTAAAAGCGAATGCGCTCATCGGAATAGATGAGTGAATAAGTGTTAACGCCATTACGCTGACTTTAACTTTTTTGAAAGAGGAACCTGTTCCTTTCTTTCTTAAGTTATTTTGCTCTTTGGCCTTCGTTAATCTTTTCACTTTACTTCCCCTGTCAATTCAATGCTTTATACTTATCGACATTTTAGTAATTTTCTTTATTTTATTAATGAATTGATGCTTGACCTAATAAATTGGTTAAATAAATACACAAGGGTGCAAATAAGTCGCTGATTTTATGTAATGGAACATGAGATTTCATGGTGTTAAAATACTTCTATAATTGAGAATATTTAAAATTTGAGTGCCAAAAATAGTGGCCGTTGGTTGAATTATCTATGACATTTTATACAAATCGCTACCTAAGAATTACTGCTACCATTATCGATTTATGTCTTTGCTTATTTATAAGCTATGGGCTCTTAGGTAGTGAGTTTATTTTATCTATCACAAATGCAATTTTTAATATTAAAAATCTTGGCGCTTCAATTCAGCATCTCTATGTCTACTTGATTACATACTTTCTCTATGTATTCTATTGCTCACTATTCTTTAGTATTACACTCGGTCAATATGTTTGTGGTGTTAGACTTGCAGCGGGCTCGGCCATACAAAAAAGATTAGGTGCCATCATGCGCTTGATCTTATTACCAGTGCGACTCATTTTGGATATATTTGCAAGAGGGGTGGAGTCACCAATAAGTGTGAAGCTTACGGCCTCGAGAATTATTTATAAATCAAAAGTATTATCTTACTTAGTTGCTACAATAATTTGTGTTGTCTCGATTGGGCTCACGCCATTTAGTGCCCTCATGTATAAGCAGCAATTATTTAGTAACCAATTTGTGGATTTTGGTCTAAAGACTTTTGTGGAAGGAGAGATTACTGATTTTGAATCGTTCTCCGAAATCGGTTCCACAAGTCTAGGTTTTTCAAGTTTTACCAATTTAGATAATTCAAGATTTACCATAAGGCCTAGTTTTGAAATTAGAAAGGTCGATTCAAAAACGATCTATCGTCCATTAATATCGATTTGGGATACGAAACTTAAAAATAAGGGTATCTTTAAAATTTCATCACGCTTTGATCTTTATTCACTTGTAAAGGTCGCTCGTGATAACTTATTTCTTTTTGATCTATATTATCCTGAGTTGAGTAAGGTGCTAGAATTGTCAAAAAGGGGAGATGATGATCTTTACTACCTAAGTAGTAGAGCAAGTCTTGAGCTTTTTGAACTGATCTCAAATGCATTTCTCGTCAATTATAAGAGTATTCCTAGGCTCATTTTAAAAGGGCATTTTCAATTTCTACCTTATCTACAGCTTAAAATTGAACTAGAGAAATTACTTGAAATTACCAATGATAACTATATCGACTTTATTAAAAGCGGTGAAAATATTCTCATAAGGAAGAAAGACTATTCAGGTGAAAATATTATTTACCGTGAAACTTTCTTTAGCCTCTCCCTTTTAAAGCCTGTTGTATATAAGAGCATTTGGGACCGAAATCTTGATAATGATAAGGCCCAAACAGCTTTCGCAAATACACTTTTCTTTAAAGCGAGATGGGGAGAAAAGGTAAATGAACGACTACAGACTTGGGTAAAGGATGGGATCTTTAATCCACTTGCTGGTTTTGACCTTATTTCAAATAAAACAGATATTAAATTTACTCGCGACTACACAAGAGGACTCGAAAATTACCTTGTTGAATACTATAAGATGGATGCAAAAAGGGCACTAGAGTCAAATAATGAAGATTATATTTCTAGTGTTCGTTCGGCCTTACAGCGTTTTAGTCTTGTTTTTCAATTGGCCATGGACAAAAACAAAAATTCTTATTCGAAGGCCACAATTAAAGGTTTTAATGACATCCTTCTTGCTCTAAAATTAAAAGATATTAAATTGCTTTCACAAGTCAATGTGAAGAAGGCATTAGAGAAGTCTCCAAGAAAGGGGACACGCACTAAAAAGAGTAAGCGCCAACGCAAGCGTTAAAAGCAACAAAGGAAGTTGAGAGATGACATTATGGATGGCAGTCGTCTATGGAATAATTCAAGGTCTAACAGAGTTTTTACCTGTTTCTAGCTCTGGGCATCTCGCACTTCTACCTTTTATCTATGATTTTAAAGATCCTGGAATTTTCTTTGATCTTGCCATGCACGTTGGTACGGCATTGGCCGTAGGGATTTATTTCTTTAATGATGTGAAAAGAATTGTGAAAAATGCTGTGCTCTTTCTTATTCCCGGTAAGAGCTGTGATAACTTCACGAAAAACTTTCTAATTGCAACATTCTTTACAGGATTCTTTGCACTGATTCTAAAATCAACTGCCGAAAACTATGGACGTAACGAAGTCTTTATTGCCTTTAACTTGGCCTTTTTTGGTATTCTCCTCTTTATCTCAGACCGAATTGGAAAAACAAATAAGAATATGGAAGGCTTTAGGGCCTCTTCTTCAATTGTGATAGGTCTCTCTCAAGTTCTTGCTATTTTTCCAGGAGTTTCGCGCTCTGGAATTACGATTACAGCTGCGAGGTTTTTAGGGCTATCAAAAGAAGACGCTTCTTCTTTCTCTTTTCTACTTTCACTACCATTAATCTTTGCTGCCTTCTTGTTAAAAACATATAACCTTATGGGGAACCCTCAGGGAGCACAATTTGATATGCTAAGTTGTGTAGTGGGCGTTATTGTTTCATTTGTTGTTGGACTTGCTACAATTCACTTCTTTATGAAGCTAATTAAGCGTATCCAATTTGGATACTTTTTAATATATCGGCTAGTTTTAAGTGCTTTAGTTTTTTATCTTCTCAATTGATTCTTCAATTGAAATTTTAGGAGAGTAGCCAAAGTCTTTTAGTGCGTTGTGGTGCTTAAAATAATGTGAGGTTCCCATTTGTAAGGCCACAAATCGTGTCATGGCAGGTTGTCCCTCATACTTGCCAATTAATTTGTAAATGAACTCACAAATTGCTCCAATATGATAAACTAGCTTTAATGAAACTTTCTTTGTTAATGGTGCAACACCCTTTGCCATTAGAATTTCATTAATAAAGTGCCATAGATTCACTGGTCGTTCTTGACCGATAAAGTAGGCCTTTCCTTGATTCTTCGCTTCTGCTATAAGTTCCTTGAGCGCCATAACGTGTGCTAATGAAGCATTTTCAACATAGTTGATGTCCACTAGATTATTGCCTTTTCCTATAATTTTTAAACGGCCACTCTTTGCTCTTTCTACCAGGGTAGGGATGATATTCTTATCCCTTTCGCCGTAAATGAGGTGTGGCCTAATTGCAGTTGTTAAAAGATTCGTCGAATTTGCTTCTAGGACAAGCCTTTCTGCAACAGATTTTGTTCTGGCATACTCATTTAAATAGACTTCTGGGTAAGCAAGGGACTCATCACCATTTTTTATCTCTTCTTTTCCAAAGACAACACTAGGTGTACTTGTATAAACGAGGTATTTGACGCCAGCTTCCTTTATTGCTTTTAGAAGGTTTCTTGTCCCGTCAATATTGATTCTCTCAAAATCCTCTTTTCTTCCCCACATTCCAACTTTGCCAGCAACATGAAAAACAGCATCAATACCTGTAAGAGCATCTTTGATATCTTGAAAATTTGTTAAGTCACCTTGATGTGTTCTTATTCCAAGCTCTTCGACTTCACTTGTGTGACGTCTTGAGAAATTGATGACCTCATGGCCCTCGCTCAAAAGATCTTTCGCAATATGATGGCCAAGAAAGCCTGTTACACCAGTGACGAGAATTTTCATGTTATTACCTAAGCTTTCCTTGTTGGGCCATTTGTGCCAGGGCCTTACGATCAATTTTAATATTATGCCTAATATCGACTGGAAATTTAGAGCAAATAAAAATCTCATCGATATCTTTAGTGTGACTGTATTTATTGGCCATAATTTTTAGCTCTTGCTTAAGCCTCGACTTATTCATAACTCTGCCTGTTGGCTCAATCGTTAGCGCTGGACGGACACGGTTATTTCTTAGGATCCAAATTAGAGCAGATTTATTAACTTGGGGGTGCTTGTTAAAAATGGCCTCTGTTGAAATAGGGTAATATGTTGTTGCATGGGCCTTAACCTGATGGTCCTTTCGACCAAAGAACCAAACTCGTCCATTGGCATCGATTTTTCCAAGATCACCCATACGATGCCAAAAAGTGTCACCATCATAAATTTTAGCTTCTCTCGTTTTATCAGGAAGCTCATGGTAGGCAGCAGTTGCAGTTTTTGAACGAACGATGATCTCACCGACCATACCAGTAGCAAGTTGCTTTGTATCTTTAATGTCTTTGATCACGCCATCGACATCCTTAATAATTCTAATCTCAACTCCTGGACAAGCTTGACCAATGCAAGTACCACCACCTTGGGCCGTTTCAAATTGAGTGTTCGTTAAGACTTCTCGTCCATTAAAACAACTAACTGGTAAACACTCTGTTGCCCCATATGGCGTATATGTATCGGCATCTTCTCTTTCGAGGCGTGCTATTAGTTTCTCATGAACTTCATTTCTAACAGGAGCGCCAAACATTACAATATGCTTTACGCTTTTAAGAGTCTGATTGGTTTTTTCTAGATAGTCTCCAACGCGTTCCCAAATAGCAGGTGAGCCAGCAATAAATGTGGCACCATTGTCATTGATATTTTTAACAAGTGCTTCTGGGTTACACTTTGCAGGTTTACTAGGATTCATATCAGGAATCACACTAGTCATCCCCATGGACATTGTAAAAAAAGAAAAGAGTGGGAAACCTGGTACATCGACATCTTCAGGTGTTAAGTTAAACAACTCTTGTAACACATCTGTTTGTCGATTAAAGATCTCATGAGTGTATTCGACACCCTTAGGTCGTCCTGTTCCTCCTGAAGTAAAGAGGATGGCCGCAAGCTCATTACCTTCTACTTTTTGTGTTTCAAAATTAAGTTGATCTCTTTCCTTTAGTGACTTGATTGTTGTTAAGTGAGGAAAGATCTTACTTTCTGTTGTGAAGAACTTCTTAATTGTTTTAAAGCTGTCCTTTTTAAACATTCTAAGAATATGAACAATATTAACAGCAATTAAGTAATCAGGCCTTGCGTCTTTAATTGCTTTGAAAAGATTTTTTAATCCCATTCCCGGATCAATTAAGATAGGAATTGCACCAATTTTAAATAGAGCAAAGGTAAGGGCCGGGAAATCAAATGACGGCCTAACAAAGAGAAGAACTTTATCTCCTTTTTGGATCCCTTCTAGATTCAAAGCAGCGCTGTAGTGTGAGCTTAGGTCATTAAACTCTTTAAAAGTAAGTTCATCATAATGATAGCCGCTACCTGTTTTCCTTGGAAACTTTATACAAACCTTATCTGGTGTTTTCTGTGCCCAGTTTTCAATCCTATGCGCGATATTCATTTAAGAAACCTTTTATTTCCTTTAGACAATTTTCTTTTTCATCTTCAATAACGTAGTGGCCAGCATCTTGATACACGATATACTTCGTTTCAGCACTTTCTGGTGGATAGAAGTCTTTCCAGCGTTTTAAAAACTTCATGTTGAAGCAAAAATCCTGTGCTCCCCAAAGAAACATCTTAGGGCATGTTACATTTTTAAGATTTTCTTCAATTTGAGACAGTCTCGCATAAGTTGGGTGACTACTTGATAAAGGAATATCTTTAACAAAGCGAGCTGTAGCAATTCGGTTAGCATAATTATTATACGGGTGAAGGTAGCCTTCCTTAATATGCTTTTCTAGTGGCCTTGTTGTTGTCATAAATGTAGCAGGCCAAGCAAAGGCATTAAAGGCCCTTACCATTGGCTCACCAATAATTGGAAGCTTGCAAAGTGCGATACGCTTTGGAATATCAAGAGATTTAAAGGCTGCAGTATTAAGAAGGATAACTCCTGTTACGCACTCTGGACGACTTGTCGCTACACCCATTCCAATAGCTCCTCCCCAGTCGTGAACAAGAAGCTTGAATTTCTTAATCTCTAATTGGTCGATAAGCATAAGGACATTGTTAATATGATTTTCTAATGTGTACTCATAGTCCTGAGGTTTGTCAGAAAGTCCACAACCGAAATGATCTGGAACGATACAGCGATAGTCTTGTTGTAATTCTTTTACAATATTACGATAGTAGAATGACCACGTTGGATTACCATGAAGCATGATAATAACTTCACCTTCTGGATTTCCTTCGTCTAAATAGTGATATTTCTTTCCGTCAATTTCAAGAAAGTTATTTCTAAAAGGGTATTCATGTTGCCATGTATTTACTGTCATATTCATTACCAAGTTACTCCTAGGACAGAGCATGAAAGCCCTGAACCTATACCCACTAGGGCGATTTTTTTACCTTTTTCAATCCCTTGAACATCACTCATTTTTGCTAATGTAATTGGAAGGGCCGCAGAGCCAGTGTTTCCGAGAGTGTCAAATGTATCAAAGGTTTCATGCCTATTAAGACCTAGTTTTCCAAGGACAACTTCTTTATGGGCCTTACCTACTTGGTGGCCAATAACAATATCGATCTCTTTAGGATCAAGTTTTGAATCATCAAAAGTTTTCTTTGCTAGGGCCTTTCCATATTTTAATAGTTCTTCAGAGTCAGTTTCCATGACAAGTGACTCTGGATTGCCGTCACCTTGGCATAGCTTATTTGCTTTTGAATCACTACGATTCGTAATTGAAGTGATTTGTGGTGCGTTTGGTGCCTCACTTTTGTGAGCAAGGCAGTATGCTACACCAGCAGAACCAATAGTGAGATTTGCAAAGAATTTCTTTACAGACTTTCTCGTAATACTTTGGTCTTCATTCAATGTCTTAATTGTGTTCTCCAGTAGAGGAGCACTATTTTCACCTGAAACAATTATGGCACGTTTGATGGCACCAGTTTCAATCATATTAGCAACAATCTCCCATGCGCTAACCATTCCAAGACATGCATTTGAAATATCAAAGAGCATACATTCACTTGGCATTTCAAGATTTGCATGAATAACTGAAGCCGTTGAAGGCTCTAGGAAGTCACGGCAAACACTTGAGCTAATCAGAAGATTTACATCTGATTTTTTAATTCCTTTTTTTGAAAGCTTGTCTAAGAGAATATTTCCAGTTTCAGTCGCAATAGAGCTTGGCCTAGTTGAGTTTGGCCAAAAACCTCGCGATTTTATTCCTGTCATAAGCTCAAGTCTTCCATGAGGGAGTTTGAGTCTAGTATATATTGGCTCAAGAAGTTCTTCTAGTTTGTCACTTGTTAGAACTTCTGGAGGTTCTATATAGGCATAGTCTTCGATAACGACATTATTATATTCCATTCGAATCTTTTCCTTTTTATTCCATTAGTCCATGTAGGTTTGCCATGGATATTCCACTTAACATAGAGCCAATAATTCCTAAGAATCCTTGGTCTGTTCCACATAAGTAAAGGCCCTCTACTGGAGTTCTTCCATCTCTTAACTTGTTTGTTGAGCCATATACACATCCACGAAGATGGCCAGTGTAGCGCTCAATTGTATGTGGCGTGAAGACATCTTTAAATTTCACATCAAGAGATGAATTTGGATAAAGTGTTTTAAGTGTTTGAAGTGATTGTTCATAGACTTCGTTCTTCATGGCCAGGTAGGCCTTGCGATCAGTGCTTACCAACTCTTTCCACTTCTCATAATTTGCCATGTAGGTAAGACGAATTACGCCTTCATCACTATCATCGCTTGCAAAATTATTTGGGAAGCAGATAACGGCACTTTTATTGTCTATAAAGTCACTTGGTCCTCGGTACTGATAATCTTCTCTTTCGTTGTAAAAAAGAATTGTATCGTTCATATCAAAGTCTTTAGGACGCTCATTAAGGCAGAGGATTGTTTCACAAAAAGTCATTGGCCCGACAGCGATTTTTTTCGATGTTTGACCTTCTGTTATGGCCATTGTTTCAGGATGTCCCATGCTTGAGATGACCTTGTCACACTCAAGAAGTTCTCCATTTTCAAGTGTAACACTTGTCACTTTGTCTGAGCTTGTATTGATTGAAGAAACGCCTGCGCGAAAGCGAAGCTCTCCACCAAGCTTTTCATATTTCTCAAGTAAGAGGTTAATGATCTTTCTAACTCCACCATCTGGTCTAGCAAAGCCTTCCAGATAGATACTCTTAAACATGATAACAAATTGAGAAAAGTCCATGTCGTCTTCCCAGGCCGATCCGTAAATTAGAAGGGGAGCGAAGATCATGGAGATAAGTTTTTCATTCTTTATATATTTTCTGGCAACATCTTTTGCCATATAAGTTTCATTATTTAAGGCGACCTCATTGAAGTCTCTAATATAGGCAACAAATTGATTAAACTCATCAATTGATGCAGGAAATTTATCAGCAATTTCTTGTGTTAAAACTGCAAAGTCATTCGTAAAAGTCAGACTTGTTTCTGGAAAAATGATCTTTGATTGTTTTTGTTCAATTAGGTCTAGCTCGGCCCACGGTATTCTTAATTGCTTAAGAAGTTTCGTTAGAGGCTTTCCGCGTTCTCCTCTTTGGGCAAAGTTTGTTAGGGCGTGAAGGCCAACGTCGAAATTCCTCTTTCCACGTCTGTAATAAGAATTAAGGCCTCCAGAAATTGAGTGCTTCTCAAGGCAGACAACTTTCTTGCCAAACATTGCAAGTCGAATACTTGCAGCAAGTCCACTCATTCCTGCGCCTATTACAATTACGTCATATTTTTGTGTCATATTATTTCTTTTGAAATAAGGCCACCTAAGTGGCCTTTATTAAACTTACTGGAATTTTGGTGTTAGGTAAGCAACACAAGAATTCATCGATGCTAGCTCAGGGTAATCTTCTTGAGGTACTTCAATTGAGTGTTGTTTCTTAAGCTCCATAACGATATCAAGAAAGTCCATTGAATCTAGGTCAAGTTGATCTCTTAGAGGAGTTGCATCATCAATAGATGTAACATCATCATCAACTGCGATGTCTGCAATAATATCAACTACGATTTGTCTTACTTGTTCTGGTGTCATTTTCTTCTCCTGTAATACTTTTAATTTTAATTAAGCCTTAGCTTCGTATTTCTTTATGATTAATGTTGAATTAATACCTAACATCCCAAATGAGTTGTTAAGGATATATTTAACGTCTTTCTTTAATGGTGCTTCAAGAACTAGCTGATCCATTGCACACTCTGGATCGATTTCATCAATTTTATGACATGGATGAACTAGCCCATCTTCAAAACTTGGAAGGTTTCCTGCAAGCTCAAGTGCTCCGGCCGCTCCCATGGCATGACCGATTAAACCTTTCGTACAATTAACAGCGACTTCTGGTGAATCTTTGAAGGCTTCTTTAATACCCGCAACTTCTTGGATATCTCCCATTTTTGTACCTGTAGCGTGTAGGTTTACAATATCGATATCGCTAATTGTAATACCTGCTTTGGCGATGGCCTTGTGGACACACTCCATTTGGCGCTCAGGGTTTGGAAGAACGAAATCTGTTGCATCACTATTTGTATGATAACCAGCGATTTCCCCGTAAATCTTTGCACCACGAGCAAGAGCGTCTTCAAGTCTTTCTAATGTATATACACATCCACCTTCTGAGATAACAATTCCATTTCTGTTATTATCTAATGGACGAGAAGCACGAGTTTGATCTTCTGGATAGTCTGCTAGTGCCCCTTGTGCTTTAAAAGAAACGTGATTTCCAAATGAGTTTGATGATTCTGAAACACCTCCAGCAAGGGCAAGGTCGACTTCACCAAGTTGAAGCATTTGAACAGCTTGAATAACTCCCATATTACCAGCGGCACATGCTGCACCAATTGTATAATGTGGTCCAGTAATTCCTAGATTTAAAGAAACTTCTCCGGCAGGTGCGTTGGCAACTGTTCTTGGGTTATGGTGGTGAGTCCATAGCTCTGGCTTCTCATCATTATTCTTATAAAATTGGAATAATTCTTCTTCTGTTTCAACTGGGCCATGTTCTGTAATTCCTAGATAAATCCCGATACGAGACTTATCCATTGTATTAATATCTAGTCCAGCATCTTCTAATGCCTCTTTTGAGCAGTAAACAGAGATTCCACCAACACGTGTTCCGCGTTTTCTCATTTTGCCTTTCTGATGCTTTCTTTCGTCAAAGTCACATTTACCAACAGGGATTTGTCCCATAAAGCGTACATCTTCATAAGTGATTCCTGACTTCTGCTCTAAAAGTGCTGAGCGGAATTCTTTTAAGCTATTTCCATTTGGTGCAGTTAGACCTACACCCGTGATTACAACACGTGATAAGTTCATTCATTGACTCCATTATTATGTTTTTCATTTTCTATTTTTGATACGATATTTAAGAAAGAGTTCTTTAACCCTGATGTAATCCCTGATTTGATTTGACTGATATCTGTAAGAGAGTTCTTTAAGACTTTCGTCACCATCGGGAATTTCTCAATGGCCATATAAGGGTTATCGAGTTCTTTGCTGATTGAGATAATAAATTCGCTAAGAGACCTGGCAAAGCGAGTTGTTGTTAGGATATTTGTTAAGCGCTTCTTTCTTTTTTCATCATGGACAAGTTTTAGAGATTCAGCGGTGATATTTTCAAACTCTTCAATTATCTCAAGTTCGCGCTTCTTTACAATATTTGAGACGATATTGATGGCATCATCATTGGCCTCATGAATTTTCATGCGTTTAATTTCTGGATGATCATGTGAGATCACCATCTTATATGTAGCTAGAGTTTTTAAAGCGCTAGAAACTGCGGGTTGAGATAGACCAAGAATTTTTTCGATTTCATCTGAAGCAAGTGGCCTTGAAGAGTAGACAAGAACGCCAAAAATGGCCCCCTCGATGCGCTTAAAACCAACTTTAGAAAAGAAGGCCTCATAATGAGGAAGATACTCAAGTAGTCTCTTTTCAACAATTTCAATGTCCATATCCATAGCTTCTTTCATCGTGAAATAACCTTTATATTTTAAAAATAAAATATAAGTAATATTGTCTAAGTGGTCAATCTTAAAAGGATCCTAAAGCATATTTAGAGAGCATCGCATTAAATGTCACAGTGCAAGGTGCATGTTGAAACCAGTTTTTCTAACAGTTTCTTAAAGCACCAGTAAAAATTCCACTTTAGGGCCAATATGGTACTAAATGTATCAAGTTTGTGAGAAAAAAGTTGGCATGAATCTTGAACTAGTTTCATTATTCTAATTTTAAAATCACGAAGATTTTATAAATGACTGGCCTTGCTGAATAGCAGAGGTTTCAATTTTTTTGAGGGAGAGTATAAATGAAAAAATTATTAGCGGTTGCAGCACTTGGTACGTTACTTGTTTCTTGCGGTGGAAGCGGAGGCTCTGGTTCATCGTCTACTTACGGAAGATACACATCTCCATACGTGACAGCACAAGGATTTGTATCGGCATTAAATAGTGTTGATCCTTACTATTATGACCTAAACACTCTTGAGAAGGATCAGTATGATTCTCTTAGAGAAGACTTCTTTGTTTACTTCGATGCTAAATATAATGAATTCGTTGCAGTTGATATTACTTACCTTAGAACTCTTGCTTATTGGGACTATTACTCAAATAATCAAGGTCTTGCTGACGAATTTCGTGATGTTCAATCAGATGATGCATGGGACTTAGGGATTATCGGTGACGGTTGGGGCGACGATTATGAAATCGTTGACTACGTTGGCTCAGATGTTTTTGGTGATCCTGTATTCCAAGGCTTTGACACTGGTTACTACTATGAGGATGAAGAAGAGACAATGGATACTGGCCTAATGGCAGCAAATGATGAAGAGCTTCAAATGTTCAACAAAGCATCTCTATATTCTCAGGCCTTCAAACTTCCTGCTGACAAGGCACTTTCACTTGTAACAATGGAAAAAGAAATTAAGAAAATGCTTGAAAATGCCAAAGATGGTGAGCTTCTTGAGCAAGATCAACAGGCGATTGCAAATAATATCAAGCACTTCACTGGTAAATCGATTGAAGAATTTATGGCAGCTAAGAACGATCTAGGTGCTCGTGAGCAAGTTATTGATGATGTCGCTGGACACCTTGGAACAACGACTCAAAATATCGAGGACGTTATTCTTCCAGAACTTCTTTCAATTGAATTATAAGCTATTGAAATTATATCCAAATACCACACATTTAAGAGGGCCTGAATGGGCCCTTTTATTTTGAACTTGTACAGCGATTAAACAGCACTTGTAGATCTTTCAAAAGATCAAACTCTAGCGCCAAATATTGTTACTTTAGAGCGTAATGAAAATTTTAAATTTAAGTATATTGATTTTAGTGATCTCGCTCTTAACGGCCAAGGCCTATGGCGCTGATGGGCTTGTCGCCATAAATGGTGAGTCTCTGCCGGCCGCTGATCTATATAGTATAGAATATGGCCCCATTGATTCAGAACAGGCCTATGAACTACAAGCAGAGGGAGTTGATCTCTCATTGCTTTCTCCAGTTCTATCGAATTTATGGAATGGGGCCAATAATTTTTCACGTTATAAAGACGATGCACTTTTACCAATCGGAGACTCAGATTCACTTAGCTTCTCTGGAGTAATTAGCTCTCCTGCTGGAGTCCTAAGATTTAACGCTCAAAATAGTGAAGGTAATTTTCAAGTACACCTTTCAAAAACACTTCATACAATTCTTCTTCGAAAGAATATGCTTAGAAGCTTAGGCTATATTATTCCGACTTCTAAATACCTTAAGAATATTAGAATCAACTTTAAAGACGAAAAACAAAAAGACTATTTTAAAGATGTAGAGCTCGTTATTAAGCTGGGAGCTTCTTACAAAAATTGGCTTGTTGAAGAGGGTAGTGATTACCTCATTTTAAAAGACATCTTTGTAAGACACCCTAAAGAAGATGACTTTTATGATGTTGCTCTAACATCAATCAATGATACTAAGGATCTTCGTACACTTAGAAGTTTAATTGTTGTTTATTCACTTCTAAATTTAGAAGAGTCGATTAATAAGTTCTCATTCAACTTTTTAAAGATTAAAAATGATCATCTACTTTTTGAATATCCAAGCTCTACGGATTTCAGTGCTACCTATGATGATGTTAAGTGGATCGCAAGATTGATTGGAAATCTTAACCGCCATGATATCACACAAATAGTTAGAGAATCTCACTATCCAAAAGTTGTTGAAAAGCTTTTAATCGAAAAGATTATCGGTCGAAGAAATAATCTAATTTCGACATTAAAAATTAATTCACCTCTTATTGAGTATAAGAAAGATATCGAAGATCCTCTTGTCGAAGATGGTTTTCTTATTCCACACAATTTTGAAGGTTATGCTGGCCAGTTCAGCTTTGGGGCAAGTAAGTCACCAATGGACGATATTCCTGCTTTCCTTTTTTCAGAGGCGCAAAGCAGTACCTTTAAATGGATAACGGGAAAAATTAGTGAAGGTTTAAGTGCTTTTGACTTATCTAAGGCCAAGGTTAAGTGGTTACAAGAAGACTTTCTGGCCAATAAGGACTTTGCTCTCGATTACTTCGCTGAGCATGGAGAGTTTCCACCTCTTCCATTTTCTTCTTGGAAGTCACCTGTTGTTAGAGGAAATATTATCTTTGGCCGTGATGTTGTCGTAGGTCAAAGCCTTGGAACAGATAATTTTGTGCAACTTGCGGACACTATCGGTTTTACAACAAATTTAGGACTTTTTATTGGGCTTGAAAGGTTTATTTCACAAACAACTGGTGGATCATTATTTCCAAATATTGGAATCAATACAAGCTATACTCATGTAAGGCCTCTGCAAGATCTTAGAGAGGCGATTAAAACTCCATATAAGAATATGTTAGTAGGTAAGACACTACGTAATATCGAAGAGAAATTAAAAGAATCAATCAATATTTCAGATCTTGATAGTGAAACAAGAAGAGACGATCTTCACTCAATCTATAATGAAATTTCTCAAAACTTTGGAATTGGAGAATCGATAATTATTTCAACATCTGTTGTTCCAGATGTAACTCTTTCGTTAAATGCACCTTTATTTGGTGTGGCCAATGGTTATGGTTCAATAAGTACTAAGTATAAAGAACTTTCAAGAATTCATATTACCCGAAAATCAAAGTATAAATTCCAAGTTTACTATGATGAGGCCAATGTAAATGAAGTTAGAGCTCGTGGAGGAATCTCATATTTGATTCCAATAATTATGAGTGAAGCAGCATCGATTAAATCGAAACTTGATTTAAAGTTCTATGAAATCAATATGGATCCAGAACAAGATGATTTAGTATTTTCACAAAATGCGGCAAAATTTCTATCAATCTTAAGAGATCGCTCTAATGAGGCCATGGGGCCGGAAGATATTCAAGTTTATAATAATTCAAAAGATAAGACTTTTAATCTAAACTTATTATTTTTCGTTTCACGTACCTTTAAATCTATCACAGAACTCTTTGTGAAAATAAAGAATCAAGTCAATATCAAATTGATCTCTTCGACTTTTGGAGAGATGGACGGAATTGCTGTCGGTAAATTTTTAAAGAATGTGGCATCTTATAATTTAAAGAAGTTTATTAACAACTTGGATTTGAGCTTTGATAAGAGCTACATTCCTATGATTGAAGAAGCAAAGCACTACTACAAAAACCCTGGGAAGGAGCTTTTTGGTGCTGCAACGACATATGAGACAAAGTTTGAATCGAAGCTAAGCGATATTAACGCAAAGGCCACTCTCGATAATATGAATGAATTGTATATGCATTATCGAAAGACTCATGAGAAGGCCATCATGAAGGAAAAGACAATTAAGAAGTATCTTAAGAAAGAGAATGAGGCCTTCAATCTCGATTTTTATACACCTTCAGATGCAAATGATGCTGGAGATATGCACTTCGTACGATTGGAAAGTAAGATTCATTTCTTTGATAAATCAGTAAAGAAGATTCTTTCAATTACTTCAAAAGAACTTGATAAAATCTCAAGTAAAATGAAGATCAGAAGATGTTTCAGACGTGGTGGCCGCGATAACGATAATACTGGACGTACGATATCAGAAAGACTTCGTTGCGGAGACCTCGATCCAATAAGAAGTAAGCTTTACTGGTGTAACAAGTATCTTAATAAGAATAAAACTGAAAAAGGCCTTAAGTGCTTGGCCCACGTAGGACATTACTTTGCAAAGTATGTTGATGCAAAGACTCTGCTAGACTTTTTTGGTGAAGATAATATTTATATTGAATCACAATTATCAGGTTACCGTGTCGGAAGTGAGTTAATGATGAAGCCAATTGTAGGTAATTCTTACGGAAAAATAAACTCGAGAAATTTTGGCGGACCAATTAATAAGCTTGTTAAAGTTCTTGGAATGATTAAGGCCGAAGTACTAGGCCTTTGGTATAGGGAGACTCTAAAATGATTTTTAATAAAGTCTCAGCTCTTTCTATTCTTATATGCTCTATTATTACTCAAAATAGCTTTGGTATCGATTTATCGCACAGGCAGTGGAATATCAAAAACACAGGTCAGTCTTATATCAGAAAGTCATCAGAGCTAGGTTTTAAAAGTATTGATGGTGTTAAGGGTGTGGATATTAATTATTTCACTAAGAATCAACTCGATCAATTTGGCACTAGCAAGGTTATTGTTGCTGTTATTGATACTGGTGTGGATGTGAATCACCCTGAAATTAAAGATAATATTTGGTACTACCCAGGTTGTATTGGTAAAACTGAAGAACAGAAAAAGGCCCTACCATGTCGTGGCTATAATGTTCTTGATGGAAATGGGAATGTTTCAGATGAGATTGGTCATGGTACATTTGTTGCAGGAATTTTGGCGGCCAAAAAAGATGGTGTTGGTATTGATGGATTACTTCCTGAAAATATCGAAATCATGCCAGTTAAGGCCATCACAAATTTTAGAGGTTTTACTCATGAAGGAAAAGTTGTTTCAAGCTACTTGGCAAAGGCCATCGCTTTTGCCGTAAATAACGGCGCCCAAGTTTTAAATCTATCTTTAGGGATCCCAAAGGTTATTGAGACACCTCAGGTTGTTAGTGCAATTGATTATGCTCTAAAGAAAAATGTTATTGTTGTTGCTTCGGCCGGTAATAATAACAAACGAAGAAATATCTTTCCTTGTAATTATAATGGTGTTGTCTGTGTTGGTGGAATTGATATTCAAGGTCAAAAAGTATCTTCATCTAATTACGGTCAAACGGTTGATATCTATGCACCAGGTGAAAAACTTGTTGGCACAATTCCTTCAAATATAGAATCAACGGTTCTACGAGTGGGCAATTATGATATTAAAACAGGAACATCTTTTTCTATTGCACATATAACTGCGCTTGCAGCTGCTGCCAAGGTTAAAGACCTCAGTCTTAATAGCTATAATTTTTTAGCAAGATTAAAGTCTTATTCAAGGACTCTTGCTGATTCAGATCTCCTTATTGCTGATTATCAAATGTTTATTGATTCATTTAGCGGTAGTTCTAATAAATCTCTAGCTCCGGTCATTTTAACAAAAGACGTGGATAGTATCACAATTGATAAATTAGGAGATGATAGCTTTGGTGCCAGTCTCGATTTTGATATCTACTCTGAATATCCAGTCGAAGATGCAAGTATTTGTCTGAGCTCTAAAGTGATTTACGGTGAAAAGAGATGCCAGCAAATATCGTTAAAAGAAGGTTTAAACCGAGTTCAAATAAATGCAAAATTATTAAGTCTTGATATTGATACATGGCAGAGGCTTAAGTTGACTCTTCTAAAAGATGAAGCTCTAATATCTGATAAGTCATTTGATGCTCAGTTCTTTGTGCCTCTACCGATTTCATTAAAAAAGCAGGTCTCAAAAATCGCTGCAGGTGCTCTTTTAAGAATTGCACCAAATATTAAAAGTTCTCAGTTACAAAAGGTTATTGAATTTGATGCTAATAAAAGTACGCAAGACTACTTTGTTTTAAATAATAGATCTTTAAAAAGTATTTTCTACTTATCTGAAGAGAGACAAAGCTTTGAACCATTTCAAATAAAATTCTCACAAGACATTAAAGTTATAAGTGTCATGAAAGTGGATATGAATATTGATGGAAAGCTTGATATTCTTGTCTACGGTACTTCTTCTAATAATCGAGAGTATATTCTTGAATCTTTTGATTCACGTGGAAGGCCTCTTTTTGGAGAGTACTCTCGATGGAGCTTGAATGCAACTCAGTTTGGCGGACTTGACTTTAATCGAGGGCGTCCATACTTCAACTTTATAAAAGCGCAAACTAGTAAAATCGGTAAAGTCTTAGTACCACTTGTGAGTAAGGTATTTGAGTTGCCACAAGTTGATAATAATACAGATCCAATCGACTTTTTAAATAATATACAAAAAAAGAGGCCTTATTATCTATTGCCATCCCTTGAAGATGATAAGGTGAAACTACAAATTAGAACGTTAGAATCATATCTATTTGATACAAAAATAAGAGAAATGCTTGATCTTCCTTTCTTTAAAAAATTACAATTTGTTTCATTTCTTGAACAAGATAAAGCGTCTCAAAATAATGGGCAAGTTAGAATTGTCTATGCTCTTGGTGAAGTAAGCTTTAATGAATATTACGAGATTATCTTTGATGATATTAATAATTTTAAAATTGTAAAAAAGGGGAGATCTCTTCAAATTCATCAGTCAAATATTTCGACAGTTCGCTCGACTGTAGATGGTGATTTTATAAATGAGTATTTGATTACACGCCAGCAAGAGCTAAATAAGCTTTCATTTAAGCTTTCTAGTGGTGGGCGAACATTAAGGTTTGAAAGCGATTGGAACGATCCTCTTGCATCAATTTTGGCCGTCTACAAGGAAGAGCAGAATTATTCTATTTATATCGAAGGACGTTATCATATTCATCTTGTGGTAACTGATGGGAAAAAAATCATCAGTACTTCTAAGACTGCTATTAATCGAGAATCGAGTTTTCCTGGTGGAAACTTCTCTCAGATTTTTCAGATGGGACAATTGAGTGCTTCTAAAGGTGCAATCTATACAGATATGCAGAGACTTTTTGGTGACAATATTCGCTTAATTACAAGTGACGAGGATAAGCTTAGCACAAAGCTTAAATATAACTATGCCATTCCTTCTCAATGTGCACTAATCGGTCACACACAGATTGAAAAGCAGATGCAAGTAAGGCTGCACTGTATGGGCCCTGGAAAATTTTCTAGCATAATGATTTCTAATACAATGATTAAGCAGTAAATGGAAAGAAGAGTGTCGATAAGGTAAAGATCTGATGCTCTTCACTGCTTCCGCTTTCACAGTCAAATTCTTCTGTGAACTCATCAATGAACTTCATTATCTTCTTTTTTGCTTCAGGAAGATCGGATCTTTTTACATTAATAAGAAAGTGCTCTAAAACCCTTTGCTCTTTTGGTAGATAGTAGCTATCGGCAGATAGATCACAAATCTCTTTATGAAGAGGTAGAAATTGTGACATATCAAGCTTGTACTGTGGAGTGTATTCTTTATTTAAATATATTTTTGAATTTTCAATATTAATGATCTTTGCACTCTTCATTTGTTTTAAAATGTGTGAGTAGTCTTCTTGTCCCTTGTAGATCATTTTCTTCGTATTTAGGTCTTTAGCGGTCTTGAAGTCGCTCCATTTTAACATCTCTCTTAATAGTGCCATCTCCCATTTGAATTCAACTTGGCGATCGGCCCTTGTCACATCTGAAGTGCGCTTTTCAACAATGGCCTTAAAGGTTTCCTCGTCACCCTTTGAGTTTTTCTTAGCATCAACTAAGGTCTGGAAAAATTCTGCTTCTTTCTTATTTAGCTCAAGGTTCTTAATTAACATGGCCGTGATCTGAGGCCCAGGATGTCTTTGTCCTTTGATAATCATAGTGAGCCCTGAGACACTTGAGATCCCAAGTTCTTTGGCCCAGCGGCCAAATGTATACTTTTTATCGACAGCTTTACGGCCTAGATAGATATCTTCTAAGTACTGACGATAATCAATATAACTAAATAGGTCTATACCCCTAATTTCCATAGTTTACATATCGACAGATAGAGAAAATTATTTAGTAAGTACCTAAATATATTACACACTTACTTGATGAAAATGCCGTGGTATAGGATAAATACCCCATCATACATGAGGGAAAGAAATGCTTAAATCAATTTTACTATCAATTATTATCTCATTTAATACTTTCGCACTAATTTCTAGTGAGAGGCCATATTCGTATAAAGAAAATCATATTGAAATTGATTTTAAGACTGGCTGGGGTGCAAAAACTGGCTGGGGAGCAGAGCAGATTGAAGAGATCGTGATGGATACCATCAAGCGAGACTACAAAAAAGTTTGTTTAGATGGGCAAAAGGCCGCTCTCTCTGTTGAGGCCGATGAGTTAAAATTTAATATTTACTCTCTTAATCAAGCTGAGCTAGAGAGTCCTAATGAGAATGTAATTTACTTATCTGTATTTGTTTCGATGAAAAGTCGCTTCATGTTTTCTGGAGTATTTGATAATTATCTCGTTAAAGTTGAATATGATGAACACTTAGATAAGATTTTTGTAAGCTACAAAAATGAGAATGGTGAGAATAACTCAATTAAATGCTTCTAGCTCAATGAGCTAGAGGCGAAAGCTTATCCCGGCGCCAATTGTCACACCACCAATTGAAGAAACTGTTTCTGTAACTAATTTATCCATTGAACTTGTGTAGAGAGTTGAAAGTCCTGCCTGGCCATAAAAGCCAATCTTTGAATATGGCGCAAATCGAATACGCCCACCAATATTATATCCATAGGCCATTCCAGTTGCCTTTTCGCCAAAGTTTTCTTGCTCAAAGTCACCTGTTAGAATTATGCCTGCAAATCCTTCTGCAACAAAGCTATTGCGATTAATAAAACGAAACTGATATTGAAGCTCCCCAAGAACACTATTGATGCTACTGTAGGTCGCCGATGCAGTTAGGTAGCCTAGTGTTATCTTAAAGCCATGACGATGTTTAGGATCTCGATACTCAATTGCTAGATTAAATCGATTAAATGCAGGAGAGGTTTTATTCGCATATTTCGCCTGAAAGTCGTCCCATTCTGTACCGGCCTCAAGTCTTGCGTAATCAAGAGAGATAAAACTATTTTCTTTTAGTCTTTGGGCGTCATCCTTGAATATTGTATTAACGTCGTGGTCTGTAACTTCAGGAACATGCTCGAGTTTTGTTCCCGAAACTGAGTAACTTATATCATTAGTCCTAACATAAGCAATCTTTCCTGAGACAACTAGTGGTACAATCGTCCCTTGTTTTAGGTCATTGTCTCCAACTTTGATTTTTCTCCCACTGCGAATGTAGCCAATTGGGGCCGAAAGATTAACGTCAGCGTAGACAATTGTTTGACGTGATTTTGTCACGGCATAACGATAGGCGAGAGTACTTAATTGAGTAAGAGAAAAAATTAACACTAAAAGTTTTTTCATATATCTATTATAATCAAAATAGAATTTTTGACTACATTAGTTTAGGATTATTTATGAGATTTCCAGGTAAGAGAAGATCAAAGCATTACTTCCCAGTAAGTGCCAAGGGTCGACTTTCTTTTGAGACAGATTTTAACCGCAAAGAGAATGTTTATATCGTTGGTATCGATCAGCTTCTTGTTGATATTGAAATTGATGCTTCATTTGAATTATTAGAAGAGTTTAACCTTAAGGCCGGTGAGTCTTATGTACTATCTGATAAGGATGTTGAAGACCTTTATCAACGCTCATATGAAGAAGGCCGAATTCTTGGTCAATATGCTGGTGGCGCGGTTGGAAATACTTTACATAATTACTCGGTGTTGTCAGATGATCAGTCTTTTGCACTTGGAACAATTTGCGAAACAATAAAGGTTGGAGACTATGCCTTTAAATATATCTGCAGCACTTCTTCTAAAGTAGATTTTAGCTATCTTCAGCCATGTGCAGGTCAGATGGCCAGAGCAATGTGTTTGATTACTCCTGACAAGGAGAGAACCTTTGCTATTGGAAAGGGGATCATGAATCAGCTTACAGAAGAGTTTATTCCTGATGATCTTATTAAAAACTCAAGCGCCTTACTCGTGACGGCCTTTCTTTTAAGGGATCGTAATGCTCCTTTATATAAAGCAACTCTTAAGGCCGTAAGTATTGCCAAAGAAAATGAAATACCAGTTGTTTTTGCTCTTGGGACAAGCTCTCTCATCGAAAGTGATAAAGATTTTTTCAAAAACTTTATCAGAGAAAATGTAAATGTCTTAGCAATGAATCGTGATGAGGCCCAGGCATTACTTGGTATTGATGACCCGTTATTAATCGGAGAGTCGATTTTAGACCATACTGATTTAGCTTTGATTACAGATGGGGAAAGGGGTCTCTATATTGCTTCTTGGGCGTGTGAAACAAAGGCCCGTGAAACAAAAGATAAACTTCACTCTAAGTCGATTGAAAATTATAATAAACTTGAATACTCACGCTCTCAGTTAAAAGCCGATTGTAGTAGACCGGTTAAGATATATTCTCATATTAATCCATTTATGGGTGGACCTGAGAATATTGAAAATACAAATGGTGCAGGGGATGCAGCGCTTTCTGCAATCTTGCATGATATAGCGGCAAATGTTTATCATCAAAAACTGCTACCTCATTCGATTAAGCACGATGGTAAGTATTTAACGTATTCTTCAATTCACCAACTATGTAAATATGCAAATCGCACCAGTTATGAAGTTCTAAAACAGAAATCTCCTAGACTCTCTCATAACCTTCCGGTTAAGGAGCAAAGTCTAGAAGAAAGTTATTGGGAAATGTAAGTATATTTTTTCTAAGGAAAGAGGTTTTCTCGTAAAACCTCTGGGTTCTTAGTAATAGGTCTTCCTACAACTAGATAATTTGCACCCGCTTTCATGGCCGCATCAGGTGTCATGACCCTTACTTGATCATCGTGATTATTATCAAGTCTAATCCCAGGTGTTACTTTGGTAAAACTTAGAGTATTACCTTCAAAATCTTTAACAATCTCTAAATCAAGTCCTGAACAGACTATTCCTCTAACACTTGAGGCAGCAACTTCGCTCAATAAGCTTTTTAATGCCTCTTTATGAGAGCGTCCCCAGATATTTGGTATTTCATCTTCTGAGTGTGAGGTAAGAATCGTTACTGCTAGTATTTCACAATTGGGGATGATTTTGGAAATACTCTCTTGTGCAAAATCTAACATCTTTCTTCCGCCGGTTGCATGAACTGTAAGAAAGCGAATATTTAGACCTTCAAGTGCCGCACAGGCCTTTGCTACAGTTGTTGGAATGTCATGTAGTTTAAGGTCTAAAAATATTTGAACTTCAAATTTTTGTGTTAGTTCTTTTACAAAATCTTGTCCATAACGCAGATATAATTCTAGGCCTACTTTTACATTTTTAATTTGTGGATAAGCTGACAAGAGGTCGAAAACCTCCTGTCTATTCATACCGTCAAGGGCAACAAATGTTTTATCCATTTGTCATCTCCTGTAGACTTACTGGTGTTGACTGTGTTGAGTTGGCCGCGATGATCGCTTTACAGACGGCATTGATATTTTCAATTCTTGTGAAACAAGGAACCGCGTACTGGATTGCCGTATTTCGGATGAATTCACCATCGGATTGAGATCGTCCTTGATTTAGTGGTGTATTTAGAACCATGGCCAGATCGTCATTTTTAATGGCCTCAAGCATGCCAATATTAGAAGCATCATCGGCCAGCTTGTCCACGAGAGTGGCCTTTATCGCACATTCTTTATTTAGAAAATTGTAGGTACCTTTTGTGGCAAAGAACTTAAAGCCTAAAGAGTCTAGCTGTTTAATATTTTGAATGAGTTGCTCATCATCTTTTCTCGCTAATGAAATGAGAACAGATTTCTTAGTAAGAAGGTCTGGGTAGTTTCCAAGATATGACTTAATCATAGCAAGGTCAGGGTTCTTGTCGATACCAAGTGTTTCACCAGTTGACCTCATTTTAGGGCCAAGAATAATTGAGTCTTGAACAAAGCGATCAAATGGGAAAGTCGATTGTTTAATGATTTTATAATCACTTTCAAAATTGTGATGGTTTTCTATTTCTTTACCAAGTAAGGCCTTCGTTGCAATGGCCGCAAGGTTGACGTCATAGGCCTTTGATAGGAATGGAATTGTTCTTGAACCTCTTGGGTTGGCTTCTATGCAGTAGATTTCGTCATTTTTAAGCGCAAATTGAAAATTAATTGGTCCCGTTATTTTCATTGTGTTGGCCATATCTGTTGCAAGTTTTCTCATTTTTTCAACGATCTCTGGACGTGCCTTTACCGGAGGCGAAATCATCCCTGAATCCCCTGAGTGAACGCCTGCATATTCAATATGCTCACAAATCGTGAAAACTGTATTTCCATCTTTATCACGAATAAGATCCACATCATATTCAAGTGCATTAGAAATATAATTTTCAACTTGAAATGCGATTGTATTTTCATGAAGTGATTTAAGAGTTTCTTCGGGAAGGTTTTCTAGATCTGCAGGCCCTTCAAAGATAAACATACTCTCTCCACCAATAACGTAACTTGGCCTGATAATCACTGGATAGCCAATTTCTGTAATGGTATTGATAAGATTCTTATAGCCTCTAACTTCCTTTGATGTTGTATGAGCAAGATCAATTTCTTTGGTCAAAAGATCAAATCTCTTACGATCTTCAACACTGTCTAATAGTTCTAGGCTTGGACCTAGGAAGTTAAACTCTTGGTGTTTTGTTCTAAAAGGTGCTTCTAAGTGGGCACGGATATTTATTCCAGTTTGGCCACTAAAAGACGTGATGACATGATTTGGATTCTCAAAAGCAAGAATCTCGTAAAGGTCTTCAGAAAAAAGTGGTGTTAAATAAAGTCTGTCTGAACTGTCATAGTCGGTTGAGACTGTTTCTGGATTTGAGTTAAGAAGAATCGATTTAATTCTTTGCTCTTTTAATTCCATTGCGCTTTTTACACATGAATAGTCAAATTCAATTCCTTGACCTATGCGGTTTGGTCCTGAGCCAAAGATGGCACAGCTTTCTTCCTCGATTCTTTGGACATCATTAAACTGTGTATAAGTTGAGTAGAAGTATGGAGTAAGGGCGTTGAACTCACCTGAGCATGTGTCTACGGCCTTAAAAACAGGCCTAATTCCTGATGTGATTCTCTTGTCTAGAATTTGTTCTTGGCTTTGCCCTGATAGAAGGGCAAGGTACTTATCTGAGAAACCTTGCTTTTTAAACTCATAAAGTTCTTCGTTATTATCTAAGATTTGCGTATCTTGTTTTAGTTTTAATTCCTTGTCTAGAAAGCAAACCATTTGGTCAATGAACCATGGTGTAATGGCACTAACTTCGTGAATCTTTTGTGGAGTAATACCAAATCTTAATGCCTCTAGAACAGTTAGAAGAGATAGCTCTCTTTGATTCTTAAGTCTCTCAAGTAAGTAATCTTCAGTAATAGGATAAGGAGTTGTCTTGAGTTGCTCTAAACTTGGTATCTCGAGTCCTTGTTCAGTTGCTCTTAGTGCTTTCATAAAGGCTTCGTTGAAGCTTCCTCCTAGGGCGAGGACTTCACCGACAGAGCGCATTTGTGGGCCTAAAATTTGAGAGCTAGAAGGAAATTTATTAAATGGGAAAATTGGTATTTTGATTGCCACATAATCGAGTGTCGGTTCAAATGCCACCGGTGAGATACGTGTGATATCATTTAGAATTTCAAAGAGTGTTAGGCCAACGGCAAGTCCTGCAGATATTTTAGCAATAGGGTAGCCTGTGGCCTTGGAAGCTAGGGCCGAGGAGCGAGATACACGAGGGTTCATCTCAATGACAACAATATCATTCTCATCTTTTGGGTTTACGGCAAATTGCACATTGGCCCCTCCGGCCACGACATTCATGTGTTTTGCAATATTAAGAGACATTGTTCTTAGTTGTTGGTAGCAATGGTCTGAGATTGTTTGCGCAGGTGCAACTGTGATTGAGTCTCCGGTATGAATTCCACATGGGTCGACATTCTCGATTGAACAGATCACAACTCCGCAACGATTTTTATCAACCATAACTTCGAGTTCTAGCTCTTTCCAGCCTAGGAGTGACTTTTCCATTGTTATTGGGAATTTAATGTCACTTGAAGACAGGGTTTTGGCGAGCTCTTCAAGGTTGTGAACAAGGGCCGCGCCTTTTCCACCCAGTGCAAAGTCTCGTCTAATAATAAGCGGAAATTTTACTTGATTATCAGCTAGCTCTAATGCGTGTTCAAAGCTTTTGGCACTAAACCTCTTTCCTGATTTGTAACCCAATTTATCGAGTTCCTTTGCAAAGAGTTCGCGATCTTCTGTTTTCTCGATTGTGTCAATATTTGCACCTAAGAGTGCAACACCGTTATCTTTTAGGAAGTTTTCTTTTTCTAGATCAATACACATATTTAGTGCTGTTTGCCCTCCCATCGTGGAAAGAACGGCATCTACTTTTTCTTTTGCGATGATTTTTTTAATCGTCTCTTTTGTGATTGGTTCAATATAAGTACGGTGACTCATATCTTTATCAGTCATGATAGTGGCAGGATTTGAGTTTAGAAGAACAACTTCAAAGCCTAGCTCTCTTAGTGACTTAAGGGCCTGTGTTCCACTGTAGTCAAACTCTGATGCTTGGCCAATTTTTATGGGGCCGGATCCAATTAGTAGGATTTTCTTATATGGAGAGCTTAGTTTTCCTTCGTGATATTTTGGAAGCTCCTTAATTTCTTCAACTAAAATTTCTTTCGCACCATTTTTTAGAAAGTCTCTGATTTCGCTAAAAAAGACTGCAGCATCTTTTGGGCCAGGATTTGACTCTGGGTGAAATTGAACACTTCTAATTCGGGAGTCATAACTTCTTAGTCCCTCGAGTGAACGGTCAAATAGGGAAGTATATTCACAAAATAATTTTAATCCAAATTCATTCTCTAGTCTTTTCTTCTCAAATGATTCTTTTTCAATAGCGTAGCCATGGTTTTGACTTGTGATAAGTAGGTCTTGGTTATAGTGTGAATAGACTGGGTGGTTGGCCCCTCGTTGTCCAAAAGGAAGCTTGATCGTTTCCATTTCACATGCCAGGCCAATTAGTTGGTGGCCAAGACAAATTCCGCGAATTGGAATTTCTGTTTTTAGCAACTCTTTTATAGTTTTGATCTCTTGTGTATAGAGCTTTGGATCTCCTGGCCCATTTGATAAAAAGACCATCCTTGGTCTATAATCCTCAACTTCATGTGCTGGCGTATTATGTGGTACAACCACAAGTGGGTGTCCTAAATTTTTTAAGTAATCAACAATGGCCTTTTTGATTCCGTAGTCGATGACAACGATTGGATTTTCTCCACTAGTGATAATTTTCTTTTCCTTAGATGACACTTTTGAAAGATCATTACATTGAAGTTCTTGCTTGGAAAAGTCTGGTGCATGTTCTGATGTTGTAATGAGGCAACGATGATCCTTGGATTTACAAGATAGGTACTTCGTAAGTGCTCTTGTGTCCACATCACTAATCAGGGGGAGCTCACAATTTTCTAGGAATCTATTATATGAGAAATTTCTTGCGATTAAACTTGCTGCGTATGGTTTGTTTGAGTTTAGGCCTTGAGAAACTTCTTCGTTAAAATCATAATTCCCAACATGGGCGGTTGTGTAGATAATATGTTGGCCGAGAAATGATGGATCCGTGGCCGTTTCTTGATAACCTGTCATTCCTGTCGTAAAGGCCGCTTCTCCAAATATACCATTTTGTAGACGAGGATCGTTTGGCTGGAGATTTATATAGGCTTTGAAAATTGTTTGATCTGGAAAATGAAGGAAAATAGGAGTCGTTTTAAGAGATTTTTGAAAGAGTAATTCTTGAGATTGAGATAGGAATGTATGCCTATCTAAATTTGCTTTCGTCATTTTCCGTCAGTCCTTTTAGTGCAGAGATTTTATTATAGCGAGCACCGATTTTAGTGTCGCCATTAGTTATCATGGCCTCGATTATTGCCATGCGAATATAAATTGAGTTTTCTACTTGTTTATGGGCCATCCAAAGATCTGAATTAACTATTTCGCTGTCTACTTCAATTCCAATATTGGCAGGTCCTGGATGGAAGATTGGAGCGACTTTTCCAACACTTAAAAGGCGCTCAACATTTATTCCCCATTGCTGATTATATGTCGACATATCAAAGCTTTCCTCATGTCGTTCATTTTGAATTCTTAATAGATAAATCGCATCTGAGTTTTTTAATGTTTCTTCGAGGTCATCACTCAATTTGATGAGATGATTTGAAGGTAAGTGAGAAGGCATAAACTCTTTTGGCCCACACAGAGTAATTTCCATTCCAAATAGTGGTAAGAGATCCATCAGTGAATGAGTAACTCTTGAATGTGTGCAGTCACCAACGATACAGATTTTTTTTCCGGCCAGCTCACCTTTGAAATATTCTTTGAGAGTAAATAAGTCCAAGAGTGCCTGTGTCGGGTGTTGATTAGTCCCGTCACCACCGTTAATAATTTTAATCGGTGGGTAGTTCTTAAATTGTTCCAGTAGTCTTGTCTCTGTCGTGCGTACAATACATATATCTATTCCTTGATAGAAGAGAGTTAGTAGTGTCTGCTCCAGTGATTCACCTTTCTTTAGCGATGATTTCTCGGCGTCAAAATTGATATGGATCCCTTCAAGCTTTTTGATGGCCATTTCAAATGATAATTTTGTTCTAGTAGAGTTCTCAAGAAAAGATGTTGCGACTGATATTTTTCTTTTAAGGGGAAGTCTGGCCGGGGAACCTAATTTAAGTTCCTGGGCGCGGTGGAGGAGTTGCTCAACTTGCTCGCGGTTTAAATCTTCTATTCCTTCCAGAATAGATGGAAATCCAATCATGACATTCCAGTAGTGTTGAGATACATTTATTGAAGAAAGAATAATAAAGAGAAACTCACTTGGCCACAAAAAAAATGATATTTTTTTATGTGGTATCGAGTTAAGGAAATTAAGTGTCTAAAAGCTCAGGCAAGAATCAATTCATTAATAATTTCAAAGAAATTCATAATCGCACCCAACTTGAAGCTTTGAAAAATGAGATCAAAGGGAATCTCTTTGAATTTCTCGTTGCTAAAGAGATTTCTGTTTTAAACAAGATTGAAGCTAATTATCTTAAGAATATTGATCGTGAACTTTTGAAAATGATGCGTGAATATGAAAGTTGGTTAAGGCTTCATGCTCGTACTCTTTTGGGTGAGTTGCCGAAGCTTGCTAGGGAAATGGCCAGCTCGATTAATGAAAATATTAAGGGAAGTATCACGAATATTACAGTTGTAGGAAAATTGAGTGACCACCTTATTAAGTCTCAATTGCATGAAGCGGATATTGTCGCACAGGTTCTCTATAATGGTGAAGCACGTATTATTCCTATCAGTTTAAAACTGGTTAAGAGCGGGGCCAATATTACAACAAAGTCGGCCGGGGCCAAGAGTATTTTGCAAAAGTACTTTAAATCTTATTCTGATATTGATTTCACTCAGCACACTTTAAATGAGTATATTGATCAAGAGTTTTCTCATTTTAATAAGAAACTCTACGAACGCTATGATTTAGAATACTGTGGCCGCTTTGATTCACAGTGGGAAATGACTCAATTACCAGGCGAATTAGTAGGTGCGGACCGTGAGGATTTATTTGAGCTTTATCGAAGTCTTATTAAGCACTATCACAATATATTTACGGGACTACTTGAAAAAGATAAGGATAAATTTATTTCTTCCTTATTGCCACTAATGGGCCTTGGAAATAAAGATGTTGTTCAGGGTATATGTTTTTATAAACACAACACATATAAGTTAGATTTTTGTCATGTTGTCAATTATGCTCAGGCCGCTAATATTTCAATTTGTGAGCTCAACCCAGAGATTTCATCTTTTAATATTGAAATTGAAAAAGATAAGTTACAGATTCGTGTAAAGCCTATGAATAAATTCACGGCCCCATCGTATAAGATTAATTGTTCGATGAAATTTGATTACAAAAAGGATTAATATGTTTGATATCGTTCTATGCCAAAGAGATCTTGAAGAAATAAAAAAATGCTTTGGCGGCACTAGTAACTTTGAAATTCATGAGTTTGAAGGGGACTCTCAATTGAGAGGATTCTTAAATGATGGGAAAACAGTTCTTTTAATTACAACTAAAAGTAGTGTGAAGCCAGACTTATTTAATCTCTATCAGATGCCAAAAAATGGTAATTGTGAATACTATTATTTGTCTAAGTTAAACCTCAATGGAGATGAGCTCGAAGCATGTGAGAAGTATTTTCCAGAAGTAAGAGATATTTCTGTATGTGCAGATTACTATAGTGCAGGTGGAGTCTTTTATATTGATCAAATCGATCCGGTAGGTATGCCTAATTTTACGAAAGAAGTTATGCCTGTTCTGAATCGCTACTTTAGCGTAGATGATTATAAAGAAGCCTTATTTTTAGATCGCGATGGTGTTTTAAATATTGATCACTCGTATGTTCATAAGACTTCTGAGTTAGAGCTCGTCGCTGGTGCTTATGAATTTCTCTTAGATGACTATAATAAGAAAAGACTTAAAGTCGTTCTCACTAATCAGTCAGGTGTTTCAAAGGGGATGTTTGAATACACTGATGTCCAAAAATTTAATGCAGCTTTAAATGAATCACTTCATCATTTAATCGATGCTTTCTATATCGCTCCGTTTGAGTTCACTAAAGGTGTTGGCCAGTATAAGTATCACTCTCTTTTAAGAAAGCCCCATCCTGGTATGCTTCTAGAGGCATGTTTTGATTTCGCTATCGATCTAAAAAAATCATATATGGTAGGGGATAAAATTAGTGATCAACTTAATTTTCCTCTTCTTGAAACGATTCATCTTAAGAATCGCTATCCACTCGATGGCGTGAAGTATTTGGCGTCTAATTTTGAAGAAGTATTAAAATTTGCTAAGTCGTTGCCAAATAAGACAAATTGAGTCAAAATAGCAGCTATGTAAAAGGAATTACATATGAAAGCAATAGACTCGATGGGCCTAGTGAAATTAACTTTAATTTTTGCCCTTTTTATAACATTTTTTACTTCTAATACTTTTGCTCGTCCTCTTTTGAGTTCTGAACTAGAGCTATCTCGTCAGTTAGATTCTCTTAGAGAGCAAAGTAGAGAATATATCTCTAATATAAGTTCTCGAACTAATGTGAAAGAGCTTCCTATATCAAAATACCTTTCTTTTGTTATCTTAAAAAATGGTTGTGCACCATTAGAGCAAACGATTGAAGAAATTGAACTTCAAGATGAGTCCTTTCCTGATCAAACTAAAGGGCTACACGAGAAGCTTAAGCTCTGTCGAAAATCAACGCGTGCTCTTAAGGAGTTTGATGTAAGTGAGATTGACTCTAGTGTTACTCAGCGATTAAGTGAGGAATGATAAATTCAACTCATGAACTCTCATTCAATTAAATTCTACTATATTCACTCAACAAACCCTTATGTTAATTTGGCTTTTGAAGATTATCTCTTTCGTAAGCATCAATTAGAAAATAGTCAGGAGCAAATTCTCATTCTCTGGAAGAGCGCTCCAAGTATTGTTATGGGAAAGTTTCAAAACCCATGGCTAGAGTGTCAGGTAAAGAAGATCAGAGAGCTAGGGATTAATCTGGTTAGAA
Source organism: Halobacteriovorax sp. ZH5_bin.2 (assembly GCF_043196375.1). Taxonomy (NCBI): domain Bacteria; kingdom Pseudomonadati; phylum Bdellovibrionota; class Bacteriovoracia; order Bacteriovoracales; family Halobacteriovoraceae; genus Halobacteriovorax; species Halobacteriovorax sp. ZH5_bin.2. Next base: position 66,165 of record NZ_JBEBMJ010000005.1, on the reverse strand, counting down.
GGCAAAGTGGTGGCGGATGTGTTTATCACGATCTTGGGAATATGAATTACTCATTTATTAGTCCAAAGTCTTCTTATGATAAATCCAAGAATGCATCCATTATAGTTGATGGACTTAAGTCTTTAGGGATTAATGCTTTTGAGAATCAGCGACATGACCTTAGACTCCTCCATCATGATGTTGATTATAAGATCTCTGGTTGTGCTTTTAAAGAAACGAAGCACAGTGCCCTTCATCATGGCACGCTCCTTATTGATGCTAATCTAAACCAATTAAATGAGCTGCTTCGTTCAAAGCTCACTGCTGAAGCTGCAATGGGTGTAAAGTCTGTTCCTTCAAAAGTGATAAACTTAAAAGAAGTTAGTGCTGAAGTTACGGAAACTTTAATTGTCGACTCTATTAAGCACTCCTTTGAAGTAAGTTATAATTCTAAGAGTGAATCCTTTGAGTTAACGGAACAGGAGATTTGCTCTACTGAATCTTTAATGGAGAAGATTCAAGCTAATATGAGTTGGGAGTGGATATATGGGGCAACACCTAAATTCTCTTTCAAATGCGGGCAACACTTGGTTACTGCCAAGTATGCTAAAATCATCGCCTGTGGGCCAGAAAATCCTTCTTTGATTGATCTAATTGTCGACAAGGATTATTATTTAAATAGACACGATCTTAAGTTGACTGAACAGCAGAGTGAATTTGTCGAGCAATGTCATCGTATTCTCTTTGTTTAAACACTCGGAGCTCAAATGAGAGAAACAATTCATATTATTCCCGGAGAGGCCATTATCAACGAAGGCGAAGACAGCAATTGTATGTATCTCTTGAAAGAGGGGACCCTTGCTGTGTTTAAGAAAATAGATGGTAAAGATAAGCAAATTGGAACGATCTATAGTGGTGAGTTTGTAGGTGAAGTAAGCTTTCTTGATAAGAGAGAGCGTTGTGCTACCGTGAAGGCCATTACGGATTGTGAACTTGAAATTTTTGATGCTCAGAAGTTTAATGAGTTCATTGAATCAAGGCCCAAGTGGTTGCAGAGTATGATGAAGACTCTGGCCGATAGGCTTCGATCGACTAATGAAAAAATAAAAGTATAATGAAGAGGTTTTAAAGATGAGCGGTCCAACAAATTTATTCATTAATGCTGATCAGTATCTTATTCGCGAAGGGGATGATAGTACTGAAGTTTATATCCTGGAAGAGGGAACTCTTGGTGTCTTTAAAGTAAGAAACGATCAGGAAGTTAAGATAGGAACGATCTTTCCTGGAGAGTTAGTTGGAGAGATGAGCTTCTTTGATGGTGGCCCTCGCTGTGCTACGATTAAGGCCCTGACAAATTCTAAACTTATTGTTATTCCTTCGGTGAAATTCGAAACGTATCTATGTAAGCAGCCTAAATGGTTTCGAAATCTACTAGAAACTTTAATCGATCGCATTCGTAAGGCCTCTAGTCGAATTAGACCAGAAGTTTAGCTATTTTTTAATTTTCTAAAATTATAGAGATTCTCATCTGAAATCATATTATGATCACACGATAGATGGTGAAGACTCTCTAGATTTGCTAAGACTCGAGGAACTTCTTGGAATTGATTATTATCGATATTTAGACGCTTAAGGGATGTAAGCCACTCAAACTCATTTGGGAGAGTTTCTAATTGGTTATTTTGTAACTCAAGAGATTCGAGACTGCTTTGTTCACAACACCAACTTGGAACTGTGTTAAGGTTACAATTTGCTAGTTGGAGAATCTTTAATTTTTGAAGATCACTTGCTGCCATTTCGTGAAGATCACTTAGACCTTTAAGCTTTAAAACGACAAGATCTTGAGCATTTTTAAGAGTTAGGAGGCACTGTCCATGTATCCCATCAGCATAAATATAGAGCTTCTTTAAAGCAGTGAGCTCACTGCAGTCGACTTTTATATGACATGTGTGCTTAGCAGAGATTTCAAGTGTTTCTAGTTTAGAATATTTAGCAATATCCTTGCTGGCATCGAAAATATCCTGCTTTTTACTTAGCTTGATCAACATGCCACTATTGTAGCATAAGCTTTAAAAATTTAGAGGTATTGAATAAACTTATTATTCTTATCGACTAAGATTTGTTTTGGCCTGATATCTTTTTGATCAGTCATTTGAAAGCCGATAATAATAACTTCGTGACCTACGTTGATAAGGTGGGCCGCTGCTCCATTTAGGCAGATCTCTCCTGAACCACGCTCACCTTTGATAACATAAGTTTCAAGTCGTGCTCCATTTGTATTAGAGACGATGAGAACCTTTTGTCCTGGCCATAAGTCCACTAGTTCTAATAGCTCTTCATCAATCGTGATCGAGCCGATATAGTTTAGGTCGGCCTGTGTAACCACGGCCTTGTGAATTTTTGATTGTAACATTTCACGCATAAGAGCTTTTTATCAAATTAGTCTTGGCCCGCCAATGAAAAATTAAGCTTTTGTTAACTCGTTCACTACTTTTGACAATACTTATTGTTTTGATTCAGGTCCTGGTATGCCTAAAAAGTACAAGATTGATGTCATTGGCCCATGACTCATGTGATTTTGGGCATTTTTGCGCACGATGTCTTTAGCGTGGAAAGCGATACCTAGTCCGGCCTGTGCTAGCATTGGCAGATCATTTGCACCGTCTCCAATGGCAACAACTTGTTCAAGAGAGATATTTTCTTGCTGTGCAATTAAGTTAACGAGAACCGCCTTCTGGTCTGCGTTGATAATGGTACCCTTTACGCGACCAGTAAGTTCTCCACCTTCAATTTCTAATTCGTTAGCAAAGGCGTAGTCTAGATCTAATTTTTCTTTTAGATGATTAGCAAAGTATGTGAAGCCACCTGAGATGACGGCAACCTTATAACCATATTTTTTTACTGTGCGTATAAAGTCTTCAACTCCATCTGTAAGTGGAAGCTTCAAGGAAATATCTTGGAGAGTTTTCTCACTTAAACCTTTAAGGTGAGAGACTCTTTCAATTAGAGATTGATTAAAGTCGATTTCTCCATTCATGGCCCTTTCGGTGATCTCTGAAACCATGGCCCCTATGCCGTGAACCTTGGCAAGCTCGTCAATAACTTCGGCCTGAATAAGAGTTGAGTCCATATCAAAGACAATCAGCCTCTTTGATCTTCTAAAAACGTCATCACGAATAAAGGCAATATCTGTATGATGATCATTACTTATATTTAGTAGATCAGATTTTATTTTATTTAAAGCGACCTTCTCTGGAACATCTGTTAGAACTTCAAGAGAGTTAAAGCCTTCTTTGGATACATTATCAATACGATAAATATTTATTCCGTTGATGGCCAAGCATTGGGCAACATCTGAGATGAAGTCTGCTGAGATCTTCTTAGGTGCGACGCAATTTAGAATAAAGCTATTATATGGTGTTTTGTAGGTTGTCTCTTTACCGATAATTGAATACTCAAGCTTGAGCCCCATCTCGTGTGCAGTAAAGAGTAGTTCTTTTAAAACATTTTGATTTTCATTTTTCTCTTTTCCCACTTTGATGACAAAAGAAAGTGAAAGTAAATTATGTGTGATGGCCTGATTAATATCTGTTATGTCTGTTTTATTGTCACTGATAACCTTCATCAGACTTGCAGTAATACCAGGGCGGTCTTGTCCTGAAACAGTAATTATGATTTCTTTTAAGCTATCTTCCATGATGATTAATCCTTTACTTTTTTTTTCGCTCTTTTCGGACCTCTGAAATTTTCTTAAAAAGGCCAAAGGTATAAACTAGGGCCGAGAAGACAGAAAAGACGAATGAAAGGTAAATGAGTATTGTTCCCACTAGAGGAAAAGAAAAGCCAAATGGTTTATCCCAGGCCATTAGCATTGGAATGGCCATCATTTGAAATGTTGTCTTCCATTTACCAAGTTGGTTAACACTCACTTTTAGGCCTTTTTCCATCGCTAATAAACGTAGTGCCGTCATATACATTTCACGTAAAACAAGAACAATGACAACAATCACGTTGACGCGATCAAGGGCCTGTAAAAGAATAAGGGATGAAACAACGAGGAATTTATCTGCGATTGGATCAAGGAATGAACCAAAGACAGTAACAATATTTCTTTTTCGGGCAATATAACCATCAAAGAAATCTGTTACAGAGGCCAGCACAAAAGTCCAAGCTGCAATATAGCCAAGTGTTCTTACTGTGGCCTTAAAAATATTTTCTTCGAATAAACAGAGGTAAAGAGTCAGACATATAACTGGAATAAGTGCGACACGAAAAATAGTGAGGCGGTTTGGTAGATTATCGATTTCCCATTCGCTGAGGATTTCTTTTTGTGAGACTGTATTTTGCGTATTTTTTTCTGACATATTTACTCAATGAAGATTTTTCCTATTTATTAAACTTTAAACCTTCGGCCCATAAACGTCTATAATAATTAACATAAATTACTTAAATCGAATAAAAGGATAACTCGAGTTATGAAAAAGCATCTCAATCTTATTAAGACAGGTCACCAATCTATTGAAAAACGCGTATTTCCACGTTTTCCGTTCAGTTACTTAGTTTTTAAAAGAGAAGATAATTCAAAAAATTATCAAGTTCGAGATATTTCATATGGTGGAATGAGCCTGACACTAACTGATGGTGATATGGGAGCACAGATGGATGAAAATTTCTCTGGTGAGATCCACTGGTATGACCAAAAAGTAAAAGTGAAATGCCAAGTAAAAAGAGTTGAAAAAGACAACCTTGGTATTGAGTTCATTAAAGATGATATCTTCGATAAAACCTTATTAAATTTTCTTTCTATAGCAAATGTGTCGAAAAATCTTAGGCCAATTCACGAATACGATGAGCAACTTGAGCTACCAGGAGGCCTAAAGACATGGCTTCGTTGTGATGGGCCATTTGAAATCTTTATTTGGCATCATAGAGATGGCGAAATTTCTAAAATCCAAATTCTTATGATGGATTCTATTCTTGAATGGACTGACGGTGAAGGGATTCAAACTGGGAAGGTTCTCAATGTAAGAAGCTCTGATAAGCCATTAACTCATGAAGAAGAATTCGAGTTCTTAATTGATACTCCAGTTGATCAAGACCGTTTAGACTTTGCTCGTGAATTAGTAGCGAACGTTCCAAAGAATCTCATTTCTGAAAGTGATCTTGAGTTTCTAACGCGAAAAGTTATTGGTTAATTTCTACTGAATAACATATTAGCTAGATTAAATTATTTATTTCAAAACGAAGCTTTTCAATTGAAGTTTAACTCCTTAAAATAAAGCGAAATGTTTTGAATTAAAAGGATTGATAATGAATAGAAACCTCGCTTTGGAATTTGTAAGAGTAACTGAAATGGCCGCTATTAGCTCAGCTAGGCTAATGGGACGTGGTGACGAAAAGGCCGCAGATCAGGCCGCAGTCGATGCGATGAGAACGATGCTTGATTCTGTTGATTGCGACGCTACTGTTGTTATCGGTGAAGGTGAGCGCGATGAAGCTCCAATGCTCTACATTGGTGAAAAAGTTGGTTCTGGTCATGGGCCTGAACTTGATATTGCCCTTGATCCACTTGAGGGAACGACAGTTTGTGCAAACGGTGGTTGGAACTCAATTGCTGTTATGGCCATTGCTGAAAAAGGAAACTTTCTAAACGCTCCTGATACTTATATGGAAAAAATTGCGGTTGGTCCTGAAGGAAAAGGTCTAATCAATATTGACGATACTCCAGCAGAGAATTTAAAGAGACTTGCTGAAGCTAAGAAGTGTCGTATCCAAGATCTAACGGCCGTCATTTTAGATAGGCCACGCCACGAAGAATTAATTAGACAGGTAAGAGATGCGGGTGCACGTATCCAACTTATCGGTGATGGTGATGTTTCAGCTGCAATTGCTTGTTCTGAACCAGATAGTGGAATTGATATTCTTTTTGGTATAGGTGGTGCTCCTGAAGGTGTTATCGCTGCAGCTGCTCTTCGTTGTATTGGTGGAGACTTTCAAGGAAGACTTAAGCCAAGAAATGACGAGGAAATCGCACGTGCTAAAACAATGGGAATTGATGATATTAATAAGATCTATACAATCGACGAGTTAGCTTCTGGTAATGTTATGTTCTGTGCAACTGGTGTTACTGATGGAAGTTTTCTTAATGGTGTAAAATTCAAGTCATGGGGAGCTGTGACGGAATCAATCGTTATGAGAAGTCAGTCGGGAACAATTAGAAGAATTACTGCTGAACATCGTTTTGATACAAAACCGCGCTACTAAATATTTGATTAAATACAAGGAAGTTGATTATGGCCAAGGCAAGCCGCACTGAAGTTTTTGATATTGATATTAATAAACTATATGACGTTATTGTTGACTTTGAATCATACCCAGAATTCGTTTTAGGTGTTAATGATATCAAGGTTCATGATATGACTGATGAAAGTGGTGTTGTTGAATATTCAATTGATATGATTAAAAAATTAAATTACCACCTTGATATGAAAATGAGCAGACCTAGTAAGGTTGCTTGGACATTTAAAAAAGGTGATCTTTTCAAAATAAATGATGGTGGCTGGGATCTAAAGGATCTTGGTGATGGTAAAACTGAGGTAACTTATAGTTTAGAAATTGAAGTGAAGGGATTTATTCCTGGATCGAAAATGATTGTTAATAAGTTAACTGAAACTTCTCTACCATCAATGATGAAGAGTTTCTACGAGCGTGCAAAGGGTCTGTGAGTCAATCATGAGCGAGTCTAAGAAAACAGATAAATCAGATGGAATTTTAGGTGATACGATAAAGAAAGTTGTCTCAATTGGTATTGGGGCAGCTTTTATGACTGAGGAATCAGTTAAGAAAGTTTTAGATGATCTACCACTACCTAAAGATATTGTTTCTGGGCTCGTGACTAATGCTAAGAAAACTAAGGAAGACTTTGTTGTTTCTGTCCGTGAAGAACTTCGTAATTACTTAAAGAATGTTGATCCAAAGACTATCGTTGAATCAATCCTTGAAGATTATGAGATAACTGTAAGCTTCAAAAAGAAAGAAGATAAATCTGAAAAATGATCTCTGAAAATTATCAAAAAATAGTCTCTCAAGTAGGCGACAAGAATAAGCTCTTGGCCGTGACAAAATATAGTGAATTCGAAGATATAAAAACAGTCTATGACTTGGGCCATCGCGACTTTGGTGAGAATCGAGTTGAGTCTCTTATGCCCAAGGCCCAAAAGGCCCTAGAGCTAGGTCTCGATGATATTAGATGGCACTTTATTGGGCATATTCAATCAAATAAGATTGCAAAGATTTGCAAAGTTCCAAATCTTAAAAGTGTTCAGTCCCTTGATAATTTAAAGCATATGCGTCTTTTTAATGAAAAGCTTAGTTGCGCCTGTGACTTCTATATTCAAGTCAATACAAGTGGTGAAGAGCAAAAGGGAGGGCTTTGGGAGCTTGAGTCTGTTAGAGACTTCATTAGCGAGGCCAAAGAGCTAAGTCATATTCGAGTCGTGGGCCTTATGACCATGGCCGCGGCACAAGGGCCTGCCCCTCGTGAAAGTTTTCAAAAATTAGTTGATATACGTGATGCTATTGATAAGAACTTAAAATTATCTATGGGCATGAGCGGCGATATGGACGATGCCCTTGAGCTTGGTAGTGATTGCATTCGCGTTGGAAGTGCAATTTTTAAGGGATAATTATTGTATCCTTACTATCTAATTTCTAAAATCTATACTCTATCTATTTGTAATTACATCCTATATTAGCTTAGGCTTATAACTAGCATTATTGACTTTAATTTATGCGAGCTGTAATTATTTTTTATCAACTTATTTAAACCGACTTGAACAATGGAGAGTCATTATGAGTACAGCAAATAATAATGAAAGAAAGGTTCCAGAACTAAGCCTAACTTCTTACACACAAGGCTCAACTGCTGAGCAGATTAAATTTGTGGACGAATTAATGTATGGCCTTAAAGAGTACGGTTTTATTATTCTTGATAACCACACGGTTGATCAGAATAAAGTTGATGAGGCCTATGAGATGGTTAAAAAGTTCTTTTCTCTACCTGTAGAAACAAAGCTTAATTACCAAGGCCAAAATGGTGGCCAACGTGGTTACACTCCGTTTGGAATGGAGCACGCAAAAGATAGTAAGCACCCAGACTTAAAAGAATTCTGGCACGTAGGGCGTGAACTTGCTGCAACTTCACAATACAAGGGTGTTTACCCTGAAAATATTTGGCCGGCAGAAGTTCCAGGTTTCAAAGAGAAATTCCTTTCTCTATATGAATCAATGGATGCTACAGCTAATATTCTTCTTGAGGCAATCGGTAAAGGTCTAGATGTTCCAGAAGGCTTCTTTTCTGAGATGGTAAATGATGGTAATTCAATCCTAAGAACAATTCATTATCCACCAACAACTGGTCACGATACAACAAATTCAATCAGAGCTGGTGCTCATGAAGATATTAACCTTATTACAATGCTAGTCGGTGCGACTTCATCAGGTCTTCAACTTCTTGATCGCGATGGAACTTGGCTAGATGTTGACTCAAAGCCTGGACAACTTGTTGTTGACTCAGGGGATATGATGGCAAGACTTACAAATAATGTACTTCCTGCTACTACTCACAGAGTAATCAACCCTGATAATTCTGGTGAAGAAAGATACTCAATGCCATACTTTGTACACCCACACTCAAAAGCGTCTCTTGCATGCCTAGAAAGCTGTGTTGGTGAAGGTAAGAAGTGGGAAGATATCACGGCAGGTGACTTCCTAAACCAACGTCTTAGAGAAATTGGTCTAATTAAGTAAAGAAATGGTTGGGGAACCAGAACAACAATATTACGAGTAATACGATTTTCTAAAGGCCTCGCTTCGCGAGGTCTTTTTTTTTCTGATGTTCACTTATTATCTGTATGTCTAAATAGTGAACACTTTCTAGTCTCTAAATGCTTATAATTTAATCAAGGGTAGTGGCACTAGCTTTGCATATTAATTGCCATGCTATACCTAAAGAAAACGACTTTATTAAAGTTTGTCTCAATTCTTTTATTTAATCTCGTGATTGTGGCCTCTCCTACAACAGAGTTTCACCGCGAAATTCTTTCCATGAAAAGGGCCTCATCAAAAGTACTTTCACGTTTAAGAAGTATGTCCAGAGTTAATCACTCTGAGTTTCGTCGAGATGAGTACACTTCAGCGTATTATCAATTTGAAAATATTCATACGGCAATTAAGAAATTTCATAAGAGGGTTTTAAAGAAGGGGCAATTAGGTCGCGATAAAAATGGTGAGTACTCTGATGAGCTTGCTTATAAAGAAACTCAAGACTTTATTAAGTACCTTGATAGCTTGATACCTATTTTTGTAAAAACCAAAGGCCATGATAAATTGCCTTCATCTCGTAAGATCCTTGTTTCACAAATTTCTGCTAGTGCCATTGCTCTTGTTGAATACTTAAAAGAAGAAGATATTTATGTCCAAGTTTCACGCTCATTACATAATATTGCAAAGACCTATCAGAAGCAGCAGGAATTTATAGCGCAAAAAGAAGAGCTCTTAGCTGACTTCTATGATGCTCAGGATGAGTTAGAAATTTCAATGACAAAAATGATTGATCACCTGTCCCAATTTATTAGACGCAACCATATGTCTAATCATGATCGTCGTCATGAGCGCTACACAAGGTCATCTTATGATTACCTAAAGCATAGAAAGATTTTTAATGAAGTCGAAGATATGCTTGAAGATTTTGATATTAATGATGAGGCCAAGTTTATAAGGCTTACACAGCTTGTGTCAGAAACTAGACAGTTAGTAAATCTTACAAAGACCAATACAAAAAATGCTCGCATCCTCCTCTCTCGTGTATACAAGGCGTTCAACTTATTTTCTTTAGAGGCGAAAAACCTAAATAGTAAATTAGTTGTTACAAGGCTTGATCCAACACTTGGGCTTAAGGAAACTGAGTATAAATTTTATCGCGCTACACAGGCGTGTTCTTTACTTGGAGGCCCAGGCAATATTCTTTTAAGAAGATCAATCGAGAGCGATATCGACTTATTTGAAGATTTTAGCCCTCGTACTTCAGGAGCGATCAAGCTTATTGAGTTTTTAAAATTTAACGATCGAAGCCTAGAGTTTAGACATGCTGAGATTATTACAGAAATAGAAAGAGATACTCGAATCAACACAATGGGATTTTACCCTCTAAGTTTTAACTGGGGTAAAGATGAAGAAGATAAGATGCCTCCATTTGTTGAAATTAAAAAAGGGTATCGTAAGTGTCACTCAGATGGCTGTGATACATATGATGACTACCGCACAAATTTTGCTTGGCTAAGAGTGAATGAGAAGAGTGCAAAGAAGATGACTCGTCGAAAAGAGAAGGCCTTAAAAAAGGTCGAAAATAAAGAAGACTATGGAAAGCTAGGCGTATGTTCGGATTTTGTTAACTGGGCATTTGGGAATGTGATTACTTCTAATTGGAATCAAATCCCAATCGTAAGAAATCTGATTCAAATTATCTATCCGCCAGAAGGACTACAAACGCCGGACAATCTCTATGACTCATATAAGACAGATGTCATTTGTGAGGTGGAACGAAGAAAACTTAAGTACCCACACTATGTGAATGCTCATCACTTAAAAGAGCAGGTATTAAGAGACTTGAATTCGCAAAATGTCGCTATTAGTAATCATGCGAAGAAGACATTAAATGAATTAATTAAGAAAAATATAATGGATAACGAATTAAATTTAAACTATGACGTTATTAATTTTGAAACAAAATAAGAACAAAGACGAAAAGGAGAGAAGAGAATGAACAACAAAAAACAAAAACTTCTAGTTGCCGCGTTTTTAATGACGCAAGCACCTGCTGTTATCGCAGGTTATTACAATTCTTCAATCGAAGGTATTTCTCTAGATGGTATCTATACGCCAGAGAACCTAAGTAATATTTCTAAAACTGTTTGTAAAAAAGTTTATGATGATCCAAATATGGACAAAGAACACACTCAAATGTGTGAGCGTGGTGTTCAGTCTGCTCAGCGTATGGCCGCTGTATATGCTGCTGGTGAAGGGACGCACCTTGGTTGTGTTGATGGTTATCAACAAGGTCTTTACCGTGGTTTCAATATGACTTCAAATCCTTCTGTTGATATCCTAAGAGAGGAACAACGTGCACTTAAGGGTGTTACGATTGAGAACGCTGTTGCTCTTGGAAAAGATAAAGCAGCAAAAGATTCACGTTACTCAACTGAATCAGAAATCATTTCTCGCTTCAGAGATAATGTTAGAAATGATGCTTCTCAGGCCGTTACTGCTCCTTCAAAAGACTATTCAGATGTACTTGAAGTTCCTCGTTTCGAAGGTTTCAATGATGGATATGCAAGAGATGGTAAAGGTGGATCATTCAGTGATGTAATTAACGCTGGTTGGGTTTCGTCTTCATCTGCAATTGGAAAGAGAATTCATGCTCGTGCAGTCGCTAGACAATTTGGTCTTAGATCAAGTCTAGCAGATAAGTGTTCTTCAACACCTATTTTATTCGATAAAGGTCTTCACACTGTTTCAATGTGGGATTTATTCTCTGCATATGGAGAGTATAACTTTAAAGACTATGGTTGGAAGTCGACATCACGTGCATGGAATAAGTTCAAGGCATCTGATGAGCAAGAGGCCATTGCTTATCGTAATATTCAAGATGTTAAGGAAGCCTACCAGTATAAAATTGGTTACCACCAAAAAAGAGTCATCGTTGAAGTTGATGTTCTTGATGCTAATGGACAACCGACTGGGGAAAAAGTACCTAAGAAAGACGCCAACGGACAATATGTTTATGAGGAAGTTGATGATTTAAACCGTCCAATCTTTGAAACACGCTACCGTACAGTTTCAGGGAAATCTGCACAAGACCTGAAAAATGTTTACGCAGACGCATTCTCTGAGTCATACAGAAACCTTGCAAAAGAACACTTTGGTAAGGCCTTCGTATCAACACATACTATGGCACGTAACCTTGGTGAAGACTCAGGTAAGGCCGTAGGTCTAATTGTTGCTCGTGATCTTGCAAAACAACAAGCGTATGATGAAGTTTACAAGGCCCAATCTGCAACTTCATTTGCAAAAGAATATGAAAATTTATTTGTCTCTTCTTGGAATAAGAACTTTGATTATTTTGTAAATAATCCAATGGTTGAGATTACTGGTTTCGATCTATCAGGTGATGGAAATGGAATCTTTACAAGAGGTGAGTCACTTAAGTCAGTTCTTGGACTTAGAAACTTAGGTCTTAAGTCTGGAAATATCAAAGTTTCTCTTGATTCTTCATCTTTTGAGGCAGGTTCAGCACGTTCAGAATACGTAACTGCTCCAGCTTCACTTAACTTTACTCATAAGTCTGCAAGTGCTCAAGGTAAGCTTTCAAATAACCTAAGTGTTTTTGATTCAGCGTTCCTAGTTGTTAGTATCGACGGCAGCGATATTAAGAAAGTTTACGAACTAAAGAGTACAGATTCTAAGAGAATTGAGATTCTTGATGTCGCTCCAGTTTATCAAGCAGATACTCGTATCAACTCTGTTGTAGCTGGTGATGCGACAGTATTTGTAACAGTGAAGAACCCATCAAACTCAGAAACTTCATCATCTGTTGATATCTCTGTGGCAATGAATGATGGTAAGACTTATACAGCAACAGCTTCTGCTCTGAAAGCAGGTGAGTCTAAGAGAGTTCCAGTTCGTGTAACAGGACTTGATCCACTATTCATTATCAATCAGGGCCTTTCTGGTAAAGCAACATCTAAAGTTGCTGGAAGAGTAATGAACTCACGTGCAACATCTCGTGATAGTGTTGACTTTGATAGAGCAGTTGCAGATTACTTTAACTCAATCCTAACTAATTCAACAACTAACTTTGGTGATGATGGTTATAAAGAAGATCGTGTTGAAACACTAATTTCAATCATCTTAACTGCTACTGAAAGACAAATCGATACTGATTGGGATAGTAATTCAAGAGTTGCTAATACGATGATCGGTGCTCTTCAAAAAGAGTACAAGGCATCAGCAGCAGCTGGAAAGCTTAATGAAGAAGCAAAAGAGACTTATAAGACTTTAGCTCAAGAGCTTGAAGGATTATATGATGATACTTTTGGATACAAGGATTATGTAAATCAACTTAAGGTATTCAACGGTGATCTTGAAACTCGCTCAAAGAAAGATCGTAAGAAAGATTAATCTAAAAAAACAAAGGCCCGCATCTTGCGGGCCTTTTTATCTTCAATAATTTTATTTATAATTATTGTGCTTCAACTACAGCTTGACCTGGCTTGAACCAACATAGTGGTCTTAGTCCAGATGTGAAGTTTTCAGTTCTGTTACAAGTACCGATGTTAGCATCATTTTGATCAACATCTGTGTAAGCGTCAACAGTACATAGTGCACCTTGGAAGTAAGTATCTAGACGACACTGTGGTGCTGGGTGATTGTCATTAGTTTTAGAAACTACAGCTGGATCTGGAGTATCAAACTTAAGCTCAGTAGTCATATTTCTTAATGCTCTGAAAAGGTTTGCTAGTGACATACCTGCCATTGAACCTCTTAAACACATTGCATATTCATTTTCGTTAACAAAGTTAGTCTGACAGTTTTTAACTGCAAAAGCTGGAACTTCAACTTCGCTCATGATTGAAGCGTTGTCGTCATTTTCCATGAACTTTCTTAGACACTTAGAAGTTGCGAAGTAATCAGCTTGACCTTCGTTTGACGCCCAAGAAGATCCCCACCAGCTTGCTTTCTTTGGTGCTCCACCTAGGTGGTGACCAAGCTCGTGACATACAACAGATGCAAACCCGTCTCTAGTGATTGTTTCGTGTCTTGCTAGACCACCAAACATTGAAACGCGCCAAGTGTTACCAATTTGCTGTGCATAAGCGTTAACTGTTCCATCTTCCCATTTTCTTTCGATTTCTAAAGTCTTACCTTTAGCAGCGATAATTGGTGCATAGATCGCTTCAATCTTATCGATGATTCCATTGAATTCACCTTCAGAAATTGTGTTGATACTTTTAACATTTGAAGGAATCCATAGGTTGTTGTCTTCTACGATTCCTGTTGTTCCGTGCTCATCACATGCGAAAGAAAAAGTCGATACACATGCAAGTAGTAGAGCTAAAATTCCTTTTTTCAAATCAGTCCTCCCTGAAAAGTATATTATTGATTTGCCAATTCTTTTTCTGGTTTAGCGTAGATATGATTTTTCTGAATTTTTTACACTATGTAAAAGTCTTTTTTTGATTTGGGCCTTAATGTAAGATTTTGTTGGTTTCTGGATGCTGTGATGCATTATGAATAGGATTGGTTTTTCACTGTGTATCTGTCTAACTTACTAAAATTATGATAAGATTTTATAAGTATGAAGAAGCTAATTTTTATCACTTTTTTTACACTCTCAGTTGTAAGTTATGGCCAAGGTAATGATCCGCTTGTTGATCAGATCATGCAGATGCGTGATGAAATGATGAAACAGATGCAGGCCGGTGATAGCTTTGATGCTGAAATACAAAAAATGTTTGAGAGAATGCAAAAGATGGGACAGATCCAAGGGCTGCCCGATCGTTTCAATCGTCACGTGAATATGGTTGAATACTTTTGGCAGGATGCTGACACACTCGTTGTCAAAGCTTCCAAGGACGATGAAGTCAATATTGAAGTTAAAGAGGGGCTTGTCATTATTAAAGGCCAAAAAGTTATTAAGTCTCCAAACGGTATTTCAAAGTCTTCTTTTACTCAGTCTGTTCCAATACGAGCTGGGCTTGATTCGACATCTGTGAAGATGAGTGTGAAGGATGGAAATATTATTCTTGATTTTAAGATAATAGATAAATCTAAGCAGCTATAATTTCACCATTTAAATTTTCAAGAATTGAATAGAGCTTATGATTAAAGTCTTGAACGTTAAATGGCTTTGTTAAGACCTCTTCTACATTTAGTTTAGAAGCATCATGAATTTTCTCAACGTCAATGTCGCCAGAGATTAACATAATATGAGGGTAGTTATCTTTTCTCTTTCCTTCCATGCTATGTACACCATAGAGTTGCTCTATATATTGTAGGACTTCTTGACCACCCATCTCCGGCAGATTTAAGTCAATGACGATAAGATCATAATTATCATCTCTTATCATTTTACAGGCATCGAGACCATTTGAGGCCATTGACACATTTGCGAAGTAGCCACTACTTGCAATAAGTGACTTTAATGATTCTGATATTGTTCTTTTATCGTCAATGATGAGTGCCTTCATTTTGATTTCCTTGTCTTGATTTCCATATCAATTAAAATCGCAAAGTTGCTCTTAAATCTATAAACAATATGTCCTTATTTTAGTGCCACCTACAATTTTTTATAACTAAATTAATTCATAAGATTTATTAACGTTCTTAAACTGTTGAAATAACGAGTAAAGCCCTCAACTAAGTTTGAGTAGAGGACTAAAGTATCGCTCATAAGTTACCGATAAATAAATTATGAAAAGCTTCGCTGTGACGTTAATTACATTGATTGTGACAACTTATGCCTTTGGAATTAAGGAGACTTATTTTCATAAGCGAGAGTTTGATATTCCAAAAAGAGACTTGTCGATTATCGCAACTGACAAAGGTTTCTTTCCTTCGAAAGTAACAGCATTTGTAGGGGAGAAGCTTAACCTCTATGTGACATCAGCTACAAACTTACCAAGTTGCCTTATTTTAAAAGAACACGAAGTATACGTTGAGGCCAAAAAAGGTGAAGTTAGGGAAGCTTCTGTTTTTCTTGATTCCCCTGGCCGCTTCAAATTCTATTGCCCATCAGGACAGATAAGTGGGACTTTAACTGTCATTGAACATCCACGTGAAAAGGCAAAGAAAGACGAGCAAAAAAGAGAGATTGCATCTCGTGAAAGTGAACGAGTGCGTGTCTGGCGTCCAAAAGACGACTAGAGTATTTTATAAGAAGTTGATTGTGAGGGATTATGTCTTCGGTATTTAGCGATGCGATTAAGAATTTACTTTATCCAATTGGTGACCTTCTAGAAGATGAGGGTGTATCAGAAGTTATGATCAATGGCCCACATGAAATCTTTGTTGAAAAGAAGGGGCTTGTTTTCAAAGTTCCAAATCAATTTGAAGATGAATCATCTTTAATCTCTGCAATGCGTGCCATTGCTCAATCAGTAAATCGTACAATTGATGAAGACAACCCTCGTTTGGATGCTCGTCTTCCAGATGGCTCTCGTATTCACGTTGTTCTGCCTCCAATGGCAAAGAATGGAACAACTGTGGCCATTCGTAAATTCTCAAAAGATAGTCTTACTTTAAAAGACCTTATTTCATTCGGATCAATGTCAGATGTCGCCGCAAGATTCTTAGATATTTGTGTCTATCTTGGAAAGAATATTCTTGTTTCAGGTGGGACTGGTTCTGGAAAGACAACGATGCTTAATGTTTTAGGTGGTCGAATTCCTAAAACTCAACGTCTTATCATTATTGAAGATGCGGCAGAGTTACAAGTCGATGCCGAACACGTAGTAAATTTTGAAACAAGAAAGGCCGATGAACTAAAAGGTATTGAAGAAGTTTCGATTCGTGATCTTGTTATTTCTGCCATGAGACTTCGTCCTGATAGAATTATTGTCGGGGAGGTTCGTGGTGATGAGGCCCTTGATCTTGTTCAAGTTATGAATACTGGTCACGATGGTTCAATGGGAACTGTTCACGCCAATAATCCAATTGATGCTTGTACGCGTCTTGAGACCCTATGTCTTATGGGTGACACAAAAATTCCACCTGATGCTGTTAGAAAGATGGTAGGAAGTGCTCTACAGATTGTCGTTCAATGTAGCCGTTATCATGATGGTGGACGTCGTACTTCACATATCTCAGAAGTCCTTGGTGTCGATAATAATGGTAATTATATTGTTCGTGATATTTTCCGCTGGGTGCAGACTGGAAAGGATCCACAAACCGGAAAATATTTAGGAGAGATGGTGCCGTGTAATTACGTGCCAACTTTCTTTGAAGATATCGTTGTTCACAAGCTGCCATTTCCAAAGTCAAACTTTTTGGCACCTGACTGGGTTAAGGATATGGTTAAGAAGAAAGCAGCTTAGAATTAAAGAGAGCTTCTAGATATCGACTTCAATTCCATCTTCATAGATTTCAACGATAAATCGATCCTGATCTAGCTCTTTGGTCTTTTCCACGATCTCTTTGATATCATCTATTTCTAGCTCTGGTTCAAGCTCCATGTCGGCGCTAAATACCTTAATGATAGCAATACTCATCTTAAAGTCACTTAAGTCACTGAATTCAGATAAGGGGAATGTTACTTTGTAACCCCCTGAAAACTTGTCAATATCCACGTCTATTTTCATATAATTAATTGTAATTACATTAGAATAAAATGCAATAAAATTTAAACTACGTAGATTCCTGAGGTCTTGTCTAAATTTTAGTGCATAGAAAATGAACATGGCATTACTATTTTTCAACTGACACCAAAAATATCCTTTGCGCTGATATTATTAAAAGCGTCAATTAGCTTAATTTTATTTTTGAGGGAAAAATTAAATGAGAAATAGAACAAAATCATTCATCAAATCAACTCTAGTGATGACAGCAATTGCTCTTTCGGCAAATACTTTTGCACTGGAAACAATTCAGGATGATATTGATTCAATTCGTTTTCAGCTTAAGTCTGAACAGATCTATACTTTCAAAAATTATGGACAAGGACAGTATAAGGAATTGGCCTTTACAAGAATTGAGCGACCGAGACTAGAAGTTGCCCTTAACAAGAAATCTTCAACTGAGACTTTGGAAGTTGCTATTGATGAGTCTATTTTAGTGGAAAAGAACTCTCTCGTTAATATTAAATTAGAAAAGAATAATCTCGTTAATATTGAAAGTGCAGTAAATGCCAAATCTTCAGTGTTAACAAAATTAAAGAATCATCGATTAGGACTTGATAAAAATCAGGCCGCAAAAATTCTAAAAAAAGATATTGTCGCAAACCTAAATCGTGTGATTGCAAAAATTGGTTTTCGCGATAACACAAAGGTTCGTTATGAGATTAAGAATCTTGCTTTTAATTGTCCTTCTCTAAAGGGCCGTATCACAAATTGTCGTGGTAAGTATGATGTTGTTGCAACATTAAAGAATGAGAAAAAGAAAACATCAAACCTTTCAGAGATTCTTATTAACTCGACAAAGAATTTGAATAATTTTGGAACAGAGATTGAAATTAACACTTATATTGGTGAGCTTCGTTCTATCAATAAGCAACTTAATAAACTATCTGAAGGAAAGCCTAAGGGTGTTGATCTTAAGAAGCTTTATGCTCTTAAAAAAGATGTACAGTCAGAAATTCTAGATTCTTATCAGTACACGGCCATTGCTACGACAAGTGCACAAGAGTTTTTAACAAAGCTTAATTCTAAATTTAATTAGGAATTAGTTTATACTTTGTTTTAAGCTTACAAATAAATTAATAACTTCATTTAATACATCATTGTGAAGCTGACTGAAGTTAGCTTCATATTTTTTTGCTTGAGAATCAAATTCTGCACGGTTCTCTTTATTCTTAACTTCCAGTTTTAATTGATCGGTTAGAAAAGTTAACTTGATATCGAGATTATAAATCATCACTCTTAGAATAGGTGATTCTTCCCATTGTCCAAAGAAAACTTTGTAACTTAAAATTGTACTTCTATGATCAATGCGAGCGAGGGATTTTTTAAGAGTAAGCAATGTTACTTTGAGCCACTCAAGAGACTTGTCTTCATTTAGTCCAGTCTTGGGCGAAATGGTCTTTAGATAGTCAATAGAGCCATCGATCATGGCCTTAATTGCAAGGTGTTCATATTTTTTTGCATCAAAGTCTAAAGCTTCATTTTGGTATTCGATAAATTCTTTATCCACTAAGTTCAAAGTACTCATTTGATCGAAGTGCATTAATAAGTTGCTATCTTGGGCCTCTGTATGAAGGTAGATATCGTGAAGGTTTTTACGGTCCTCTCGTAGAGGAGACTTTTCAAAATTATTATGGGCCAAGCAAACTCGCACCGGATTATTTTGTAGTGAGTCTTGCATAGACTTTAAGATCTTGTCTCTGTTATCATCATTAGATAGACGGTTTTTATTAATTCTAGTGAAAAAGTTTACGAATTTATTTTTAATACCCATAAAGGATAAAATAACGACTTTTTTAGGGATGTCTAGCATTTAAGGTGAAATATTGAAGATAGGGATTTTTGATTCAGGCATTGGTGGTCTTAGCGTGTTGCGTGAAGTCGCAAAACTTATGGATCGTTGCGAAATTTATTACCTTGCAGACCGTCTAAATGCACCTTATGGTAATAAAACAAAAGAAGAAGTATTTAACTTTTGTCGACATATTGTTGATGATTTCATCTCGCATGGAATCGACACAATCTTAATTGCCTGTAACTCTGCAACGGCCATGGCCATTAATGAGCTGCGCGCAAACTATCCTACGATTCGCTTTTTTGGAATTGAACCATTTATTAATGTGATTAATCTTAGACCTGAGCTTAAGCAGCAAAAGGGCGTTGTTTTAACGACTAAAATTACGGCCGACTCGATGCGATTTCAGAATTTGAAAGACCGTTATGACCCTCAAGGACATTTGGTTTACCGCGTATCAAAGAATCTTGCAAAGATTATAGAAGACAGCTTTGACAGCGGTCGTTTAAATGAGGAAGAAATCTCTAAGGAGATTGCCGAGTCCATTTTTCCTTCAGGTGAGAAGGAGAATTATGACTATATCATTTTGGGATGTACTCATTACCCATTCGTAAAAGATCTTTTTAAGGCCAGTGTTGGGGCCCACAGTATTTCTCCTTGCTATCATGTGGCCAAATATGTGGCCGATCAATGTGTTATTAGTGATGATGGCGACATCGTTGAATTTTTCTATTACCGCGATAGTAGAAGTCCCGATTTATGGCGCAAAGTTAAAAAACAAAATTTAGAAGGTTTTCCCTTTTTCTAAGTGACGATCCTTGAAATCGTAAGTTAAAATATGGCACATTTTAAACTAACGAAGGATTGGATATGTCTAAAATTAAATCTATAACTCCACGTCAAATCTTAGACTCACGAGGAAACCCTACTGTTGAAGTTGACTTAGTAACTGAAAATGGTTTTATGGCCCGTGCAGCGGTTCCTTCTGGGGCATCGACTGGTTCTAAAGAAGCTTTAGAGTTAAGAGATGGTGATAAATCTTACTACCTTGGAAAGTCTGTTAGAAAGGCAATTTCAAATATTAATGAATATATCGCACCAAAAATTATCGGAATGGATGTTTTTGATCTAAGAGCTGTTGACCAAGCAATGCTTGATGTTGATGGAACTGAAAATAAAGAAAAGCTAGGAGCAAATGCGATTCTTGCTGTTTCAATGTGTGTTGCTCGCGCTGGTGCACTTGAAAAAGGTAAGCCACTATATGCTTACCTAAGAGAAGACCTAGGTGTTCCAGTAGCATGTGATAAGTACCGTCTTCCGACACCAATGATGAATATTATTAACGGCGGTGAGCACGCTTCAAATAACCTAGATATTCAAGAGTTTATGATTATTCCACATATGGATAAGTCATTTAGTGAAAACTTAAGAGCTGGAGTTGAAACTTTCCACGCTCTGAAAAGTGTTTTAACTGAAAAAGGATATTCAACAAATGTTGGTGATGAAGGTGGTTTTGCACCATCTCTTAAATCACACGAAGAGGCCCTTGATCTAATCCTAAGCGCAATTGAAAAAGCGGGATATAAACCTGGTCAAGATATCTCGATTTCACTAGATGCAGCAGCATCAGAGTTTTTCAAAGATGGTAGTTACCAAATGCAAGGTAAGAGCTACTCGAGTGAAGATATGGTTGAATATTACTCAAATTTAGTATCAAAATATCCGATATATTCAATTGAAGACGGGCTGGATGAAGCTGACTATTCTGGTTGGGTAAAACTGACTGCGAAGTTAGGGGATAAGTGTCTACTGGTTGGTGACGACTTATTTGTAACGAATAAGAAGATCCTAGCTGAAGGTATTGAAAAGAAGCAAGCAAACTCGATCTTAGTTAAGATCAATCAAATTGGTTCTCTAAGTGAAACTTTTGATACGTTAAAACTTGCTTTTGAAAATGACTTTAGAGCAATTATCTCTCACCGCTCAGGAGAAACAAGTGATGCCTTTATTGCAGATCTTGCTGTTGCGACTTCAAGTGGACTAATTAAGACAGGTTCAGCTTCAAGAAGTGACCGTCTTGCAAAATACAATCAACTGCTAAGAATTGAAGAGGCCCTTGGTAGTGAAGCAAAATACGACGGATTAATCTAAGTAAGAAATAACAAGGCCTCTAAAATAGAGGCCTTTTTTATGTCTGATTCAAAATTGAAAGAAAATAATGAAGCTCTTCATTTCCTTCATGATCTACTTAACCATACACATGGATTAAAGTTGTATCTAGAGTCACGTAATGGTCAAATGGATCAGTCTGGCCTAGAAGTCATCTATAATGAAATTGCGGCCCTTGAAAATCAGATCTCATCACAATTTTATCGTTTAAAAGATAATGGCCCCTATCGATTGGCCGACTTAGTTGAAACATGTCAGATGCAATTTGAGATCTATCAACTTAATGTCGATTTAGTTGTTGAGGTTTCTCAAAGTGAGCTGGCCCCTATCGAATTTTCTTGTGATGAACAAATTTTTGAACGACTCATAAAAAATATTTCAAAGAATATCTATCTATGGTCTAGGCGTAAAGGCAAGATTGATTGTCATATCAGTGAAGTTGGAGAAAAAATCCAAATCATTCTAACAAATGAAATTGATCAGCATGCTGATTTGGATAAGACCTCTAATGGTATAGGGCTTCTATCTATGAAGCGAATCGCAAGTGAGAATGGAATTGTTTTTCAAAGTTATTTAGTCGATGAAAAATGGTTTACGAAAATCCTGATCGATAAGCTCAGGATAAGGCAAGAAAATATCGCCTGCTAGGTAAAAGAATTCTATCTATATTAAAAAGTAATAAAGAAGGTTATTCTATATAACATATGGAATTTATAAAGATCTTTATTGCGTTAACGACTTTACTTGCCGCTGGTCCCCTGGCACTGGCGAATTCTCGTATCTATCAATCAGATGCCACAGCATTAAATAAGGGTGCATCTAAAGTTAAGATAGAGGGAAGTTTTTCTTCAACTCTTTCACAAGTTGATAGCGATGGAAATGAAGTCGTTTATAATGATGACGTTAGCTATAATCTTCTTGATGGAAATATTGATTACCAATATGCCATCATGTCAAAATTTCAACTTCTAGCAGGTCTTAAAGGCCGCTATATCAGTAGTGGCGATACAAATGAGACTCAAACCACTGCAGGACTTGAATCTTTTTATATTGGGGCCTTCTATGGCCTAGATAAAAAACACGGAAGAGATTTTGCTCTTAGTGCAATCTATCGTTTTAGGCCTTATACGGTCGATACATACTCTGGTTCAGCACCAAGTGATGAGCTGATCCTAGGTGATGGTGGAAATGATATCGAAGTAAACTTCTTAGCAAAGTTTGAATCAACAAAGTGGACATCATACGATTTTAAGATTGGTTATCGTATCCCTGGGGCCCCTATTTCATCTGAAGTTACCTTTGATGCTCGTCTTGTTAAGCACTATGTTGACTGGGCATTTTGGTTTTCTGCTAATGGTGTTTATTCACTAGGGGGAGATGAATACACTGACACTCCTAATGCAAAACCTGTTGTGGCGAGCGGTTACACTTCAAGATGGAATTCAATTAATCGTCAATTTGTAAATATTGATGCTAGTGTGCAAACGATATTTGGAAATAAGTATCTGGCCTACGCTACTGTTGGGACAAAGGTTTTAGGAACGTCTACAGACAAAGATTTCTATACAGCGCTTGGGCTTAGTTGGACAACTGGTGGCGTGACAGCACAACAAAAATTTGAAGAAAGCTTCAAAGAGTACTCAGTTGAGGCCAACGTTATTAAGGTTTCACCAAGAGGTGTTTTTATCAAGATTGATCATGGATCACTTGATGACATCCAGGCCGGAAATATTGTTGATATTTACAAAACAGACTACTTTGGTGGCAATATCTTGGTTGCTCAAGGAAAGGTTTATGAAGTCTCGAGTGCATCAGCTATTGTTAAGGTGGTAGCTCGTTATCGTAAAGTGCCAATAGAAAAAGGCTTCGCTGCTAGAATTAAGTAGTTGAAATGAGGAAATATTTAGTAATTGATATAATTGTAAGTTAAGCTAAAATATTGAATATAAACATAAAAAGGATATTATCGATGATGAAGCAAATCTTAATTGCTTTCTACCTACTGGCAACATCAGCTGTAATTGCAAAACCTTATACTTCTAACTTTCTTGAGTTCGAACTACCAAATGGTTGGGAATGTTCAATTGAGGGAAGTGAGTATGTTTGTCAGTCGACAAATGACAGAAGAAAGAAAGAGGCCATCATTATTTTCGCGGCAAAGCACCGTGGTAAGCAAGATGATCTTATTCAATACAAGGCCTATCTTGAGCAGGCCAAAACATTCAAGCTTCCTGGTGGTAAAACGCAAATCTCTGAGCCTTCGTATACAAGAATGAAGAAGATTCAAGGTCAAGGTCACACTTGGGTTGATTCTCTTCACTTATCAAGTGAAGTTCCAGGCTTCTTTACTCGCTATCTTGCGACAGTAAAAGGAGAGTTAGGAGTTGCGGTAACATTCTCTGTTGCTAAAGAGCACTACCAAACTTATAAACCAATCTTTGATAAGATCATCGAAACAATGCAGGTATTCTCTCGTATTAAGAATAATGCTGATGGACTTAAGCTTGCAGGTAATAAGGGAGAAGCTGTTCCAGGTGCCTCAGGTGACTTCTTAGATAATGAAGCTGGCCTAAATGATATTGGTGTCGGTGGCCAGAGACAAAAAGGAAAAGGCGCTGGTGGTGATGACATGACTCTTTATCTCATCATTGCACTTGTTGTTGGAGCAGGTGTCTTTATCGCAAAGAATCGCAAAAAGAAAGGTTCTAAAAAGAAGAAAGGTAAAAAGAAGAAAAAGAAATCATAGAAAATAAAAGGCCTCTCATGTGAGAGGCTTTTTTATTCTGATTTAAGACAAGCTTGAATGGCCTTTTTAAAATTTAAATTCGTGGCAACACTCGTACCGAGATTTGTTGCATAACCATAATGACTATTTGAGCACCCCCCATGAGAGTGAACGCCAATAATCTTTCCTGACTTTAAGTTAATGATACTTGAACCAGAATTTCCTCCTGTGGTATCAACTTTATGGCGGATAACTCCAGTCCTTCCAACACTTTCAAGGTATCCAATTCCATTTTGTTGAGCAAATGATCTCTCTACTTCAACATCATAACCGTGGCCAGTAATCGATATAAGGGCCTTGCTTTCAGGAACTGTATAGTCTAGCTCATAAAAGCCCTGGGCATCTCCTGCGCTTTCTTTTGTGTGAGTATTAGGTAGAAGCTTCATGACTGCCCAATCATTTCCTGGGCCGGCGTTACTATAAACTACCGAGCTCTCATTTACTTTATATACATCTTCCTTAGCTGAGTAGTTGAGGCCTTCTTCATCCGAAGCGGGTGTGTTAAACTCAATTAGTTTAAAGTATTTATGACAATGTCCTACTGAGATAGCACAGTTTTTAGAAATCATGGTCACGGTACAACCATCAGTTGCAGTTTCACTATAGAGTGCGCGACCTACTTTTGGATCTTGTGAAGGGATTCGATCATCAATTCCACAGATTGATTTCTCTAGGGCGAATATTGAAGGTGATAATAGTATTAAAAGGATAGGAGTTAATCTATTCATGGAAATCCTTGTTATGTTGCGATGGGTTAATTTAGGGGATTTCTGAATTCTTATCAACGCTTTGTGTAGACTTTATAGATAAAAAAAGGCCCAATAAGGGCCCTTTTTTATATGCTAAATATTAAATATTTGATTTATTCGCTAGCAAGGCAGTTTTCAACTGCTGCTTTAAATTCTGGGTGTAATTGAAGTACCGTTCCTGCATTCGCATTTGATTCATTACTTCCATAACAACCACCATGAGAATGTACACCAACAATTTCACCAGTATTTAAGTCAAGGATACTTGAACCTGAGTTTCCACCCATTGTATCAACTCTGTGGTTTAAAATTGCAGCTCTATAGCTTCCATAATAATCACCACCAATTTCAGTTAATGGCCCAATATTATTTTGTTGAGCAAACTTTCTTTCAAATTCATTATCATTTCCATAACCAGTGATTGAAAGTAGGGTACCTTCAGCTGGAGCTTCTTTTGCAATAGGGTAGAAGCCTTGTGCTTGCCCTGGAAGAAGGCCAGTCGTCTTATGTGGTTTGATTTTAAATACGGCCCAGTCATCACCTTGGCCATTGCTCTTATATTTAATAGATGCCTTGTCTGCTTGGTAGATATCTTTTGGATCAGGGTGTGCAATACCTCTTCTTGTTGAAGGAGGGGTATTAAATTCAATTACATTGAATGTAGCGGCACAGTGACCTACTGAAATTGCACATGAGTTTGATACTAATGTAACCGTACAACCGGCCTTATCTCTAGCTCTTTCTAGTGAGCGTCCTACTTTTGGATCACTTGATGGTACGCGCTCATCCATTCCACAAATTGTCTTATCCATGGCAAAAATTGAGAATGGCAATAATGCGCTTATGATTAATTTTTTCACTATTCTCTCCTTAGTTCGTGAAGAAATATAGTAGGGCCTTGGGGAGTAAACGACAAATATGTAATTGAGTTAGTAAGAAGTTGTTAGAAAGTTAAGATTTGAATATTTTTTTAAGAAGATTTAAATAATTTTCTTTCTTCATAAAGTGAATATTATGAGAAGCATCTTTGATTACATAACTTTGAAAATTGACGTGATTAGATTCAATATAGGTATCGCAAAATGATTGATACTTCTTATCTAATTCACCGCATATGTAATGATAGGAGATACCTTGTGGCAATTCACCTAGATCTCTTAAGTCTCTTTGATTGGCAACTGAGAGCATTTCTGAGACTTGTGACCAGCTTTCGACATATTTAACAAATTCAATTTCTTTTTGTTTTAGCATTTTAGTTGCACTAGGTGAGAGCTTGATATCCTTAAAGACACCTTGGTCATACCATTTGTGGAAGAATGTCTCGGCCTGTGCATCATTAAATAATTTTGAATCGTGATGTAGACGCTTTTTTCTATCTTCTTTGTTGCCTATAAATCCAGGTGCTCCCGATTCATTAACAAAATTCTTTATCGCTTTGGTATTTACCAATCTCTTGTCGCGTAGGATTTCATTGAAAAGACGGCCAGACATTGAATAAGTAATGAAGTGAATTTTTTTGTCGGTCTTTGCATCGATTTCTACGATTGAAGAAATTAATTTCTCTTTAAAAGTATCAAGAGATTTTAGCTTCCTATTTTTTCCATGCCCTGGCAGATCGATATAGATGAGTAAGTAGTCCTTGGCCAGGTGCTTTGTCACTTCTTCAAGCTCAAGTGCGTTACCCATAAAGCCGTGACTTATAAAGATAATATCTCCGTGAGGATCTCCTTGGGCACTGATATAGACATCTTCATTAAAGTTCATAAAAAGCAAATTCATGAGAGACTTAATTTTTTCTCGGCCGATTTTTACACCGACTTGCAGCTCTTTTAGGTCATGGGCCTTGTATAGTAAGTGAGGCCTCTCAAATGAGATGAGTTCATCTTCAATAATTTTTTGAGCATCACTAAGTGAATGGTTATCGCAGAAGGTGAGAGCAATAAGGTTCTCATACTTCTCATTCTTTATAGGGGCCACATAAGCATTATTAAAATATTTTGATAATTTCTCTTCAATAATTTCGGGATTAATATTTTCAGCGGCCTTTTGAAAAACAAAATCGCTTCGCCCTAAGATAGTGTAATTGCCATTTTCATCTAGTTTAACGAGATCGTTGGTAATGTATTTTTGATTAAAGTCATCACCATATAAGTATCCAATGGCGATACTCTTTCCTTCTAAGACGCATTTTGAATCGATGATGCTCACCTTGCCATCCATCGGTTTCCCACAGGTGCTTAAGAGTTCATTATCTTTTGTAAAAGGTGTTGCTAAAAATTGTGCACAACTTTCACTTGCTCCAAATGAGTTTGAAAGATAAATGCCAGAACTTGTGGCCTTTTGAATAAGGGCAGTTGAAACTTTTGATCCTCCAAGAACAATTCCCTTTAATAGCTTCATCCTTTTGATCATTTGGTCTGATTCCATAAGCCTTGCAAGTTGCAGTTGGACAAGTGAGCAAATTGATATTTGTGGATTTTTTAAGAGGTCATTTTCGAGTTGGCCTGCATCGACAATTGTTAATGAACTTCCTGCCACAAGACTTCGCCATGCAATCATGATCCCACCAATATGAAAGAGAGGCAGGGATAAGGCCCAGTTGTCTTGTTGGTCAATTTTATAGTGATTAACAGTTGCTCTTGCACTATTTAATAATGATTCTAGGCTAAGCCTTACGCCTTTAGGTTTACCTGTTGATCCTGTTGTATAGATAACACTAGCACATGATTGATGGGACTTTATCTTTTTAGGCCCTGCTTGAGGTAGGTTATCAAGAGCATAGTCTGAAGCTGAAGATTCAAGTCTTCTGTGATCAACTAATATTGGTGTCACCCCATTTTCAATTAAACTAAAGTAATTAAGGAGAAAAGAGATATTATTTTCTGGTAGCCAAGAGAGAACTTTAAAACTTGAGTCTTCAATAGCTACCTTGGATATTCTTTGGCGTAATTCTTCATATGTAAGGACACATTTACCATTTTCATAGATAAAAGGCCCATTGGTATCTTTAATAAGCTTGGAGATATAACCAGTGTTATTCATAACTGCGCATTAGCCCAACAACCACACCTGCAATACGAAAGTCATTAGCTTCTGTAATTATAAAAGGTGAGAGGCGATCATTTGCTGGATGTAGCTCTACTGAGTTCTTCTTCTTAAAGAAGTTTTTAACAGTCGCTTCATTATCAACAAGTGCAATGACCGTTTGTCCTTGGTTGGCATTTTCTTGGGCACGGCAAACGAGGATATCACCTTCATGAATACCGTCGTTAATCATTGAGTCACCCTGTACGTTAAGGGCAAAGTACTTACCAGGACGAGACACCATATGATTTGGCACGAGAGTGTGCTCACTTGGGTTTTCAATGGCCTCAATAGGGTTTCCGGCCGCCACATCTCCTAGGAGTGGGACTTCACTAAAGTTCGCATTTGAATTCGTCAAGGCCGACATTTGCTGATCAAGCTCTTTTGGTGAAAGTTGTTCTTCGTCTAAAATTTTAATTCCACGTCGCGCATTCCAGTCGACTTCAATTTTTCCGGCCTCTTGAAGATAGTGCATATACTTATTTACGGAACCGAAAGACTTTAATCCAAAATGTTCCTTAATTTCTTTCTGAGTAGGTGCATAGCCTTCAGCCTGAAAGTAATTCTTTATATAGAGATAAACTTGGTTTTGTTTCTTTGTTAATGCCATATTAATATGTTATGCGTAAGATATGCGTAAGTCAACATAAGTTTTATTCACATTATTTGTGAATATATTTCACGGTTTTTGTGAAAAAAACTTACAATCAAATTTCATCCCTTTCTTGAATTGACGTAGGGCCTTGAAATAGCTACTTATAGGTCATCAAATTTAAGGGAGGGTTCATGAAATCGTTTACAAGTTTAAGTCGTTTGGCAGTTATCGCTACATTACTATTTAGTACGAATGCATTCTCTCTAGATGCTGAAGCGCTAAATAAAGCGAAGTTCGAAAAACTCGATGCAAGAGATCAAGAACAGTATCTTGAAATCGTTGATCGTGAAGTAACTGAAGTTTATCCTCGTTATGATCTAGTTTATAGCAAGCTAACAAACGAGAAGAGTAGCGCAGGACTTGGTGAAGTCTTTATGACAGTTGATAAAATCTTGGCCCTAGGGCAAAAGATTTGGAAAATTGTCGATGCAGGAAAGCCTGTTAGCAGCACTAAATTTACAAAGCCAATTAGTATCATTCCAAATATGGAAGATGTAAATGGAACATTCTCTTCAATGTCTCATTGGAGAGCACCAATTGTTCGCTCATTTAAAGTTGCTTATCGCAATGGATTTGGATCAGAAGTTATTTCATTTGTTTACACTGTTGTTTTTCAATACGGTGGAAAGTTTGAAGGGAAAGGTTCTTATATCACAGGGCTCTTTGTAAGCGCTAGTAATGTGAGTGTTTCTTGGGGATTCAACTTTTCAGCTTCAAGTGAGATTATGTCGATTGCAAACCAAGGAAGCATGGATTCACCAGTAGCTTCTGCAGTAGTTAATATCAATTACAAAGCTTCATCAGTTCTAAAATCGATTGATGAAACGGATATCTTCTACGTAAATGGTGATGGCCTACTACAAAGAATGAATTAAGAATTAAAATAGAAAAGGCTTCCATTGGAAGCCTTTTTTTATAACTTATTTGCCTCTTTTAATGCATCCGTTAACATTGATTTAAATCGATCAAGCCTTTCTTCTTGCTGATTCTTATGCTTCTTAGACGATGCAGCTTCTGCGCTTAAGTTTCGTCCTTCAATTGCTGGTGCAATAATCTCTCTAATCATATACTCGCGAGCACGAACACCTGTTCTTGTTTTTGTGATTTTAGACCACTTGAAATCCTTCTTATCAATGATATTAAAAAGATCTCCAGCATTGATCGTAAACTCTCTAAAGAAACCTCGTAGGCCTCGAGAGCGCTTCTTCATACGGTTAAGTTCTGTTTGAACAAGAGCGTAGGAGAGTTGGTCTCCAAATGATCCGTCACTAGTGTCTTTCGTTAATGCATTTGCTAATAGCTTTCTAAGGTTTGGATCCTCGGCAATATTATCGATCGCTCCTTCTTCAACTTTCTTGAGAATGTATTCTTTTAGTTCACGTCCCTCACGTGTTCTCATAATATCTGTTAATAGGCGGTTATTAGTAATGTCGTCTATTTTATCTAAAACAAGATTATCTGGTCCATTATAAGTGGCCAGCTCTTTTTTGAATACTTGGTTTAGGTTCATACCTAATTGCGATGTGATAAGATTCTCTAACATCTCACTTTCCATGAGGGCCTTGGTATTCTGAGCAGTCGTTGAGCTTGGGTTATCAAGACTATGTCTTTGCATTGCAATTGTCGTGTTGTGAATTGCTTGATCACAGATTGCTGTATTATTATCACATGAATACTTAAGAATAGAGCCAACTAATTCAAGTGTTGAGATAAGCTGGGCATTAGGCATTCCATCACTAGAACCTTCCTCTTTAAAACCTGCCTCTTGAGACTTTGCAGGGATCGTTAAAAGAATATCCATGACCTTGCCAAGCTGATCAGGGTTCTGATCACCATAGACTTGAACAAAGCGTTCCTTCACTTCTTCTTTGGCCTGCTCTTCAAGCTTAGTCACACACGTATTCATATTCGCTGTGGCCTCTTCAAGACTAGGCTTATTTGGCCGATCAATACATCTTTCAAATTCACGGTAAGCTTGAGATCTTGTGAAGTCTTCTAAAGTACCATTTGGATTTGCAAATTTATTAAGATCAGTAAGTAGTGTTTTTGCAATACTCTTCGCAATATTCCCAATCTCACCACTTAGGCAATCCTTAGCGTTTTCTTGTGCCTTTTCATCATCTTCTACAGAATTAAGGCACTTCATTAAATCACTTGAAGAAGATTCAGTAAGCGCTTTCACTTTATTAGGTTCACCGCTAAAAAGAGGCGCAATCGTTTCTTTAATTATTTTTGGCGCTAGTGAGCGGTACGCATCTTTTACTGTCACTGACATACAGACGCTTGCTGCCTGTGTCGCATTAATTTCATCATTAATTTCTTTTTCTCTAAGAGTATGATCAAGACAAGTGTTAAGTTGTGTACTAATTTTATTCTTAGCAACTTCAAATTGTTCTTTCGTGAACTTAGATTTAAAGTCCTCTAATGTTTTATCAATAGCACTAGGAGCAACACGTTTAATTAGAAGTGGTGTTAGGGTATCAACATTGCTATCAAGGTTTCCTGGCCCACTATTGTTAATATGGTTTTCAATAAAGCGCTCAAGTGAGCTCAATTCAGTGGCCGGTAAGTTAAAATCTTTTACTTGCCCATTGGCCATCTCTTTTGCAATTAGACCAATAACACTTCTTTGTGTTTTGAATGTACAAGATGAGATCGTATCATTCATATTTTCTTGATAAGAACTTAATTTCGTATGTTTACCCAAATCATTTTCAAGACACGACTTCATACCATTTTGAACACGTGTAAGCTCTTGTGGAGAGATTGCGGATTCAACAACGCTATCAGCGATTCCTTTATCACTTGTGGCCTTGTAAATACTATCTTTTAAGATAGCGCCTGAGAGTGAAGTAATCGCTCCAGTTAAGCACTGGTTAATGAGGTTCTCATTTACATCTTTTGTGAGATCTCGATAAATCTTTCGCTTAGCATGTTCAACACAAATCTCGTAATCTTTTATAATTCTCTGTGAGAGTTGTGCTCTTTTTTCTTTAGTCATTCCGAGAGAGTCAAATTGTTTATCAAATTCGATTGCCAGTATTGACTTGGCCGCTTGTGCTGTTGCCATGGCCGTAATAAAGGCCGAACACTCATTTCCATCTGTCGTCTTCTTAGCACTCATACATGCTGGCAGATGTTTGGTCTTAATTTCTTCAATTAAAAGATTTTTCTCATCTTGTGATAAGCTCTCTGATATTTTTGGGTTTGTTAAGATAGCAATCTCAACAACATCGTAAGTCGCACTTACTTTTAAGCTATCAATACATTCACCAATGGTCTTCGTAAATTGTTCGGTACTCATTTTAGCAAGGACTAAATACTCTTGAGGCGTTTGTCCTTTTCCATTTACAATTGGAGCATAGCTACAGTTATTTGACTTTCTTAAGATATCTCCAACGATTGCATTGTTCTCAGTTTTTCCTGTATATGCCTTTATTGCATCATTAACACGTCCTGCACGTGTGCGATGGTAACTTTCAAGAATACCTGTATAAACACATCCTTTGACAACTGAAGTGGTATCGATGATTTTTTCAAATTTATTGAAGTTTTCATTTACACACTTCATATATGCATTAGTTGATTTTGCCTTTAGAGTAGGTAGGCCATCTTCTGGTGTGAAGTTAAGTCCTATTTGTTTTTCTAATTCCTTTTCACCAATTGAAAGAGCTATATTATTGGTGAATACATTGGAACACTCAATAACTTGATCCTTACGTACTGCTTTTTCTAAGCATTTATCAAGATCTTTAAGGTATGGTTCAACAAAGGCCTGTTTTTCTTGGGCATTGTTGAATGTTTTCATATCATCTAGTAAGAGATTAACGACTTCTTTTGAATATGCACTTGCTAGATCTCTAATCTTGTCGAAATTTCCAATATCCTTTTTATTGATTTCATCAAAGATTTCTTTAATTCTAGGATCACTTAAGTTTTGAGAAATTGCACCAATATTTTTGAAAGTCGTATAGAGAAATTCTTCTTTATCAAATGGGTTTATCGTTCCAAAGAAATTAAAGACGCCAATGGCCCCACTTTCGATAACACCCATTGTTTTGTCGCCAAAGTCTGCTTCTTCAATATTTGAATAACTTAATTTTGCTTCAAGAGACTTACGGTGACATTCTTTTTCTAGTTCGCGAAATTCGTTAGTAAGCTGCTCTCTTTCTTTTGCAATTGAAGTTCTTTCGTATCCATTTAGTTTTGAGATAATTTCATTTAATTGCTCATTAAGTTCAATAGCGGGTGTAATAAGGTTTGCAATACACTCTGATGCATTATTGCAAACTACAATAGCAGAGTCTTCACTGTAAGTTGTATCTTCAAGAGTTGACACAAAATCTGACTCAAGTTGGTATTGCTCTTGTAATTTATTTATTGGTATAAATTTTCCATCACTAGAAATTATCCCAGCGAGAAGTTCTTGCTGCTTTGATTCACTTTTACAAATTATAGGTGCAGCACTGGCCATTTTAGAAAGTCTAAGTTTTTCTATATCAATAGCTAGGTGAGTAGGCCTTACTTGTGTTTTTTTAGTTGCTGATTTTAGAATACAGCTAGATAGCTTTTCATTTGTATGATGCTTTGTTGGAAAGTAGGCAATAGGCACATCAAGCTTTAAGATCTTATGCTTTGAATCTCTTTGGTTATATCTTGCTGGCGGAATTTTGTAGCTAATACTATCGTTATGACAAGAAACGAAATAACTTGTTAATTGAAGAGCACGAGGGTTAGGGACTCGAGTACAGCTTTGTTCATAGACAATAGTATTGCGATCTAAAATGGTGGCACTACATATCGGTTGGGCAGTTTGTGCTGTTGCTTGAATATTTCCACGCTTTAACACGCAGGCCGACAGCTCGTCTGAAGCGTAGACTTGAATAGAAGCTGTGATGAATATGAATAAAGTAGCAATAAAACGATACATTTCATTGATCTTTTCGGAATAAGTTCTTTAATACTTGAGGGAAATATTGAGGTATTTAAAATAAATTTGGGCCAGAGATCGAATCTAAATAGCTAATAATTCCTTTGGCCGAATACTTTGCATAGAGATGGTGGAACCAATCATCAAGTACTAGAGATGCTTCACTGGAATTTGTTAAAAAACCGGCTTCTAATAATATAGAAGGTCTTTTAGAAAGGGCCAATACATAGAATAGGCCTGGCTTTAGGCCTCTGTCTTTCATTTTGTAATTCTTTGTTAAAAGCTTACCTAGTTGATCGTGGACTTGTGTTCCAAGCTTCTTTGACTCAGGTGCAACCCTTTCAACCACAAGATCTGTAAGGATATTATTGATAATGACCTGTTTGCCTTCAAGGTCACGGTTTTCAACAGCTTCAATCTTTGCAATGGCCGCGTCCTGGTGATTATTTAAATAATAGGTTTCAAAGCCACTTGAGCTACTGTCTTCGGCCGCATTTAGATGAATCGAGATAAAGATGTCGGCCTTAATAATATCGGCCATATCAGCTCTTTTTTGCAATGAAACCGTTTTATCAATTGTTCTCGTTAGGTAGGCACGGTGCCTCTTTGTTTGATTGATATACTTCTTTAACTTTAGAGCAATCTTAAGAGCAACATCTTTTTCACATATAATATTTAATTTCTTTTTTCTCCATACTTTTGCCTTGGCACCACAGTCCTCTCCACCGTGACCTGGATCAATGAGAACAGTCGCTGAAAACGTCTGCGTTGTAAGTATTATGGAACAAAGAAGAAGTAAGTTTTTAATCATGTATACTTATTATATGGATAACGTTCTAGCTGTGCAAATGGATTTTATAAAGCTTGTGAATCTTTTGGTCATGAAAGTCTTCAGGGATGCTCCATTTGGTCATATCCTTGACTTCAAAGCTATTTTGAACACTATCGCTTAGTTTGAAGCTACGTAAATTATTTGAAAAATAGAGGATACCATTTTCATTTAATAGCTTTGAACAGTGCTCAACTAACATTTCATGATCTTTTTGTACGTCAAAGACTACATCCATCTTCTTAGACTTAGACATAGAAGGAGGGTCGAGGATGATGATATCATATTTCTTTTCTTGTTTTTGTGCTTCTTCTTTCAAATATTTCAAAACATCTTCTCTGATAAAAGAATGTTTATTGAAATCTAATTCGTTTAATTTAAAATTTTCTTTTGCCCAGTCGAGGTAGGTATTAGACATATCAACACTTGTTACCGTGGCCCCTGCATATGCGCTTGCAACAGATAAGCTACCTGTATAACAAAAGAGGTTTAAAACGTTCTTTCCTGAAAAATTCTCTTTTGCAAGAAGTTGCCTTAGTGGCCTGTGATCGAGGAAGAGCCCGGTATCAATATATTTATTTAAAAGTAGTTTGAATTTTAGATCACCTTCTTTAGAAACAAGTGGAGTTTCTCCTTTCGATTTTTCATATTGAAAGTCTTGGCCTTGAACCTTCCTTTCCTTAATAAAAATATGCTCTTCATTTAATTGGGTATGTTCTTTGATTGCCTCAATTAAGAGAGGAAGGTGATTCTTGTCAGCGTCAATCTTATCAATACTACGCTTGTAGATAACACAGTATTGCCCGTGAATATCAACAATAAAAGGGAAGTCTGGGATATCTCGATCATAGAGTCGAAATGAATCGATATTATTTCTCTTGGCCCATTTCTTCTTGTGTCGATAAAGCTTTTTGATACGGCCGTTAATTGCGCTCATGAGAGATCCTTTATGATTTTTAAGCAATTGATATCACAACGATTATGCTTGATTTTTAATATTTTACAAGTATCCGACTAAAGTATGCGGTTAAGTTTACCGTTAAGCATGACGATATTACGAAAGCTTATCAATTTTAACATATATATAATTGATTCACATTTTTTTCGTGAGGAGAGTTTAATGAAATTTATGGGAAGAAGTATGCTTGCGCTTTATGCGTTTGTAGCAATTTCTGGAAGTACTTATGCAAGTATCTTTACTTTTGGCGAGCTATTATTAAAGCCTGTCTCTATCAAATCTAAAATTGTAAAAGAAGGCGTTTCTGGTGGCTCTATCACTAGTTTAAAAGACTCTATTCACAATAGTGTTGCTTCTCTTTCACATGGCCATGCAAGCCTGAGTGATGGCCTCGCCGCTGTCAAAGTAGATGCAACAAAAGATGATGCAGCAAAGATTGGCCGCATCCAGGCGGCATTAAAAATGAATCACGACACAGTAACGGGACAAGAGTTCAAAGATATCGTTAATGATCTTGCTTATATCGCTTCTGTCTACGGAGAAGATTCAAGTAAGCTTCTTAATTGTTCTTATTGTAAGTCTGACCAATTAGCTACTCTTGGTTTTAAGTCAAATATTACAGTTATTGCTGATCCTAGTTTAAAAAGATTAGTTTCTCGACTTCCTAAGAGCTCAACAGCGATCAGTCGCTATATTAGTAAAATGAGCCGAAAGGGGAATGCGAAAGATATTACACGTTACCTCGATTCTGGTGATCGTAAAACACTTGCTCTATTTATGAGCTTCAATGATCGTGGTGCTAAAAAGGAATATAAACAATTCTATGAAGCCGTGGCCAAGTACAATTCTGATAAGAGCGGGAATGTAACTTTTGCAGGCCCTACAGCAAAAGCTACTTTTTGGAAAATCATTGACGGTAAATTTTCTCCTCAAAGAGCTGCAAAACTTGCTAAGGCAATTAATGAAGCGGCCAAGAAGCCTGTCTCTAAAAGAGAAGATGAGTTTTATAAGCAGCTTTATAAAATCAGCGACAAAACTCCCGAGACGGCAAATAGTATTGAAGAGTTAAAAGCTAAAAAGTGTTTTTTCAAATAATTAATTTAAATAATAAAAGATAAAGGTATAGCGTATGAGTGATACTAATAAAAAATTTAAAGATCTTTATTTGCCAGTTCTCGGAACTGTTGCAATTGGGGCTGCTGCTTTCTTTGGGGTATCTCAATTAAAGCATGGTGATTATCGAAACCCATCTTCAGATGGAAATTTTAAAACGGCCTATGAAGCCTGGGCCGATCTTCAGTATTCAGGAGCATCTTACAGTGCGAAGGCACTTCTTGTTGATGACCAAACACTTCCAGGGATGCTTGGAGGGGTTACATACGGTGCGGAAAAAGAAGCTTCATCTTCTCTTCTTACTCGTGTTATGTCTCCGTCGACGGCCATCATTAAAAAGAATATCGATACACTCTCTGATGAAAATAAGGAGAAATTCTTTCGTGACTTCTTAGAGAATTACGCAAAGGATTCCAATGGTTTTCGTACTTATAAAGACGTCACAACAGGCAAGAAAATTGATCTTGCAAGAGATGTCGTAGACGGTGAAGGTAACCCTAAGGTTATTGATTTAACTGAGCTTAAGGCCACTGATGTTAAAACAGCTGACTTAGCTACTTTAGAAAAAGTTTTCTATAATCTATTTGAGCAAATGGAAGATCGTGCAATGAGTTTCATTAAGCCGACAATTAGGCGTAAGTTCTTTACAGGAAACCTTCCTGGACTTCCAAAGATTGTTAAACCAGAAGGTGGCGGCTGGTATAATAAGCCACATAAGTTTCTTGGTAATAAACGAGATTACACTGAATGGAAGCCTAACTTTGGTAAGGCCGAAAGATTCCTAACAGATGCCCATGGTCACGGTGGTGGTAATGGAGGTTGGGAAATCAACTTTAAGGCGCAGAATACTTATGGTGAGTTTGAAGAGATGGTTGCATGGTTTAGAGAGTCACTTTCTCAAGTCGTGCGTGATCCTTTAACTGGAAAGAATAAGGTTCAATTATTCCAGGCCCCTGGTCACCAAAGAATTGTTTTTAGAAAGCATCCTGATCTTGATGAAGGAAAGCTTTCTGAGTTTTACCGTGCAATTCAATCATATATTGTTTTAAATGGTATTAAAGGAAACTCTGGAATTGAGTTTGCTAATTATAAGAGTGTTCAAACAGAATCAAACCTTTCTAATCTCTACCATGGTGGACGTGGTGTTATTAGGCCAGATGACCAATGGAAACCATGGGTACAAAATACTGGTGGTTTAGGAATTGAGTTTAGGGCCGGTACGAAAAACCTTGCACCAGCTAGATTCTATCAAACAACTCTAGCTGCTCGTATTGGGGCAAATGACTTTAGTGGTATTGCAAGTATTTCTGACTATAACTTAAATAGCCCTGAATTTAGAAAGCCTGAAAGTATTGCATCTCGATTTGGTATTGAAATCGATGTTGTAAACCAAGCACTCGATAATATGCAAAAGGCCGGAATTAAGGCCGACTACCGTGTAATGTTCTGGGGCTGGACAGAGCCTGAGGTCGCATTCATTGGTGATACAAAGCGTGAGATCATTAAAAATCTTGTTAAAGATTATACGCAAAAAGTTGCTCTTCTTGATCCTAATATGCCTGAAGCGCAATTAAAGAAAGAAATTCGTGAAATGAATCGCACTTGGGTTTCAGCATCAAAACTAATTGATGATCTTGAAGCTTATATGCGTCCAAAGAAAATGGATTATAACGAGCTTACAATGGACTTTAAGGCCAATATAGATGCTCCTAATCGAGTTGCAAACCCGGTTGATGTTAACAAAATCGATCTTGGTATTGAATACTCTGGTAAATTTCCACTTAGACTTAAGTCGATCACTTCTAAAGAGCGACTTGAAGATGGGAAGCGAGCTTGGGTACAAACCGTTATTGACTTATCATCTGAAGAGCGTGAAGCAATCATTAAAAGAGTTGCTCAAGATCTTTATAACGAAATTGGCGGTGAAGAAGGTGAGGCACCGGTTAAGCTAGAAGTTGACGGTCACGGGCATGGACTTGATGTTGCCTATGCGATCCGCGACAATAAAGGGCGTAAGTGGCAAGTAGAGTGGGACGGTATTGGACGCTCTTATACTCCTTCTGGTGAAATTATTGCTGATTCTCCTCGTGGGGGAACAATTGAGCTAATTACACCTAAGTTTACTCCGACAATCGAAGAAGTATCATCAGTTTATAAAGCTTTTGAAAAGAATAATGTTCTACCTTCTCTAATGGCCGGTGGGGGGCACGTAAATATTGACCTTGCTGCATTTGATGGAAACCCTAAAGCACTTGCAAGATTCTTAACAATCTTCCATGAGCATAGAGGAATCATTTCACTAATGTTTCAGCATATTAATCGTACCCACACATCTGAGCCTGTTGAGGTAAGTGAAACACTAAGAAAGGCACTAAAAGACTTCAATGGTACAGAAGAAGAGCTTAAGAAACTTCTATACAATGAAAGGTACTTTAACACTCGCTTTGGGCGTAAGACTCGTTATATCCAGCTTGATGTTTCAGCTTACTTCCAGGATGTTATTCCAGAAGAATTTGTAACAGATGACTTTGATATCTCAAATCCAACTGTTGACTGGAGAAGAACATTTAGGGTTGATCCTAAAATTAGAAAGGCCGAGTTTAGAATGTTCAATGCTCCACGTGATGCAGCTGAATCAGCAATGCAGATTCAGTTAGTAAGAGCAATGCTTGATAAGGCATTAAATAGTACTGAAGAGCTATCTGCTGAAGTTGATCAGACGACACATTTTGACTACGTTAAGAAGCCTCAAATGGCAGAAGATGATCTAAAGAAGCTATGTGATGATCTTGGGCTTGATATAAATCAATTCCGTACAGCTGCAATGGAAGGTCTATCAATCTCTCAACTTGAGTCACAAAAAGTGTTCTTTAGAAGTATTGATGAGAAAATGGCCATTCACCCACATCAGCCAGGTTGGGGGAAAGCTGTTGAAGCAAGAAGTTCAGAGAATGCTCTTAATTCAACAGGGCGCCAGTGGACACCAGGGCCTGCGGATGAGCTAAATACAATGAATAACGACCATCGTATTCGTGCAGCTCTTGCTGCTCAGGAGATGAGACAAGAGATTGTTCCAGCTCGTGAACTACCAGGTGAGTTTGTCAGAACGAATAGTTGTGAAGAGTTATTAAACGAAATTTTATAGAAAAGAAAAGGGCCTCAATCGAGGCCCTTTTTTTATGCTTGTAGATCTTGAATATAATCCATAAAGACTTGATGACGAATTGGCTTGTAGAGAATGTCATGAGCGCCTAATTCTTTAACTTCATCAAGAGAGACTTCTTGGTGGGCCGTGACAAAAATAAATTTTTTAAAGTCTAGGCCTTCGATAATTAAATTCTTTAAGAAGTCGATACCATTCATCTTAGGCATACGAATATCTGAAAAAATATAATCAAATTTTCCATTTTTAACTTTTTCTAGAGCTTCTTCACCATTATAAGCGACTTCATAATCGAGTCCGATACGATCAAACATATACTGATAGAGCTCTACTAATTCAACTTCATCTTCGACAAATAAAAACTTCAATCTAAAAATCCTGTTGTGTTGTGCTACGCTGCCTTAAAGACTCTTAATCATAGTTAATTTTTATTTGTTTATCAAGTAATTTAGTTTGACTGAGTTAACTACTTGAAATCATTCGTTTTGAAGAATTCAACATCTGCATACTTTTCCGTCGCAAGTTTAAGATCCCATTCTGTACGATAAATAAAGCATGGTCGATCTTTAATATCAAAGGCGATATTTGCACTATAACGAAAGATAAATTCATCCTTAATTTTTTCACTAGGGAATTTTATCCATCTAATACCGTTGTAAGGGAAGCCTTCGTATTCACCTTTAACATTATATTCATCTTCAAGTCGGCGTTGGACAACTTCAAATTGAAGGGCCCCTACGGCACCTAGAATTTTCTCAGTTGAATTATGACGTCGAAATAGCTGAACTGAACCTTCTTCTGAAAGTTGTTGTAGTCCCTTATCGAGCTGCTTTCCTTTCATTGGGTCTTTTAAGAGAACTCTCTTAAATAACTCCGGAGCAAAGCTTGGAATCCCCGTAAACTGCATGATTTCACCTTCTGTGAAAGTGTCTCCAATTTGCAGCTTTCCTGAGTCATGAATACCAATAATATCTCCTGGAATAGCATATTCTGTAATCTCACGATCTTGTGCTTGAAAGATAAGTGGTGTTGCAATTTTTATCTCTTTACCAGTTCTTGCTAGAGTAACTTTTTGTCCTCTCTCAAAGCGACCTGAACAAACGC
This sequence comes from Halobacteriovorax sp. ZH5_bin.2, assembly GCF_043196375.1. Lineage (NCBI taxonomy): Bacteria > Pseudomonadati > Bdellovibrionota > Bacteriovoracia > Bacteriovoracales > Halobacteriovoraceae > Halobacteriovorax > Halobacteriovorax sp. ZH5_bin.2. The sequence goes on along the minus strand of NZ_JBEBMJ010000005.1, from coordinate 25,402 downwards.
GAATGAAGGCAACGCGGTCACGGTGCTTCTTGTCCATATTGGCCTGAATCTTAAAAACAAAGCCACTAAATTTTTTCTCACTAGGATCAACTGTACGAGTTTCGCCGTTTTCAATTGGTGCAGTGATAACTTCTCGTTTACCAGGGCCTGGAGCATATCTTGAGAAAGTATCAAGAACTTCTTTGACACCAAAGTTATTAAGGGCCGACCCAAAGTACATTGGTGTCATAATTCCAGCAAGGAACTCTTCTTCATTAAACTCAGGCATAAGCTCGCTAATCATCATGAGGTCTTCCTCGAGTTTCTCTAACAGAACCTCTCCGACAAACTCTTTGATATGATCAGCACTTAAGTCACTAGCATCAATGATATTAGGGCTAAATGGATCTTCAGCGTCTTTAAAGCTCATGATCGTTTTATTTCTAAGGTCGTATACACCCTTGAAGTCAACTCCTGAGCCAATTGGCCATGTCATTGGGACACACTGGATTGAACATGTCTTTTCAACGTCATCAATTAGTTCAAATGGATCAAGTGCATCGCGATCAAATTTATTACAGAAAGAAACGATAGGGGTGTCACGCATACGACAAACTTCCATTAACTTCTTAGTCTGTGTCTCAACACCCTTGGCCGAGTCAATCATCATCAGAACACTTTCAACTGCCGTAAGTGTACGGTATGTATCTTCAGAGAAGTCCTTGTGACCTGGAGTATCGAGAAGGTGCATGGCACGTTCGTTATATGGAAATGACATAACAGATGATGTAATTGAGATACCACGCTCTTTTTCCATCTCCATCCAGTCTGATTTTGCGTAATTACCTTGCTTACTCTTTACCATTCCAACGCTACGTACAACCTGACCAAACCATAAAAGCTTTTCTGTCATTGTTGTTTTACCCGCATCTGGGTGAGAAATAATCGCAAAGGTCGCTCTTTTTAAATCTTCCATTTAACCTATATCCTGATTTTATTAATTTATGATGCGACACTGTAACACTCTTATGATCATTTGAATAGCTTGTATCAGCAGATTGATAAAGAGTATTTATGGAAGAAAAATTAGAATTTTAGTTAAATTGTAAGTTTTATTAATGGGATTTATTAGGTCAACAAACTACTTTTGTAATATTTACACGTGCAAAAATGATAGGTTGTAACATCTGAAATCGCGTCGTATAAACCACTCATTAATGTAGCAGGGATTGATGAATAAACATATCGATAAAGTTGTGTTGTTGTTCTTTGTTCCCCAAATTCGTGTTAAATTTCGTGTTGTTGTTATTCTCGAATTATTCGTATGTTTTTCAATCTCTGCTACACCTAATATATATAAAGGCCTGCATTGCAGGCCTTTTTTTTTCTTATTGCTTTAATTCTTTGTGCTTATCTTGAATCATTTTTACAACTTCTAGTGTGTCTTTGTGACGTAATTTCTTAGGTGAAATTTCATCACTTGGTAGATCCCATAGCTTGTCAAGGTCGCGGTAGAACTTAAGGTTCTTATTTGCCCAAACTTCGTCAACTTTACTTACTGCCGTAAAGTGAGGAGCCGTTTGAAGAACTTCTGGAGAATCTGAAAGTACGTTCTTGATTGCTACTAGTACATCTGTGAAGTCATCTAATTCTTTCTTTGTAAAAGATTCAGTTGGCTCAATCATTAGTCCAAAGACTTCTGGGAAAGCAACAGTCGGAGCATGAAGACCAAAGTCAAGGAAGAGCTTTCCAACTTTTGCAATGATTTGGTTCTTTAGTGTTCCAGACTTTTCAATATGAGAAAACATATCATCACTTAATGTAATGATAAACTCATGCATACGAGGTGTTTCATCTGCTCCATGTGGAAGCATTGGATAAACATCTTTCAGTTTTTGGAATAGGTAGCGTGCACTTAGGACTGCAATTTGTGACATGGCCACTACACCATCTTGGCCTAGGGCCTTAAGATATGTGTATGCACGTACTTTGTGAGCAACGTTACCATCGTGACGGTGGAAATCTCCAATACACTTTGGTGCGCGAACTTTCTTATATGATCCGTCTGCTAATTTTTCAACTTGTGTTCCAGGAATGTAGTCTACAAGCTTGCTACTTACAGCAACGATAGCATCACCTGGTCCTCCTCCACCGTGTGGAATAGTCCAAGTCTTATGTAGGTTGTTGTGACAAGCATCAACACCTAATTTCTCTAGTGAAACGATTCCTGCAATAGCATTCATATTAGCACCATCCATGTAAACAAGCCCGTCTACAGAGTGGATAAGATCTGCTACTTCTTTAAAGTTTTCTTCAAAGATACCTGCGGTATTTGGGTTTGTTACCATAATACCAGCGATACGCTCACCATCAGTTTTAATGATCTCTTTTAATTGCTCAAGGTCGATCTGGCCTCTTTCGTCTGCATCTAAAGTAATGATTCCTACTTGTTTACCATCAACTTTAACTGGGACGAATCCTGCTACTGCAGCTGTTGCTGGGTTTGTACCGTGTGCTGAACGTGGGATAAGAATGACATTTTTCGTGTCGGCATTTCCTCTATCTGCATGGTAGGCCTGGAACATCTTGATTCCAACTAGTTCTCCTTGAGCACCAGCTACAGCTTGAGTTACAAGACCTGGAAGTCCTGTAATGGCCTTAAAGTCTTCTTGAATGTTATAAAGTAGCTCAAGCGTTCCTTGAGTATACTTATCGTCTAAGTCTGGGTGGGCCATGGTAAAGCCTGGAAGACCTGCTGCCCAGTCATTCACATATGGGTTATATTTCATTGTACATGAACCAAGAGGGTAGATCGCATCATCTGGAGAAACGTTAAGACTTCCACACTTGTCATAGAATGCTTTCACTTCATCAGTCGAGAAAGTTGCAATACCTGGAGCGTCCTCTCTTACATATGTATGAGGAATCTCTGGCATAAAGAATTCAGATTCACTATTTGCTGCAAAGCTTTCGTTGAAGAGTGCAATTAACTTGTCCAGCTCAACTTGTGTGTGTTGATCACCAAAAGAAACTTTTAATAGATTTCCTTCTAGGTTGTGACGGCCACTGATATCTTTACCCGCAACTAGCTCTTCACTTGAAGCAAGTATCTCACTTGCTTTCTTATCAAGTTTTAAGACAACCTCGTTGAAGTACGGAGCATCGAAAGCAAGCTCTACACCGTCAAGGTGTAAAATATTTGAAAGGAAGTATTGTGTATTTTGGCGTGCAGTCGCTAACTTGTCAGCTAATCCTTCATCACCAAGTGCTAACAGTGCAGCGCCTGCAATTGAAGCAACAAATGACTGGTTAGAACAGATATTACTAGTTGCCTTCTCACGGCGAATATGTTGCTCGCGAGTTGATAGAACCATGGCAAGACATTCTTGATTGTTCATATCAACAGCGTTGCCGACGTAGCGTCCAGCTGTTTGGCGAATTTGATTCTTATTGGCATCGTTAAAACGAATTCCAAAAATCCCAAGTCCAGGGCCACCATAGTTTGCATCAAGACAGAGGTGTTGTCCTTCTCCAACGATCATTGTTACACCGGCCTTATCACTTCCGTATTCACTTGGTTTTTTTAAACCACCTTTTGCAAGTAGTATAGGGTCAATGATTGCAATTGAGAATACTTCGTTATCACGACATAAGTCAGTTAATGCATCAACATCTTCGAGTAGTCCAAGTGAGTTTACTTGTCCAAAAGCAAACGTTGCAATTTCTTTATTTGTCTCAAGTAGCTCTTTAACTTTGTCAAAGTCAGTTAAACCACTTTCTTTGTTAATTGGTGCCCAGAGGATTTCTAGGCCAGTGTGTGCAGCATTTGTTTCAATAACACTTCTGTCTTGTGGGTAGATCGCTTCACTGACGAGAACCTTTGTTTTCTTACGTGCTAAGCGAACCCCTGTTTTAAGCGCTTCAAATAGACATGTTGATCTATCATATAATGAAGAATTGATGGCCTCAAAACCAGTCAGTGCTGTAATTGCACTTGAATAGATCCAAAGTGTGTTCAATGTCCCCTGAGATCTTTCAGGTTGATATGGAGTATAGGCCGTTGTTAGTCCTCTAATATTACAAACGTAAGGAACGATCTCATGAATTTTAAATTGAGGAAGTCCATCACCTAAGAAGTTTGTAGGGATTTTATTCTTCTTCGATAATTCATAAAGGTTAGTAACAAGTTCGTCATAGCTTAATCCTTCTTTTAAAGGAATTTTAGATGAGAATTTTACGTCGTCTTTAATATGAGAGAATAATTCTTCTAGTGTTGTTAGACCTAGTTCATTTAACATCTGCTTAATTTCTTCATCACTTGCACTGATATAATTCTTTGCTAATTCGCGATTAAGATCACCAGAGTTTACTTTTAAATTTCTTGGGTCAAAACCAAGTTTCTCAATAGTTGAGTTTGATACGTCTTGTGTGTGTGACATCTGTTCTCCGTATGTGTTATATCTAGATAAATTAATTCTAAAGTATGTATTTACGAAAAGTATATATAGCATAGAAAGAACAGGCCATCTACTTGATTTTAATATGAATGAGACTTCGCTAAACACTAAAATTGATATTGTAATTGAACAGGGGGTTGATAATGATATTCAATTAGAATCTCTGAATCAAGCACTGCGTAATTATTTGCAAGCACTCTCTAGTCATGAGTTATCATTTCAATTACATAAGTCGAGCGCTTCTTTAACTGGCATCTATTTAATTTGGAAAGATAGTGAACTTTTTCTTTTTGACCCGATAAGAGAGTCCTCTCTTAAACTTGATTGGGCCGGTGACTTACAAACACATTTAAAGAGAAATTATGCTGTTACAAAAGAGCCACTTTTTCGTGCCCTAAAGCTTAAGGGCGGCGATATTGAGCATAACAAAGTAGTTGATGCCACTTTAGGAACTGGTAAGGATGCTTGCTTACTCTTGAGCTTTGGCTGTCAGCTCGAATGCTTTGAAAGAAACCCTTATGTTTTTGCACTTGCTTTTTGGGCCTATCAAAAGGCCATTTGTTGTGAAAATGAAAAGATTAGGCTTATTTTTAAAAACCATATGAATATTCATTTTGGACAAGCGGCCATTGAAGAGGTTCCTGTTGGTTTTGAGCGATGCTTCTACGATCCAATGTATGAAATAACTAAGTCAAAGGCCAAGAGTGCGCTAAGTCGAAAAGAGATGGAAGTCTTTAAGGATTTAGTAGGTAAGGACGTGGATCAGGATCAGTATCTATGGTCTTTATGTGCCAAATTTTCTTTAGTTTGCTTAAAAAGGCCAATCAAGGCAAGTGAGGTCAAGATAACAGCTAATTGTAAGCACCAAAAAGTTGTCTACACTGGTAAATCAACCCGCTACGAACGCTACTTTCTTCCTTAATAATCTTAAGAAATCATAGTCTTTTAATAAAGTTGTTGTTATTATTTCAAGCGCTTAGTAACACAAACTCAAATTAAAGGAATTTCATGGATATCGTTATTTCTCCAGCGAAGAAACTTAATTTTGATCATTCAGAAATTAGTGCTGCTCAAGGTCTTAATCTTGAGAAACCTGCTTTTATGAAAGAGGCCACTTTGCTTGCAACAAAGATGGCAAATTTTGAAAGTGCTGATCTTTCAAAAATGATGAAATTATCTAAGGCCCTTGCAGACCTAAATGTTGATCGCTTTAATAATTTTAAGAAAACTGCTGACCTCGGTGCTGCAATTTTTAGTTTTGCAGGTGATACTTATCAAGGTCTAAATGCAAGTGAACTTAAAAAGAGTGAGCTGAACTATGCTCAAAAACACCTCAAGATCTTATCTGGTCTCTATGGAATTCTTTCACCATTTGATGAATTACGTGCTTACCGTTTAGAGATGGGAACTCGTATTAATGGAGAAGGTCTAACTAATCTTTATAATTTCTGGGGCGAAAAGATTGTTGAAAAGATCAATGCTGATGCTAAGGCAAATAAATCAAAATATCTTGTGAACCTTGCTTCTGAGGAATATTTCAAGAGTGTTAAAAAAGATAAGCTCGTTCCTGAACTTGTCAATGTACGCTTCTTAGATTTTAAGAATGGCCAATATAAGGTTATCTCTTTCAACGCTAAGAGGGCCCGAGGGATGATGGCGCGTTTTATCATTGAAAATAAGATTAAGGATATTGAAGGCCTAAAGACATTCGATAGTGCAGGCTACAAGTATGCTGAGTTTGATGAAGCAAATAATGAGTTAATTTTTAAAAGAAAAGAGTCATAAATATAAAGGATTAAGTATGAAGAGTTTTGATGTATATGGAATGGGAAATGCCCTTGTCGATATGGAGTTTAAAGTTAAAGACGAGTTCTTAGCAGATCACCTTATTGAAAAAGGATTAATGACTCTTGTTGAAAAAGAGAGACAAGATCACCTTCTTGCGGCCCTTAAGGGAAGTAATGTTGGTCACTCTCGTGCTTGTGGTGGTTCTGCTGCAAATACTATTATTGGTGCGACTCAACTTGGTGCAAAGACTTTCTATTCATGTAAAGTTGCTCAAGATGAAACAGGAGAGTTCTATAAGAATGACCTGTTAGCAAATGGTGTAAAATCAAATATTGAAAATGGTTTATATGAGGGAGAAACTGGTAAGTGTCTCGTAATGATCTCTGAGGATGCGGAGAGAACAATGAATACGTTCCTAGGAACAACTGCAACTTACTCTGATGAGCAGCTTGACCTTTCTGTGCTAGCTGATAGTAAGTGGTTATATATGGAAGGTTATCTTGTTACTGGTGCAGCTGGAATTGCAGCTTGTCAAACAGCAAGAGATTTTGCTCGCAAAAATGATGTTAAAGTTGCTCTAACTTTTTCAGATCCAGGAATTGTTGGATTCTTTAAAGATGGTTTTAAGGAGATGATTGGTGAGCAGAAGCTTGATCTACTTTTTTGTAACGAAGAAGAAGCTAAATCATTTACTGAGAAAGATTCGATTGAAGAAGCCTTTGAGGCCCTAAAGGATATTTCGCATGCATTTGCTATTACAGCTGGTGCAAAAGGTGCTTTCCTTTATAATGGAAGTGAAAGAGTTAATGTATCTGCTCCAAGTGTTACGGCAATCGATACTAATGGTGCTGGTGACTTATTTGCTGGTGCATTCCTTTATGGAATTACGAATGGCCTAGACTTCTCTCAAGCGGGAACACTCGCTTGTGCTTGTTCTGCAAAACTAGTAACTCAATATGGGCCAAGACTAGAAAAAGAAGAAACAAAATCAATCTTAAAAGAAATTTTATAAGAAGGTATTTAAATGACACAATTAAAGCGTATTGAATTAAAAAAACTATTTGATCGTGCAAGTGATTACATTGGGACAGAGGTTGTTGTTAAAGGATGGGTTCGCTCTGTTCGTAAGTCTAAGAAGTTTTCATTTATTGTTTTAAATGATGGATCTTCGCAAGATCTATTACAGATTGTTGCTGATGCTGGTATCGAAAATTATGAAGCCCTTTCAACTATGTTAACTGGTACTTGTGTTTCTATCACAGGAAAAGTTGTTGAATCACAAGGGAAGGGACAGACAATTGAGATGCAGGCCGTAACTGGTGATATTATCGGTGCTGTTGATGAATCATACCCTCTACAAAAAAAGGGAACATCCCTAGAGCACCTAAGAGATATTGCTCACCTTAGAGTAAGAACAAATCTATTTGGAGCAGTATTTCGTGTACGCCACGCTCTTGCAATGGCAACGCATAACTTCTTTAATGAAAAAGGTTTCTTCTATCTAAATTCACCAATTATTACTGCTGTTGATGGTGAAGGTGCTGGTGAAATGTTTAACGTTTCAACTCTAGATAAACAAAACCCTGCAAAGACAGATAAAGGAGAAGTTGATTTTTCTAAAGATTACTTTGGTAAAGATGTTTCTCTTTGTGTTACTGGACAACTTGAAGGTGAGTGTCACGCACTAGGGCTTGGTAAGGTATATACTTTTGGTCCAACTTTTAGATCTGAAAACTCTAATACAAAACGTCACCTTGCAGAATTCTGGATGATTGAGCCAGAGGTTGCTTTTGCTGACCTTGAAGATGTTGCAGAGCTTGCAGCTGACTATATCAAGTATATGATTGATTATGCGTTTACTCATTGTAAGAAAGAGCTTGAGTTCTTGTATAAAATGCCATTTACAGATGTTGATGCGTCACACTTTGATACACTAGCGGCCGTACGTGATAGTGAGTTTAAGAAAATTACTTATACCGAAGCAATTGATATTCTATCAGCTTGTGGACAAAAATTTGAATTCCCAACTAATTGGGGAGAAGAGCTACAAACTGAGCACGAAAAATACTTAACAGATGTACACTTCAAGTCACCTGTTATCGTAACTGATTACCCAAAAAATTGTAAGGCCTTCTATATGAAGCAAAATGATGATGGGAAAACTGTACGTGCCATGGATGTTCTTGTTCCTGGTATTGGCGAGTTAATAGGTGGGTCTCAACGTGAAGAAGACCTTGATAAGCTTATTAAGCGCATGGATGAAATGGGAATGGAGAAAGAAGGATACTGGTGGTATCTAGAGCTACGTAAATTTGGTTCAGCTCCTCACTCTGGTTTTGGCCTAGGTTTTGAAAGAGCAATTATGTATATCACTGGTATGAGCAATATTCGTGATGTTATTGCTTTCCCTAGAACTCCAGGAAATTGTGACTTCTAATAATCGCGATCCGATTATCTTTATACCGGGGCTTAATCAGGCCCCGGCATCTTTCATCTTCTCAAACCCAAATGTTAAATTTCTTTCTCTTTCTTTTAATAAGAAAATGCAACCAAACCTTACCCAAGACCTAGAGAAGATAAGAAAAATTTTCAAAAATAATTCGAAAAGCCTCATTGTTGCACACTCTCTAGCAGCGCTCTTAATTGAGTGGGCCATTCAAAATGAGGGCCTAGAGACAAGAGGTAATAAGCTTATCTATATGGCCCCTGCTTTCTATCCACCTAATAAACTGGCCAAGTTTGTTAAGGCATCAGCTAGAGGTATTTTAAATCACTTGCCGATTCCTTCTCTTGCTCCTCTAAAGTCACGCGCGCGCTCATATGTTGAACTAGGTGTTTACCGTGAAATACTTAGTTTAAATGAAAATATTAAGATATCAAAGTGTAAGGCCCGTGTGATTGTGGACGCGAGAGATGAGATGCTGAATATTGAATATTTGAAGGGAGTTTCTCAGCTAGAAATAGTGAGGGAAAATCAATTCCCTCACCATCGTTGTTATACTTCTTTAAAAAGAATTATTGATTAGATTTGTTTCCAGAAGATTCAGGTTTCCCTTTATTATCTCCAGAAGGCTTTCGATAGTTTCCGCTCTTTGGTTTGTTGCGGTTTTTATTTCTGTTACGATTTTTGCTTTGAGGCCTGTCTTGTTTAGCTTCTTGCTTGCCGCCTTCCTGCTTTGCGTCTGTTTTTCCATCCTGCTGGCCAGGCTTTTTGTCACCTCGTCGATTAGTTGGACGTTTTTTAGGTCGATTATTATGATGACGCTTTTTTTCTACCTTCTGCTTAGGGATATTGTCTGACTCATCTTCTGTCGAATCGAGAGGGATCTTTTCAATTTCCTCATCGTCATCGTTACCGTTATCCTCATCATCAAGTAGCTCGTGAGCATCCTCATCTTCGTCTTGATCGCTGTCATCGTTTAGGCTTTGAAGGAAGGCCTGCTTTCTTAGGCGTAGTTCTTCTTCTAACTCCTCAATTCCAATGATTGTTGAAGTTTCCTTTGTGATCGACTTAAACTCAGTAGGGAAGCTCCAGTCCTTTGGTGGGCGACAACGTCTCTTATCAAATTGGTTCTTATAGTAGCGGCGAATATAGCCTCTATCTGTAAGCATTTCAAATTGTTCTAGTAGGATATGTAGTTTTAAAACCTTACCAATATCACCATTTTTCGTTCTAATATATGAGCCTTCACCTGGAAGGAACTCTCTTTTATTTGTGTAAACATCATCTTCATACTTGATACAACATTTTACTTGTCCACAGACACCGTTGATCTTTGAAGGAATAAGGGCAAGGTTTTGATTCTTTGCCATTTTAATCGAAACATTACCGTAATTTGTCAGGAAGTATGAGCAACAAGTTTGAAGTCCACATGCACCAGTGGCACCTAGTGCTGCCGCACGATCGCGAACTGAGATTTGGCGTAGCTCAATTCTCATTTTGATTTCTGCAACGAGATCCTTAACAAGATTTCTAAAGTCTACACGCTCTGGTGCTGTAAAATAGAAAACGGCCTTTTTCCCAAACTGAATAAACTCAACGTGAGTTAAATTCATATTTAGATTATATTTTTCGATGAGACGAAGACAGACAATTTCTGCTTCATTCTCTTTTTTCATATAGCTTTTTTGTTCGTCGATATCTTCTTGTGTTGCCACTTTAGAAATTGAACGGATTGGAAGCATCGATTTATCAAATGTGACTTCATATGGGAAAGAGTTGATATAACCAACTGTCATACCACGGTCACTCATTGCGATAACTTTTTGACCATATGTGAATTTTCTCTTACCTAGTAAGAAAGGCTGACTTTTAGCATTTCCTGGAAAGCGAACTCTTACCATTGTTAGAGTTTGACCTTCTTCGAATTTACCTTCTTGCTCTTTTGCAAGTTTGTCATCGTGTTTATTGAATTTATTAACTTTCTTCTTATCACCTGACTTATCATTGTCACGTGATTCAGATATATCTTGCTGATCTTGGTTCGTCATTTTGTCCCATCAATTTTTTTTGAGTAGTTTCAATTGTCGTATTATTGGTAGCTTATGTCTAGCCAAATTGCATTAAATCACAAGTTGAAGCAGGCGAGCCAGGCGTGATTTAGATGATCCATTGAATGGTATCTCGAAAGTCGAGTCTTTCGTGGCCTGAAGGCAAATTTGAGCGTCTTCAATACTATATTTACTGCTTTGGTTGATATGTGATGCAATAAGGTGGTGAATATTGGCCTCGCGAGTAGGTCCTTCTTTTATTAACTCTCTTAATTCATCTAGTTGTAAATTATTACGCTCGACTTTAGTTAGGATTTCGACTAATTGCTCATCCTCACAATTTTTAACGACATAGTCTTTAAAGCTCAGCTCTTGAATGGTTTCGTTTTGTGAGTCAGTCTTGCCAAGAAGATTGATCTTGATTGTTCGAGAATCTATTGTTGGAAGAGTTTTCTCATCATTAGACTTTATGAAGATAAAACTATGGCCCTCTGGTGGCTCTTCGAGTGTCTTTAGAAGCTTATTTGCCAAGATTTGGGTGATTTTTTGTGATTGCTTAAAAATTGTGAATGAGTACTTGAGTTTAGATGGCCTAAAGCGAATAAAGTTAAAGAATTCTTCGATACAATCATCTGTTACTTTATAAGTTTTTTGGTCTGTGGAAACAAAGAGAATATCTTCATGGCCACGCTCTAGGACCTCTTTTGCATGATCAATATCCCAGCCATTTTCATAAGCTAGAATATTGATGATAAAGTCATTGGCCCACTTCTCAAGTAGAGTATCTTTCTTAGAGACTTCACCGTGACCTCCTGTTTGGAGAGTGTAGAAGTGGGCAAGCTTGCTTTCTTTGTAGCGCGCAAATAGTGCATTAAATGCAATATCTTTATTATCCATTTATAATCGTTTCAATTTCTTCGATTAGTTTTTGAGTCACGACTTCCAGTTGTGCACTTCCGTCAATCGTTGCAATACGATTTGGGAAGATCTCAGCGCAATAGTCATAACCTTCGATAAGGTCTTGATGGAAGCTATTGTCACGTGATTCAAAATAGTCTTTAGGCATATTTCTTAAGCGTTGTCTCTCAAGGGACTTTTCTAAGTCGATTCTTAAGTAGAACGTCTTATGAGGAACAATATTTAAAGGGAAGCTTGAGTGGATATTTAAGATATATTCCGGCCCTAGTTTTCTAGCAACACCTTGGTAGGCGATAGAGCTATCAAGAAAACGATCACAAATAACAACAGTATTAGGTGTTTCTAATTCTTTTAGAATAAGTGCGTGTAGGTTCTGAGCACGGGCACTAGCAAAGAGATGTGCTTCGGCGGCCGGGTGTAATTCAGTATTTGAAGTTAAGATAGCTTGTCTTAACTTTTCTCCAAATGCTGTCCCACCTGGTTCACGGATAACGATAACATTAAATCCTTTATCCTCTAGGTAGTCTTTAATTTTTACTATTTGTGTTGATTTGCCTGAGCCTTCAATACCTTCAAAGCTGAAAAAGAATGACCCAGGGAAGGCCGCTTGGCGAAAAACATTAGTTAGTTGTGAGATATCTTTAGTGTGTTCCATAGGTTAAAAGTAACATAAATAATCAATTATTGACTACATATTCTTTTAATTTTTATGGAGGCAACCTATTAGAATTGTTCACCTTCTACAGCATCTTCTGGTGTGAACTCATCATTGTAGTCCTCACCATCTTCTGGCATAGAGCCAGCAGCAGGTGAGCGATCAAGGTACTCATCAACGATTTCTCGTGCCGCATCAAGTTCGTCATAATTATTTAATTCCTGTTCTTGAGGGTCAAAAGTTTCTTTTGAGATTCTTTCGCGTACTGGGTCTAGTTCCAATGCTTCATTGGCATCGTCAAAGATAACCTCTGGTGGAAGGTCCGCCGGATCCATCACTGTATCTTGCATCTTTCTGTCTGCCAGAAAGTCCGCTTTTCCTATTGGATCATTACCTTTTGAAATCTGACGCTTTGGTCTTGATTTCTTTTTGAATGCATTAGGTATTTCTCTTTTCTTAGTTACGGTTCTTGCTGTTTTCGATGGTGCCTTTTTCTGCGCCTGTGCAGCAGGTGTACGCTTTGTTTGAATTCTTGCTGTTTTCTTGGCCTTGGCAACAGGTGTGTCTGGAGTTCCTGATAATTTACTAAAGACAAAGAAGACTGCAACCACAAGCACAAAGCTGGCCGCAAATGTTCCTAGGCGAATCATTGTTGCAGGATCTGATTTTTCTTTTTGTTCGAAGTCATCAATGGATGCCTTATTTGGGTTTAGCTTTTGATTCCCAATATAGGCCAAGTCGTAAATAAATTCACGATCATCGGAGTCTTTCTTTGCTAGGGCCATGGCCTTATCTGCATCAAGAATCGAGTTTTTGAAAATATGACCCTGAGGAGAGTCAGGTAAGCTTTCATTTGAACGACTTCTTCGATCAAAGACTTCAAATTCGTGAATTGTTCCCCAGCTTTGCCCTTGATCAACAGAAATAAAGTCTGTGTACAGCAATTCCAGTGAGTCGAGCATTGCCATGATTTCACTGCTCTTATATGGCCCATCTTTCTTATTATTCTTTAAGATGAAAAACTGATCATCTTCATCAATTTGGAATTCCTTAATAATTTCAGGTTTTCTTCTTTGGAAGAGAGGGTGAGCTGTAATCATGCTCCACTGTTCTTCAAGCATGCTCTTAACAAAAACGGATTGATTAAAGAGAGAGTAATCTTCGATAAACTCTTTAAGATCTTCTTGCCAAAATGGTCCAAGTTCCTTGTCACCATCTTTGATAAAATAGACTTCATTAGGTTCGTAGAGACCCGCTGAAATCTGTTCTTTCGTCAGTAGGTATTCAGTAATCTTTTTCTTTGTACTTGTGGCCATATTTCCTCAAACCCTGATTAGATTAGTCACTTTCTATTTGGTTTATCGGAATTTTTTGCCTGTAGTTTAATAAAGTCTTAAAAAAAACAAAGCCGACTTTAGAAGTCGGCTTTGTAAGTATTTAAAATGGAGTTTTGAATTAAAAAACTGGGAAGAATGCTGAGACAATTAAAGAAGCATTCTTTAGAGTTCCATCAACAAAGTCTGGATCTTCACCTCTGAAATCAACTGGCTCTAGAGATAGCGCTGTTGAAAGTGAACAGATTGGGAACGAATATCCAATTTCAGGTGAAATAGAAAGTGTTTCACTTTCTGCGTTTCCTGATTTTCTCTTCGTTCTGTAGTACTCAATTGACATCGCTGTGTACCACTTATCATTGATATAGTAAGTAGGAGCAACTGCTGCGTAGTAATTTTCTACATAACCAGAAGTTCCAGTATTTCTAATGTAGCTTTCATAGAATGCATAAGTTCCGATCTTGAAGTTATCAGTAACTTTCTTACCACCAATTAGGTAAAGACGAGCTTTCGCATCATACCCATATTGTTCTTGAGTCGCTTTTGGGTACCAGTAGAATCTTGTTTGAGCGTAAAGGTCATATCCGTGCTTTTCGTCACTTAGGATATTCTTAACATAAAGACGCGCTTGAGTTGCACCATATTGTTGGTGAATTGTACGGCTTCCATCTTTATTTTCTTGAGCTTTTGTGAAGTCAGTCTTCCAATAAGGAACTACTTTTACAGCAAAAGTTTTATCAATATTATAACCAAGGTATAAGTAGTTATAGAAACTATAGCCATTGATTGATTTTTTAAAGTTGTTTGAACCTTCAACTAGGTATTGCATATTAAAAGGTGAGTCCTTTAATTTTTGGTACCAAGAAGTTCCAGTTGATGCTTCTGAAGTTGTTGCTGCGTCAGTTGACGATGCTGTTGTTGAAGCGCTCGAGCTTGAAGATGGCACTGATACTGAAGTCGATGATGTTGCGGCCATCGTACTCACTGCCACGAATGCAATAAATGCTCCCTTTAAAATTCCCATTTTATCTCCCTCTTTCTTTTATAGACTAACGATAATCGAATTTTTTTTATTGAATTGCAACAAATGATTGTAATTTAGGCATTTAATATTTCAGTTTGTAAGAACATGTCAGAAAATCATGTTGATTTACTTAATTTGGTGTCAAATGGACCTTCTTTTGGCTTCTATATTAGGAAAAACCTCATTATAATATACCTATGTTATTGATTTTTCTTATTCAGGCAATTGTCAGAGTTGCTCTTTATCCTATCTTTATTGTGCTTTATCTTTTTAAAGTAGGGCCTTTCTACGGCAGAATTTCTTTTGAAAGACGAAATTATCGTGATGAAGGATGTAGGCCCTTTATGAGATTTGGCAAAAAGGCCCATTGTGTCTTTCATTTTTCTAGTGAAGGAGAGTTTGAGCAGATTAGGCCATTGAGTGATGAGTTAATTTCATTAGGGAAAAATGTTGAGTTAATCTTTACTTCACCAAGTGTTGAACACAAGGTATTGGACTACTATCAAGCTAATCGTGAAAACGTTCGTTATCTTCGCTTGCCGCTTATGATCTACTTTCCACTCCTTTCACGCCAAAATATTATTGCCTGGTCTAGTGCTAATAAGATGATGATGGTTCGCTATGACTTCTTTCCTGAGTTACTTTACTTAGGCTCCAAAATGAAAGAGTTTATTCTATTTTCCGCGACAGTTAAAAGCTCTCGTATAAAAGAAAGATCTTTAGAAGATCTACGTTTGCCGAAAGTAAAAGGCTATATATACTCGATGTTTTCCAAAATTATTTGTGCAACAGCTGAGGATTATGAGGTCATTAAAAAGGATATTGATGAGGATAGGCTAGTGAGACCTATTGAACTTAGGATGTTACAAATTAATACTCGCCAACACTTTTTTAGGAAACATCCTTTATATGATGAATTAAATAAGGTTTTATCTTTATATGAATATGACACAAGAATATGCCTAGCACAGACTTGGTCTAATGAGATGGCCATCTTTGAAGACGTAAATTTTTGTCAGAAAATGATGGCCGGTGAACTCTTTGTCTTTATGGCCCCACATGTTTTAAAAAAAGAAAATGTTGAAGCTCTTATGAAACTTGTTAAAACTAACTGCTCTGAGCTTCCGATTCATATGCTTTCTAATGATACTATTGAAAACGGCAAGCTTGATGAATTCATAGATAATTTTCAGGCCAAACCTGGATTAATTATATGTACCCTAAGAGGCATATTATGTGAGATTTATCCATATTTCTCAAAAGTCTTCGTCGGAGGCGGACATGGTAAAGGAATTCATTCAGTTCTTGAACCCTTTGTCGCTGGGGCACAGATATTTTGTGGGCCAAATGTTAAGCGCTCCACTGAATATGACACGATTATTAAATCTGGTGTCGATGTCGGGCCCATCAATGAGATGAGAAATGGATATGAGATTATGAAGACTTCAAGGGCCAATAAGATGGCCAATGAGTTGATTTCTGATATGATTGAAGAAAGCGAAATGGCAAAGCGCAAGCTAATTGCATTATTAACAAATTAAGATATCAACATATGAATAAAAAAATTAATACCCTTGTTATTGGAAATAATATTGCTAGTTTCTTAACGGCCACTCAAATTTTAAAAAGTGGTTTTGGTGCCATTTATTTGAAAGATAAGAGAATTAAGGCAAGTGACCCTTACTTTAAGTTCTTTGGCCCATTAGACCTTGCTTTCATAAAAGCATGGGCAGAAGACCTAGAGTTAGAAACGAATATATTTGATGAGGATTCATTTGTTCATTCACCGTTTTACTTAAAATATAATGGCAAGCAAACGCTATGTGCAGGCTTAAGCCCGTATTTAAATTTCTCTCAGATTTGTCGCCATTTCCCTGAACTTTATAATGAGTTTATCAATCGCCTAAGAATTGAAGACGTTGACCAAGAGAAGTTTGATCAAGACTTTACATCTTCAATTAAAAGACTTGGAGAGTCTCTATGTCGTTATAAGACATTTCATCAGGTGACTGTAAGTACTTTGCGTTCAGATCTTCCAAATTATATCTATGATGTTTATGCTCTATTTAAAAAACATTTAAGAGACAATAAAGAGCTTGAAAAATTTACGAGCTGCTTTCGTTGTGTTTATACAAAGACACTAGAACAGACATTTTCTGACCTTGAAAGTATCTATTTTTTTATTCTTATGCTGTCTCCTCGCTATCGCTTTCAATGGCAAGAAGATAAAGAAGAACAGGCCACAAAAACAATTGAAAGCCTTGGTGGAAGTAGCTTTGAAGATATTGCTGAAGAGTTTAGCTTTGCAAGCAAGAGGCCTTGGGCTGTACAGCTTTCATCATTTACTGGAGTCGTGGCCCCGCAGAAAATTGCAATCTTTAGTTCAAATTTAGACAAGTTAAATATTTCTCACAATATCACAGACCTTTATCGCTGTGTAAAATTAGACTACAAACTAAGTGATAATCTAATTAGTGCCGACTATTATCACTTTAGTGAAAATTCATTTGGTGGAGATATCGCTCTTATCAGAAAAGAGATTTTAAAAGACGAAACATGCCAAATTAAAATCTTTAAACAATTTGACGACTGCCTTAAATATGATTTCTGTGAAGGGGAGTTGCATGAATTTCTACTTTCTAATGATATCATTGATGAGAATGACACTCTCATTAAAGGTCGACTAACAAATGAAACTTGCATGCTCCGTAATCATAGTGTGATTAACTCGAGCGCAAGAATTAACCTTAAGTTTAGAATGGCCGATAGTGGAAAATATGACTCTGTAAAAGGAGTCTACTACCAAGGGCCACTGAAGAAGAATAACTTAGGGATCACGCAGACTTTATTAGAGGCCCGTGACTTTAAAACTTATATATGATGAATAACTGCGATAAGAAATCCATTCTTCTTTCCCAACGCGGTCAAACCGCTGTTGAGTATATGTTACTTCTAGTAGCAGTGATCTCAATCTTATTTGCTGTCTTTAAAACTCTTGATGCGCGCTTTAAGGCCGACCCTGAAGCTTGCCAGCAGGGGAGTATAAACCCCCTTTGTTTCCTTAAAACCATTGGTATTGATGGGACAAATGAGGTTGATGCTAATAAATTTCGTACCTTCCGCCTACGCTAGACAGTCTTAACTATTTGATATTAATAGGTTTTTTTCATTTTCATGAAATTATTTCATCAGCGTTCGCTTTTGAACAGAAATATCTCGCGATGTGTTATAAGAAACTGAACTCTATTTAAAAAAAGAGACAGGGAGAACATCATGAAAACAACAATGATTAACTCGGCCGTATTAGCTGCACTTCTATTATCTAGTGCTGCCTCATATGGACAACAAGACGATCCATTACTAAGTGAAACAGATCAAGTTGTTCATACTGACGAAATTAATATCGACGGGTTCTACAAAAAGAAAAAGAAACCATCACAAGCTGACAAGATTCAGAAGCTACGTCGCCAATTAGAAGAAAAGCACGAGCAAATGATGAGAAAGAATGTTGAAGATATGCGTCTACAAGAAGAAAAGCGTATTGCAAACAAGATTCAAAAGGCCCTTGAGGGACAACTTAAAGCAATGGATGAAATCAATAGCCAACAAGCTGCACCTGCACGAGTACAAGCGGTTGCACCTGTGGTAGCAGAACCTGTTATGCCAGAACTTAGTAATAAGTTAACTATTGAGACAGGTTATAAGAGCATTACTGGTGAACAGAAAGAATGGACAGCAGGAATTAATTTTCAAGCTTCTGTTGAAACTGTAATGTCTGAGCGAGTTTCAATTGGAATTAGCGCAGGATTTATGAATCTTACGATTCAAGGTAATGAGCTTAGTAATTATAATAATTATGGATATGGCTATTATAGCTATAATGCTGGAAGCTCGTACTCTCAAAATGATGAGATTTCATATAACGAGTTTAACTTTGGTGGATATGGTAAATTTTATTTCTCACGTTCAGCTAAGATTAAACCATACTTAAGTCTTGGAACTGGAATTCACTTTGGATCATTTGAAATTCAAAACCCAGTTGATACTTTTAACGAGACTAAGCAGTCAATGAAGTATGTATCAGGTAGTGCATCTCTTGGAGCAGAAGTTAATTTTGCTAAAGAATTTAGTGCACAAGTAGGCCTTTCATACGAAAAGAATATTTTTAGACTTGGAGAAGAGGCCCAATACAATGGTTCAACAAATCAAAAGGCCCTTGTTGACCAAGCTAAGAATATTGAAAATGCTGACACATTTACTTTAGGTGTTGGTCTTTCATACCTATTCTAAACAATTGTTTAAAAAACCCATGTTCTCATAAAAAGGCTCCGCTCAGGGGCCTTTTTACTTTTCATTGCCATTGATTATCCTTACAATATTAAGCAAGTAAAATAATTTGAAGAAAGGAATCATCAATGAAACCAGTCTACATTGTCGAGGCAGTGAGAACTCCTCATGCAAAAGCCGGAACTATTATTAAAGATATTCAAGCTCCTTACTTAGGTGCTTACCTAGTACGCCATATTATGGATGGAACTTCTATTGGTGACGATGAAGTTGATGAGGTCATTTTTGGAAACACGGGAACTCCTGCAAAGTATCCAAACGTTGGGCGAGTGATTGCATTAGAGGCCGGCCTTCATAAGAAAACATCTGGCTATTCAGTCCATAGAAATTGTGCTTCTGGACTTGAGGCAGCTTCACAAGCATTCATTAAAGTTGCAAGTGGACGTAGTGATGTTGTGATTGCTGGTGGTGTTGAATCAATGTCAAATATGCCTCTTATTTATGGGAAGCAGATGACTGAGCTTTTTGCTTCACTCATGAAAGCAAAAACAACTGGTGATAAATTAAAAGTTCTTTCAACTTTTAAGCCTGCATATCTTTCTCCAATTATTGCAATTGAACAAGGACTAACAGATCCATTCTGTGGCCTTAATATGGGACAAACTGCTGAGCTTCTTGCTCGTGAACTTGGGATCACTCGTGAACAACAGGATATTTATGCAAATGAGTCTCACCATAAAGCAATTAAGGCCATCGAAGAAGGCCGCTTCGCTGATGAAATCGTACCTCTAATCTATGGTTCAAAATTAGATAAACTTCTTATGAATGATCATGGCCCACGTAAGGAATCTTCTGTTGAAGGACTTGCGAAAATGAAGCCATATTTTGATCGTAAATCAGGAACAGTTACAGTCGGTAATAGTTGTCCAATCACAGACGGTGGTTCAGCTATTCTATTCTGTTCAGAAGAAGCTGTTAAAAAATATAACTTAGAGCCTCTTGCACGAGTTGTTGATTATCACTTTCATGGTTTAGAGCCTGAGCGTATGGGAATGGGGCCACTTCATGCAATGGATGGTGTTTTTAGAAGGTCAAATATGACACTTGAGCAAATGGATCTCATTGAAATTAACGAGGCATTTGCTGCGCAAATTATTGCTGTTAAGAAGGCTTTTACTGATAAGAAGGTTGCTGACTTCTTTGGTATTGATAAATTATGGGGTGAAATTCCTGCTGAGAAACTGAATGTTAATGGTGGTGCCATTGCTCTTGGACACCCTGTTGGTTCAACAGGTTCACGCTTAATCGTAACTCTTGCTCATGAGCTTAAGAAGAGAAAAGCAGGATTTGGTGTTGCTTCACTTTGTATCGGTGGTGGTCAAGGTGGTGCCATGATTATCGAGAACTTACAAAAGTAATTAATTTAGAAAATATAGGATATCGCAATGACATATAAGAGAATCAGTTTTGAAATCAAGGATAAGAAAGCATATATCGGCTTTGGTTATAATAACGAAGCTTCGATGACTGTTTTCGATGAAGAAACACTTAAAGAACTTCAAGATATTGTTGAAGATCTACATACAAAAGAAAAAGAGCTAGATGGAGCTATCTTCTTTTCACATAAAGACAGATGCTTCATGGCCGGTGCGGATATTAAGTTATTCGATACAATGCATACGGCGGCCGATGGACAGGCCGGAGCAGAAGCAGGACAGACAATCTTTAACCGCATTGAAGATTTAAAGATGCCAACTGTTGCATGTATCCACGGAGTTTGCCTTGGTGGTGGACTCGAGTTTGCCCTTTCATGTAAATCAAGAATCGTAAGTGATGACAAGGCAACAGGTCTTGGTCTTCCAGAGGTAAAGCTTGGTTTAATTCCTGGTTTTGGTGGGACATTCCGTCTACCAAAAGCAGTAGGACTTCCAACAGCTCTCGATATGATTCTTTCAGGAAAAACACTTAATGCTAAGAAAGCTAAGAGAGCAGGTTTAGCTGATGAGATTTATGCAAAAGAGCGTCTTGTTGATTTAGCTCCAAATCATTTTAAAAAGAAAGTCGATAAGCGTGGCCTTATGGATAAGATGCAGGACGCTGCAACTGATAATGTATTCACTAAGAAAATTATTTTTCAAAAAGCACGTGAGTCTGTTTTAAAGAAAACAAAAGGTTTCTATCAAGCACCTCTTAAGATTCTTGATGTTATGGAAGCTGGAGTTATGAAAGGTCGTACATCTTATCTGACTTCTGAAGCACAAGCTTTTGGAGAGTTATGTATTGGTGAGCAATCGAAGAACCTACGCCATATCTTCTTCCTAATGGAAGGGTCTAAGAAGATGGATGATGCCAAGGGTGTTGGAAGAAAGCTTCGTCGTGGAGCTTGTCTTGGTGCCGGTACGATGGGTGGTGGTATCGCTTGGCTTATGGCCAAGAATGATATGTTTCCAATCATGAAAGATCTTAATCAGCATGGGCTTGAACTTGGTTTAAAACAAGCATCGAGTAATTTTGCTGGTGCTGTGAAAAGAAAGCGTATGTCTAAGGATGATTTTGAACGCAAGATGAGATCAATTAGTGCGCAAACAGATTATCGTGGATTTGAACATACTGACCTTGTTATTGAGGCCGTTGTAGAAAATATGGATATTAAAAAGAAAGTATTTGCTGAAACTGAAACAAAAGTTCGTAAAGATACAATTCTTACTTCAAATACTTCATCTCTTTCAATTCAAGAGATGGCAAGCGCACTTGAAGACAATTCAAGATTTGCCGGGCTTCACTTCTTTAACCCTGTTCATATGATGCCACTTGTAGAAATCATTAAGCACGATGGTGTTTCTGATGAAACAATTGAATCTCTGTATGACTGGGTTGTAAAAGTTAAGAAGACTCCGGTTGTTGTTAATGATGGGCCAGGGTTCCTTGTAAATAGAATCCTTATGCCATATATGAATGAAGCTGGCTTCTTACTTGAAGAAGGGGTTTCAATTAAGGATATCGACGATGCTTGTCTTAATTTTGGAATGCCAATGGGTCCATTTAGACTTCTTGATGAAGTTGGAATTGATGTAGGGGATAAGGTTTCTAAAATTATCTATGATGGATTAGGTGAGCGACAGGCCTCAAATGGTATTGGAAAGCAAATGCTTGAAAAGGAATTCTTTGGAAAGAAAAATGCTAAAGGTTTCTACCTTTACGATGAGAAAGGTAAGCCAACTGGTCCTAACCAAGAAGCTTGGAATATGCTTCCTAAAGCTTCTAAGAAAATGAGTGAAACAGAGATTCAAATGAGAATCTTTCTACCTATGATCAACGAAGCTGCAACAACTCTTGAAGATAAAATTGTTGCTAAGGCAAAAGACGTTGATCTTGGTCTAATCTTTGGTATCGGTTTTCCTCCATTTAGAGGTGGCCTTCTAAGATATGCAGATACTCAAGGTATTGCACGTCTTAGAGATGAGATGCTTAAGTTCTCAGAGAGTGTAAGCAAAGAGCGCTTTACTCCGTGTGCGCTTGTGAATAAGCTTGCAGATGAAAACTCAACTTTCTACGAGTTATAGATTCAATGTTTCTAAGTTTTTTTAGATTTTTTCTAAATTACTTATTTAAAGCTAAGACTCGCCAAAGGCTTCTCATCATGGCCTTGGCGAGTCTAATCATATCAAGCTTTTCACTATTAAGTGTTCAGTCTGTTCTTAAAGGGCTACAAACAAATCGCATCGAGCGTGGAAAGCAGACTCTGGGCCGCTACATTATTGATCTTCCAAAAGATCTCGATTTTAAAAAGGTCCAAGCTTATTTAGATGATAAAAACTATAAGTATTCATTTGAATATGAAATTGAAGGTTTAATTCGTCTTGAAGGTTACTTGGCCCCTGTTATTTTCCATGGGATTACTGCCGAAACCTCAACACTACGACCTAAGGCAATTGATCACTGGCCAGGTAGAGAAGAAATTCTGATGTCTCCTTATTTGGCCAGAAAGATTTATGCAGGCCTTGATGATAAAATTCAATTTATCTCACCAGCTCATACTGATGTCTTCTTTGGAGAGCTTCCTCGATTTAAGTCTCTTATGATTGAAAACTTCACCGATTCAATGGACCCAGATATCGATGAGCTTCATGCTTGGGGGCATGCCTATAGTGCCTTTTCAATTGCAAAGTCACGTCGATACAATAAACTTAGGGTTTTTAGCGTTTTGTCTGCATCAGGTGAAAGGGATTTAGAGCAGTATTTAACTGCACAAGGTGCAAGCTTTAAAACATGGGAGCAATTGAATCAGAACCTTGTTTATGCTCTTGCTCTCGAAAATAATGTTGTTCTATTCTTATTCTTAGCAACAATTGTTCTTGTAACATTCTCGATTATTTCAGGTCTTTCAATATTTTATGCAAGAGTTAGAAATGATTTTGCTTCATTTTGGATACTTGGCATGAGTATGGATCAAATCAAAAAGTATGGAGGACTTAATATTGCAATTATCACAGTTTTTGCAATAGCAGTCGGTAACCTTCTTAGTTTTATTGTGCTGACGCTTTTAGCGCAGTTTTCTCCTGTCATTATGCCAGCAATGTTTGTCGATCGTTCTCTTCCCGTGCGATTTACGGGAACATCGTTCATTTTCTCATTCTTAGTTCCTGTGATTATTACAGTGATCTTTACACTTTTTTCGAATTGGAGATTTTTCAAGGATAATGGCAATTTCATTAGTTTTGTTAAAAAAGTAGGAACTTAATGCTTAAACAATTATTGCTATTTATAGTTTTAATTAATTTTTCTGGATGTACAGCTATGAATAAAGTTGCTTCAGTTTTCATGTCTTCACTTGGGGCCCACCCAAATAAGAGCGAATTAAGAACATTTGAAAAGTCGGAGAACTTCGATGCTTCTAAGCAAATTTTTGTTAATCGCAGGCCTAATATTACGAAAGAACAGCCAATACAAAAAGATGGATTTGGCCTTTCTAAGTTCATTGAATTCTTAGGTAAAGGTGGAGGGCGCTACCCTGAAAAACCTCTTCCTTCAGTAAAGCCTGATATGGAAAAGTTTCTAGAAAAGTCAGATCATGTAAAGTCGATTTGGTTTGGACACTCGACGATTCTACTAAATGTCGACTCTAAGATTGTTTTGATTGATCCTATTTTTTCGGGCGCATCTTCTCCAGTTCCACTCTTTGTAAAACGTTTTGCACCTCCTGTTCTTTCTTTAGAAGAACTTCCCGAAATTGACTATATTATTATCTCTCACGATCACTATGATCATCTTGATATGACGACGATGAAATTCTTTGCTAAAAAGAAGGACGTCAAAATTATCACTCCACTTGGAGTTGGATCACACTTAAAGAGATGGGGCATTGAAGCGAATCGAGTTACTGAACTCGATTGGTGGCAAGATGTGGAGTTTGAAGACATTAAATTTACGGCAACACCTGCCCAGCATTTCTCTGGCAGAGATCAGGCCCATGAGAATACGACTCTGTGGGCTTCATGGGTTATAAAAACTCAAAATAATAATCTCTACTTCAGTGGGGATACTGGCTACGATATTCACTTTAAAGAGATTGGAAGTCGTCTGGGGCCTTTTGATGTCGCCTTTATGGAGTCTGGCCAATATAACCCTGACTGGTTTGCTGTTCACTTATTACCTGAAGAGTGGCCTAAGGCCTACGCCGATATTAATGCTAGGTACTACTTCCCAATTCATTGGGGTGCTTTCTCGCTGTCTTTTCATCCATGGCAGGAGCCAATTGAGAAGTTAGATGAATTTTCAAATTTGGGACTTCTTAAGTTAATGGCACCTAAATTAGGAGAAATTGTCTCTTTTGATGAACAGGAATATGTTACAAAGAAATGGTGGTTTTAAAGTATTTACTCTTCATATTTAGCTTCTTTCTTATAGGTTGTAGCTCGACGACTTATGAAAAAACTGTCGACTATGTTGATATTGATCGTTTCATGGGGGATTGGTATGTGCTCGCAGCACGTGGGACATTTTTAGAAGATGGCCAACATAATTCAATCGAAACATATACTTGGAATGAAGAAGAGAATCGAATTGACGTTAACTTTGTCTTCAATAAAGACGCCTTTGATGGTGAAAAAGAAGTATTAAAACAGAAGGCATGGATTGAAGATTCAAAGACCAATGCTCATTGGAAAATACAGCTCTTTTGGCCACTGAAATTTGATTATCTTGTGATCGCTCTTGATCCTAAGTACGAGTGGGTTGCCATTGGTGTCCCTAATGAAAAGTACCTGTGGATCATGTCTCGTAAATACTCTAAGGACTACGCTTCCAAAATCGTTGCTAGGGCCATCAGGGAGCTAGACTCTCTTGGATATAGCACTCGTGATCTCGTCCTCATCCCTCATCGCTAAAAGGTGCGCGGCTGAGGTCAATTTTCCAGTGCAACTCCGGTAATTTGATAAATGAACACCCTTGTTCTAATAAATAATTGCCA
>NZ_JBEBMJ010000004.1:0-371059 GCF_043196375.1 Halobacteriovorax sp. ZH5_bin.2 | reverse complement strand
TCTTCTGGTGCTGAATCGATTTCGTCGAATTTTCTTACGTCACCACCAAGTGCGTTAGCTAATGTGATTGAAATTGCCGCTGTAAGAGTTGTCTTACCGTGGTCAACGTGCCCGATCGTACCAATGTTTACGTGGGGCTTACTTCTGTCAAAAGATTCTTTTGCCATGACTTAAGTCTCCTTAAAAAAGTTAAACATAACATTATGTTTGTCTTAATAATTACTATAACTAAAAGCTAAATTTGAGTTGTAAGTATCGACTATATTCGACTTAGATTCAACATAAAAAAAATGCCATCCAAGTTAAAATCTAACCCACAAATTTCATATTGCCATTTTGATAACATAAAAAACTTGAATTGCCAGTAAAATCTATACTTAAGGCCACAAAAAAGTTTATTAACGGCAAATAAAATGGAGCTCACGACGGGATTTGAACCCGTGACCTCTTCCTTACCAAGGAAGTACTCTACCCCTGAGCCACGCGAGCACAAAATAAGTTTTCTATATTTTAATAATGAGTTTTGATTTTTGGCAAAAAAAAAGATCCTCTAGGAGGATCTTTTTAATGGAGCGGGCGACAAGGTTCGAACTTGCGACATTCAGCTTGGAAGGCTGACACTCTACCAACTGAGTTACGCCCGCATAAGATTTAAATTTTATAACCTTTCAAAAACATTCTGTAAAGAATTATTTTCAAAATGGTGGCGAGAGATGGATTCGAACCATCGAAGGGATACCCCGACAGATTTACAGTCTGTTGCCTTTGGCCACTCGGCAACCTCGCCACAACCGCTGTAAAGAATGGAGCTGGCAATAGGACTCGAACCTACGACCTGCGGTTTACAAAACCGCTGCTCTAGCCAACTGAGCTATGCCAGCAAACATTACTTGCGATGGAAATAAGTTATAAAGGAGATTTAAAAAGCTGGCAAGCTTTTTTTAACTTATTTTTTAGAAAAAACTTTTTCCATCGCAATTGCCGCAGCAACCGATACATTCAAAGACTCAATTTTCCCCATTGGCTCTAAACGTATTTTCTTTTCTAATAAGCGAACTGTTGCATGTGACAGTCCTCTATCCTCTGCCCCAAGTACGAGGCACTTGATCCCATTGATTTCACCTAAATCATTATCTTCAGTATGCTCTGTAAGTCCTATTGGTGTCACATTACGCTTTATCAGTGCAGATAAAAACTTAGGCAAGGAATTGCATTTTACAATCTCAACATACTCGAGAGCGCCAGATGCAATACGGGCCATTGAAGGCCCAATATTGAAATTATTTTTTACTGCAAAAACAATATGAGAAACATTGTAAAACGCTGCTGTACGCATGATTGCACCAGCATTGTGGACATCTGTCACACCATCAAGACATAAGATCTTTACTTCTTCACCGTTATCGATTGCATCAAATAATGGTTTTGTTTCTGAAATTTCTTTTTTACTTGTTAATAAGAAAACACCAGATGGAACTCTCGAATATTGGAAGTCTTCCTGAGCGTAAAGCTCTTTGGCCAGCTCTTGAACTTTGTGAGAAGAAACTAATTTAACTTTCACTCCGTCAAGTTCTTGCTTTTTAATTCCACCCATTTTGTATAGCTTATCAATGCCCTCTTCACAGGCAACAAGTTCTACAATCTGACGTTTAGGGTTGCGAATTGCATGTACAATAGAGTGTACTCCAACAATGATATCTTGTTCCATTAAAGGTCCTTTAAAAGCTCGTTAACTTTTGCGATAAGCTCGTCTTCTGAAATTTTAATTTTTTCACCTGTACGTCTTATTCTAATTTCAAGAAGGCCATCTTCTTTGTGATCCCTTTCTCCAAGAACAACTTGAAGTGGTAATCCTAAAAGGTCAGCATCTTTAAATTTAAACCCAGGGCCAGCTTTTCTATCATCATAAACAACTTCTAAACCAGCTTCTACAAGCTTTTTATGAAGTTCATTTGCTTTTTCTTTGTATTCATCAGACTTAGTGATAGCAACAAATGATAAATTATAAGGTGCGATTGCTACTGGCCAAATGATTCCATTTTCATCATGGTTTTGCTCAATTGCTGCTGCAACTAAACGAGTTACACCAATACCGTAACAACCCATTAAAGGAGTCGCTGCTTTTCCATTTTGATCTAAAATAGTTACGCCCATTCCTTTCGTGTACTTATCACCAAGCTGGAAGATATGCCCTACTTCAATCCCTCTTTTAAGCTCTACCTGATGCTTTCCATCCAGAGTAAAATCACCAGAACAAGCAAGTCTAAGGTCAGCAGTTTTAATATCTTTAAGCTGCTCATTTGCGACAAAGTTCTCTAAGTGCATATCGACTTTATTTGCACCAACAACGTAGGCTCCATCGAGGTCAACTTGTGTATCGAATATGATTTCTAAATTATCAATGCCAACAGGACCAATGAAACCTTTTTCAAGGCCAAGGCTTTTTAATTCATTATCAGTTGCTGCAATTAAATCACGCCCTGGATATACTTTTTCTAGTTTTAATTCATTCAGTTCATCGTCACCTAAAAGAAGAGCTAAAACAAAAATTTCATCTTCTTCATTCTTTGCTTTATAAACAAGTGACTTGATTGAATGATATTCTTTCTTTCCTAGGAACTCGCATACATCTTTGATCGTTGCTTTACCTGGTGTTGCGACTTCTGTCATATCACCTGTTTTAGATGCACTTTCAACCTTTCTTAATGTCTTAGCTGTTTCTATATTGGCCGCATAACCTGCTTCATTCGAATAGATAATTGCATCTTCACCTGCATCGGCGATTACTTGAAATTCATGAGTTTTAGCTTCACCGTCGGCCATTGCTCCACCGTCAGCAACAACTGCCGAAAACTCTAGTCCAAGACGATTAAAAACATTCTCATAGGCTTCATACATTCTATCGTAAACTTCATCTAAACATTCTTTTGAAGCATGGAAAGTATAAGCATCTTTCATGATGAATTCACGCCCACGCATCAAACCAAAGCGTGGTCTAATTTCATCACGAAATTTTGTATTAATTTGATAAAGAGAAAGAGGTAAATCCTTATATGACTTTATTGTTTTTCTAAAAACATCAGTGATGGCCTCTTCATTTGTTGGCGAGATACAAAGATCGCGATCCGCTTTGTCTTTAAACTTAAGCATCTCACCACCCATTTTGTCCCAACGGCCAGTTTCTTGCCAAAGCTCCCCAGGTGTAACAACAGACATTAGCATTTCGTAACATCCGGCCTTATCCATTTCTTCGCGAACAATTTGCTCAACTTTGCGAATCGAGCGGTAGCCCATTGGCAGATAATTATATAATCCAGCTGCCGACTTATGAATTAAGCCCGCTCTCATCATTAGCTGGTGTGATGCAATTGTTGCATCTGCTGGCACTTCCTTATAAGTTTGCCAAAAACCCTTTGATAGAATCATAATATTCTCTCTCTTTTATAACGACGTGAAATTCCATATCATTGTACACGCTGTTATTCACACAATAAATGTTAAATATTTTTATATCGACTGATTAAAATGACGGCGCAAGGGCCATGGGCAGATCAAACGCCTGAACTGCTTCTTTCTCAAGTGAAGTCGCTGATACAATCTCGTATGCATCTGGCGTTTCAAGAAGCTTGCGACAAAGAACGTTGTGAACGTGGTGCCCAGACATGTAAGTAGTGATTTTTCCAGCGATCTCATAACCTAGAAGGCTAATATCACCTACTGTATCAAGAATCTTATGTCTTACGAATTCATCGTCAAAACGTAATCCATCTGGATTCATTACTTTAAAATCATCTAGAACAATTGCATTATCAAGAGATCCGCCCTTAATTAGACCTTTTCTCTTTAGCATATCAACATCTCTTAGAAGACCAAATGTACGAGCACGGCCAATTTCTGCGATGTAATTCTCACACGTAAATTCAAATACCTTACGTTGAGTTTTGATAATTGGGTGCTTGAAAACGATAGTTGAATCAATCACTAGCTTTTCACAAGGCTCGATTTTCGCCCACTTTTCGCCAACTTTTACTTCTACCGCTTTAGTAACGACTAGAAACTTCTTGGTTTTATGAAGTTGTTGAATTCCTGTCTCTTTAATAACGTATAAGAAAGACGCACCTGAACCGTCCATAATTGGAACTTCTGGTCCATCGATTTCAATATAGCAATTATTAATCCCAAATCCATAAAGAACTGATAGAAGGTGTTCAACAGTGTGCACAGCACCTGGGCCTGAACCAATAGCAGTATTATTCTCAGTCGCCCCAACAGTATCCGCTGTTGCCTTAAGAATTTGTGAATCTTTAATGTCAGTTCTCTTGAACTGAATCCCAGAGTCTGCTTCAGAAGGATGTAGAGTCATTGTCACCTTCTTTCCAGAATGGATCCCAATTCCTGTAATCATCACTTTTTTCGCTATAGTTCTTTGGTTCAACATTAAAAATCACCTAATTTTAAGTACTTTGTGTAATTTTAAACTGAGCAGCAATATATAGCAAGTATCGTCATAGATGAGCAAAATATTACTGAATTTCCTGTCCTAGAGGCTTTTGTAACAAAAATTAACCAACCCTTCCACTCTTTTAACAATAACCGTAAAATAAATGCAGATGTTAAAACAACGTTAATTTAATTACATGAATGGGTTAAAGAAGGTTTACTGATGGAAAATTTATTTAATAATCTCGATTTAAAAGAAGTGAATAGATTCAATGCTGGATGCTGTGTTGAACACTTAGCAATAACAATCACTGAAGCCGGAAGTGATTACTTAGTGGCGACAATGCCAGTCGATGAAAGAACAAGACAGCCATACGGCGTCCTTCACGGTGGAGCAAGTTGTGTCCTAGCAGAATCTGTGGGTTCTATAGCTTCAAATATTATTCTAGATTCTTCAAAATACTATGCAGCGGGCTTAGAGATTAACGCTAATCACGTTCGCCCAGTGCAATCAGGAATTGTAACGGCAAAAGCATCGGCCGTTCACCTTGGAAAGTCGACCCATATTTGGGACATCCGCATCACAGACGAGAAAGACAAATTAGTTTGTATCTCTCGCCTGACGATGGCAATTATCAAAAAGTAGTTTTTTATTTTTTACTTTTTCAAAAGACGAGTTGGCATCTCAAAGGCTTCATTAGTGAGCTTCTCACCTGTCTTTGGATGCTTAACCGTTCTAAGTGCAACGAAGTGAAATAAAAGAGGATTGATTGAGTAGATCTCATTTAAAATCTCTCTTTCCTCTTCTGTGATAAATCCCTTCTCCACAAGATCAGTCGTGCGATAGATCCAGTTAATTGCTGGAAGAGGATAATCTGAACCATACATTACACGTGAATGAAATTGTTTATTCTCAATCATCTCAATTAGTGGCTCACTTAGTCTTTCATAAATAATAAGGGCCGAAAGATCAGTGAAGAGATTCTTTTCATATTTCTTTTCTTTAAATAGTCTCCAGAAAAGATCAGAGCACTCTGCTTGAACCCCACCATTATCTAAGTCTTCACATTTACCGCGAGATGCCGCGTGTGAGATGATAACATCGACACCAAGATCCAGTGCATGACGTAGTCGAAGTGGGTTTCCTAACTCTTGAAACTTATCACCCTCAACCGCCTTTTCCTCACCTGCATGAGTGATCAGTGTCATATTATATTTTTTAAGAGTTTTATAAAAGGGAATAACCTTTTCATTTGCAGGATCAATCCCCATTGCATTTGGAAGCCATTTAACAAATTTAACTCCACGTGCTGCCCATTTTTCTAGTTCCTGGATTGCATCTTTACGGTATGGGTGAACAGAAGCAACCATCTTAAAATTAACTGGATGCTCTTGTGATAACTTCCATACGTATTCATTCGGAACGTGAAACTCTGAGTGCTTTAGATCTTTGCTTCCATCTAATTTATAGTGGTAATCAAATGCTAGTGCATAAGCTGGAATAAAGTGTGGTTGATACGTCATAAGATCAACAAGGCGAGAAACATATTGCTCATCGGCTTGAGATTTGTCATTAACACCTGAAGCAGTAATATAAACATTAAAACGATTATATTTTGATAAGTGATTATACCAATCTTGCATCTCAGGATTTACCCAAATACCACTACCACTATTTCCAAGCCCTACAATATGAAGATGAGTGTCTCTTAATTTTTTAAGTTCAATTCCTTCATAAGACTTTTCAACAAAATCTCTCACATGCTTAGGTAATTTATCATATTCATTTGGTTCGTAATCAAAGTCACCACCAAGTTTTCCATATAGAAGAGAGCATGATGACAATAGCATTGCCAGTGTAATTAATAATAAATTTCTCATTAGAATAACCTTAGACCTTTTTTATAGTCGTATTTAACTTGTAGAAGTACGCTGAAGTGATCATGATCATCACGGTCGTGATTTACACCAATAATAGCGTCATAAGTCCACTTATCCTTTTTAAATTGATTAAGCATACCCACGTATGCAGTATCTTGCTTACTCTTTTCAGACCATGAACGAAAATGAAGAGCTCCGAATGTATATGTATCACTATATTGATAAGCAATAATATTTCTCATGACATTAACAATATCATCTGTATAAATCTCCATCGAGTGAAGTGCATTTACGACGATTCCCGAATAATCACTGTATTTGAAATACTCTCTTTGAAAGTCATTGATCGTAACCAATTTCTTATAGGCCAACACATTCTCAACTCTTATATATGAACGTGTCCCATCAGCATCACAAACTTGTGTTTCACAATCAAAAGTCGAAAGCTCTTTTGACGAGCGCCAAACTTGTTCGCTTCCAGCAGTGAATCCCAGAATTGAAATTGGAAAGAAATCGATACGTCCACCAACCGAATTGATTGTTCCACTAGTGTTAAAATAAGCTGATTCACGAATAAACCCATAAATCTGATCATTGTATCGCCACATCTCTTGGCTTATTCCTGCATCAACTCTTGCTGCTGCACCTAGAATATAACTTCGATAACCGGCTGATGCAGATAGATCGTATGTAGCCTGAATGTTAAACGTAATTAGACATAAACACAGAAGTAAAAACTTATTCATCATCAATCAACTCTTTTGCAATTTGTGAAATCTCGCGACCTCTTGGCGTACGTATTAGAAAACCTTCTTTTAAAAGAAATGGTTCATAAACATCTTCAATTGTGGAGCGATCTTCAGCAAGAGTTGCACAAAGCGCTTCAATACCAACAGGTCCCCCACCATAATACTCTTGAATAACAGAAAGGATGCGTCGATCCATACGATCAAGACCATGTTCATCAATTTCCATCATTTCTAGTGATTTTTTCACATCATTTATATTTACGTGTGAAG
This sequence comes from Halobacteriovorax sp. ZH5_bin.2, assembly GCF_043196375.1. Taxonomy (NCBI): domain Bacteria; kingdom Pseudomonadati; phylum Bdellovibrionota; class Bacteriovoracia; order Bacteriovoracales; family Halobacteriovoraceae; genus Halobacteriovorax; species Halobacteriovorax sp. ZH5_bin.2. The sequence continues at coordinate 363,719 of NZ_JBEBMJ010000004.1, read as the reverse complement.
AATCACGAACAATGGCAAAGTCTCTTACACGACGAAGGACACGGTTAGCGATCCTTGGTGTTCCACGAGAACATCTTGCCATTAATAATTCTGCATCTGTATCAATTTTAATCCCGAGCTTCTTGGCATTATTTGAAATAATTACTGCTAATTCATCTGCTTTATAAAAATCGAAATGAAAATGGGCCATAAAACGATCACGCAAGGGATTTGATAAAAGGCCCGAGCGAGTTGTCGCACCAATTAGAGTAAAGGGTGCTATTTCAATTTGCATTGTTCTAGCGGCAGCACCATCACCAATAACAATATCTAAACGGTAATCTTCCATCGCCGAATAGAGAATCTCTTCAACAGAGATATGCATACGATGAATTTCATCAATAAAGAGAACATCGCGTGGCTCTAGGTTTGTTAAAATAGCAGCAAGGTCTCCCTTTTTCTCAATGGCCGGCCCTGAAATCACGTGGAGCTGACTTCCCAGAGCATTAGCTATAATCATTGCAAGAGATGTCTTTCCAAGTCCTGGAGGCCCAGATAAGAGAGCATGGTCCATTGACTGCTTACGCTTTACCGCCGAAGTCACCATGACATCGATATTTTGGACGATTTTTCTTTGGCCTATGTATTCTGAAAAATCCTTTGGCCTTAGAATAACTTCTTTTCTAGTTTCTTCTTCATCAAGAGTTGGATCAAAAAAGCGACCTTCAGACATTTACACCTCTTTTAAAACAAGGTGAACAAGTTGTTCAGCTCTTGTGATTTGATTTTCATCTAAAATTCTCTTAGCAAGTGGCATAACCTTGTCTTCCGTAAAGCCAAGTTCCTTACATGCCATGATTGCATCATTCATAAGAGCAGAGTCATGACTTACTACCTCTGTAACACTCTCTTCGAATAACTCAAGATTAAGCGGTGCTTGCACTGAAGCCTCACTAGAATGAGTTGCGCTAGCAGAAGCTTTTGAATACATTTTTATTTTTTGTGCTTTTCCACTGAGATCAAGAATGATCTGTGAAGCAGCTTTCGCCCCAACACCAGGAGCTTTCTGAAGTGTTTTCTTATTATCGAAAGTAATAGCATCGATAATATTATCGACTCCAATACTTGTCACAAGAGCAAATGCTCCTTTAGGACCAACACCTTTAACACTTAAGAGTAATTCAAATGTTTTCTTCTCGCGAAGAGAACGGAAACCGAAAAGCTCCTCACTTGCCTCTTTCACAATATGTGAAATGAAGATTGCTGCAACTGAACCCTCTGGTAGAACATGTTGAAAATAAATTTGGTGACCTACTCCAGATGGAGTAAAAAGAATTAATTCGTTTCCATCACTGAAAACAACTTCGCCTTGTAATAGACCAATCATATAACCTACTTAGAAAATACTTCTTTTAATGTACGTGCTTTTGTACGAGTATGTGACGATTTTCCCTTTATTTTTGCCCTTTGTCCACGATTCAACGCGTGACAAAGCGCTATAGCAAGGGCATCCGACTCATCATGTGATTTAAAATCTAGCTTACCAAAGATCATACTAAGCGAGCGATCAACACTTTCTTTTGAAGCTAGTCCATGGCCTGTAACACTAGATTTTATTAAGTTTGGTGAATACTCAGTGATCTTTCCCTGGTACTTATCAGATAAGCCTGCGATTAAGGCCCCTCTTGCTTGCGCAAGTTTAGATAATGCCGGAATACTTTTTACATAAATCAGTGCCTCGACAGATATTTCATCTGGCTGATACATTGAGACGATATCTTTAATTGAAGAAGAAATCGTTGCTAAACGATCGAGAAACTCTGGTATCTTATCAAATTTTAAAACACCTGAGTCGACATACTTAAATTTTCGACCTTCTACTTCGATAACGGCCCAACCAGTAGTACGAGATCCGGGGTCAATTCCTAGAATATACATAGATTAAGTATAAACGAAAAATTTGAATTTACGAGCGATCTACGCCTTTTATCATATGGCCGATATAAAAAACTGCTGATCCACCAATAAATTGATAGAGCTCGAGCATTTCATAGTCACCTTTTTGTAAACCAACAAAAAGACAAAGGCCAACTGATGCGAAACCGATTAATTGTAGTGCTAATCCTAACCAAAAAAACATATCACTTGAATACGACTTAATTCTGAAATTGCCAATACCAAGCTATAAAGATAATATGTGTTAATGCAAAATGAGACAAAATTACTATATGCGCAACCAGTCATAGAAAGGCAAGTTGAACTTCTTAAACAAGAGTGTATCATCCTGAAAGAACAGGGTGTGGTTCCTAGTTTAAAAGTAATTCTTGTTGGAGATAATCCAGCAAGTGTTATTTATACAAATAGTAAGAAGAAATTTGCAGAAAAAATTGGTGCAAGCTGTGAAATTGTAAATTTAGATAAAACAATTAGTGAGCAAGAGTTCCTAAAAATTGTTAATCAATTTAACGAAGATCCAAATGTTCACGGAATTCTTATTCAACTACCACTTCCAAAATCACTTTCACAAATTGATACAACAGACCTTGTTGTCCCTCATAAAGATGTCGATGGTTTTCACTACGAAAACGTTGCTAAGCTTTATCGTGGACAGCTTGGTGAAACGTCAATGATTCCATGTACACCAAAAGGCATTGTGACAATGGCCAAGTACTACAAAGTAGATTTTTCAGGAAAAAATGTTGTTATCGTTGGTAGAAGTCTAATTGTTGGTAAACCACTTTCTTTATTACTAACGAACTTAAATGCAACAGTTACACTTGCCCACTCAAAAACGCAAAATTTAAAAGAGCTAACGAAATCTGCAGATATTATTGTAACAGCAATTGGCTCACCTAAGCTCTTTACAAAAGAATACTTTAGAAACGATCAATCACAAGTTGTCTTTGATGTTGGAATCAATCGAAGCAGTGAAGGCAAGCTTTGCGGTGATTGTGATTTTGAAAATATTAAAGATCAATTAGCGGCCATTACTCCAGTTCCCAAAGGAATTGGTCCAATGACTATTTTCAGTGTCTCTCAGAATTTAATTAGCGCCGCTAAGAAATAAAACCTAAGGAAATTTATGAAACAAACATCACTTACACAGGCGCATCGCGACCTTAAGGCAAAAATGGCAGACTTTGCAGGTTATGAAATGCCGATTCAATATGCTGGCGTAAAATCTGAAGTTGAAGCTGTAAGAAGTAACATCGGTGTTTTCGATGTTTCACATATGGGTGAATTCTTTGTAACAGGGCCAGATGCCGTAGCATTCGTTGACTATATTATTACTAATGATTTTACAAATGCAGAAACAGGCAAAGCTGTTTACTCACCACTTTGTCGTGAAAATGGAACAGTCATTGATGATTTAATTGCTTACAAGTTGGAAGATCAAAAAGTTTTAATCTGCGTAAATGCCGCAAATATTGATAAAGATTGGAATTGGATTTCATCAAAAACGCAAGGTTTTGATATTGAACTGACAAACCAATCGGAAGACTATTCTTTACTTGCGATTCAAGGTCCTAAGACAGAAGAAGTTCTTTCTAAACTTGGTTTTGACTCAGTAACAGGAGCTTCTTATTACTCAGCATACGAAAGTACTTGGAATGATGCTAACGTAATTATGGCAAGAACAGGTTATACAGGTGAAGATGGATTTGAAGTCTTTGGTTCACATGAAACGATTCAAAAGCTTTGGTCGGAACTTCTTGGTGCAGGCGTTACTCCTTGTGGTCTTGCTTCACGTGATGTTTTAAGACTAGAAGTTTGTTACCCACTATATGGCCATGAGTTAAATGATGAATTAACTCCATTAGACTCGGCCCTTAAGTGGACGGTAAAGCTAAACAAAGAAAATTTCATTGGTAAGAATGCTCTTCAAGAAACGACACCCACTCACCGACTAGTTAAGCTTTCTATCGATAAGGGAATCCCTAGAGAAGGTTACGAGATCCTAAATGACCAAGATCAAATCATTGGGGTTGTAACAAGTGGAACAATGTCTGTGACTAACTCTCAAGGGATTTGCCTTGGACTAGTAAAGCGTGATTTATTTCCTGAAAATAAGAAATTTAGAATACAAATTCGAAAGAATGTAATAGATTCGAACTATCATACAAAACCATTTGTTACCGGAGGGCACAAATAATGACTAACATTCCAACAGATCTTAAATATACAAAAGAACACGAGTGGGCAAAGATTGAAGGTGATATCTTAACAGTAGGTATTACAGATTTCGCACAAAACTCTCTAGGAGATATCGTATTTGTTGAACTACCAGAAGTAGGTCAAGAATTCTCTAAAGATGACACTTTTGGAGTTGTAGAATCGATTAAGTCAGCAAGTGATCTTTATATTCCAGTTTCTGGAACAATTACAGAAATCAATGAGGAACTTCCAGACTCACCAGACAATCTAAACTCTGAGCCTTATGAGTCTTGGATGATTAAGGTAAAAATGTCTAATCAAGATGAACTTTCAGACCTTCTTTCAAACGAAGAATACGAAAGCCTTTGTCAAGAATAAACAAAATAAAATCTATTTTAAATTCTTACATATGCCCTCGAAATGAGGGCATATTTTTATTTCAGTAACTTACAAATTTCTCACCTAAAAATATTTTCAATTGACCAACTTTTTCCTTTACGAAGTCCTACTAAGGCTTCATACTCGCATTCTCCAATGTTCATCAATAAATAGAGACAGGTATTAAATGCATAATCAAGAATCTATTCAGCTAATCAATACGGCAATCATCAAGGGTAAAGAGAAGAAGATCGATACTACTTATGAGGATAGATTAAACCAAGCATGTAACTCGACTGCTATTGCAGCTATTTCAAATGCCATTCAACAATTAGCAGAAACTGATCGTATCTCTTACGATCAAGCCGCTATTAAAATCGTTGAAACGATTAAAGAATTAGATCAGGTTTGGACTGACTACGTTCTTATGGAAGGTATTAACAATATTAAAAAGATGCTTAAAGGAAATACAAAGCACTAAGTCTTAGTTCTTTGTAACGGCAAAGCCCCAATCGATATTTGCATGGCCATTTTTAACTAGGCCAGATGGTGGGTTAGGAAATGGCCCAGCTTTATTAAAAGCCTCAACTGCAGCATCATCTAACTCTTTTACTCCAGAAGTTCCATTAACGATTACATTAATGATTTTACCGTCATTATCAAGGACAACACGTACATTTGTTAGGAACTTTTCTCCTGCAGGTCCACGACGATTCTGACGATATAGGGACTCCATTTTTTGACGTAGAGTTGATCCCCAGTGCTGCTCTAATTGCTGTTTAATTCTAAAGTAAAAACCATAATACTTATACTCAACGGTATTTAGCTTAGTGAAGTCACCTAGCTTCACATCTTCAAGGTGGTCATTTGAACTAGCAATACCTCGATGATTCTTACTGCCAGTCTTTGTACCTTTTACTAGGTTCTGATCTTTCTCAAGTGGAGAATTTTGTGCAACAGCAAAGTCCTCGAAGCTAATTCGTCCAGTCTTGGACTTTGTCATCTTACGCTGCTCTTTCTTCTTAGTTTTAGAACCTTGCTTTTTCTGATCGATTTTAGAATTACCAACACCACCTATATTAAAAGTGGCAACTTCTTTGGCCTTCGTTTCACGATCAACCTTATTATTAGTTTCACTCAAATATTTGGCATTATCTGCTATTTCTTGATTCGTTTTAGCAGCTGTAACAATTTGACGAGGCTTTTCTCTGTTTAGTCTCAGACGAATTCGCTCAGACTTTTTTTCCTCTTGAGGCTTTGTAAGAGATAATGAAAAAGATGTTAGCTTTGAAGGCATCAAAGAAATATGTACTACTAGCGATAATGCTATTGCTAGGTAGATATATGTCTTATGGGTTTTGTGAACTAATTCCAAAGTGTCTCCGAGAAACTAACTATTCTTTAGCCTTCTCGGAGAAAATATCGAAAAATTTACTACATATTTTGATTAATTGTTAAAGAAATCATCATCTTCAAGAATTGCACCTGTTTCTTGACTATTTTCCTCTTTCTTAAAGAAGTTATTCTTAGAATTAGATCCAGGTTCAGTTCCTTCAACAAAACTTTCCAAAAACTTTGATCCTGAGCCATTTGCAAGCTCACCAGTTTTCTTATCAATTGATACGTTTACAATACCAGCAGGCATCTGGAAGTCTCTTTCTCCATAGATCTGAATAGAACGTTGCATATATGATTTCCAAATAGGCATCGAGGCCTTTGTTCCAGTTTCAGGCCATCCCATTGTCTGATTATCATCCATCCCTGTCCAAACACCAGTAACAATATTTTGTGAAAAGCCTAAGAACCAAGCATCAACATAACTACTCGTTGTTCCTGTCTTACCACCTAAGAACTGACTTACACTAAGAGCACGTCTCCCTGTCCCATTATGAACAACACCCTTGAGAAGGTTTGTCATAATATAGGCCAATCTTGGATCATAAACTTGTTCTTCATCTAGATTTAATAAATATGGATTGACCGCTTCTTTTTCGAACTCATTGTGAGAATCACTTTCCTTTTCACGAACATTATCAGTTTGATTTAAGTTTTTAGACTCTTTAGCAAGCTTCTCTAATTCAAGTTTAGATTGTGTCGCAAAGTCATCTTGGAAGAAATACTCTTTTCCATTACGATCTGTGATTGAAATAATTGATTTAGGAAGTACCTTTTTTCCCCCGTTTGGAAAAATTGAGTACGCGCGAATCATTTCAAGAAGTGTAACACCAAAAGATCCAAGAGAGATCGACATGTCATTTGGCATATCAGCATGGAAATTAATACGATCTAAGTAGTTAAAAATTTTATTCATTCCCAAATCAAGTGCAATCTTAATAGTCGGAATATTTCTACTAAACTCAAGAGACTCTCTAAATGTCATTGGCCCCTTAAATTTTCCATCATAGTTACGAGGCTTCCAATTTAGCGCTTGGTTAGCACCTCCAAGGGCCTCAGGAGTATCTAAAATGATTGTATTGGGTTGGTAGCCATTTTCTAGTGCTGCCGCAAAAAGCAGTGGTTTAAAAGCTGAACCTGGTTGACGCTTTGATTGTAGCGCACGGTTAAACTCACTCTTCTCAAAATCAACACCACCAACCATTGAAATAACTTCACCAGTAAATGGATTTAGACTTAAAAGTGCGGCTTGAACTTTTGGTTCTTGCTCAAGAGAACACTCAAGATACATTTGTTCTTCGAGTGTCTTATAATCTTTAAGCTTCTTGTAAGTGTTAAGATATTGCGAGTATACATGTTCTGAAAACTTTGAACTAAAATCCTTAATCTTTACATGAATGATATCACCCTTTTTTAGGATATCATTTGGATTTTTAACATAAGGAAAATACTTTCTTGCGTCTGTATACTTTCTCTCGTGTGCCCAACGATAAGATTCATAAGGAATAACACCCGTAATTCCACCGACAGAAATGATGATATTTCTCATACGTCTATCTAAGCGTAAAACTACCGCTTTATATAATTTATCTTTTTCTAATTGCCCAAGTAATTGATCATCAGCACTATATCCAGGATAAAATCTAGAAGAATAAAGTTTAGCTAATTGTTCTTGGGTAAAATCTTTTAATACAGCAAGCTCATCTTCTTTTAATTGAAGCTCGTACTCTCTTTCATTATTTTCAGTAAGAGTGAAGTAATTTGACTTCTCTTTATATAACTCAACTCGGAATTCTTCGATATACTTGTCTAGCTCTTCTAATTCAATATGACCGATAGGCCCTTGAAAGCCTTGACGCTTATCAATTTCGTCAGCACCTATTTTAATATTTTCTTCGGCCGTTTTTTGAAGGTCATAATTTAAAGTTGTTTGAACAGTAAATCCTTCAGTAAGAAACTTTTCCTCACCTACAATATCAATAGCCTGTCTTCTAACCCAGTCCGTAAAGTAACCAGCAAGAAAAGGACTATTTCTTCTAAGCTGATACTTTATCTTTTCCTGAAGCGCTTCTTGATATTCTTCTTTAGTAATTTTCTTGTTCGCGAACATACGACCAAGAACGTAAGCCTGTCTCGTTTTCGCATGTTGTGGATTTCGGTATGGAGAATACTTTCCTGGAGCAACAAGAAGTCCTGCAATAAGAGCAGACTCTGCAACTGTTGCTTCATTCAATTCTTTATTAAAATAGCCGCGAAACGCAGACTTAACACCGTAGTATCCACCACCAAGGTATACTTGATTTAAATAAAGAAACAAAATCTCTTCTTTATTAAATCTTTTTTCAATTTTTTGAGCGAGCAGAAAATCTTTAATCTTTCTAGTGATTGAACGCTCTGATGAAAGAAGTAGAGACTTGGCTACCTGTTGTGTAATTGTAGACCCACCTTGTACAACACGTCCTGCCTTAAGGTTTGCTACAAGAGCTCTCATTACCCCAAAGTAATCAACACCATCGTGGTTATAAAAATTTGAATCTTCTGCTGATAGAAAAGCATCAACAATACGTGGAGGGATTTCATTAAACTCCACGACCTCTCTATTCTCTTTACCAATATTATAGAGAACGACACCATCCTTAGATAAGATTTTTGATTTAATTGGTGGATTGTAATCTGCAAGACTACTGATTTTTGGTAATGTAAAAGAAAAATATACTAGTATCGAGAAGACAAATAATCCTCCAAATAAAACCAAGAAGGACATTAATACTAATAATCTTTTTAAATGTTTCATAAATTCTCTTTTATAATTTCACACTTCTTCATTAAGCTATAATTCTGCTTAGGCATATTGATTTGAATCATTTTACCATTTATCTGATTTTTAGAAACCGATAAGTTTTTATCATATGCAAAGACGAACACTCTCTGGGCAATTAGACGAGAGATGTCTTCTGAAGTAATTTCAATTTGAGCAGCGAGTACTTTCTTATTATTTTCAATATTATTTCTTACACCATCTACAATATTACCTTTCGTTCTAAAGGTAATATTTCCATTTGGTGCAACAGTTGTAAGATAATAGGCAATACTAGATTTTTTGATAGACCTAGCGTTTATGTTTAGATTTTCAATTATTTCGTTCGCATCATCTCTTTCTTTTAATCTAAAAAACTTCCACTTAACAAGTTCAGGCTTTTTCGTCTGTGAAAGCATGGCCGCAATTGCAGAAGAACTTCCAATTCCCGCAACAAAATTAATTTTCACATCATTTTTCATAAGACATGAAACATAATCCATTACATCTGTATTAAAGTCTTCACTAGCACCAATAATAATACCGACAGTATTAATACGTTCACCTTTTAAACTTTGATTTGTACCACTGCTTACTTGTCCAGGGCCATACTCAGTATATGATGATTTTTCATCAACTGAAGGTATGACACTTGTTTCTTCAGCGTCTACTGAGATCGTTACAACTCTTTGTTCTTCTTCCGGTTGTGTCTGGCAAGTATTACTCAAGAAAACAAAGACCAAGAATATAAGAATGAAGTTTAATTTATTCAATTTCTTTTTCTTCTAATTTATCTGTAAGTTCTAAAACTTTCTTTTCGACTTTTTCAAGGTAGCCCTTGCTATCAGTATATAACTTAACCCCTTCCTCGAAGTTTTTTAAACTATCATCGAGAGTAAGTTCACCTGATTCAAGTCCATGAACTAATTCTTCTAATCTTTTCAAATTCTGTTCAATATCAATTTTCTTGGCCATACTTCACCGTGTCATTTTCTTAACGTTATTAAAACCTATATGGACTAATATTCCCATACTTTGCATGTTCTTTAAATAAAAAGGTGTGATAATCACTACTTACATCGTGGGTCATTTTTACCTATGTAGGTAATTTGGCACCCTGGTTGGTATAGTTAAAGAAGAATTTGCCAGGAGGGCAGATGAAAGAATTATGGGTACCGTTATCCGGTGCAATCGCACAACAACAGAAAGTTGATACAATTGCCAATAATGTTGCAAATGCCAACACGCCTGGATTTAAAAAAGATCAACTCGCATTTAAAGAGTATTTAACAGCACTAGACAAAGGTGTTGAAGATATTGATTTACCTAATAAAGAGTGGGCACCAGAAGACTTCTATCGCAGCTATGGTGCAGAACACGCAATGGTTAAGGTCGATGGCTCATTCACAAATTTTACTCAAGGAACACTATCTCCTACGAGTAATCCACTTGATATTGGTCTTCGTGGCAATGGATTCTTAGCTGTAGAAACACCAAAAGGTGTACGTTACACAAGGCGTGGAACACTTTCTCTGCGCCAAGATGGAGTGATTACAACTCAACAAGGGTATCCAGTTCTTAATAGAGAAGATAACCAACCTATCTCAGTCCCACCAGGTACAAGAAATATTACCTTTGCTCTTGATGGTGCAGTCTATGCTAATAATAACCAAGTTGGTGCACTAAATATTACAGAATTTAATGATATGCATGCCTTAAGAAAAGAAGGTAACTCTCTTTATATCAATAATAATGAAGGTAATCTTAAAGAGCAGATTAATACTTCTGTTCACCAAGGATTCATTGAGCAATCGAATGTTAATGCTGTTTCTGAAATGTCTGAGTTAATCAAAGCACACCGTCATTTTGAATCAATACAAAAAGCAATTAAAACTTATGATCAAATTAGCTCTAAGTCAGTTAATGAAATGATCAAATTCTGAGGTAGTATGAAAAATATTATTCTATTTATTACATTCCTACTCATGGCCCGCTATTCATTTGGAATGATGAAGGCCCTTAATATTGCAGCAACAGGGATGGCGACACAGGAGATGCACGTTAACACGATCTCAAATAACGTCGCTAACCTAAATACCATCGGATATAAAAAGCAAAGAGCTGAATCAGAAGATCTTATGTATGAAACAATCACTGAAGCAGGTTCTCGCTCAGATGCGAACTCAAATTACACAGTTGGTGTACAAGTTGGTTCAGGATCGAAAATCAGTGGTGTAAGAAAGGTCTTTTCAGCAGGTGCACCCAAAGTAACAAATAACCCTTTTGATCTAATGATTAATGGTGATGGTTTTTTTGGAATCATTAAACCAAATGGACAAATTGTTTATACAAGAGATGGTGCATTTAATGTAAATGCCCAAGGGCAACTTGTTTCAAAGCAAGGATACCAAGTCTTTCCAGGGATAACATTCCCGCCGGGTGTAGCAACAGTTAGCATTGGTAACGATGGAACAGTTGAAGCCTACTTTAATGGACAAGTAGAACCTCAAGTTGTTGGACAAATCCCAGTATTCACATTTGTTAATAACCCAGGTCTTCATAACGATGGAGGAAACTTCTATCGTCAAACAACGGCAAGTGGCCAACCTATTCAGGGTATTGCGGGAACGAATAATACAGGTTCAATGCAGCAAGGAGCTCTTGAAATGGCCAATGTAAGTCTTATGAATGAGATGACGGATCTTATTAAGGCGCAAAGGGCCTATGAAATGAACTCTAAGGTAATGGGAGTAGCCGATCAAATGCTACAAACTGTTAACAATATTACAAGATAATAGGAAGAAGAGAGAGAGTGTTTAAACTAATTCTTTTAACATTTATTACAAGCTTTTCCTTTGCAAGTAATTGTGAAGTAACGATGGCGCAAAAAAACTATCGTATCGAAAACTCTGCTATTACGTATAAGTCTAATAATTGTAATCGATCACAACTTGAAATACTTAATGAAATGCTTATTTCAGCACACGGTAATTTCTATTTAAATCATAGTCGAGACTTAAAAGAAAATGACATTAATTTTCTAACTAAAGACGCAGTAATCATTAATTTAGATGAGACAATTAAAACTCAATTTACGATTCATGATGATTGGAAAATAACTTTCAAATCTCGAACACCAATTAAGTCAATAACAACTGATAATTTAACAACACTCGAGCTGATGTGTAACGACTGCAACAAGCTTGGTCATAACAAACTAAAAATTTCGTTAGATGGTATGACAAAGTGGTTTGATATCGTTATTCAAAAACCAGTTAGGGCCATTGTCGCAAAGAATGAAATTGGCCTTAGCTTCAAATCAATCAATACAAATAACGTTGAAGAAAAGACAATTTATACAACAGATGAGAAAGCCGTTTTTAAAAACCTAGATGAAATTGCTTTTTACAAGTCAAATAAAGTTATCTCACCAGGTGAGACGATTAATAAAAGAGACATCTCACCTATTAATCTTGTGACATTTGGAGTTCCGGTAAAAGTAATCCTTAATAGCAATGGAATTAAGTTAACGGGTCAAGCGCTGCCAATGTCGACAGGTAAGTTACAAGATTTCATAAAAGTGAAAAACATAAAAACTAATAAGGTATTCACTGCGAAAGTAATTGGACTCAATGAAGTGAAGGTAGATTTATGAGAAAAATTTTATTTTTAACACTAGCACTACTAACAACATCTTGTGCTAACTACATTAACAAAATGTATAACGAATTAGATGGTGTCAACCAAAGAGATCTCGAACAAAAAAGAGCAAATGTTGATAATACATTTGATAAATTCCGTAACTCTTATGGAGATAGAAGACAGACTTCTGCCAACACTCCTAATATGGCTCCACAAGTTAAAAGAAGATATAACAATAATCAATTATCTCAACGACAACAGCAGCAACCTAAAAGAGTAACAGCAAACAATTTCCATGACCATGGGAACACTGGCAGCCTTTGGGCCGGCAACGGAAATGAGAACTATCTATTCACAAAAAATAAATGGAAGCGAAACGGTGATATTATTTTAGTAAACGTTCAAACTCGTCTTAAAAATGATATTACAATGGAGCTCAAAAGGGCCTTTCCACCGATGCCATCACTTGCTGGCCAAACTCCTGAAAGCACGACTACAGCGACAGCAGCTGGTCAGGCACAAGCAGCAAGAGCAGAAGAAGGTGAAGACACAAGTGCATCAAATAAAGTTCATGACAAGATCTCAGGAGTTATTGTTGAAGAAATCAGCCGTGATCACCTACTTGTACGTGGACAAAAAAATGTTCTCTTTAAAAATCGTAAACACCTAGTTGAATTGCAAGCATTAATCTCACGTAAAGATATTAATGAAGACGATACAATTGATTCGACAAAATTTTTAGAAAGCTCTGTAACGGTATTGAGGTAATTAATGTTTAAAAAATTAATTTTCGGTCTTATCCTTCTATCTTTTGGGACTCATATTGAGGCAAAGATGAGTCGTTTAAAAGATCTAGTAGATGTTAAGGGTGTTCGAAAAAATCCTATCGTTGGTTATGGTTTAGTTGTCGGACTAAATGGAACTGGTGACGGAGGTGGAGAAGTAACAAATACTTCACTCAAACGTATGTTTCAAAAGCTTGGACTTAATCCACAAAATGAAATTAGTTCAAAGAACGTTGCGGCCGTAATTGTTACAGCAGAACTTCCATCTTTTAGCCGTGTTGGACAAAAAATGGATGTAAAAGTTTCATCGATTGGTGATGCTTCTTCTCTTGCTGGAGGTACTCTTTTAATTACTCCGCTAAAAGGTGGTGACGGAAATGTTTATGCCGTAGCAAATGGATCGATTTCAATTGGTGGCCTAGAAAATGGTAAGAAATTTGCGACGACTGGACTTATCCCACAGGGAGCTATTGTTGAAAGAGAATTACAATTAGACTTTGATAAGAAAAAATCATTGAGACTAGCACTTAAAAGTCCTGATTTCACAACAGCTGCAAGAATTGAGAAAACGATCAATCAAGAGCTGGGTGGAAAGTATGCCATAGCAAAGGACTCAAATACTGTTGATATTATTGTACCAATACAGTACCAAAGAAAGATCGTACAACTTTTAGCAATCATCGAAAATTTTAAAGTTCACACAGATCGCATTGCTAAGATCATCATCAATGAGCGAACAGGTACTATTGTTGCAGGTGGAGACATTACTGTACAAGCAGTGGCCATCTCACATGGCGGACTAAATATACAGGTCAAGGACAAAAAGAAAGATGGTGAAGAAGGAAGTGTTCGTTTAGTTGACAAGACAACTACACTAAATGATCTGGTTAAGAGCCTTAATGCATTAGGGGCCACACCAGAGGACTTGATCTCAATTTTTCAGGCACTTAAGAGAAATGGTGCTTTAGTTGGAGAAATTGAGCTAATTTAACTTTCAATGTCAAATAGCATTTTTTACCATTTTTTAGAGCTAGGTATAAAAAAACTAAAAAAAATGTTAAAATATTAATGATAATGGGCTTTTCAAGGATTGAATGGCCAGAAACTCAGGATGAGTATTATGAATGAAATCAAAATTCATAGACCACAAATTCAAAACGCAAATGCGCAAAAATCTGTTCGTCCTGCAAATTCTGACAAATATATTCCTGAAGAGATCAAAGGTGCTGCTCAAGGGCTAGAAGCACAATTTAACGAGTTAATGGTAAAAGAAATGACAAAGTCGCTTAACAGTGGCGTGCAAAATACAGCTGGTAATTTCTATAACGGACTTATGACAAGTGAACGTGCTAAAGCACTTGTCAAAGAAGATAGCCAAATACAGAAGATGATTTTGAATGAAATTTATCCAAAGCATATGAGGAATGAACAAAATTATCAAAACTATTTGGACAATAAAAATAAATATGCACAGAACCAAATTCGAATTGAAGAAGGGCCAACTCAACCTTCTCAATCAATAGCAATGAAGCAGGCAAAACAAATTGGAGTAAAGTATGAGTAGTGTAACAAATACGAGATCAAGTTTCTTTCCAAATGCTAAGACTACGGCCGATAGATCACAAGAGATCCAGAAGCAAGCTCCAATTAAGAGAAATACGAATGCTCAAAAAGCTTATATCGATAATCAAACAAGAAATGATGCCAGGGTTTCAATACCAGAGGCAGTAAAGGACTTTGCACATATCAAGAAAGCAGTTGATGCTGCACCAGAAATTGATAACTCTGCAAAGATTGCTGCACTAAAAGCTCAAATCCAAGGTGGAACTTACAAAATGGATTACGACAAAATGGCAGATAAAATTCTTGGGGAAGAGTTCGGAGTATAATGAAAACACAACTAGCAACATATTACTTTCAAATCACAGATATCTGGAAGTCACAGTGTGAGCTTCACTATAAGTTATTTGACTTAACTTGTGATGAGTATGCTCTCCTACTCGACAGTAAGATTGATGAGCTAGAAGAAAAAATTTCTGAAAAGTCGAAAATCATTTCAAAAATAGAAGTAAATGAAAAAGCAAGAAATGAAATCCTTGCCAATATCCAAAAGGATTATAAAGAACTAAAGATTAATTCAATCAATGACCTTGTTGACTTTTTCTCTAAGTTTGAAGCTGAAAAGAATGGGAAACACTTATTTAGATTCAATAGTCTTTTAGTAGATATTATTGAAAAGATTCAAACGCAAAATAAGAAGAACCAACTATTTATTAACAAAGCGCTAAACTCTCTTCGTGAGATCAGAGAAAGTGCAATGGGTACTAAGACAGTATCTACATATAACGCCAAAGGTATCACTCAGCAAAGATCGCTTGAGCGAAATCCTTAATTGGAGATTATTTGTCTACACGTCTGTTAAACATTGCGAATACAGGACTTAACGCCTCTAAGAAATCACTAGAGGTGACGTCGCATAATATTTCCAATGCGAATACAGAAGGATATTCTCGTCAGCGTGTGCACCAGCAGTCAAATATGCCACTTATCAAAGACGGTTTAGTAACTGGTAGTGGTACAAGAATTAAAAGTATTAATCGTGTTCACGATAAGTTTGTCGAAAGAAAATTACGTGATAGTCAAAGTAGTGAGTCCTACTACAATAATAGAGCAGAACAAATGAGTCGTGTTGAAGATATCTTCAATGAAATCGACAATGAAGGACTTAATCAAATTCTCAATAATTTCTTTAACTCGTTTCGAGATCTTGCAAATCAACCAGAAAACGAAACAGTTCGTTCAGTTGTACGTGATAAAGCACAGTTAATTGTAAAAGACTTTAGAAGAATCGCAGAGACTCTCGATGAAATTTCAAAGAGTATTGATGACAAGATCATGATCTCTGTTAAGGATGCCAATCAACATATCGACTCTATTGCGACCTTAAACAGAAAGATTCGTGAGCTTGAAGCAACAGGCGATGAAACTGGAGATCTTCGAGATCAGCGAGATCTATCAGTAAAAGAATTATCGAAAATTATAAAAATCCACACATATCAAGATGAACGTGGAAATTATAACGTTCAGTCCCCTGGTGTTGGAACACTTGTTACAGCAGCACAAGCACAAAAGCTCGGAACATATGTATTTGGTAAAGATGAATCGACTAATGGCCAAGATGGCTCAATGGAGATTTTTTGGGCAAGCCGTTCAGGACAACAGATTACTGAAAAATTTCAAGGTGGTTCACTAGGTGCAGTAATTAAAGTTCGAAATAACGACATCAAGCAATTAAAAGAAAAACTTGATCAAACAGCATACGAGTTTATGAATTACGTAAACGCTATCCACAGAAGAGGATATGTTAATCGTGAGATACAAACAGATGTTAATGGTAAACCTGTAGCAATGGATAACAAAGGGCCAACGACAGGAAATAACTTCTTCTCAACGCCAATGCAAATAGAGGGAGCAGCACTTAATATTGACCTAAGTGATGCTATCAAATCAGATATTTCAAATATTGCAACTGCACTATCTCCAAACAGTCCTGGGGATAACCGCGTTGCTATTGCAATCTCAAAGCTACAGCATGAAAGACTAATGTCAGGTGGTACTGCAACACTTGAAGAAGATTACCTTAAAACAGTAGGTAATGTAGGACTTGAAACAGGTAAGGCCAAGCTAGACGCTGAACAATCAGAAGGACTTCTAGCACAAGCAAATTCAATTCGAGAAAGAATTAGTGGTGTTTCAATCGATGAAGAAGCAGCAAATATGATTAAGTACCAGCACGCATATGAGGCTGCTGCTAAAGTAATGAAAACTGCAAACGAGATGTTTGATACTGTCTTATCAATTAAGCAGTAATTAGGATAATTGAAAAATGACTAGAGTGTCAGAAAATTCAACGACTCTTTCGATTAGGCATACGCTTAACAAGCATAAGTCTAAAATGGAAGATCTGCAAATGAAGGGGACGACTCTTAAGAGTATGCGTAAGCCTTCAGATAATCCTGCAGCAAATATTGAAGCACTACAGATCTCTAGTGTAACAAAAGATAATTCCCAATTTAAAAGAAATGCGGACTTCGCACTACTTCAACTAAATATCACAGAAAAAGCACTTGAAAACCTTACTGATATTATGGGTAAGGCAAAAGAGATTGCAATCGCGCAATCTTCTGATATCTATAATGAAGATGTTAGAAATAATGTTGCTAATGAAGTTAAGCAACTTAAAAACCTCGCCCTTTCAATTGCCAATAAACGTGTTGGACAACGCTATATTTTCTCGGGTTTTAAAACGCTTGATACTCCATTTAATGAAAATGGTGAATATAAAGGTGATAATGGCCATATAACTCTAGAGGTCGGAAAAGACTTCTTCGTTCAGGTTAACCTGCACGGTAAGGAAGTATTCATGGCCGAATCAGAAACAGATTCACAAGTTAATCACCCCCTAGAAAAATTTCCTGAAATGGCAAATTCGCGAGAAAAAAATAAAAATCGCGAGATTATGTCCGAAGAAAACAACCGAGAGATCGCATCAACTCCAATTGGGAAGGATGCCGGTAAGTATACAGAGTCAGCTAACCTTTTTGGTCTACTTGATTCACTTGCAATCTCTTTAGAAAATAATGACCCTGATCAAATTCAAAATCTTTTAGAAAAATTTGATACAGCGGTAACGCGTCTCGTAACATTACGAACACGTGTAGGCTCAGTCGCAAGTTCAGTTATGACAAATGTGAACACGATTGAAGCAAATAATATCGACAATATGGAAAGAAAGAGCAAGCTCGTCGATGCAGATGTTACTGAATTATTCTCAGACATCACGCGTCAGCAAGAGATCTTGAAAACTGCGTACAAAACTTCTGAAGGGCTTTTAAACAAGAACCTATTGGACTTTTTACGCTAACACGCTGCTGCTACTTTTTTTTTATTTAGTTGATTTTTTACTTGATTTTTAAAGTTATGGATAATATATGAACCATTACCTGATGAATCAGGACGGTTCAAAATTGAGGATGTGAAATGCTGGTTTTAACAAGGAAGCTAGGGGAAAGTATAGCGATCGACGATCATATTAAGATTGTCGTTGTGCAAATTAAAGGCAAACAAGTTCGTCTTGGTATTAAGGCCCCAAAAGAAACAAAAATTCACCGCGAAGAAGTCTATAAAGCTATCCAGGAACAAAATTACGAAGCTTCCCAAGCTGGCCCAGAAAGTCTATCTGACCTAACGGACGCACTGCGCAACAAGAAATAAATTCCGCTTGCTCTTTTGCCCCTACGGCTGTTAAAATCTGTTATCAAGTTCTTAAACTTGAATTCGGAGGAACGACAGTGAAAGTAAGCACAACACGATTTGGGGAATTAGAAGTTAATAATAAAGATATCATCAGGTTCGAAGAAGGTATTCTTGGTTTTGAGAACCTAAAGGACTTCTTTGTTGTTGATCCAGGTGATCAGACTCTAATCCTATGGCTTCAATCAACTGATGACGGTGCAACAGCATTCCCAATCATTGAGCCAAAAATTTTTAAAGAAGATTATTCAATCAGCCTACTACCGGCTGAACTAAATAGCCTTAAACTAGAAAATCTTTCTAATGCAAGCGTTTATACAATCCTAACTATTCCAACGGATGTAACTCAAATGTCTGCAAACCTAAAGGCACCAATCATTATTAACAATGATTCACACAAAGCTCGTCAAATTGTTCTTCAAGATAATAAGCTTGAAGTAAAATTCGAAATGTACAATGCACTTAAAAAGTCGATCATGAATTTCCACTCTGATGATTCTGTTCGTACGAATGTAAGTGTTGCTACAGAGCCAACTGTTGTAGAGCAATCATCTTCAACAGAAACTTCAGTTGATCACTCAGCAGAAGCTTAATTCAATTTCCCAAAAGAAATCATATAAAAGAAAAGCACCAGTAATGGTGCTTTTTTTATTTTCAAATTTCAGATAGTTTTAAAGAGTCGTCTCAGTCGCATTCTTTGCAAAATTCAAATACATTTGTGCTTCACTATTAAGAGGATCAACAGAAATTACTTTTTCCCACTCACTAGTCGCACTTAAGATATCACCTTTACCATAGTGAAGAACACCAAGAGCAATTCTGCCTGGAAGATAATCAGGCCTTTCATTTTTTAAATTAGAAAGTTCTTCAAAAGACTTATTCACAAAACCTTTCTTTGCATAAACCTTGGCCATCTTCACTCTTGCCTCTAGGTTAGACGGGTCAAGTTTTAAGACTTTTCCATATTCAAATAAGGCTTCGTCATAACGATTATATGTTAGGTATAGATCAGCTAATTCATAGTGCTTGATCGCAAATTTTCTATCAATATGATTATCATTAAGCTCAGCACTCTTTGAGTTAACTTTAACTTTTTGAGACGCGATTTGAAAAATCTTACTCGCTTCTTCATATTGACCAATATCATTATACAGAACAGATAAACTAACAGCTGCATCAGTATGATCTGGCCTCACCTCTAAAACTTTTTTAAAGGCCTTAATTGCTTTTGAAATCTCTCCTGTTAAGTGAAAGATATTAGCAATATTAAAAAGAGCATCAGCATCTTTAGCATCAATTTCCAAAAGTTCATTATAGATTGAAATCGCTTTGTTATATTCACGATTTTCAAAAGCGACCTTGGCCTTCTTTGATAATTTTTCTTGTTCAAAAGATTTCATCATAGTCAAAGTCCCCTATTCCATACACTTTTTAACGTCTTTCTTTAAGTTAGAAAGATCTTTATCTTTGTATAAGTAGCGATAATTTTTAAAAACTAATTCACATAATTCAGGTCTAGCACTTTTCAAACCAATGTGAACAAGGCGATCACTTGCTAACTTCTTTACACCATCATCACTAAATTGAGCTAGAAGCTGTTCATAACGAAATGAAGCCGATTGCCAATCTTTTGTCCTAAAGTAGAAATTAGCAATATATAATTCCTTATCCTTAATCATTTTATAGCACTCATCAATTTTCTCTCTGGCATCTTTCAGATATTCAGATTGAGGATATAGACTTCTAAGTTCATTGAAGTACTTGATGGCCTGCTTAGCAGGAGTTAGATCACGATCAAAAGTTGAAGGCTTTTGCTTATAATAAGCTTCAGCGATTTTGAAAGTTACATAATCCATTTTTGGATGCTTCGGATGAAAGTCCTTAAATAGCAAGTAAGCAGCAGCGGCTTCTTCATAATTTTCTTGCTTATAAAGAATATCGGCCTGCATAAGTTCAGCAGACGTCGCGTAATAACTATATGGATATTGAGATTTAATTTTATTAAGTTTTTCTAACGCCATGATATAGCGTTCAGATTTAACTAGTCTTTCAGCTTCTTTAAATAGTACTTCAGCTTCAGTACTTCCTTGCGGACGATTAACTGCGCATGACGTCATTAATAGAATGAAAATGATTGATATAAGTTTGTGCACATTGCCCCCTATAGAGGCAATTCTAGCACTTTCTAGCAAGGCCCGTCAAAGCTAATAACGCTCTTCGTATACGTCCTTAAGCATTTGATTTATAAGAAGTTTAACGGCTGCAGCTAGTGGAATTGAAATGATCATTCCAGTGATTCCTAGGAGCTGTGAACCAAGGATAACACTCACCACGACAAGCACAGGGTGAAGGTCAACGATCTTAGAAACAAGTAATGGAAAGACGATAGCGATATCGATAACATTTGCAACCATATAAAGAATAAAGGCTCCACCAAAGTGCGTACCCATACCGTACTCTGCAGCAATAAAAATAAATGCAGGGATTGCGCCAAATACAGGACCAAGGTAAGGAATAATATTTGTAACTGCTGCAAGTAGGCCAAATAGAAGAGAAAATCTAATATCGAGAAAGAATAGTCCCGTGAAAATAATGACACCTAGAATACTGGCCTCAATTACCTTTGCTAGAATATAGTCACCAATCTGGCGATTAAATTGAAATGAAAGATGGTAAAGCTTTTCAAAATACTTATTTGGAAGAAGTCTTGTTACACGCTCTCTGAAGTTTCTCATATCTTTTAAAGTAAAGAATAAGAAAAGTGGCACAATAAAGAATAGCTCAAGTGCAGAACCTAGATACTTTGGAACTAAAAGAACAAATGCACTAAACTCATCTTTAATAAAATTCATTGATTGTAAAAGGTAGCCACTACTTAAGTGGTAACCAGTACGTTCTGCAACGAAGGCCTGAAATTGAGAGTATACAGATTTAAGAAAGCTTTCGACCTTAGGAATATAGATTTCAAGGTTATTTACTTCACTAACCATTAAAGGAGTTACCTTTACAATAGGATAGATCGTTAAAAATAGAAGGAGTGTAACAACTAGTGCTGATGAAGCTGTACGGTTAATTCCAAACCTCTCAAAAAACAAGAGAAGTGGATTTAGAATCAGGGTCAAAACATAACAGATCAGTAACGGTGTTGCGACTCGTGGAAAAACGAAAAATAACAACATCGAAGAGATGATAAATAATCCGAAGATAATGGCCCTAAGGCGATCATTACTAGTCATTCTTAGCAATCTCTTCTTTCAAGTTAACAACTTCATCTTTCAAGTGAGAGTTTTCCACTTTAAGCTTTCTAATTTCACGGGCCAGAATATGAAGTTTTTTTACAACAAGTTCACTCATGGCCTGTAAAAATTTTGAAGAAAGGGCCGGCCTTTCTGAAATCATTAATTGTACATCTGGTTTGAAGATCCCTAAGAGCTCTAGTGGTTCTGCAGCAGTTGCTGTCACTGACCTCTTGTGACCGTCCTCTAAAAGACCTATCTCTCCCATGTAATCTTTACGATCGAGATTTGTTACATGAAAACTCTTCCCATTTCTCTCTGTTGAAAGCTCAACTCGACCAGAAACAATGATATAGAAACCAATCCCAAAATCACCTTCTTTGAAAATGACTTCACCTTTTTCATAGGTTCTTTTATGAAAGTATTTTGATAACTGAAATAGCTCAAACTCCCCTAAGTTTCTTAGAATAACGGTATCCCTCAATAAGTATGGAATTGTTACCTTATTACTTTTAACTAGAGGATTGATGGACCACAAAAACTTTATCAAATTAATGTCAATGCGATCTTCTTTTGAATACTTTTCAGTCATATATGGCCTTTAATAGAATTCAATATTTTCAGCTTTTATCCATCCCTTAGCTTCGCTAGGCCAATAGATAAAGAACCAATTATCGTTTTTCTTAGAAGTGATAACTCTTAAGCCTTCTTTGGCAATTTGATTGTGTTCAAAAATTGATGAAGGGCCTTCAAAGATATCAGCATTCTTCATAACAATGGCATTTTTGTAACTACCTTTCAAATAGACATTGCTAAAAATGAGCGGCGTCAGAGAGATCAAAAAGAAAGTGAAAATCATGGCCTTATGCAGCTTTGTCTTCAAATTCAAAATTAATGTAATAATCAAAAGAATCAATGAAAAGCTTGTAAAATAAACAGCAGGAATATCCATCGCTTTTGCAACGAAATTCACATCCTGACTCACAAGGTCATAGTGCGATTTAATATAATTAATATTATTCGTAACAAGCTTGTCTTGCTGCCCTAGCTGATAAGACTTCTCTAAGTTTAAACGGGCCGCCCCAATGTCCTCTAACTTCAGATACGCAGTGCCCAAATTGTAGAAATACTGCGCGTCGACGAACAAATCTTTATTCTTAATCAAGAGATTCTTATAGCCTTCATAATCTTTATTTTTATAAAGGTCTTCTAATTCTTTTAGTGGATTTCCTGTGTTAGTATCTGACATAAATTTATTATCTATTTGGCTTGTAGCGTTTGCAAGTGAGTGATAATTCTACCACATAAAAAGAGGTTGGATATGGAATACGGTGTTAGAAATAACGAAATAAATGATCAATTTGATAAACTATTTTCTTCAATTCTTAAGGAGCAAAAGAATTTCATGGAAGTTCGTGGCCCTCTAGAAGAAAAGAAGCACCTAGTTGAAGACACTTTAAAGAAATATAACCAAGAAAGAGGAAAGGGAATTTACTTTAACTACGTTTCTTCGGGACGTGGTCATGGGCCTTTTACTGAACTTATTGATGGATCAGTAAAATACGATCTAATTGGTGGTATTGGACCTAACCTTCTTGGTCACTCTCACCCTATATATATTAAGTCACACCTTGAAGCAGCTCTAGGTGATACGGTAATGTGTGGAAACCTACAACCGTATCCACAGGCCATTGAGTTAACGAGCAATCTACTAAAGGCCGTAGAAGCAAGTAACCTGAAACACTTTTGGTTTACGGG
Source organism: Halobacteriovorax sp. ZH5_bin.2 (assembly GCF_043196375.1). Taxonomy (NCBI): domain Bacteria; kingdom Pseudomonadati; phylum Bdellovibrionota; class Bacteriovoracia; order Bacteriovoracales; family Halobacteriovoraceae; genus Halobacteriovorax; species Halobacteriovorax sp. ZH5_bin.2. Next base: position 340,281 of record NZ_JBEBMJ010000004.1, on the reverse strand, counting down.
ATCAGGAAGTTTCGCAAATGACCTAGCACTTAAACTTGTTTGGCAAAAGAAAGATCCTGCTTACCGCGTGATTGCTTTTCAAAAGGCTTTCGCTGGTCGCTCAGTAGCAACTCAAGACATTACACATAATGCAAACTACCGCCAAGGTATGCCAAAGTCTCTCGATGTTGATCACGTTCCACACTTTGATCAAAATAACCCTGATGAATCGTTAAAAAATACTCTAGCAGCACTTGAAGAAGTAACAACAAAATACCCGAATCAACATTGCGCACTTATGCTTGAGATCATTCAAGGAGAAGGTGGATTTATTTTTGGTCCGAAAGAGTATTACGAAGAAATTTTTAAGTGGGCAAAGAAAAAAGGTATCTATATTTGGGTTGATGAAGTTCAAACTTTTGGACGCACAAGAGAACTATTCGCATTCCAAACAATGGGTCTCGATAAGTACGTCGATATTGTTTCTGTTGGTAAGGCCCTACAGGTTTGTGGTGTTCTATTCAGCGAGGAGCTAAACCCTAAACCAGGACTTATTGCTGGTACATTCAATGGTTCAGTTTCAGCACTATCAACTGGTAGTAAATTAGTTAAATACCTAACGGAAGGAAACTTCTATGGGGAAAATGGAAGAATAAAAGAGTTAGAAGACAAGTTTATTTCAAGGCTTACGCATCTAATGAAGAACTCTTGCCAAGACAAGATTACTTATGTTGGTGGAATCGGCACAATGATTGCGTTTGAAGTTGGAGACTCAACAACTGAAACTGTATCAAGCTTTGTTAAGAGCCTATTTGATAATGGAATTATTGCCTTTATGGCGGGTAAAGAGCCTACGAGAGTTCGTCTCCTATTGCCTCTTGCAATGACTGATGAGCATATTGATGACATTATCTCAATTATCGAAAAAACCGTACTTGAACAAATTAAATAGGATTAAATAGGAAGATTAGATGTTTAAGATTAGACCCGTAAGAGCAGATGACTTAGAAGACTTGTATGACCTTTCAGGTCTCTACACATTTATTAACCTTCCCCCAGACAAAGAGCTAATTAGCTCAAAAATAGAAAGCTCACTAAGATCTTTCAAACAAAAAAGTGATAATCTTTCAAATGATCATTACATTTTTGTTCTGGAAGATCTTGAATCTTCTCGTGTTATTGGATGCTCAATGATTCACGCAAGACACGGTGATGAAGAAGAGCCTCACTTTTATTTAAAAGTAGGACAAGAAAATAAATTTTCGGAATCAATTAATACTGGCTTTATCCACGGCACACTTAAACTTGGCTATGATACAGACGGGCCAACGGAGATTGGTGGCCTTATCCTCGATCCTACATATCGAGGTAATCCATTTAAACTTGGAAAAGTATTATCTTTTTCACGTTTTCTTTACATGGGACTTAATAAGGATCGTTTTAAAGAAACTATTCACTCTGAGCTTATGCCTCCGTTTGATGCTGATGGGAAATCACCACTTTGGGAAGCTATCGGACGACGATTCTTAAATATGGAATATCACGATGCCGATGTCCTGAGTCGTAAGAATAAGGAATTTATTCTTAGCCTTTTCCCTTCAGGAACTATCTACGAAACACTTTTACCAATCGAAGCAAGAGATGCGGTTGGAAAAGTCGGTGCCGATACTGAACCTGTTAAAAGAATGCTTGAGTCTATTGGATTCAAATATACTCACGAAGTTGACCCTTTTGATGGTGGCCCTCACTATCGATGTCAACTAGATGATATAAAGCCCGTTAAGACAATTCAACAAGCACAAATAAAGAAAGGTAAAACAAGTTCACCTAAATTCTACCTCGTTCTAACTGATAATGAAGAATTTGAAGTTGTTTGCCTAAAAGGTAATTTAAACAATGATATACTAACTGTAGATGAACCATCATCATTTGGATTAGAGGATGGTGCAGTTAAAACAATAATGGCGATCTAAGGAGAAGATATGTTTCAACTAAAAGGATCATTTTATAACAATGAATTTATCGCGTTTGATGATTCAGCAAATCTAAGAAATGACAGAACTATTACTCGAGAGTGTCCAAGTGATACGACAAAGACACTTTGGAATTTGAATGTAAATTATGCTCATATCGAAGAGCTAATCGATTCTGCCCACAAGGGTTTTCAAACTTGGCGTAATACTTCCATCGAAGAAAGAATTGAGGCCCTAAGAAGATATCAAGAAGTACTAAAGACAAAGCAAGATCAAATAGCGACAGCAATTGCTCTTGAAGTGGGGAAACCACTTTGGGAAGCTCGCACAGAAGCGGCAGCATTAATTGCAAAAGTTGATGTGACGATCGCGGCATCTCTTCCTAGGATTGAAACGAAGAATATGGAAGGTATTGCTCCAGGGACTAATGCTCATATTTACTACAAACCAGTTGGGCCAAGTTTTATCATTGGACCATTTAACTTTCCTTGTCACTTAGCAAACGGACAAATCACAGCAAACTTAATCTCTGGTAACTCAATTATTTTCAAACCAAGTGAAAAAACATGTTACTCAGCACAGTTAATGTTTGAATGTCTTGCCGAAGCAAAATTCCCAATGGGTGTTGTTAACCTTGTTCAAGGTGATGGAGAAGTAGCAAGAAGAATTATTAAAGATAAGAGAATCAAAGGTATCTTCTTTACTGGATCGAAAGAAGTCGGACAAAAAATTCTAGAAACAACTCATACAGATCTTTCAAAACTAGTTTCTCTAGAACTTGGAGGAAAGAACACATCAATCATCGATGAGACGGCAGATCTTGATTATGCAATTGAAGAGCTATTAACTGGTTCATACTTAACTGCTGGTCAACGTTGTACTTCAACAGGCCTAGTTGCAATTCATGACTCAATTAAAGACGAATTTATTTCGCGCTTCCATGATCTAGCGAAGAGAATCATTGTGGATCATCCAATTGATCACAAAGTTGAACCATTTATGGGGCCATTAATTGATCAAGCATCTCTTGATCAGTATCTCCTATTTATGGGCATGGCCAAAAGAGAAGGCCTACAAGAAGTTATGCGTGGGAAGCAATTAGAAAGAGAAACTCCAGGTTACTATGTTTCTCCTTCAATTCACTATGCAGATAAGTTAATTCCAAAGAGTCACTTCCTTGCAAATGAAATCTTTGGCCCTAACGTTACATTTGTAGGATATAGTGATTTTGATGAAGCAATTAATATCGCAAACTCAACTGAGTACGGCCTAGCTGCTTCTGTATTCACTAAAGATCACGCTCGCTTTAAGCACGCTGTGAATAATATTGATGCTGGTTTAGTAAACTTAAACCGCGCAACTGTTGGCGCACATTCTAAACTACCATTTGGTGGTGTAAAGAACTCTGGAAACTATCGTCCAGCAGCTGTTGCTACTGTTGATCACTGTGTCTATCAACTTGCAACACTTGAGATTGATTCTCCAAGTGCAAGTGGAAATATTAAAGGATTAGCAGATTAATAATGTTTCTTATTAACGAGGACGCCTGTCGAAGAATTCTTTGACAGGTCTCTTCGGTTCTTTCTCTCTTGTTCAAGATCCACAACCGAATTCTTTGCATACAAATCTAAAACTTCTCGACTCTTTAATCGAGTGTAAACTGTTTTAAATTTTTCTTTTTCATTCAAAATGAAAGTACTTGTCTCAACAGGCTTTGCACCAGGATGAACTTTACCTGATTCAAATTTAACTTTTGTGACAAATTGATTAATGAATTGATCGACTCTAGGCCCTGTCACAATCTCCTCATCAGGATCTAATGCAGGCGCCTGTGAAGCTTCAAAACGATCTGGAAAAGGAATGACCTTAGCAAGGCCATGAGGTGAGTAAGAAATCTTATCACCGCGGTTTTGAGCAAGTAATAAATCCGTAAGTGCATCTTTTGCAGAAGCATCACCAAGAGTTGTTAAGTCAGAGACTTCCTCTGGTGTTAACACCCTTAATAAATTACGAATTAGGTTACCTTGAGTCATCATAGCTGTTATTTTACCTCAGTATCTGAGTTTACTTGTCGGTTTTTGAAAAAAAAAATTTAGTAATTTTAATTGAGCTTCAATAAATTCAACAAGTTAGGCAAAACTAAATATTTTTCCCATAAAAGAAAATATTTACAATTTGAAAAAACGAGTTTATAAGATTAACTACTTAAGATTGCTGGGATGTGGCGCAGCGGTAGCGCAGTAGACTGTTAATCTATTGGTCGCGAGTTCGAATCTCGCCATCCCAGCCATTCTTTTGTATCCGCTTTTAAATCCCCCATATATTCACATTAAGTATCATAAGAATTTATCTTATCTTGTTATAGTGTTATATCTGTAATGAATTTTTACTTATGGATATCTTATGAATAACTTTAATCACTTCATTCAAAACAATCATGCATTTAAAGAATCATATCTTGAAGGCCTGGCCCTTTATCGTGAAGATGCGCGTGTAAACGAAGATGAAAATGAACTTCTCTCTCAAAAATTCCAAAGCTTTTATAAAGAGGCCATTTTCTCTCACAAGCTTGATAATTACTCCAACCTCAACTTCTATTGGTTCAACCTTATTGAGGCACTTATAGAAATCATTTCTTATCATAGTGAATTTGAAGTTGGTGAAGATTTTGAAATGAGTGAGTCTGAAGATGCCATATTTAATTTCTGGCATGATAGTAATTTAGCAAAGGTATTCTTAAACTCACTTAATGAATCAAAGGACCTTTTAGCTGAATCCAAAAAGCTTGTTACAGTTTTAGAAGACAATATTATCGCATTTTTCAACATTCACATTGAAGAAGAAATCGTTAGCGATCTTACGTACTTAAATGTCCCAGAACTTGGAGATGATAATTTATCTGCTTATCAAAATGGCCAACGAATTATCTTTAATAATCTTGAAGACAAGGTTTTAGCTAAACTTAATGAAAAATCACAAAAGAGAGCTGCTGTTGTTTCAGATATTGATGAGCTTAAAATTATCTTCTATTCAGAGCTAGAGAACACGTCAAAAGAAATGACGGCCAAGATTGAAAAGGCCTATCGTAGACTTGAAAAATATACTCCTGAACTTTTTACGGTTTTTAAAGAGTTTACACAAACTATTATTCCAATAAATGAAAAAGGTATCGTTAGCTACTCAATGCAAACACTTCCTGGATACTCATCTATTAATACATACGATAGAGACGATATGGATCTAATGGATGACCTGCTTCATGAAAATGGTCATCATGTTTTAAATAGCTATTTGAATCAAGAAGAGCTCTTAGAAGAGCTTGAAGAAAAAATATACTACAGTCCATGGAGACGAGCTCTAAGGCCAATAAGGGGCATTTATCACGCTTATATGACGTTTTACTGGGCACTAGAACTATTCTCTTCACTTTCGCGTCTCACAGATCATGATTTCAGTGAATCTGAATTTAGAAAAATTCAGGAACGAGCTATTGAAGAGTACTATATGCTGCAGTTTTGCGAACAAGATTTAGAAAAGGCATATAAGGAAGAAATCGTTTCTCCTGAAGGATATGAGGTTTATCTACAGTTCAAGGCCATGGTTGACTCTCATCGAGAGCATATTTTTGCACTTGAAAAGTGTTTAAATTCTAATGCCGTAGAAGAACTAAAAAATGAACTTCTAGCGGCACGTAACGAATATTATTAACTATAATTTTGAGATTTTAGATTTTAATGCCTGCATTTCATTTGCGGGCATTAACTCACCTTGAGAAGTTGCAATAGGCATCCCCTCTTCAATAACACTTAGACACTCTTCATATTTTTTTTGCTTAAATAAGAGCTTCGATTTTAGAAGGTAAGCAACTGAGTATTTAGGGTTTTCTTTAAGAACAACTTCAATATGTTCCATCGCTTTATCATACTTATCATTACTAAAGTGAATATCAGCTAGGCCATAATTGGCGACAACATCATTCTCATCAATGGCCAATACTTTATTAAACATATCAAAACGACGAGCACGATCTTCTTTTTCGGCACGCTCTCGTTCTTCTTGTTCTTTTTTAAACTTAGCTTCATCTCCAAAGCGCTTAAATGAAGCTACAGTCGCAAGAGACTTCTCTTCTTCAGCTTCTTCGATCTTGCCTAATTTCATAAGATAGAGTGACTTATTCGTATGGGCCATCACAGAGTTTTCATCAACTTTTAAGAGCTCATCCATAACATCGATGGCCTTCTGATGATCACCATTATTTCCTAGAATAACACCCTTTGACTCGTAGGCGTCTGCATAGTGAGGGTTAAAAGAAATCACTTGATCTAAGAGCATGATAGCCTCATTTACTTCACCCTGATGAAATCGCTTAACGGCTTTATTAAAATAGTGCTCACTTATTTCCAATTTATCTTCTTTAATAATTGGATATGTAAGTATACGAACTGTGCCTCCGTCATATTCTATTTCTAAACCATTAATCAATAAATCTCGAGGGACTCTTACCACAGATAAGTAAAAATCATCAGACTTAACAAAATTAAGGACCTTTACCTTCTTATCCTTTAATATAGTTTCCTCTTCTATTGGATTCTTGGAGATTAATAGCACTGGATAACGAGCAGCCCCTCTGCGACTTTCAATTTTAGAAGCTGTTTCTTGCCCTAGAAAACACCCTTTATTATAACTGATAGCAAATTCATTTAATCTTGTTTCATTAATTAAGTTAGTGCGCTCAACTGTAACATCTAGCTGCGGCCATCCAGTTAAGACGCATAGCTGATTATGAAAATCTGTTATTGGCAACTGTTCACTTATAAATCCAATATAACCTTCATTATCAAAAATACTAATTGGAACAAAACCTTCACTAAAACGTGACGATAGTGCAGCAATTAATTGAGTATGTTTAATCGTTATATCTTCCATAATGATGAACTTCTCTAACTCATTAACTGTTTCATCTGCAATTTTTGAATCGACGATAATATAGAAAGCCTGATCAATATTCACAAGATAGAAAAAAGAAAACACCCGACCATTTCGATCCAAACGACAGGCAAGAGTCCCACTATTCTCTAACTTGGCGACATCTGCAGTAATCTGCCTTTGTAAATAGTCTCTTGTTTCATCACCGATGAATTTATAAACACTATGTCCATTTAATGAGAAAGTATTCTCACTGAAGAAGAATTCATAAACCTGTTCTTTTACATATGTATCATCAATCATCATATCAATAATTTACTTCACAGCTTTTCTAATTACTAGACCCTTGCCAACATTTTTTACCGCTCCACAACACAAGTCATTAATCATAGGCGGTAAATAATATTAAATATAATTTAATTACATTAAGTGATACAATTTCAAAAAAGGGATATAAAATGGCCGTTAAACTCAAAATTCAATCAAAGCAAGAGTCATATATTGTAATTTTAAAACCAAATTTAACATTTGGCCGAAGCAAAGAAGATGCTGATATTTTCTTAAATGACTCAAAAGTATCTTCAGTCCATTTTCAAATATTATTCGATGGTGATGAAATTCTAGTCAAAGATCTAGGCTCAAAGAATGGCACCCATATTAATGGAAGACGCATCGAGGAAGAAATCACTTTATATACATACGATGTAATTACAGCTGGGAATTTTAGTATCAGACTAGATCAAAAATCTTTAAATAACTTAGAGCTTTCTAAATTTTCTCGACAGGACGAACCTAATGCTTGGGGAGAGAATATTTCCAATATTCATAAGACCCTTCGCTTCACCCTTGAAGAGGAAAAAAGAAAAGAACAATTAAAGAAAAGAACCAAAGTTAAAAGTAAAGCCTAAACACTAAAGCTTTCACCGCAACCACAAGTATTCTTTGCATTTGGGTTTTCGAAAACAAAACCTTTTCCATTAAGGCCATCTTTAAAATCAAGAGTGATACCACTTAAATAAATTGATGATTTTGGATCCACGAGAATTTTAATCCCATCTAATTCGATAATATTGTCCGAATCTTTTGGGGCATCAAAATCGATATTATAAGAAAGACCTGAACATCCACCACCAATTACACCTAAGCGCAGACCGAAGTCTTGTGTTGAGCGATCTTCACTCGTAAAAATATTTTTTATTTGCGCAACTGCTTTTGGCGTCACATTTAATAACTCGTTCATATAAACCTCTAATATTACGTAGGTAATAATGACCAACACCTAAATTATATCATATTGATGATATACTTTATATAGGAGCAAGAAACAATGTCTATCTCATTGATTATTAAGAGCGGTGAAAATAAAGCTAAGGTTCTTATTAAACCTAAATTAAGCTTTGGACGCTCTAAGTCGTCAGTTGATATTTCAATCGATGACTCAAAAATTTCATCTAAACATCTCGAAATTACTTATAAAGATAAGGAAATTGTTGTTAAAGACCTAGGCTCAACTAATGGTACCTTTATTAACAATAAGAAAGTCACAAGTGATCAACGTCTTTATATTTACGAAACAATTCGCATTGGAAATTGTATTATCTGTATCGATTTAAATGATCTAACGGATATTGAGTATAAATTTCTAACTCGACCAATCGATCCAAATGAAGATGCTCATGAAAATACACAAACTTCAACGGCCCTTGCTGATCAAACAGGCTTTTTGGCCTTAAATAATCTTTCCCTAGAAAAACAAAAAGTAAAAGCCGAAGTAAACAAAAAGCAACCGATACAAAGAACAAAAAAGAAAGTCACCAAGAAGAAGAGAGTTGAGCCAGAAGATAAAACTGTCATGACAAAAATCTTAAAGTTCTTTAAGTAAACATACTCTAATCTTTTTTCGGAACCCATGGAATATCCTGAATATTCTCATGCTTATTTAAAAATCGCGCTACGATAAAGAAATAATCTGAAAGTCGATTTAAATACTCTAAATCGATTGGATCGACATCCCCTAATTCTACAGCTTCTCTTTCTACTTGCCTTGTTTTAGTACGACAAATGTGAACATTAGCAGCGGCAACACTTCCACCAGGCAGAATAAAATATTTTAGAGGATCAACAACTGAGTCAAAATAATCGATCTCACCTTCAAGGTGAAGAATATCTTCGATACTTAATTTAGGAAGCTTGAAATTGTCTCGGTCCTCTCTAAGGGTTGCAAAGTTAGAACCGAGAACAAAAAGGTTTTCTTGAATTGAATTAAAAGTATTTTTAACTCTTGAAACATCAATATAACAAAGTGAAAGACCTACAAAACTATTTAACTCATCCAAGTTTCCATAAAGATTAATACGAGCACTGGCCTTTGAGACTCGTTGTCCACCAACAAGGCTTGTTTCACCTTTATCACCTGTACGAGTGTAGATCTTAGACTTCTTCATTACATATTCCTTCTGTACTTCCCACCAATCTCATAAAGTAGATTAGTTATCTGTCCAAGAGAACAATAGTTAACTGTTTCAATAAGCTCTGCAAAAATATTTCCACCAGAAAGTGCAACAGCTCTTAGCTTATCTAACGCTTCATCAGATTTATTAGCATTTCTTTCTTTGAAATCATTTAAACGAGAAATTTGGCCTTTCTTTTCCTCGTCACTACAACGAGAAAGTTCAATTTCTTGATTTAGTTGTTCATCAATATTGTCTGCAATATAAGTATTTACACCAATGATAGGAAGCTCTCCAGAGTCTTTTAGTGTCTCATAATAAAGAGACTCTTCTTGGATTTTTGATCTCTGGTACATACTTTCCATTGCACCAAGAACACCACCCTTATCAGAAATTCTTTCAAACTCTGCTAAGATTGCTTCTTCAACAAGGTCCGCTAACTCTTCAATTACATAAGCCCCCTGCATTGGGTTATCAGATTTATTTAAACCGAACTCACGATTAATAATCATCTGAATTGCCATAGCACGTCTTACTGACTCTTCAGTTGGAGTTGTAATTGCTTCATCATAAGCATTAGTATGAAGAGAGTTACAATTATCTGATAGTGCTAAGTAAGCCTGAAGTGTTGTCCTGATATCATTGAAGTCAATTTCTTGAGCATGTAGTGAACGCCCAGAAGTTTGAATGTGGTATTTGAACTTTTGTGACTTATCATTTGCACCATACTTATCACGCATTGTGATTGCCCAAATCTTTCTAGCAACACGTCCAATTACTGAGTACTCTGGATCAAGTCCGTTTGAGAAAAAGAAAGATAAGTTTTGTGAGAACTCATCAATATTTAACCCACGAGCAAGGTAGTATTCAACAAATGTGAAACCATTTGCAAGTGTGAATGCAACTTGAGTAATTGGGTTCGCCCCTGCCTCAGCAATATGGTAACCAGAGATTGAAACTGTATAGTAGTTCTTAATCTTTTGCTGACAGAAGTATTCTTGAACATCTCCCATCATCTTAAGTGCAAACTCAAGAGAGAAGATACAAGTGTTTTGCGCCTGATCCTCTTTTAGGATATCAGCTTGAACTGTCCCTCGAATCTGCTGAAGAATTGCTAGACGTTTTTCAGTATCGTAGTAGTCATCACCTTTAAGCTTTTGTCTTAAAGCAGTATTTAGGTAAAAAGCTAACATAATCGGAGCTGGTCCATTGATCGTCATCGAAACTGATGTATATGGATCAGAAAGATCGAAACCATCAAATAGTAGTTCCATATCTTCAACTGTTGCAATTGATACTCCAGCTTCTCCAATCTTTCCGAAAATATCTGGACGAAGATCTGGATCTTCTCCATAAAGAGTTACTGAGTCAAAGGCAGTTGATAAACGTTTGGCCTTATCATCTTTAGATAAGTAGTGAAAACGCTTATTCGTTCTTGCTGGCCCACCTTCTCCAGCAAACATTCTCTTTGGATCTTCATCAGTACGTTTGAATGGGAAAATTCCCGCACCAAATGGAAAGAACCCAGGCATATTAACATCTCTAATAAAACGATACTGATCAACTTTAGAAGAGAATCTCGGTGTTCCTACTTTTTGAACATCTAAGCCAGAAAGAGAAGTATATTTTGTCGCAACTTTGAATTCACGATCACGTACATGATATGTGAAAGTTCCGTCTTGGTATTGTTTAACTACTGATTGGAATTGTTCGATTTCTTTTTCAACATCTTCACCAAGTTCTGACTTTAGTTGAGCAAGCTTTGCATCAACTTCATTACTTGGAACAATCTTGCTTGTTATCTCAAGGGCCTCGATATCACGAAGCTTTTCCATTCTCATTTCAGTTTCATGATTATAATCACGAGAAGCTTTTGCAATTTCTCTTAAGTATAGCGATCTTTCAGCAGGAATAATTCTTGTCTTATCATTACTTGCACGATTTGCAACAATTCCCTCAAGTGGAGCTTGATCAAAATCAAATGTCTGCGCAATAGCTTGGAATAAAGCGTTTACACCTACATCATTAAACTTCGATGCCATTGTTCCAAAAATTGGAAGTTCTTCATCTGTTGGAGAACCTGGATGCCCAGCAAATAACTGATGATTGCGACGATATTGTTTTCTGATATCTCTTAAAGAATCTTCCGAGCGAGGCTTTTCAAACTTATTTAAAACAACAAAGTCTGCCTGCTCAAGCATTTCAATTTTTTCAAGCTGTGTTGCAGCTCCATACTCAGGAGTCATCACATAGACACACTTATCTGAAATTTTTGTAATTTCATCAGAAGCCTGACCAATACCAGAAGTCTCGACAATGATTAAGTCAAAGTCTTGCTCCTTTAGAAAATTAACTGTCTTTTTAATTTGCGGAGAAAGCTCTGTCCCAGAATCACGAGTTGCAAGAGATCTGATATAGAAGTTTTCAAAGTTTGCAGAACCTAGTCTAATACGGTCACCTAAAAGCGCACCTTGAGTTTTCTTCTTCGTTGGATCAACTGAAATTAGTGCAACTTTCTTTTCAGGATAGAAGCGGTGAAATCTTAAAAGAGTTTCATCAATTAAAGATGACTTACCTGCACCACCAGTTCCTGTAATACCAAGTACTGGAATATTTTTTTCCGAAGAAGGGATTTCAATTTCAGCACCATCTTCAATGGCCGTTATAACTTTTGCAAGTTGAGTCCTTGGTAGATCTTTCGCCTTAGCATCCAATTTGAATCCATCAAGTGTTGAGTGAGTTGCTCTCTCAATCATGTCATCAATGATTCCCTCAAGACCTAATTTCATTCCATCTTCTGGAGAATAAATTCTCGTAATACCTTTATCGTGAAGGGCCTTAATCTCCTTAGGAGTGATTACACCACCTCCACCACCGAAGATACGAACATTTGTGGCACCCGCCTGATCGAGAAGTTCGCGAACATAAGCGAAGTATTCATTGTGGCCACCTTGATATGAACTCATGGCAACTGCATTTGCATCTTCATGTAAAACAGCATCGACCACCTCTTGGGCAGAGCGATTATGTCCTAGGTGAATAACTTCCACACCCTTTGACTGTAGAAGTCTTCTCATAATATTTATTGATACATCATGGCCGTCAAATAAACTGGCCGCTGTGACAAATCTTAATTTTCTCACTGTAAACCTCTGATATCACGTTAGGTAAAAACAATTATTTACCCAAGCTTTTTATCTTTCAATATTGCTAAAGGACTATACCTAATGTATTTTAATCAGGCAAAAATCCCTTTTATGATGCGTTGATATACGTTAAAATACTGCTAATTAACTTAGTATTAGGAATTGCTAATGAGCGAAGATGTTAAATTTTTAGTGGAGAATCCTTACCACTCGGCACGTTTTAAGCCAGCACGTAAGGGTAAGAAAGGTCCAAAGCTACTAGCTGTTGTTCACCAGTCAGGTTGTACAGGTTGTGAGATCTGTATTCAAGGTTGTCCGGTTGATTCAATTGAACTAGTTCCAGGCCCTAATCCAACGAACCCACAATTTAATCAAACAGTTGAAATCGATCTTGCAAGATGTATCGGTTGTCAAAACTGTTCTCAAGACTGTCCTTGGGAAACGATTACAATGTATGAGCATAATGATGCTTTTGCTATTTGGGGACGTGAAACTCTTAAGTCAGAACTTTATGTCTCAGAAGAGTCACTTAATGAGTTACACAACGAATACGGAATCACAAAAGAAAAACCAAGCGAAGAATCAAATACAGAAGAAGAGAGCGCTTAAGCCTAGGCTTGAGCACTCTTCTTATTTCCACGAACTTCAGTTAAAAAATAATCAATAATATAAATACCTGCCGCAACAGATATTGATGCATCCGCTACATTGAATGCAGCAAAGTGCCATCCCTTATAATAGAAATCGAACATATCAACCACATAATCTAAAGAGATGCGATCAATAAGATTTCCCACTGCACCTGCAAAGATCATAGAATAAGCGAGACAGAGCATATAACTCTTTCTTCTAGAATCCCAGATTAGATAAACAAACCAGAAACATGCGATTACAGGTAAAATTTTAAAAAGGATCATTCTGATGACATCTGGAAATTCACTTCCCATCCCAAACGCGACACCAGGATTTTTCACATATGTTAAGTTAAAAAAACCAGGGATAACAGTAAGTGTCTCCCCTAACTTAAAACTAGATTGAATTGCCCCCTTAGAGAATTGATCTAAGAAAAGAATTCCAACAATTAGTAGTGTCATTTGCCAAATTCGATTCATTTATAAAATTCCTTAGGGTTAATTTCGTACTTTTCAATCTTCCTAAGAAGAGTCTTCTTAGGAATATTTGCCTTAAGTGCTGTTTGATTAATTTTACCATTGTTAATTTTCAACGCCTGAATGATAAATTCTTTTTCAAAGATATCTTTAGCTTGAGAAAAGTTAAGTCGTAGTTCACCGTCAACTTCACTTGTTGCAAATACAAATTGATATCCCTGAGCACTTGCAATCAGTTGTTCATCTTGACCAGCATCAGTTAGTACAGAGTCTTTAATTTCATCATAATCAATAATTGCCTGTGATTCTTCGACAACATTTTCTACAGTAACTGACTTTCTTATTTTATCCGGAAGAGACGTTGCTTTAATGATATCGCCGCTTTCAATAATGAAAGCGTGTTCAATAACGTTTCTAAGCTCACGAATATTTCCTGGCCAATCATGACCTTGCATAATTTTCATCGCCTCATCATCAAGGCCACTAATTTCTAGATTATGAACGTTGTTAAAATACTTAACATAGTAATCAACTAGGTGTGGAATATCAGAGTGTCTTTCTCTTAAAGGAGGTAAATAAACAGGAAGAACATTTAAGCGGTAGAATAAATCTTCTCTAAATGTTCCTTCTTCAATCATTTTTTCAAATGGTTTGTGAGAAGCCGCAATAACACGAACATCCGCTTTAATTTCTCTATTTGATCCTACAGGAGTGAAAGTTCCTTCCTGAAGAACTCGAAGTAGCTTTACTTGCATCGTTGGGGAAACATCACCGATTTCATCTAGAAATAAAGTTCCACCATCTGCAAACTGAAACTTACCGATCTTTCTTTCATTAGCGCCAGTAAAAGCACCTTTTTCGTGTCCGAACAACTCTGACTCAATTAAGTTTTCAGGTATGGCCGCTAAGTTGATCGTCACAAACTTCTCATCTTTTCTTGGTCCATTAAAGTGAATTGCACGAGCAACTAGTTCCTTACCAGTACCAGACTCACCACGAATTAAAACAGGTGTATTAACTTGCGCCAGCTTTCCAATAACATTGAAAACTTTTTGCATTACATCTGATTCGCCAACAAATTTATTCTTTGTATCACCAAGTGAAAGAACTGGTGCAGAAAACCCTACCGTTTCAACTAATGAACGGGCCTTGAGGGCACGCTTTATTAAAGAGACTAAGTTATCAGAACTAATTGGCTTTTCTAAATAATTGTAGGCACCTTCTTTTACGACCTTAACAGCGTCCGTAACATTAGAATAAGCTGTTAAAATAATAACGATAACAGAAGGGTCATGTTTTTTGATTTCCGTTAATGCTTCAATACCATCCATCTCAGGCATGTTTACGTCCATAACAACTAAGTCGTACTTAGTCTTATAAACTGCACTTAACGCCTCTTTTCCGTTGTCAGCAACATCTACTGCAAAGTGATGAAATTCAAGGGCCTCTCTTACTGAGGTTTGTAAAACTTTATCATCATCGACAACTAAAACCTTATGCATATGCACTCCATTTATTTATTCAAAAATTTAATTAGAAAACTAGTTCCCTCTCCAGGTGATGATGTTACAGAAATTTCACCCCCATGAAGTTCTACGAAGTATTTTACCAGATAAAGACCTAGACCGCTCCCCTTAATAATATGGGATGCATCATTTTTAACCCGATAAAACTTCTCAAATATATTATCGACATCGTCTTGGTCCATACCAACACCATTATCAGATATCTCAATAAAGACCCAAGTATCATCATCCCAAGTCTTAATATTAATAGCCTTTCCCTCTCCAGCATATTTAATCGAGTTCTCCACAATATTAGAAACAATTCGATTAACCAAGCTCACATCAATTTCGATTGGAAATAGCGGGCCAAGCTCTGTCTCAATAGTCATCTCTTTAGAGCGAGCTAAATAAGTTAAGCTATTCACACAGTCTTCGATGATCTTATTGACGTCTTTACTTTGTAAATTAAGAGAAATATTTCGCGACTCAACCTTTGTTAGGTCTAAAATCGAAGTAATGAAATTATTAAGTTCTTTTGTCGAATCAATAATAGTCTTAAGGCCATCGTGCATGTAGGTTTCCCCTCCACGATTACGTTGCAACATATTGTCTGCAACACCAGCAATTTTTGCGACAGGTGTTTTTAAGTCATGGCTCATTAAAGAGATAAAGTTTTGCTTTAAGTTTTCAACCCTTTTTAAGAGTTTTGTCTCTTCTTGTATTTTATATCGCCTTTGGTACTCACCGATGGCCCTAAAAGGTACCCAAATATAATAAACGACAAAGACAGTTAATAAGATATGGGTAATATAAAGCCAGAGCCCAAAGAGCAGAAAGATTAAATAAGAAAATAGAACTGTTCCAACAATGATCCCAAAAGTAATAAGTAGACCCTTAGCAGGTTGAATCCTAGAAATCACAATTGATAAGACGATACCAATTAGCATTGAAAGCAATTTCGTTACCCAAAGAGGTATTGAATAGATCAATTGATTTTCCATTAACGCCTTAGTCATATTGGCGTGAATTTCTAATTTAGATGTTCGTTTCTGATCCTTATCGAAAGGAGTCTTCGCGTAATGCCTTAAGTTCGAGATATATGCAGGGCCAATTAAAACAACTTTCCCATTAAAGTAACCACTTGGAATATTACCTACAACAACTCTATGCACCGGTAGTTTTTCAAGATGCTCAAGTGACCTTAGAGGATAGCGAAATAGACTAAAACTCGCATCAGCTTCTGGCATATAGTAAGCACTCTTTAGTTTATTTAGTACCAATGGTTCTTCATTATTAATAATTCTCCATTCGTTGGCCGTCCAAAAATCGAGTGTTTCTTCTCCCGAAATATTTAGAACCATTCTTCTAACAACATCATCTTTGGCAAATAGCTTACTATCAATATTTACCACTGCTGGAGAATAGCCGAGGTCTCTTAATTCTTGTGGAGGAAGACGCTCCCCCCAAGAATCAAGCTCTGATCCATAGCGATAAAGCCCACCTTGTTTCATATAGGCCTTAATTTCATCGTGGAGTGATTGTAAAGAAGCCGCCTCTCTCTCATTTAAAGGAGCCGATAAATCACCAAAGAAATTAATAATGGCCGGCTTATCCTTTAAGACTTTCCTAAATAACTTTAAATAAGTTGTATAAGTATATGGATAGCTCTCACCTAAGAACTCATCACTTTCTTCGTCAATTTTAATTAATACAATATTGTCATCATGAACAAGAGTCATGTCTAACTTAAGTCTTAAATCATAGAAGATCGCTTCAATGGACTGAAATTTGTATTGAAAAAGCACTGATAAAAAGACGACTGTAAAAAGCGCTGGATAGTATTTGGTAAAATCTAAATCTTTGAAGTACTTAAAAAAGTTCTTCATAGTAACTCACTTTGATGAAATCTTTCATCCATTGCATCTGGCGAACGAAGAATTGACCACATCGTTGTCGAGGCTACATTGAAATGAACATCATTAATCATTGCATTTTCTAAGTAGATTACCTTTTGAGCAACACCCCTCATATCCACACTCTCGTGTTTCTTATAATGGTAACTTTTGAAGCTATTTGAAAGTCGATTAAATAATCGCCTCGGTACCGCAAACATATAGCGAAAAACGGCCTCCGCTCTAGCAAGCTTAAAAATCCAGTTAAAAATGCCACGCCAAAATAGAAGAACGATTAATATGTGAGTTAATACTTTTGCATTAATTGTTTCGTTAAAGCTGAGTTCTGCCTCTAAGTATTTATCCATCTCAGAGGGGCTCAGGTTCTCTATAACTGCAGAGTTTATAATGACGTAACCCGAACCCAGAAGGCTTCCCATTACGAAAAATGGAGCACTCTTACTCTCAAAGAACTTCAATCTCCCCTTATTACCTCTGAAGTGAAGTCCATTTATTTTATTAAAAATGGCCACGTGTTCCTTCTTGTCTAACCGAATTGGGTTTAGTCTAGATAAAACAATAGAAGGAATAATGTAAGTAAATGAAATTACATAAATTAATGTAGCTAGAGTGATCGAACTCGAAATATGTAGGTTCGTACTAAATACAATGAAGCCTCCGGCCAGGAAAAATACCTGAATGAAGATGATAAAAAGACTTAATAAATATGAAATTAATACACTAAACAAATTTTTGTCCCTATTTTTTTTACAAGATATTCTCTAATTATAGACCCAAATCCAAAATCCGGCTATAAGTCATCTGAATCACAGTTAGACAAAAGCGCATATATATGAAGCGCCAGGCACTAAATTTTGCAGTGCGACTATTGTGGAATCCTTAATTGTGATACACAAGGCATTAACGTTTTAAATATAAGCAGAAGGGGTATTTTGAATGCATACTAAGCTACTTTTTGGTACAGCAGGTGTTCCTAATTCTACAGTTAAAAAGAACAATCCAGTAGAAGGTGTTAAAAGAATTCACGAACTTGGACTTGATTGTATGCAACTTGAGTTTGCACACGGCGTAAGAATGAAGGAAGAAGTTTCTTCAAATCTAAGAAAAGTATCATATGAGCTAGGCGTTCCATTAACTTCACACGGCCCATACTATATCAACCTAAATGCTAGAGAGCAGGATAAGATTGATTCTTCAGTTGAAAGAATCATTCAAACGGCAAAGATCTCTGACCTTTGTGGTGCAGAATCAATGACTTTCCACGCAGCTTTCTACATGAAAGATTCTCCATATGATGTATTCGACTTAGTTGAAAAATCAATGAATGTAATCGAAGAAAGACTAAGCAGACTTGATATCGAAATTGAGCTACGTCCAGAACTAACAGGAAAGACTTCACAGTTTGGTTCACTAGAAGAGCTAATCAGCTTAACGAAGAATGTAGACTCTTGTCGCCCATGTATGGACTTCTCTCACCTATATGCACGTACTAATCAGTACAACTCTGAAGAAGAGTTTGATGAGGTAATTGCAAAACTAAAAGAAGAATTAGGTGAAGACTCAGTTAAAAATATGCACATTCATATTTCAGGAATCAGCACTAACTCTAAAGGTGATCTAAAACACCTTAACCTTGAGAAGTCTGACTTCAACTGGAAAGACCTTCTTAAGTCACTTAAGAAAAATGGTTGTGGTGGATACATGATTTGTAACTCACCAAACCTAGAAGATGATGCATTAATGCTTAAAAATTACTACAATACACTATAAAAAAAAGCGGCTTCTAAGCCGCTTTTTTTATTTCTTCATATTCTTTTGTTTCAATAAAAATATCTTCATCCATCATATAAACAACCAAGTCCTCATGGGTATTGAGAACTTCTTTTAGGCCATCGTTAAGGGCCTTGTCATAAAGCTTCAACTCGATAAAGCTCGTTTTTTTGAGGTCATCTATAAAGGAAAGACCTTGAGGGAAATCGACAAATGTAGCGCCTATCCAAAGTCGATATGACTTAATTTCTGAAATATAATTTAGTTGATGAGCATTAGAATTGGCACTTTCTGTTAAATTGAAAGTCTCACCAACAAGTTTCTCAAATGAAAGATCTAAGATTTTACCGCTTTTCACGCCTTACTTATCGGTAAGGAAAGAAGATATCTTAACGAACGTCAGTCTCTTTAAATTCGTAAAATGACTTCACATCACTAATATCTGATATTAACCACTTATCATCCTTTTTAATAATAAGAGCTATCTTTTTAACTGAAATTGAGACATCTTGTTTTGTTTTCCCATCAGTGGCCTCATCGTCATAAGAAACTGAATATGTGATTGAGCACTCATCTCCTGAACAGTTCTTGTATACAATAGACAAACGAGACTTCTCAAATTTAGACATTTCATTTAGCTTCTTTGGATCATCATTTAATGCCTGAGTGTATTCCTCAAGTAGGCTTCCTGTTAAGTAGTCCTCTAAATCATCCACTTTAATTTCGTCATTAAGTCTTTTTTCAATAAAGCTTCTTAAAACACCTTCCGGTGATTTGTTAGAGTTACATGAAATAAAAACTAATAAGATGATTAAATACTTAAACATTAAATGATCCTTCCTAGATTATAATGAAACTATTCCTCGACGTTTCAAAATATTATAAAGTGTAATCCAGTTATAATTATTATCTTCAACAGTTGATAATAACTTTAATCCATATCCACCTGGGTAAACTAATTCGACACAAAAATTATCAATAAATTTCTTACCTTCATATTCTAACTCAAATTCTACTTTCTCGCCCTTAGATATTTTCTCACTAGTATAAATAACGATACCTTTATCATCACAGTTAGAAACCTTAACAGGTAAACAAGAACCAGAAGATAAGTAGACATTCCCTTCAAGTGAGCAGAAGCCATCAAAATTGAAATTTTCTCTTGTAAAGATTGGCTTAAAGATGGCCTGTGCTAATTCTTCTTTTAATAACAGGATCATATTATATGAAACTAATAAGAAGATAACGGCCATAAGGAGAATAATTTTGTCGTACTCAACTAGGAATAAGGAAAAAACCTTATAAAAGATATTAAGCACAAAAACCGACAAGATCACTATGGTAAGTTCTCCCATAAATAGAATCTTAAAGAGTAAAAAAACTGCTAGTGCCGTTGTTATTTTATATGTTGTAAGAATTCCAATGAAGCGATTTAAGTCAATTGCTGAAACATCTGCATCAAGTGAGTAACATGTGTGCAGAAAGAACAGTGAAAATACCACAAACAGAATATTTAGCAATTTGAATGTTAGAGTGTCAGTATTGTGCAATTGTTACCTTAAATTTCAAAGTTTGTTATAATTAATATATGGATTATTATCTCGAAATTTCTTCACGTTGTATAGAGTGTGATAACTGCAGGCTCATTTGCCCAGAAAAGGCCATTTTTATGGACAAGGGTAAATATACAATTGAACCATGGGCATGCACTTTGTGTAATGCATGTACTCTTGTTTGCCCCGTAGACTGCATTAAAGAAGTTACTCAAAAAGAATAGTCTATTCCCTCATAAGAAATCGTACGTGTGTCAAAATTAAATGTGACCCCTGCCCACTCCATAGTAGTAGTTGACTTGAAATCGACGCCGTCTAGCTCTTCGATTGCCGCAACAAACTTCTTAATAACTGCAGGAAGATTTTCAAGCTCAGATATAATATCAATATACTTATCTAAAGTTCCTAGATCTAAAAAGATAGGCTCTTTAGGTAAACTCATATGAACATTTTTGTTTTTAAAATCGGCCACTGTTTTAAAAAAAGAAGATTCACCCTCGACTTGAGGAATCTTACCTAAGTCTAAAATCCCTACCCCTGAATAAGTTAAATAACTGCTAGTACCATCATGAGGAGCGATACTCGTTAACTTTCCATCAATAACTTTTGTCTCGTTATAAGAAGCATTATGATCAACTTCAATTGCATATAGATGTGCAATAGCGTCATCTTCATCCATTCGTTTAATATCAGCGCTAATTTGAGAAAAGTCGAAAAAATAAAACTGATCAGAATTAATAATGAAAATAATCTCATTATCAACATAATTTTTTAGATTGTGGATACAACCACCACTTCCAAGAATCGCCGGTTCATGAAGTAAGACAACATCTTTTCCTTGCGCCCAGCTCTCCATCTCTTCATGACAATGATGTGAATTAATATAAATTTTTTCACAACCTAACATTTTAGCATACGCAACTTGTAAATCTAACAGTCTAAGATTAAAGAAGGGCCATAAAGGTTTAGGGATAATTTTACCTAAATTCCCCATTCTCGTACCGAATCCGGCGCTTGCGATGAAACATGTCTTAATCATCTAAACCTCTTTTTAAAATTTCAGAAAAAGATCTAAACGCCTCAATTGAACTCTTCTCACAAATACTAACTAGTTTCTTTAAATTTGTTGGAATAAACTGAAGATAACCTTCTTTGTTCTTATCTATCTTTAAGTACGCAAAACTTCCAAGAGCTTTGAATGTTCGTTGTACTTGGACGATATGATAATCATGGTCATACTTTTTAAAGAATTCTTTATCATATGTAAGGAGTAATTTCTTTTTTTCTTCTTCAGAAAATTCAATGTAACAGTCGTCAATAAGTGAGACTAAATCGTACATTTTAGGCCCTACTCTCATATCCTGATAGTCAATGTGATATAGAGTATTATCCTTCACATATAAATTATTCGAATGATAATCGCGATGACAAACAACATCCCTATGAGATTCATAATAATCAATAATGATTTCCCGAACACCTTTAACAATATCGCACTCTTTCGAGTTCAAAGTAACACCCAGGTATTGATTCAAGAAATAATCACAAGCTAGATCAAACTCAAACCCAATCTTTTCTCTATCAAAGATTCGATCCATACAAAATTCCAAAGGCATCTTTTGATATTTTTTAATATCTTCTACTGCTTGGATATGCTTGCTTAGACCTGATTTTTCATAAAAATCCTTAAGTGAAACACTGCCAATATCTTCTAATACAAGAATTGAGAACTCTGGATCATAATAATAAATCTTAGGTGTTTTGATATTATCTAAAATATTATTTGTGACTATATTAAAATCACAACTTTGTTGACCATTAGATGATTCAACACATATTACAAAAGACTGCGACTCATTAGTTAATCGATAATACTCTCTACTTGAAGCATCACCAGAGAGTTTCTCCAGTAAACTCTTATCATTATAGAAACCAGCTTCTTTCAGCTTATGTATGATTGATTCTTTATTCATCCTAAATACTCATTAGATACTTTCTTTAAAATAGTAAAATTGTCGTGATGAATTTTTTTCGAAAATTAAATTTTCATCTTCACCACTATTTACCATATAGTTTTTCAGTAAGAATTCTTCTTTTGATAATTCGTGAGAGTGAACTCCCTGCACGCTAAAGCTAATTGATTGACGGTTTAAAGTTTGCAACCATAGAAGACGCGCTTCAGGATCATATCCTGACTTTATTAAAACTTCGTACACTAGATTATTTAAGTCACGCTTAGCATTTAAATCTAGACTATTGATACGAATCATATCATCAATCGTATATGAGTTAAGTGGGATAAGCTTCTTTTTTTCATAAATTCCAATTTTACTTCTAATCAGCTCTCCGAGCAGAACAGCAACAAAGATATTCTCACTATTCATATAGTTTCTTAGAAGGCCCCTAGACATAAAAACATTATTTTTTGGAAGGGAAAAATAGAAATTTCGATTATCTTCAACGATATAGAAATTAATTCCAAAGTCATCTTTTTGAAAGAGACCTTGGTTATTAAGATAAAGCTCTTTTGCTATTTTATTTAAATAACGACGCGATCTTTGATTTGGTTTTTTAACTTTATTATTTTCAATGAATAAGTTAGCGATCCCTTCAAGATGATTCAAGTAATCTTGCGATGTGAATGTGTCTTGGTAGTTATAAGGATATTCGTTATCGTTCTTATAAAGATAAGTACATGACGTTAGAGTAAATATTGTTAAAAAGATTAAAATTCTCATTATCTATAAAGTAAAAAATAAAAAAGCTCTCAAAATGAGAGCTTTATATAACTAATCTATTATACATGAATTACATAGACTCGGAAGCAACATCTCTTTCCTCAGGAACATAATAAAGAGTAAAACCAGCAAAAATTAAGTTAGGATCTTTAATCATATCTCTATTATTATCCCAAATAGATCTCCACTTCGCAGGAGTTCCATATTTGTCTTGTGAAATAACACCAAGTGTTTCACCTCTTCTAATTAGGTGAGGTAGTCCAACTGGATTCCAGTTAAACTGACCGCTTTGATATTTAATTTTATCACCAGCTTGAAGGCCATCAGCTAAAGCTTCTTGGTTCATTGCTTGAATATCTCTCCATTTTCTGTAGTCACCATATAATTTAAAAGCAATCCACATAAGAGTTTCACCTTTTTGAACTTCATAATAGTCTGAAGCTGTAACGACGACATCTTTTTCTAAAGCAACATTTTCTTCTAGTAGAATTTCATCTGTAGGAGAAACAGGCTCACTTCCTAGCACTGCAACTGATTCTTCAGATGATGGCATTGCAGTTTCTTCTAATTGGTCTAAGTCTTCATTTGCATCAACTACAAAGTCAGAGTCATCAATAGAGACTTCTTCTGTCTGCTCAGCAACCGCTACTTCGCCTTCTTTATTTTTGAAGAATGAACATGAAGTAAACGTTAAAGATGAGACTAAAAATAATAATGATATCTTTTTCATGGTATATTACCCCTTTTAAATAGTAACAATTATATGTAATTCCCTTCGGTTACTTTTTAATAGATATTTAAATATTAACCGCCTAGACTAATTTCTTCATGCGATGTACAATTTTTCCGTATGAAGAATATATTGATCCTATTCTTACTATTTTTATCAACTACTGCCTTTTCTCAAAGTGCAGTAAATGACTTCTCTAATTCAGCTAACTATGACTTAGCTAATGAAAAGCTATTAAGAATTTCAGGAACAAGAAGAATTATTCTTGTTAGCAACAGTCAGGATAGCTTCGCTAAAGGCGACTATATTACTATCCTTATTAATAAGGTACCTGTTGCTCGTGGAGTCGTTCCAAAACAAGAAGAAAATCAAGCGGCCGTTAAAATCACAAAAATTTACGATGAGGATTTATTCAAGAACTTCTTTGTTAATCAAGACGTTCAAATCCTTCGTGGTGATGACTCAGCTTATGGCAAGCCTTCTGAAAATCCAGAAGATCAATTTAAAATAACGGATAGTGAATCACTATACGATGATACTACTTTATTAGAAGAAGACCTGTATGGTGAAGACAACCAACAAACAGGTGTTATAAAAAACGATAATATTGCATCTGTGGGTATAGGGCTTGTTGATGGTTTTAATACAGCAGGAAAACAAGATACAAATACTCAATACAATGCCGCTTGGTCATTTCAAATTGAAAAAAACATTTGGGTTGAAGGATTTATTGGGAGACACTTAATCCGTGCCTTTCCTGCTGAAGATATCGATACCGCTGTTAACCAGTATATCTTCAGAGCAAAGTATGCTTTTGAAGGCCCTCTATACACAGTCTTTATGCCATATGTAGGTTATAAGTTTGCAACTGCTGACAGCCCTGGTGCAGGAGATGTATCTAAGGTTGGTAGTGATCAAGCGCAAAGAGAACTTGACCTTGTAGCAAGTGTCGAACAAGATGAATTTGTCTTTGGTGCGACAGGGTTCAAAAGACTTGTTCCTGGTTGGTTTTTACGTGTAGACATTGGAACAGATGTAATGGGAGTCGGACTTGCACTTGAGTTCTAAAATATTTTTCGTCTTTATTTCTTTTGTTTTTGTCTCATGTGGAGTTAAAGCTCCGCCAAAACCTAAGAATGATAATTTCCCTTCATTTATTGAACAAAATAAAAAAGTACT
Source organism: Halobacteriovorax sp. ZH5_bin.2 (assembly GCF_043196375.1). Taxonomy (NCBI): domain Bacteria; kingdom Pseudomonadati; phylum Bdellovibrionota; class Bacteriovoracia; order Bacteriovoracales; family Halobacteriovoraceae; genus Halobacteriovorax; species Halobacteriovorax sp. ZH5_bin.2. The sequence goes on along the minus strand of NZ_JBEBMJ010000004.1, from coordinate 315,310 downwards.
AAGGCCTAAGACACAAACCAAGAGTAATGACAAAGAAGAAGAAGCTAAGAAGTCTTCTAAACAGTCTAATTCAAACTAATGAATATCATCTTTAGCCTCGGTTCTAATTTAGATAACAAAACAGAGTTGCTTCTTAGCGCAACTAAAGAAATCGAATTGGCCCTAAATGCCAAGGCATATTTAAGTCGAATTTTTGAAACACCACCTTTTGGCCCACAAGATCAACCAAATTTTTACAATATGGCCCTAGAGATTGAGACGAATAAAACATTTGGGCCAGAAGAGATTTTGCACATTGCAAAAGAAATTGAAGTAAAGCTAGGGCGTAAACACCGCTACCACTGGGGCCCAAGAGAAATTGATATCGATATTATTTTTATTGATAAATTAAATTATCACTCAGAGAACTTAACTATTCCCCATAAAGAATTTAGAAAAAGAAGTTTTGTTCTCGAACCATTAAAAGATCTTCCAAGCTACAACGACTATAAGTCATATTATAAAATTCTAGATCTAGACAATAATGATGCAACACCACTCGAATAGTACCATCGTGTTTTATTACGGTATCTTAAGCCTTTATTACCTATTTACTAAATACTGAAAACATATCTATAATAATGTCACATTATCTTTCGAACAATAGGTTCCATCATGATCAACTTTGAATTAACTTCCGAGCAAAAAGAAATTCGAGACCTTGCAATGAAATTTGCAAAGAATGAAATGATGCCGAAAGCTGGCGAATATGATGAGAAGGCCCAAATGCCTCTCGAGATTCTTCGCAAAGCGTGGGAGCTAGGACTAGTTAACACTTGTATTCCAGCAGAATACGGCGGTGCAGGCTTTTCAACTATTGATTCAATGATTATAACAGAAGCACTAGCTTACGGTTGTCTAGGAATGAATACAGCGATCATGGCAAATGATCTTGCCCTCCTTCCAATTGTTATCGGTGGTAATGACGAGCAAAAGAAGAAATTCCTAACTCCTTTTACTGAAGATTACAAAATTGCAGCCTTCTGCTTAACTGAGCCTGGTTACGGATCAGATGCAGCAGGCATCAAAACAACAATCAAAGATAATGGTGACCACTACTTATTAAATGGAAATAAGATGTGGATTACAAATGCAGGCTATGCAGATCTTTTTGTCGTTTATGCAACAACAGACACCGCACTAAAGCACAAAGGTATCACGGCACTTGTTATTGATGGGAAAGCCGAGGGTATCGAGCTTGGTGAAAAAGAGAATAAAATGGGACATCGCTGTTCTGATACAAGAGCAGTTACATTTACAAATGTAAAAGTCCCAAAAGAGAATATCTTGGGTGGGCCAGGTCAAGGTTGGCCAATTGCTATGGCCACATTAAACCACTCAAGGCCAATGGTTGCTAGCTCAGCAGTAGGTGGAGCTCAATGTGCCATGGACCATGCAGTTAAGTATGCAGGAGAAAGAATACAATTTGGAGTACCTCTTTCTCGCCATCAAGCTATTCAAATGATGATTGCCGATATGGGAATTGAAATTGAAGCCGCACGCCTACTTGTTCAAAAAGCAGCATGGTCAATTGATAATGGAAAACCAAATCCAGAACTTTCTTCATATTCAAAGGCTAAAGCCGCTGATATGTTCATGAAAGTTGCAACAGATGCGGTACAAGTATTCGGTGGCTATGGATATAGCAAAGAGTACCCAGTTGAAAAAATAATGAGAGACGCCAAACTCATTCAAATATATGAAGGCACTTCACAAATACAAAGATTAGTTATTGCTAAAGAAATTTTTACAAGGAGCTAAAATTGAACATTTTTGTATGTATTAAACAAGTTCCAGACACGGAAACTAAAATTACTCCAAATGGTGATGGATCTTATATCGAAACTTCTTCGATTAAGTGGATCATGAATCCATATGATGAATTTGCGGTAGAGCAAGCTCTACTTACTAAAGCTGCTAATAGTGGTTCAACTGTTACAGTTGTTAGAGTTGGTGGTGTTAAGGACACTGAAGCACTAAGAACTGCTCTTGCAATGGGTGCAGACGATGCAATCCTAGTTGAAGCAGATGACAACTTAGATTCTTACATGACTGCTAAGGCACTTAAGGGTGCAATCGAAAAGTCAGGTAAAAACCCAGATGTAATCTTCACTGGAAAACAAGCTATTGATGACGATTGTCTTCAAGTTCCACAACTTCTAGCACAAATGCTAGGAATGCCTTCTGTAACTGTTGTTGATGGTTGCGAAGAAGCAGGTGGGAAATACACTCTTAAAAGAGAAATCGAAGGTGGAGCACTAGAAGTTTATGAAGTAACTTCTCCAGCTGTTATCGCTGCTAACAAAGGTCTAAATAGCCCACGTTACGCTTCTCTACCTGGTATCATGAAAGCTAAGAGAAAGCCTCTTGCTCAACACTCACTGTCAGATGTAGGTGTATCTGCTGATGATCGTCGTGTTAAGTATTCAGGTTTCCAACTTCCACCAGAAAAACCAGCTGGTAAGAAATTTGATGCAATGGATGAAGCTGCTCAAGCAGGTGTTGTTGCTGAAGTTGTTAAGCTTTTAAGAGAAGAAGCTAAGGTTATCTAAGGGAGATTATTAAAATGGCAAAAGTATTAGTATTTTCAGAAACAAGTGGTGAAACAGTTAAATCTGTTACATTTGAGATCCTAGGAAAGCTTGCTGGTCACACTGTTGACGTTGCAGTTGTTGGCGATATGGGTGCAAACGCTGCTGCTGACCTAGCAAAATATGGTGCTGCAAACGTACACAACCTTAAAGGTGCTAACTTAGATCAGTACTCACCAGAAGGTTACGCTAACGCACTTAAAGAGTTCATCGGTTCAAACTACGATTACGTATTTGCTGGTGCAACTTCTCTTGCAAAAGACCTAATGCCAAGACTAGCTGGTATGTTTGATGCAGGTATGGCATCAGAAGTTACAAACTTTGTAATGGATGGTGACAACTTTGCTGGAACAAGACCACTATTTGCAGGTAAGGTTTTAGCTAAAGTTGAACTTGATGGACCTAAACCAGGTTTCATTACAGTAAGACCAAACGCTCTTGGTATGCCAGAAGCTCCAACAGCTGGTGCTGGTGCAACTAATGAAGTTGCTGCTAACGCAGGTGATATCAAAGCAGTAATTAAAGAAATCGTTAAAGGTGCTTCTGAGAAGCTTGACCTAACTGAAGCGAATATCATCGTTTCTGGTGGTCGTGCAATGAAGTCTGCTGAGAACTTCAAGATCCTTGAAGACCTAGCAGAAGTTCTTGGTGCAACTGTTGGTGCTTCACGTGCCGCTGTTGACTCAGGATATGCTCCACACGCAATGCAAGTTGGACAAACTGGTAAGACAGTAGCTCCATCACTATATATCGCTTGTGGTATCTCAGGTGCTATTCAGCACTTAGCAGGGATGAGAACATCTAAGGTTATCGTTGCAATCAACACTGACCCAGATGCACCAATCTTTACTAAAGCTGATTACGGTATTGTTGGAGACCTTTTCCAAATCGTACCTCTTCTACAAGAAGAACTTAAGAAGGTTCTTTAAGCATCTGCAGCATTGTTTGCCCAAAGGCAAACTATTGGCTGCAGTGCTAGCTCCCCATGCAAGGAGCACATTCTGATCGAGATCGAGGGTTCAAGCCCGAGCGGCTCGCCTCAGGAGCAAAAAAACTTCGCATATATAATACATAAAAGGCCCTCAATTTTGAGGGCCTTTGTTTTATCTTCTCTTCTCTCTTTTATATTTTAGGATTAGAATCCGTAACCTTGTCTGTCTAATTCTTCCTGTCTTTCATACTCAAGTTCTTGTTGCTCTTCAAATCTAGCTGCTGGATCATCAATTAGAGCTTCTTCTTCATATTGCTCTTCCTCGTAGTTTTCCTCTTCAGCTTGCTCATTGTTTTGTTTTTCAAAAGATACTGGGTTTGCATTGCTTTGAGCTAAGTTAATATCATTTTCAAAAGATCCTTCTTCAGTTAGAGATCTTTCAAAACGAGACTCCTCTTTTGCTCTTTCCATATTTTCAAATTCAGTATTAATTCTTTCCAGCTCATCATAAGTTACGAAGTTAATAAGACCACCAGCATATGGACCAGTAGAAAATCTTAGACGGTAACCATTTTCACCATTTCTAGCAAATACGCCGTGAGATAGTTGTCCTTGAATTTCTACCTCAAAAGAGTTTCCATCTTTAAGTTTAATATCTCCAAGTACTTCATTGATATCTTTATCAAAAACATTGAAGTATAAACCTTGAACACCATTAGGCCCAACAGTTACACTTCCTTCAATATTATCTTCACCGCGAATTAGCTTATTATTAAGTTGTGGAAGAACAACTCTTTCAATAACTAATTCTTTTCTTTCGTTCTCGTTAATAACTGCAACTTCTTCAAGTGCCTTATCTACATTTACTTCTAAAGATACTTCTTTCTTCTCTTCAATAACTTTTCTAGCTTCAATTAACTCAAAACCATCTTCATAAGCTCTAAAGATAGAGATATTCTTTTTATTTTCGTGAAGGAAAGATACATCAAATGTATACTCATCACTTTTATTAAGCTGTACAAGACCTGTACCAATTAACTTCATATCTACTAATCTTTTAGAGTTAGCATTTTTTTCATTAAAGATTTCATTTCCTTCGTGATTTTCAACTCTAACGATTTCCCACTGGCCATCAATAATTTGTGCATATTCTGCAACTGGTAGGTATTGAACTGAAATCTTCTCACGATCAGAAGAAGCAACGATACGATCAACACTCTCATCTACTCTCTTTTCAAAAGAAATATCTTTCTGTTGCATAAATGAATTATCAGTTACCGAAATTCCCTGATAGATTCCACCGAATACAAGGAATGACCCTGATAGTACTGATGCGATAATGAATTTCTTGTAAATTGATGTTGCTTTCATACAGTGCTCCTAAAACCTATATGCGTATATAGAAGCAACAGTCGTGCCAAGTTGAACAAATACGTCCATCTGCTAACTATATGAAAACACGTTCGAATTTAATGAAAATTATTGGATTGTTTAGGAATCAGGCTGTTAAATTTTTAACACTGTAGAAAAAGTAAACACACCATAGGGTGTGTTTACTCTAATATGAATAATAATTAATCAACTTGGAAAGTCTTCTTCTCATAGTCACTATGAGAAGCTCTAAAGCGCTTTAGAGCGACAACAATAAGCTCTTCAAGTTCAATCCCAGTATTCTGAGACATTAGCTCAAAAGAGGTAACAACGTTTTCTTCGATCATAACTTTAAGCTCTTTAAGATTGCCTTGGTTATGTGTTTGATCTTTCATTTAAAACTCCTACTTTACGACCTTCAAGGCACCCATTTTTCTTAGATTTACTAATGCTTGGGTAACTTCAAAATCAAATAATTCGCAATTGCTGTAAATATCTTTAACCTTGCTGTATTCAGCTATAGTTTTTAATAGTAAAAATTCATTTGCACCAGTCTTTTTTCCATTTTTTATAAACGCGGAATTGATCAAAATGTGAATATTTTCTGGTGGGCGAAGTGACTTTGCCTTCAAGTGCTGTGAGTAGGCATTTTCAATATTATTTTTTAACTCACTAAATTTTAGTTTGAATTCATAATCACTTTCAGAAACAACTTCTGGCTCGGCCACAAGTGTGAATTCTTCAATATGATCCATTTCAAAGATGACAAGTGAGTAAAGGGCCTTCAGTCCTGTCTTTTTAGAGAATTGAGCCGCAACAACAATTCCTTCGCTAATATAAATAACGCCTAAGAACTGTCGATCGGCCCTTTTTAAAATATTAATTCTACCAGTGAAATTAAAAGAGCACTGCTCTTCAATTTTCTGTATGATGGACATTTACTACCTTTTGAAAATTTTTGAGAAAAAACCTTTTCCCTCACCATCATTATTTTCTATTTCAATGATCTTTTTTGCAATACCGGAATATGCTTTCCATACTGGTCTATTTTCGTATGAATTATTAGACATATAAGGAATTCCCTTATCACAAGATTCACGTAGAGCGATTTCGATTGGAACCTCTCCTAGAAATGGGTAACCTAGTTCATTAGCAATATCTGCCCCGCCTTTCTCTCCAAAGATATAGTACTTCTTCTCTGGCATATCATCTGGAGCAAAGTAGCTCATATTCTCAATAAGCCCTAAAACAGGGATATTAACTTGTTCGAACATATTGAAGCCCTTTCTTGAATCTAGAAGAGCTACATCTTGTGGTGTCGACACACCAACGATTCCACTTAAGTTTAAAGTCTGAGCAATTGATAGCTGAACATCTCCTGTTCCTGGAGGTAAATCAAGAACAAGATAATCAAGCTCTCCCCAATCAACATCAAAAAGGAATTGGTTTAAAACACCACCAAGCATTGGGCCACGCCAAATTACGGCGTCTTTTTCTTCAATAAATAGACCGAAACTAATGAACTTAAGTCCATGTGCTTCTATAGGGGCAATTTTCTTATCATCTGTTGCTAGAGGCTTTGCATTTCTTTGCCCAAGCAGCATTGGAATTGAAGGGCCATAAATATCAGCATCTAATAGCCCAACTTTCTTACCTTGATTCTTAAGAGCTAGCGCCAAGTTTACAGATACTGTACTTTTACCTACACCGCCCTTTCCTGATGAAACAGCGATAATCTTCTTAACACCCTGGATATCACGTTTTTGAGGTGCTGCTTTTGCGTGACCAACTTCAAGCTTTGCACCCTGCTGTGCTTTTTGCTGTTGTTGAGCTGGAGCTTCCTGAGTTGAAATAGTTTTAATGAAAAGATCGTCTTCACTAACCACTGATGATAGCGAGTTTACAATAGCATCTTCAATCTCACGTTTTTGAGCAGGAGTGATACCATCGCGATTATAGACAATTGTGACTTTCTTATCTTCAATTGCAATATCCTTATAACGATTCTCATCTAATAAAGACTTTCCAGTGTTTGGGTTATTAACCTCAACTAATTTACTTTTAACTACTTCAATATTTAGCATACTAATTCTCTCAGTTTTTTAACGTTTTATGCGAGGATTTTATTAAATATTGGGCACTTATTCAACGAGTAAAGCAAATTTTTGCCCTACAACAAAATTCATAAGATGTTATAATTACTAAAGAAACTAAATTAAAGTTTGGAGATATTGTGTCTAAGCCATATAAGCGTTCAATAATCATAGTCGACTCTAAATTTCAGCTGAGGTTCAGTGCATTAATTTGTATCGTAATTTTAGTTCTTAGTGCGTTCTACCCACTTGTGATTTATCAGGTGTTAACAAATATTTCAGAAAAATTTCCACAATCTGCTGAGCATATTGCAACAATGAAGAGTGATCTTTTAAACTTCCTCATTTTATGCCAAGCATTTTTTGGGATCCTCATCTTTGTTGTATGTATTTTCTTTACTCACAAAGTTGCAGGCCCGCTTTATAAGTTAAAACAATATCTTGCTGGACTAAGACACACAGGGTTTGAAAGAAAGCTTTCATTTAGAGAAGGCGATTATTTTCAAGATGTTGCAGATGAAGTTAATTTAACAGTAGAGTACTTCCAAACTCATTTTAAGGAAGACACTGTCTATATTGATGAGATCTGTAACTACTTAAAGAACCTACAACAAGTTGTACCTGACGATAAGAAATTAATCTTAAGTGATGTAGTCACTAAGTTAAAAAGTATGGAAGGTCGTTTCAATGAGTTTATTGGGTAAAAAGTTTTTTCTCTTTTCTATTACCGCTAGTTTGTCTTTTACAAGCATTGCGAAGGAATCTCTCAAGGATAGAGAGCTTAAAGCAGCTCGCCATATTTCTGAGATTGAACGAATTCTAAAAAGAAAGAAGCTACCCAACCATAAAATATCCAGCGCCATTAGATCCATTAAAGACGGTGGTATTTTCAAAAACTATCTAACTCACCTTGAGTTCTTGAGTGAGTTAAAAACTTCACTTAAAAAAGATCGATACTTTTCTTGTGATATCAAAAGTAACAAAACGAATCGTGTTGAAGATGATTTTGTCCGCAATATAAAAAACTACTGCTTCCATACCGTAAACTATCTCATTAATGATAAATATTTCGATGATATTGTAAAAGATGAAGAGAACTTTGCTAAGGCAATTCAATATTTAGCAACATCACGAAACACACTCTTTATCAAGAAGCTTGAAGAAGTTGATAAAGATTCCAAGATATACCAACACATAAAGAAACAATTAATTGAGATAACACTGATCAATGGCCTAAAGATTGATGCACGACTTTATTCACATATTGATTTTGATAAAGATATTACACTTCTTTTCCAAAATAACCTCCATCGAATAAAGAAGAATAAACTTACGATTACAAATGAGTTTATAAAGCAATATAGAGGAATCAAAAAACTAGTTAAGGACAATGCGACTAAAAAAGCTGATATCAATTCACAGTTAACAAAGTTTTTAACTTTTGAAAAAGCAAACGAAGATTATATTTATAAGAAATCATCTTGGAAACGTGTTCGCTATATTGGAAAATTATTATTAAATAATAACGACCTTAAAAACGCCAATCGTTACTTTGCCCGCTCTTACGAGATTAGCTACAATGACGAATCAAAGAACGAGTCATTATTCCTTCTTCTTTGGAATTCAATTAAACATGAAAACTACAAAGAGAGTATAGTAACAGTTCAAAATTATAAGCTAATTGATGATTTCACTAATCTCTATACTAAAACAAAATTTTGGATTGCATATAGTTATATGAAAGATGGCAATGAGTCTCTTGCTAAACACTTATTCAAACTGATGATAAATAGTAATCCCCTAAGTTTCTATTCGATTATTGCCCAAGACTATCTTCCAGAGTTTGATAAGAATTACGTAAAATCACTATACTTTCATAAGAACACTGTTAACCTTCCGAAGCTCGAATTAGCTGACTTCACAGAGGCAAAGCAAAGAAATATTCGAGAGTCTAATATATGGCATGAGTTAAAATTCGTAGGAAAAGTCGATAAACTAATCTATGAGTTCATTCGCTTTAATCCAGAAACAGATATATTAAATAGAAAAAAGCTTGATGCACTTCCAATTGAAGAGCAACGAGTAGCGATCTTTAATTACTTCCTCCATCACTTTAAAGAAAGTGGAGATTTCTTGTCGAGCTTCAAATTAGTCTCAAGAACAATTGATCTAAACCTTATTAGGCCATCAAAGATTGATATCACCACTCTCTTTCCTATTCTTCACTTAGACAAGATCGAAGGTGTTAATGCTGACATTGATCCTCTTCTAGTGTTATCAATCATCAGACAAGAGAGTGCTTTTAATCCAAATGCTAAATCAGCAGTTGGTGCTTTAGGGCTCATGCAGCTAATGCCTGCAACAGCAAGGCAGATGACAACATTTAGAAAGACTGATGAACTACTTAAGCCACACAAAAATATCGATGCTGGTGTCAGATACTTTAAACAACTCTTAAATAAATTTGATGGCAATATCATTTATGCACTTTCATCTTATAACGCTGGGCCAACCAAAGTTACAAGATGGGCCCAAGATCTAATGGATGTAGAAGACCCTATTTTTCAAATAGAACAAATTCCATATAAGGAAACGAGGCTATACGTAAAACTTATTTATCGTAATTTCTTCTTCTATAATCTTATGAAGGATAATTATATTTTAGAAAAGAGTGTTGCCTCGACCTTTAATGCCTTTCCTAAGAAGGAAGCCAAACGAGCAATTTCATCTCAATTGTAAACAATAAAAAAGTAAGTTCTTATGCAAAGATTTTTTGCTCCAGAGACAACAAAGCCGGGCTTGAACCCGGCTTGTTGAATATATTTCTCTAGCTAAAGTATTGGGGAGCTAGCACCGCAGCCAATAGATTGCCTTTGGGCAATCAATGCTGCGGGTGCTTAAACATTAAATCTAAAGTGAATGATATCGCCGTCTTTTACAACGTACTCTTTACCTTCGATACGAAGCTTCCCAGCTTCTTTAACTTTCGCTTCAGATCCATTAGCAATCAAATCATCATAGTGATAAATCTCTGCTTTAATAAATCCTCTCTCAAAATCAGTATGAATAACACCTGCAGCTTCAGGGGCCTTAGCACCATCTTTGAAAGTCCAGGCACGAACTTCCTTAACACCAGCTGTAAAGTAGGTACGAAGTCCTAACATATTGTAAGCTTCATGAGTAAGGGTCTCTAGTCCAGAGATTTCAATCCCAGCAGCTTCCATAAAATCTTTCTTATCTGCTTCATCTTCAAGAGCTGCAATTTCAGATTCAAGCTTTCCACAAATCTTAATTGCGCGAGAACCTTCCTTCTCAGCAAATTCTTTTACGGCCTTTACATAGTCGTTATCTTCACCAACACTATCTTCATCTACGTTACATAGGTAAAGAGTTGGCTTAAGAGTGATTAAATTTAGATCACGAATTAATTCAAGATCTTCCTTATCTAGATCAAGAATACGTGCAGCTAAACCTTGCTCTAAGTGAGCCACTAATTTTTCAAGTACTGGAACTAACATCTTCGCTTTTGATGAAATTTCTTTATTTTGATTCTTCATAAGCTTTGGAAGATTTGTTTGTTTTCTTTGCGCAACTTCAAGGTCGGCCAGAGCAAGTTCCATGTTAATTGTTTCAATATCATCAACCGGATTCACTTCACCGTGTACGTGAACAACATTTGGATCATCAAAACAACGAACTACGTGAACGATCGCATTTACTTGGCGAATATTTCCAAGGAACTGGTTACCAAGTCCCTCACCTTTTGAAGCACCCTTAACAAGACCTGCAATATCAACAAATTCAACAATTGTTGGAATAACTTTTTGAGGCCCAATAATATCCGCAATTTTTTGCATACGAATATCACCAACATTTACGATTCCGATATTTGGTTCAATTGTACAAAATGGAAAGTTAGCAGCTTCAGCTGGTGCTGAAGTTAGAGCTTGAAAAATTGTTGATTTACCTACGTTTGGAAGTCCTACAATCCCACAATTTAGGGCCATTATTTTCTCCTGATATTTATTTACTTAAATCTAGTAATTGTTTCTTTTTATATCTTTGAATAGCTGTTTTAAAACCATTTTTTACATAACATTCAACGGCTTTTGAAGCTTTTTCTAAGTAATCGTCAATAAAGTCGGCCTCAGCACCAAAATAGCGACCAAGTACCCAATCTGAAACACTTCCGTGTTGAGGACGACCAATTCCCATTCGTAAGCGTTTAAAATTATTGTGCCCCAATTGACCTGCAATTGATTTTAAACCATTATGCCCAGCAAGACCGCCACCGTCTTTAAACGCAACAGTTCCCCACGGTAAATCCAATTCATCGTGAATAACTAAAATATTTTCTGGATCAATCTTAAAGTATTGAGCAAATGGAATAACACTTTCACCACTTAGGTTCATATATGTCTGAGGCATAAGTACATAGAATTTATCTTCATCTGTTTCGAATGAAGACCAAATACCTTTAAACTTCTCTTTAAATGGTAAGTCTTTTATAGGTTTGATGAAGTTCATAACATCCCAGCCAATATTATGTCTGGTACCTTTATACTCTGAACCCGGATTGCCGAGTCCAACAATTAAATAATTCATAGGTTATCCGTTTATAAAAATAATGAACTAACTGAATCGTTATTAAACGTGCGATGAATCGATTTGGCCAATATTTCAGCGGCCGAAACAGATATAATCTTACCGCTCTCACGTGCCTCTTTGCTCAAAGGAATCGTATTTGTCACTAGAACCTTATTCAAAGATTCAGCGTTATTAATTCTTTCAATGGCAGGCCCAGAAAAGATTGGATGAGTGGCACAGGCAACAACACTTCTAGCGCCATTATCTTTTAGTGCATTACAGGCCTCAATTAAGGTTCCCGCTGTATCGATCATATCGTCGAGAATAATACAGTCCTTACCATTTACATCACCAACGATATTCATTGCTTTTGCAACGTTCTTACCGGTACGACGCTTATCGATCATGGCGATGTCACATTTACATTTCTTAGCATAATGACGAGCACGCTCAACTCCACCAGCATCTGGTGAAACAAAGATCGTATTCTCAGTAACTAATTCTCTTTTGATATGGCTTAGTAGGACAGGTGAAGCAAAAATATTATCAAATGGAATATTAAAGAATCCCTGAACTTGTCCAGAATGAAGATCCATCGTAATCACACGATTTGCACCTGCTACCGTGATTAAATCGGCTACAAGTTTTGCCGAGATTGGAGTCCTAGGCGACGCCTTTCTATCTTGTCGACAATATCCATAGTGTGGAATTACTGCTGTTATCGAAGCTGCTGATGCTCTCTTAAGAGCATCAATCATTATTAAAAGCTCCATTAAGTTATCATTTACTGGCGCACACGTTGACTGAATAATGAAAACATCAGCACCGCGAACATTTTGTTCGATTTCACAAAAAGTTTCACCATTGGCAAATTTAATAACTTGGGGGTCAACTAGGGGTACATCTAAGATTTTGGAGATATCGGAAGAAAGTTTTGGATTTGACGTGCCTGATACGAGAACGATCCTTTTCATCACCTTATTCCCTTCTCTTATCCGTGAGAAAATGGCTGGGGTAGAAGGACTCGAACCTTCGAATGGCAGAATCAAAATCTGCTGACTTAGCCACTTGTCGATACCCCAGCAATGTAGATTTGTATGTAATATATAAGCTAGTTTCTTATTTTTGACAAGAATTTTTTAATTTTGCCTAGTTATTCACAGGCCAAAGACGCAATTCGTTGGCCAGAATACAAAATAATCTCCTGATAAAGCTTAAAAGCTGTTGTACTACCGTAAAGTCTTAAACCTTTCTTATTTGTTCGAACACCTTCATACCCGACCCAGATCGTAAAAAGATCATGGCCATCATAACCTACAAAGAGATTGTCAAAGCCATTATTAGAAGTTCCCGTTTTTCCAAAGAAATGCTGTTGTCTTAGAGCTGGCTTTACCATTCGTCTAATTGTTGTCTGACTTGGATCTGCTAGAGATTCATAGACTCCAGAGCCTACTACACTACATTGGGCCGTCATAAAGTCTTCGTATAGCTTAAATAACTCGGCAACAGACAATTCAATGGCGCCTAAAAGCTGAGCCGGATACTCGGCCAACGGTGTCTTTAAGTGATTAATTTTTTTCTTTAATATTGCCTCTACTTTATCAAAACCAATATCGTGAGCAAGTCTTACGACCGGATTATTTAATGACTCCTGTAATGCTTGAGAAATTGGATACTCACTTGCAGAAGGTGTATGCGACTCAGAAGGAGTCCACTTACCACTCACAAGATCTAAGGTAATTGGCTTCGTTGAAACCATGTCATCAATCTTATAACCTTGCTCTAAATAAATTTGAAAAAGTACAGGCTTTAGCGTTGAACCAACACTATGGCGTTCTTCATTAAAAGCCTTATCTACATTTCGTTCAAACTTTGAATAGTAGAAACTCCTATGCTTTGGTCCACCAAAGGCTATCTTAACAGCAAGGTTTTCTTCAATCCCCTTTAGGTCACGTAAGAGATTCTTTGATGCCATTACTGTTTTATAAAAGCGGTATTCACTCAGATGAGGGTCTTTGTTAATTCTAGTGGCCGTTAAATAAATCGCCTCATAGAAAGAGTCATTTTGAAAAGAAACTAATTGCTTCTGCCAGCTTTGCCACTTCTCATCCGACCATTGATAATCAGTATTCTTATCAAAGAGATCTAAGCTCTGTAATTTATTAAAAATAAAATCTGCTCGACCTCTTAGCCTATCTGTACGATAGATTGGATGATAATAACTTGGACCTTTTAACATCGACACCAATATAGCAGACTCATACGGATCAAGTTCTGAAATAGGTTTATTAAAGTATAAAACGGCCGCTGTGTTAACACCCTTAATTCTTATACCACCAAGACTCCCCCAAAATACTTCATTGAAGTAAGCTTCAAGAATCGAAGACTTATCAAATTTAAAATCAATATAGACCGCTAAGATAGCTTCTTTAATTTTTCTGCTAAATGACTTTTCATTAGTAAAATAGATATTTTTAACTAATTGCTGAGTTAAAGTTGAGCCACCTTGAACAAGTGCTCCCGCCTTAATATCTGCAATAATAGCACGTATAATCGATATATAATCAATTCCTATATGCTCAAGAAAGCGAAAATCTTCAATTCCAATGAGCCCTTTAGATAGAATGATTGGGATATTATAGAAATTAATTTTATACTGAAGACAGCGATTATAATTACAATCATTATTGCGAACTGAATTTAATTCAAAACTTTCTTTTACACTTAAAATTGATTTCTTAGGGTCATCAAATTTTTCAAAGAAGACAGAATTAAAACGCTCATCTCTAGAGTTTGCCTTAAAAAAAAGAAAGTCATGCTTCTTTACAAAACTGCCTTCCTCAAAAAGAACTGTTTTAGAATTTGCATCAGCTGGCTTAGGTGAAATAATACGTGTTAAGTCTGCGTCATTTATTGTTTTGATAGAATACATGACACACAGGCCAATTAATCCAATCATCAAGAATAGTAATATCTTTAATCGTTTTTTAAACACCTTCGAAAACACCTATTTTTTTGACGTTATATAAAGTCATCTTATATTATTTCAGTACAATTTTGTTAAATTATAAAAGGAATAACAACTTATGTTAAAGAACTTAAATAAGGCCGCAATTCTTGCCACGTTAGCAACTTCTACACTGGCACTACCAATTGACTGGCATGGTGAACTACAAACAGACCTACACTCGCTTGGTGATTATAACCGTTCAGTTCAACAAGGAGCTGGACCACTAGATAATGGTGACCAAGCTTTTGATATGTCAGATGCTGATCCAGATTCATCTAATTTTCAAACATATATCTTTAAGCTACAGCCAACAATCATCGTTAATGATTCAACGACGATTAATGCTGAACTAACTTCGGGTTATGGATACGGCGGAAATTTTGGAGACTCTTCAAATGATGGAAGAACAAAGACTCAAGTTCCGACAAATTCATATGCTAATGCTCGTTACTCTTTCAATACAGTAACGGACAATCCAGTAAACCTAACTCAGGCCAATGCAGTCTTTTATTCAGATACAGCAACTTATACAGTGGGACGTCAAAAGTTTAATTGGGGTATGGGTGCAATCTATAACGATGGGAATGCTCCAGGTTCAAGATTTGCTTCAATGAGAGATGGGATCACAATTGATTTCAAAATTGGAAACTTTAAGTTCTCTCCATACTATTCAAAGATTAAAGCAAATAATCTTACTAAGACAGGTCGTGTAAAAGAGATGGGAATTTCTCTTCTATATGAAAACCTAGATAAAGAATTCACATTTGGTGCTCTTTACAATAAGAACACTTCTGGATCAGCAACAGGAATTCAAACGGATGTTGACGGTGATAACACTCAAACAGATCTTGGTGCAACTAGTGTGACGATGATCGATCTTTACCTAAAGAAGACTTTTGGAAAATATACAGTTGAAGCGGAAGTTCCTCTAATGACTGGTGATATGGGTGAAATCTATCCTGGTGTGACAGATACCGAAGTTGATGCGAAGGCATTCCTACTAAATAACACATACAAACTAAATACAAATCACACATTCCACTTTGACTTTGGTATGGTTTCTGGTTCAGATGCTGATAACCAAACTTATGGAGCGATGTATTTAAATCCAAACTTTCAAATTGCAAATATCATGTTTCGCTATAACCTAGCGGCCATTGCAGATACAAATCAAAATGTATTTAACTCTGGAATTGCAAACACTACTTATGCAAAGTTTGGTCATCGTTATGACTCAGGAACTTGGTCTTGGACAAACTCTGTTGTTTGGGCAAAAGCTGATCAAGTTGCAAAAGCTGGTTCAGACGCTATTAACCACGAAAAAAATAAGAGATTCACTGCAAATGCAGATCAGGCAGATGATCTTGGTTTTGAAATTGACTCAAATTTTTCTTATAAGTGGAATACTTCTGTAACACTTAATGCAAATTTAGGTTACTTCTTTGTTGGAGACTACTATGCATTCTCAAATGCTGCCACTCCTAACGAAACAAATGATACTTACCTAATTTATCTCGGTGCAGACATTAAGTTTTAAGAAATAAAAAAGGCTTCCAAATGGAAGCCTTTTTTTTTATCGATATGGATTAGTCCATGTTGAACTGCTAGGTGTTCTCTGCTGTGGCTGCATTAAGTTGAAGTTATTATTAAAGTTAGTATTACCAGCACCTGAAAGATCAAAATTTAATCCAGGAATACCAGAAGAATAAGAAGTATCAGCACCAGTCCAAAGATCGAATGGACTACTTGACGTCGCTCCAGCTAATTGGCTCTGCATAGCATTTAACTTGTAATTACTATAAAGACCATTAAAGCGACTTAAGATACTCTTTTGTTCATTATAAGCAGCACCATACTTTGCATTATATGTCTGGTTATAATCTTGATAAGAATTTTGCTTCCAAGAGCTATACTGGTTATAAATATAAGGAAGATAAGTACTTCTAACAGTCATACAATCTTCGTAACTTCCACCAGATGTACAGTAACTACTTGCAAGATCTTGAGCATATTGCTGAATATAATCATCGTAAGCATTAAGCTTCGTCATATAGTTTTTACGATCTTTAGAAGCTCTTTGCTGAATACCTTTTAGAATTTGCTGACGTCTCTTAATTGGAGAATTATCACCTGCTCTAATAAGAGCTTCATCACCCCAGTCAGCAAGTGTTCCCTGCTTCAGACGAGCAATACTTCTTTCACTATTGTTTTCAGCTTCTTCTACATTTCTCTTATTAGTCCCTTCAAGTTTCACATGAGAGAATTCTTGAGCAAGGATAATACCAGATAGAATTTTTCTACCAGAAGTTTGCATATTGCCTTCACGAAGTGCTTCAACAACTTTCTTATATTCAGCACCATTTTCATTTTGACGGTTAAATTTAGCAATCACGTCATTGATTCTTTCGATTGATTCATTGATCTGATCTTTACGTCTCTCATCTGCTTCACTATCACCTAGGTCTGCATACTCTTCCATTAAATGTTTCAATTCATCTTTCATTGCAGGAAGTAATTCTTTTGAAAATTTATTCATGTGACTTGCGTATTCTTGCAGAAGCTTTTTTCTAGCATCTTTACTAACACCAAACTTATCACCTTCTTTCACATCCTCAACCGATGGAGAAATATCACTTTCAATCTGCTCCATTCTTGCAACCATTTGATTTACTTCTTCATCAATTAGTTGATGTTGAATTCCTGAAAGAATTCTTGTTAGATCATCATAATTTCCACCTGAGTCACTTCTTAGCTTTTTAAGACTTTCAGAGATATCCGTAAGATTCTTTCCATTACATGCAGCAATGGCCTCTTCACGAAGTTCATACTCATTAGTTTTATTTGCCATTACTTTCTTTTGTGCTGGCTTTGCATAATCCATACAATTAAATGAAGGATCACTGAACGAAGTGTGTTGAGCAACATTTGCTAAACCAAATGGCATATCATTTTTGTAGTCAAAGTCTTTATTTGTAGATGCAATTACTAACTCAGAGTTTCTGTTTGCATCGATATCTGGAAGATCAGTATCTAAAGTTACAGGAGGAGCAAGGTGTCCTTTTTCTCTTAACTTATCAACTGTATAAAAAGATGAATCGCCACCAGAGAGATGGGCCATACACTTTTCATATTCTTTTTCAATTGATTGTGTACCAGCAGGATATTGACTAGAGTCAATTTTCACATTGAACTTCAAGTAAACATTATTATCAATAGGATTTGAAATTGCTTCCGCACTGATATCTTTAATACAAGCGGAAACTCTCGTTGGTAAATTTACTAAGATTTTGCCATTGGCAATTGTGTAACTTGGAGTATCTCCTAATAGGAGTGTCTTCATGAACCCATATGAAACTGCATCATCTCTTCGACACTCAATCGTCGTTGACTGACTCGATGATGAAACTGTTACTGTTCCGGCCGTTGATTGATTCGTACTTCGAGTCCCACTCGATCCCATACCAGAGAAAACAACCTTTGCCTGTGTAGACGCCAGTGCTAATGTACAAATTAAAAACTTTAATTGATTTGCCTTTTTCATATATTACCCTACTTAAAGTATCGCTTAAGTCATATCGGATAATTATTTAAATACTTAAAGGCTATTAACAACTAATTAGTAATAACAGATACTTAGCTAGAACAATAAATTAATATTTTCTTCAATTTCTTGGCCTTCAACATTAACTTGAGTACCTTGTCTTTGTTGATTTCGATCAAGATATCTCATGTATTCACGAGTACGGTCTGCTATCGACTTATTTGTTGAATTCAAAAGATAATAAGTAGGTATTTCAATTTCATAACGATAATCAGAAGTCGTTACTTCAATATATTTTGGTAGTGTATATTGACCGTTATAAGTAACAAAACTCTTTGGAACAATTGTGTAATTCCCATTATCTGTGTTTAAGTCTAGATAAATTAATTGATGATTTTCATTCTTAAATTCACCCTTAATATTATCTAATTTTATCGACCAAACAAATTCACGATTACGCTTTTCTAATTTTAAGTTATTACTACCCTTATATAGGGAAGAGTTCATAATACTTTTCAGTTCAGCTTGTTTCTGATCATTGTCTGACTCTAGCGGAGAGACTGGAGCTTCACCAACAGACTCTTCATACTCTTTGGCCTTCTTTTCATACTCTTTCTTCTTAACAAGAAAATTCTTATAGTCTTCGATTAAAGAAGCTTTTTCTTTGTTAATAAGATCAGAGTTTGATTTGTAACTTGGTTCAATCGCCTTAAAGACCTTATTGAAACCGAGAGAGCTATTATATGCGTAGCTTAGAATAGAGCTTTGTAAAATATCCTTTGTCATATCCTTGCCTAAGAGCTTTTCGACATTATCAAAGGCCCTAACATTTGAGACACCTGACACATTATATGAAGGATCATCATAGCGAATCACAAGTGACTTCTTATAGTCCTTTTCATTCTCTGCCGTAATGAACATATACTTAAAATAATTTGTGACAAGGTTTTCACTTGTAGTAAACTCTTCGTCTGCGCCAACACGCTTCACAACAACATGTGCAACCACAAGTTGTTTATCAAGCTCTTTATTAGATGAATTTCTCATCAGGCCCTCAAGTGAAGGAATCGCTGCGAATACATTTACAGTTAATATAGTTGCCAACAAAGTTATTACTTTCATATATCTCCTAAATTATCTCCCTATATTACCAAAAAAATATTCTCGTCGTAACAACTAAAACACTGAGTTTTTTGGTCAATCACTATTAAGTGACGAATTTTGAAATTATGATTATAATTGTTATATACATTAAGGATAATACATGACTAAAACACTTTCATTAATTGCTACTATATTAGTTTTTCAATTCAATACATCTGCAAAGATCATGGACTATAAGACAACGCGCTTAAAGTCGACAGGTGGTGCTGGAGTTGCTTCACTCCTCATGGATGAAGCAACAGTTCTAAACCCTGCACCAATTGCATTCTTCAATATGTCTTCTGTCTACTTAGAACAAACTAAAGCAGATAATACTGATCTTAATGATTCACCTATTGGTGACTCAACTAATTACGCCGTTATAGCCTCTGATAGTTCAAAGGCCCTAAAAGGTTCAATATCATATGTAAAAGCAAAAAGTGGTGAAGAAAGCTACAAACAACTATCAACTTCATTTGCTTCAACAATTGGTCGTAAGTCTTCATTGGGTTTCACTTACCAGGACATGAAAAGAGAAGATGTCTATCTTGGTCTTAAAGAAAAGACAGATTATAAACAAGTAAATATCGGTGTCTTTCACGCTATAACTCCTAACTTTTCTTTAGGTCTTGTTGCAATGGATCCATTTGAAAATTCACCAAATAACACAAAAGTAATCTTAGGAATGCAGTATCAGATTCAACAATATATTTCTCTCATGTTAGATGCTGGCGCAAATTACAATGAAGAAATATCAGAAAATTCTTTATGGCGAGCTGCTATCCAATTCAGAGTCTTAAGCGACTTTTATCTGAGAGCTGGTATGTATGATGATCAAATTGCTCTTGAATCAGGCTCTGGTTTTGGTCTTAGCTGGATTCAACCAAAACTAACACTCAACTTCGCAATTAGAAATATCAGTCTGGAAGAATCGATAGAACTTAAGCAAGTAGCACAAGATATCAAAGAAACATCTTTTTCTGTTTCGTATCGCTTCTAAGAGTAGATATAATGGCAACAAAGAAGCCCCAAAATAAAACCAAAGATGGTGAAGAAGAGCTTAACGAAGGTGTTAAGAATGCTTACACTGATCGTTTAAAAACACTGAAGCAAGCTCTGGACTTTGTGGCCCAAAATGATATTCCACATAGTGTAGAAAAGTTTAATCATTACCTGGGAATATTGGCAGCTTATAATCGCACAACAGAAAAGCATCTAACACCAAAGATGTTTGATCCACAAAAAGATATCTCTGAACTTTTACTAATTAGCCAAGCCTATTGGAATCTTGCAAAATCTTATGACAAGAGTCCAAAGCTTCGTAACGAGTCAATGCGTTGCCTACAACAATTTATTGCCTTTTCAATAGGCTATAAATATCAACACGCTAATGCCCAAATCGTAAAAAAGTTTCTAAGATCAGGACAGTCCCATAATAAAAAAGCTTTTCAACAAGCTTACGATAAAATTAATGTACGCTCTAAAAATTGCTATTTAGCAACACATGCCTATCCAAATAATGAAGACCTTCTTGATACACTAAGAAGCATCAAACCAACACTCGCAAAACATAAGTTAGGACAAGGATTCATTAATCGTTATTATGAGGTATCGCCTCATATTGTTAAGAAATTTGAAGAGAATAAATCTTTAGATTTCATTTTTAATAAGTTATTAATTAAACCATTAATTTATTTAATCTATAAAATATTAAAATGAGTGTAGTTAGAAACCTAATCACAAGAGAATGGCTTAAATTTTTCGCTGCTTCGGCAGTGGTTCTACTCTTATTGCTTTCTTTAGGAAATCTTATCTCTGGCTTTTTAAGAGAAAATGTAACAGCAAAAGAAGTTCTTTTAAGTTACTTCATCCAACTACCAAGCTTCTTAATAAAAGTAATTCCTATCTCGTGTTTGATTGGTAGCTTATTTTCAATTAATAAGCTCAAAAGTCGAAATGAGTTAGTTGCCATCTTCGCCGGGGGCTACTCTCGACAAAGCTATCTTAGAGATATCCTGTTAACATCTATTTATGTAGCAATCTTTCAATTCATCCTAAGTGCCTATATCAGCCCGTATATTAATTCGAGAAGATTTAGTATCCTTGATAGTCCAGATGAAAAATTTAGAGTTTTCAAAAAGAAAGGACTCTCTTCTTCCACAATTAAATCTGGTAAGATCTGGTATAAATCACCTAAGTACTACTTTGCCTTTTCAAGCTTTGATAAAAAAACTAATACCTTAAATGAAGTAACGATTTATCACTACAATGCAGGTCGTGACCTAACAAAAATCGATACTTTCAAAATGCTAAGCTATGACTCTCGCACCGAGAGGTGGTGGCCAACGAATGGGACAGGTTATGATGAACTTGATTCTCCATCTTTTCCAAAAATTGATATTATAGAGCTGCCAATTACCCTCAATGAAAGTATTGAAGAGTTCACTAAAATTGAAGCAGATATCTCGACGTTAACTTTTCTACGTCTTTACGACTATATTACCCAACTAAATAATAATGGGATAAATGTTAATGAGTATCTTGTTATGTTCTACATGCATATTTCTGAAGGACTTATTTGTATTATCTTCGCACTTATCGCAGCAACCAGCATCTTTAATCCAAACCGTAGAAATAGCTCATTTGGACGCAGTGTAGCCTTTATTTTTATTTTCACAATTCTATACTGGCTAGTGCAATCGTATTTTATTGAGTTAGGTAAGAACTTGAAAATTAGTCCGTTCTTAGCGACATTTTCAGTCCCCTTTCTGTTCACCATTGTTATCGTTCTTATCTTCTTTAAAAACAGACGTTTAACGTAAATGATTTACAGTTGAACACTGGACTTGTGCGTCGCACACATGCTATAAGAATCCCATGAATAAATCAGAAGAATTTTTAAAAGATTACACTCTAGAAGGTGAAAAGCTAGAGATTTTTACTTACCCAGCACCTGTTCTTAAGAAGGTGGCAGCACCAGTTGAAAAGTTTGATGACGAGCTTAAAAAGCTTTGTAAGGATATGCTTTTTACAATGTACCATGCTCCGGGAATTGGTTTAGCAGCACCACAAATTGGTGTTTCAGATCGCATTTTTGTTATGGATATTGATTTTCATAGCAAAGAAATTACTCGTGCTGATGGGACCAAAGATCAAGAGTTATCAAATTTTAACCCAAGAATTTTTATCAATCCTAAGATTGAAAAACTTCAAGGTGAAATTCTTTATGAAGAAGGATGTCTTTCAGTTCCAGGAATTTATGAGGAAGTAAAACGCTCGGAACAAATTCGTGTTACTTATCAAGACATTGAAGGTAACGAGCAAGTTTTAGAAGTTGATGGACTTCTATCTGTTTGTATTCAACACGAAAATGATCATCTCGATGGGATTGTTTTTCTTGAAAGACTATCAACTCTTAAAAGAAACTTTTTAACAAAGAGATATATGAAAAGGGTTAAGGGTAGATAGTGAAAAAACTTAAGGCAGTATTCTTTGGTACACCAGATTTTTCATGCCCAAGTTTAGAACTTCTGGCCAATCACCCACAAATTGATCTTAAACTTGTTATTAGTATGCCAGATAGGCCAGCAGGTAGAGGACAAAAGCTTCAGTCCCCTCCTGTTATTACTTATTGTAAAGACAATAAGATAAAATTCTATCAAACAGAAAATATTAATAAAGACGAAGAGCTTCTTAAGTTATTAGATGAAGTTGATGCAGATTTTTATCTAGTTCTTGCTTTTGCTCAATTCCTTGGCTCAAAAGTATTAAATAAACCGAAGCTTGGATGTTTTAATATTCACACTTCTCTACTTCCAAAGTATAGAGGAGCAGCTCCTATTCAATATGCTCTTTTAAATGGTGACACGGAAACTGGTGTTTCAATTCAAAAGATGGTTAAGAAAATGGATGCTGGTGATATTGTTAAAGAATCTAAACTCAAAATTGCATTCGAAGAAACTGGTGGACAGCTTTATACAAGACTTAAGTTTGCTGCATCTTTAACACTTAATGATTTCATCACAGATATGCTTAACGATGAAGTAACTTCGTATGAGCAAGATGAATCAAAAGTTAGCTTTGCACCTACACTTAAGAAAGAAGACGGTCATCTAAAGTTTTTAGAAAGTGACTTTAACACAATTCATAACCAAGTTAGGGCGCTAAAGCCGTGGCCAGGAACTTATTGTTTCTTAAATGAGAAGCGTCTTAAAGTTATTGAAATTTCAAAATATGATAATGCTGGGCTTAAGCCTGGTGAAGTTAAAGTAGCGGACAATAAAATCTTGGTTGGATGTACAGATTCGACAATAAGATTAAATATAATCCAACTTGAAGGTAAAAAAGCTTGCCGTGATACAGACGCGGTTAATGGCCTTACTAATAAATTCGATAGTTTTAAAATTTCATAACAATATTGCTAAGGGGATTTAGATGCAAACAATTATCTCACCAAGCATTTTAGCTGCTGATTTTACTAACCTAATATCTGATATTTCAGTAATTGAGGATGTAAAAGACCTTTGGCTTCATCTTGATGTTATGGATGGCCACTTTGTACCAAACCTAACATTTGGTATTCCCGTAATTAAGCAAATAAAAAAAATAACAAGTATTCCACTCGATGTTCATCTAATGGTGACAAATCCAGAGTTCCACTTTGAAGCACTAAAAGATTCTGAAATTGAGAATATTACATATCACTTTGAAATCGATTGTGATCATCATGCAATGATTAAGAAGTATCGTAACAACTATAAAAGCATTGGACTCTCTGTTAAGCCAGCAACAGATGTCGAGAGCATTCCACTTGATCTTTTAAAAGAGATTGATCTACTTCTCGTTATGTCTGTTGAGCCAGGTTTTGGTGGACAAAGTTTTATGCCAAATGCTTTAGATAAAATTGCATACCTTAAAAAAATGAAAGAAGAGCATAACCTAAAATTACAAATACAAGTTGATGGTGGGATCAATCAAGACACAGCTAAACTATGTCTTGATAAAGGTGCTCACAACCTTGTAGCTGGGTCGTATATTTTCGGCAAGGCCAAGGATCAATATAAAACACAAATAGAGACATTAAGATAAGATTAGACAAAATAGGACGACAAAGATGAAAGAAATTATTATCGATGGCCACAGCCTAAGTGTTGATGACATTTATGAAGCATCATTTGCAAAAAAAGGTGCAGTTAAAGTTAAACTAAGCAATATCGCTCGCGAAAATATTTTAAGATCAAAAGAGTACGTACAAAATATCGTCGATAAGGGTGAACCCGTTTATGGTATTAACACTGGCTTCGGTGCTTTATCTGACAAGCATATTAAGAAAGAGGATCTCTCTCAACTTCAAGTTAACTTGATTCGTTCACACTGTACAGGAGTTGGAAAACCTTTTTCTAAAGAAGTAACCAAAGCAATCATGCTTTTAAGAGCAAATTGTCTTGCATCAGGTTTCTCTGGTGTAACAATTGATGCAATTGAATTATTAATTGAGTTTATCAACAATGATATCATTCCAGTTGTTCCTGAGAAGGGTTCAGTTGGTGCTTCAGGTGACCTAGCTCCCCTGTCGCACATTGCCTTAGCACTTATTGGTGAAGGCGAAGTTATCTATGGTGGAAAAGAAGTTCGTTCTGATTTTGCCATTAGAGATATTGGTAAAGAGCCCGTTGTACTAGGCCCAAAAGATGGCCTTGCACTTATTAATGGAACTGCCGTTATGGCCGCACTTGGTGCAATTGCAATTAAACAATCTGAAAATTTAGTTCGTATTGCCGATATTTGTGCAGCGACAACTCTTGATGGAGTTCGTGGAACACTAAGAGCATACGATCACAAAATTCACGGACTTAAGCCACACCCAGGTCAACTTGCAAGTGCTATTAACGTAAACAATATCATTGCTGGAAGTGAAATCTTAAATTCACATGTTGATTGTGGAAAGGTTCAAGACCCTTACTCATTAAGATGTGTTCCCCAAGTTCACGGTGCCTCAAGACAAACGCTTGCTCATGCAAAAGAAGTTTTAGGAATTGAACTTAACGCTGTTACAGATAACCCACTAATTTTCTTAGGTGAAGACGAAGTTATCTCAGGAGGAAACTTTCACGGTGAAGCAATTGCAATGGCAATGGATTACTTAGCAATTGGTATGGCAGAGCTTTGTAATATCAGTGAAAGACGTGTTGAAAAAATGATGAACCCAACCTTTTCTGACCTACCAGCATTCTTAACACCAGAGTCAGGACTTAATAGTGGTTTAATGATCGCACACGTTACAGCAGCAGCTTTAACATCAGAAAATAAATACCTATGTCATCCAGCAAGTGTGGACTCAGTTCCAACTTCAACAGATAAAGAAGATCATGTTTCAATGGGTGTAACTTCAGGGCGTAAACTTCATGAAGTTATTGAGAACGCGACAAAATGTTTAGCAATCGAGCTACTATGTAACACACAAGCTATTGAATTCCATCGCCCTCTTAAATCTTCACCTGCAATTGAAGAGTTAATTTCACACATTAGAAAGTCTGTTGATAAAATTGTAGAAGATAGAGTTTTCTATCGTGACATCAATAATATCGAAGCTCTAATTGCTAATGGTGAATTACTGAGAGCAGTTGAAAAGCATACAGGAAAATTACAGTAATGATTATCTACAAGAATATTAACGAAGTCTTAACTCTTGAGGCGGCCCAAAAAAAAGACGGCCGCAATCTTCTTCCTGAAGATATTTCTATTCTTCACCACGGTGCAATCGTATTCGAAGAAGATGAGATCGTGTGGGTTGGTGACAGCGATAGTATTCCTGTAGAATATCTTAAAAAAGCAAAAGTTGTAAAAGACCTCGAAGGTTATGTTATCACTCCTGAACTTGTTGATTCTCACACACACCTTATCTTTGGGGGTAATCGTGCAAACGAATACCAAATGAGACTAAATGGCGCTGATTATGAAGAAATAGCCAAAGCTGGTGGCGGAATTGTTGCAACTTCGAATGGAACTAATGACACAAGTGACGAAGAACTACTTAGTAACTGTCGTGATAGAATAAAGAGAATTGCTAGTTACGGTGTAGGCACAATTGAAGTTAAATCTGGTTATTCACTTTCATTTGAAGGTGAAATGCGAATGACAAAGTTAATCGCAAAGTTAAAAGAAGAATTTGCTCCAGATATTCAAATTTTTAATACATTTATGCCGGCCCACGCTCTTCCAAAAAATTATGATTCAACACAGAAGTATATGGATGAAATTGTTATCCCTCTTCTACATGAAGTCGCTCCACTTAATATCATTGATTGCGTAGATATCTTCCATGAACAAGGCTACTTTGAATCTGAAGATGTTAAAAAGTTAGCTCAAGTTGCTCAAGAATATGGAATACCATTAAAGACACATGCTGATGAATTTAATGATAATAAAGGCGCTATTCTTGCTTGCGAATTAGGTGCTCTAAGTACTGACCACCTTCTATGTACAACGGAAGATGGAATAAAGAAATTAGCAGAATCCAAGACTGTAGCAACGGTACTTCCAGGAACAGGAATCTTCTTAGGAAAGCCTAAAGCAGATGCCAAACAACTAGTGGACGGTGGCTGTAAGCTAGCAATTGCTTCAGATTATAATCCAGGATCTTGCCACTGTGACAACCTACTTTTGTTAGCTTCAATCTGTGCTCCAATGTATAAGATCAACATGACTCAAATGTGGGCGGGAATTACTTTGAATGCAGCTGCTGCAGTTGGAAAGTATGACCAAGGTGCAATCATCAAAAAGTTCAAACCTCGTTTTAGTATTTTTAAAACAGATACGATTTCTGAAATTACTTATAATTGGGGTAGAAATTTAGCAGTTGATAAGAGCTCTATTTAAGCCACTCACGAATTTTTTCTTTAAATTCTTCAGAGTTAAAATCTTTAGAGCCTTTTGCAACTTCTACGACACGGCCATCTTTGTAAACGATCGATACAGGGATGGCAGAAACCATAAAGGCATCTGTTAACTTACCTTGAGTATCTTTAACGACATCAAAATTCACATTGTATTTTTTTACAACGTCTTTAATTTTTTTGAGTTGCTTTTGACCTTCGTCAGAGTTAATTGCAATAATCTTAAGTTTTGGGTCTTTGATTTCAGAACGAAGACTTACCAAACTTGGAAATTCTTCAAGGCATGGTGTACACCAACTGGCCCAGAAATTTAAAATAACAACACCCTTAGAAAGCTCTTCTTTTTTATAAGTTTTACCTTCTGTTGATTTCAAATCGGGACGAACGAGCATTGATTCATAATGCTGAATCTTTTTAACATCCACACCAGCAACCTTTGCAGTAGTAAAACTGTCATCAGTCACAAATAGTGATCCAAGAACTAGTATGCATGCAACTAGCAGGATCTTATATGGAAATTTTTTTCTTTCTGTACTCAACTCTTAACCCCAGTTAGAATGGTATTATACACTTAATTAGGTAAGATTGCACTATGCAAAAAACACAAGACAAAGAGCTAGAGAAAAAAATTCTTAATCAAGCTGGGCAAACCTTTGTCGAGTTCATCTTTTTACTTGTTATCTTAATCGGTCTATCCGTCTCACTTCTAAAGGGAAGTAACTTCTTTTTAGCTAAACAATGGGAAATTGCAATCAACAGCATTGCGCGTAATTACCCAGGCCATAATCCCGGTGTAAAATTAACTGAATAGCTTTTTACTATAAATTAACTCTTATACTGGAGTAAAAATGTATATTTTATCTTTAGATCAAGGTACCACTGGTACTACTGCTACTATTATCGACGCCAAAACTTTTAAGTTTGTTGATAAAGAAAATCAAGAATTCAAACAATACTTCCCAGACACAGGTTGGGTTGAACACGATCTCGACGAAATTTGGAAGAGTGTTAAGAGCACCGTACAAAGTGTTCTTAAAAGAAATAATATTGATGCCAAAGACATTGCATCGATTGGAATCACTAACCAAAGAGAAACAACTTGTGCTTTTAATCGCAAAGGTGATGCTTTGGCAAAGGCCATCGTTTGGCAAGATCGAAGAACAGCAGACTTCTGCGAGAGCATGAAATCGCATGAAGCTAACTTCAAAAAAGTCACTGGACTTCCACTTGATCCATATTTTTCAGGAACG
Organism: Halobacteriovorax sp. ZH5_bin.2; assembly: GCF_043196375.1. Taxonomy (NCBI): domain Bacteria; kingdom Pseudomonadati; phylum Bdellovibrionota; class Bacteriovoracia; order Bacteriovoracales; family Halobacteriovoraceae; genus Halobacteriovorax; species Halobacteriovorax sp. ZH5_bin.2. Next base: position 286,859 of record NZ_JBEBMJ010000004.1, on the reverse strand, counting down.
AAGATGCACTGGTTATTAAATAATAACCAATATGTAAAAGAGGCCTACAAGAATCATGACCTACGTTTTGGTACTATCGATACTTTCCTACTTTATCGCCTAACTAATGGTGAATCGTTTAAGACAGACGTATCTAATGCATCGAGAACTCTACTAATGTCACTTGATACATGTAATTGGGACTCTAATCTGTGTGATACTTTGGGAGTTGAGAAGAATTGTTTACCAGAAGTTTGTGAGTCAATTTGCGATTTTGGACATACAAAAGGCCTAGACTTTCTACCAGATGGACTCCCTATTAACGGTATACTTGGTGATCAACAGGCCGCGCTCTTTGGCCAAGCTTGCTTCACAAAAGGAACAGGTAAATGTACTTACGGTACAGGTGCTTTTATGCTTGTTAACACAGGGGAAGAAAAAAAATATTCGGAACACGGACTTCTAACTACAGTTGCCTACAAGTACCAGGGTAAAACTTATTATGCGCTTGAAGGCTCTTGTTATATTGCAGGAGCATGTGTTCAATGGCTTAGAGACAACCTTCAAATCATCGACAATGCGGCCCAAACAGAAGATAAAGCAAATGCTGTTAAAGATTTAAATCAAATTAAAGATCTGATTCTACTGCCATTCTTCACGGGTATAGGTTCGCCGTACTGGAAACCACACGCAAAGGCTGCATTAATCGGCATGACAAGAGCTACCGACACTAATGATATTTGTCGAGCTGCCCTTGAAGGAATTGCTTTAAGTATTAATGATTTAATTAAGGCCATGAAAAGCGATATGGGTAGTGATCTCGAAGAGTTTAAAGTCGATGGTGGTGCTGTTGCAAACAATCTTCTTATGCAAATTCAGGCCGATATTTCTGGAATCAATGTGACAAGACCGAAGGTGATTGAAACAACTTCATATGGAGCAGCACTAGCAGCAGCTATTGGTGCTGGTCTAATGTCTATTGATGATGTTAGTAAGCAATGGGAAAAAGAATCATTCTTTGAATCTTCTAAAACTAATTCTCAATATTTTGAATACAAAAAGAATCTTTGGAATAAATATATTCAAGTAAATTTTTGAAAATACTAGGGGCTAGTCCCCTAGTACTTTAAAAATATCTGTAACTTTTCTTACTGGTATAATTTTTAATTTTGATTTTTTAGAGTAATCTTTTGCAACTTTTGGTGAGGCCACAAGCGTCTTGTAATTAAGTTGTTCCATTTCCTTAATACGCATTTCCATATGTGGAACAGTTCTAACTTCACCAGTAAGCCCCACTTCTCCCAAGAAGACAGTATCCTTAGGAATTGGTTTAGACTTATATGAACTTAAAAGAGCAGCAATAATACTTAAGTCAGACTCTCTCGTTGTAAGCTTCATACTGCCAACAACGTTGACATAGATATCGTTCATCCCCATAGGAATATTTGCATATTTTTCAATGATCGCAACCATCATAGCAACACGATTATTATCAAGCCCTTGAGTTGTACGTCTGCCATTTCCAAATTTATTTTCTGCTACAAGAGCTTGAACTTCGACAAACAAAGGTCTGGTTCCTTCTTTAATACAAGTTAAACTCTTTCCAAAGCTATCTTCAAGATCATCATCTAAAAAGAATTGCGAAGGGTTTTTAACTTCATTTAGTCCATCTTCCTGCATTTCAAAAATTCCAACTTCATTAGTATTTCCGAAACGGTTTTTAATAGCTCTAAGCATTCTATAGTGACCAAATTGATCACCTTCAAAATAGATAACTGTATCAACCATATGCTCGAGGATTTTAGGACCAGCAATAGCACCATCTTTGGTAATGTGGCCTACAATAAAGCAAGTAATACCTGTTGCTTTAACATGATTCATTAACTCGTAAGTAACCTCACGAATTTGCGAAACTGTACCAGGAGGTGATTGTAGCTCACTCGATGTGGTCGTTTGAATCGAGTCAAGAACCATGAAACGAGGTTTAATCTTTTTAATTTGATTTAAAATATTTTGCCAATTTGTTTCGTTGTAAATATAGAACGAATCATTTTTCAGGCCCATACGTTTGGCACGTCCAGCGACCTGTCCTTCACTTTCTTCTCCACTAACGTAAAGAAAGCTTTGGTCACTTTGCTGACCAGAAAGTTTAGATAGCATTTCTGTTAATAGAGTCGATTTACCAATCCCAGGCTCACCGCCAATAAGTATAAGGGAGCCAGGAACTAATCCTCCACCAACGACACGATCGAATTCACCTATGCCAGTACTAACTCGATTATAAGTTTCGACTTCAATTTCTTTTAATTTTTTAGGAGCAGTCTCTCCAACGGCCTTAACCTTTATACTTTCTTGGACAGGAGTAAAAGTTTCTTCTACAAAACTATTCCACTCACCACAATCAGTACAACGTCCCATCCACTTTGCAGTTTGAAATCCACAATTTGAACATTCAAAAACTTTTTTACTTTTCTTGGCCATTAATCAATCATTCCCATTACTTCATCTTCTGATTTAATTATGATTCCTAAGTCTAAAGCCTTCTTATATTTGGAAGATTTAGCTTCTGTCTCATTTGTAAGAAGAATATCAGTATTCTTACTAACAGATCCTACAGGTGTTCCACCAGCAGCTTTAATATCTTTTTCGATATCACTTCTTTTTCGTGATAAAGAACCAGTAATACAAATTTTCAATCCAGCCAATCCAGAGCCAATCTCTTCTTCCAATACTTCAAAAGTGAAACCAAGAGATTGAAGATTATTTATTAACTCTCTTTTTTCCTGTAATGAGTTTACAAATGTAGTAGCTGACTTTTCAGCAAAACCTTCAAGAGTAGCAAGCTCATCTGCACTCATATTTAAAAGTTTTTCAATTGAATCAAAACCACCATGAATAACTTTTTCACATTTATTATAAGCACCACCTGTAATTCCTAATGCGGAAATGAAAGTGATCAAATCTGCCTTCTTTGAGCTTTCAATACTTGCAAGGAGCTTTGTGGCCAATTTATCTTTTACTTTATCGAGGGTTAGTAACTGATCCATTTCAAGTTTATAAAGATCTTCAATTCTCGTAACTAAATTCTTACGAATCATCTCTTCGAGTCTTTTCGAACTTAAATCATCAATCCCAATCTTCTGTATAAAGTTTAAGATTGCTTCTTTAATTTGAGCAGGACAAGCTGGGTTCTTACAAAAGAGTCGAATATCTTCGATAACCACTTTTGAGTCACAACTTGGACAACATTCTGGGATTGAAAAATCATTTTGAGATTCTTCAATTGTCTGCAGAAATTTAGGAATAACTTCACCACTTCTGATGATTTCAATTTTATCACCAGCTTTTAAATTATGCTGTTTAACCATTCCATAATTATGAAGGGTCACACGAGAAATAACGGCTCCACTAATAGAAACAGGCTCAACTTCTCCTACAGGAGTTAAGATACCATTTCTAGAGACTTGCCAAGTTATCGAGTTGAGAGTTGTTTGTACCGTCTCTCCTTCAAACTTAAAGGCCATCTTATAACGAGGATGATGGGCTGTTTCTCCAAGTTCATCATGTAATTTAATTTCATTGTAAACAAAGACGAGGCCATCAATTAGATAATCACCATTGGCCATAAAATCTTTAGCATCATCAATTGCCACCTCATAATCTTTCTTTGTATGCATGAGGGTATATTCAAGAATATCAAAATCTTCTTTTTTCAGTGTATCGTATTTTTGACTTTCTTTTTCAAAATCTAGACCTATCAAATCAAAGGCCTTGAAATTTATATAAGAACAGAGACTGATATTTTCTTTTCTGCCCACCAGACCTGCTACGATATTTCGTTGTGACGAAGGTCTCTCTAAACCTTGGGCAACCATCGTTTCTGAGAGATGAAAGAAAGACTGCTCATCACAATACATCTCGCCTCTAATTTCAATTCTATCTTTAATCGAAATAGATCCTGGAACTCCCTTCATCCACTGAACTTTTTGCGTGATATTTTCACCGTAAGTTCCATCACCTCTAGTTTTTGCTAGAACTAAATGACCATCTTCATAGATAAGAGAACATGAGACACCATCAACTTTATAAATCCCTAAGACTTCATATTTTTTTGCCCATGAAATTAATTCATCCACTTTATAAGTTTTTCCCAATGAAAGCATTTTCTTATCGTGTTTTACTTTATCAAGTGAAGTCACTGTTGAACCAACAAGATTAAGAACAGAGTTTTCTGGATCCAATAGTCTTAACTCATCTTCTAATTTATCGTATTCAATATCTGAAATTTCTGGTTTTCCAGCATAGTACAATGCCTTATGGATCTTAATTTGATCTGCCAATTCTTTTATACGTTTCATTTTAATTCTCTTCTGATCTAGATTGTCATTTTTTAGAATGCAAACTTCACACCGCCCTTCAAGGCCGTGTTCTTAACAGTTACTTTAGTACCATCACTTGCAAATTCAGCTTTATCACTTAAGTAGTCGATTCCACCGTATAGATTGATATTTGGTCCATATTTATATTCCGCACCAGCAGCAACATGAAAATTACTTGTATCTTTTGCACTACCGAATATTGAAACATCTTCTTCATAACCAGGATCAAGCATAAAATCGAATTGAAAATAAATTCTAATACCTCTAACTAGTGGCATACTTGCTCTGGCACCCACTAAGATCCCGCTAAAATTAATTTCAGTGAATCCATCAGCAACTTGATTATCAAATCCATGAGTATAAGATCCATACCCTATAAATACATCAACCTGAGGTCCATAGAAGAAGCCCATCGGTAGATATTTATAACCTGCAAGTAGTCTAAAACGAGATGAATCCATCGAGTTGCTATCAGACACTAAATTACCTGCATCCTTAGAATATTTTCCAAAACCCTTTTCTAACTCAAGTCCTACCCAATAATTTCTAGTAAGCCAAAGTTCGCTATCGAAGGCAATTGCAAAATCAACACCGTTAATCGATTTCGTTCCATTTGAAATTGATGAATTATTATTAGATCCTGTCCCAATCTTAAGAGCTAATCCGAATTCACCTAATCTTCCAAATGAAGAAGTACGATCATTTCCTTCAACTGGGTCATATTTTAAATCTCTTTTTTCAGATTCTTTCGTATTCTTAGAAATTAATACCCAGTCTTCTGCTTGAATAAGACTCCTGTCTTCATAGCGAAGCACTTTAACTTGAGAGAGTGATTCACCGACATGAATAATTCTTCCCGTAGCAATCGTTTTTGTTTCCCAGTCAACAACTTCCTGAAGAAGAGGGTGCTTTCTACGTCGCATAGGTCGCACGACCTTCACTTCATAATCAGTAAAGATTCCGGCATCCTTACCAAGATCAATAGAGAACTGCTGACCAAGGACACCTAAGACACGAGCATCATAAGGGATTTGTTTTTCATATTGATCTAGCCAATTATTGGCCGTCTGAGCAATTAGTCCAGGATCATCACTATTGAGTTCAATTTTCTCATTAAAGTAAATATCTCTTCCATTCGCACCAAAAATTTGCATATTAACAGCAACACCTTTTGGTAAACTTTCGATCTTCACTTTAATTAGTGATCCTGCATTTGTTTTTTCAGAAACTAATTTTAAAACTTTTGGATTCTCTAGAGCTGCATCTAAATTCTTCTTATAGTTTGATAAAATATTGATAATTTCAGAATTATACTGGTAGTAACACCAACGTGATGATTTTAAATAGCCTTCAATTTTAGCAAAGACTTCGTAACCAAGTGCTCCACCAACAGAATCCCTTACAGGGAGAATCATACAACGACGTGCGCTTGGTGCAGCAAAAATATCAAGTGCTAGTAAAAGTAAAAAACTAGTTATAAGTAATTTGATTATTTTCATTGAGACGACCTTCGTAGAGATCTACGAGCATTTTATATTCATTATTTTCTTGCTTGGTTTTAATTAATTCTTTTTTAAGAAGCTCATGTTCTTCTTGTAAACGCTTAAGGTATACGATGGCATTCGATGCACTTAGTGAATCGTTATATTCCCACTCGTTCATTTGTATCAGATATTTACCCTGATCAAATTTCCAAATTAATTTATCTCTTTTTATATAGCGACGAATTGTTGATATTGAGATTCCCTTCAACAATGAATAGTCATTTATGTCCATCCAAATCATTTCTTAATTTTAACCAACTTGACGTGCTTTGCCAAAAATTATCAATACATAAATTCGTATTTCGAGTATAATTTTTTTATGAACAGAGTTGATATAGAAAACTTCAAGAATAAAAAGACTGCCCTGGTTCTGTCGGGTGGTGTCGTCAAAGCTGCCGCATGGCACCTTGGAGTAAGTTGGGCACTCCACGATCTTGGTTTTACATTCAAGCATAATCATTCTGATGTAAATCCTGATTATGAAATCTCAACTTATGTTGGTTCAAGTGCAGGGGCACTTATCAGTCTCTTTTTAGCCTCTGGACATTCACCTTTAGAAGTCATTGAAGCTTTTATTCATAAAAACAAAACCGGTTTGAAGCCTATTACATACAAGGATATGCTTTCTCTAAAGAGACCAAGTTTAAAGCCTCATCACCCTAATCTCTATGATCCTTTGGATGGCTTTCCACTTGTTATCAAAAGTCTTTTAAAGCCTATCATGACAGTCTCTGGCCTCTTTTCAACAACGGGACTTCACGACTACATTATTGAAAATATAATCAAATCAAATAATTTTGACGATTATGATGCTGACCTTTTCATTATTGCGACTCAATTAGATAACTCGCGTAAGACAATATTCTCACGCTACAATTATCCAAATCCAAGTCATGATCCAACGGCACATTACTATACAGATATTCCAATTGCAGAAGCGGCCACTGCCTCGATGAGTGTTCCACCATTTTACACTCCATACCCTATTCATAATACGGTAACTGATACAACTGACTTTTATATTGATGGTGAAATTCGCGAGACACTATCAACTCACGTGGCCGTTGATAATAGTTGTGAATATATCATCTCAAGCTGGACCCATACGCCATATCATTATCAAGATGAAATTGGCTCCCTTGCTAACTATGGCCTTCCTGCTATTTGTACTCAGGCCATTTATTTAATGATTCAAAAGAAAATTGTTGATTCAAGGGCCAGACGTATCGCTGCTCAAGACATTATCGATACTGTAAACCAGTATATGATCAATGAAAAATTCAGCAATGAACAGAGACGTCATATTACTTCAATCATCGAGCGAAAGCTTAACTTCAATCCTGATGTAAAGCTTATTGATATTTATCCAAAGCATGACGATTATAATCTTTTCTTTGCAGATATCTTCAGTTTAAATCCAAAGAAAATGACTAAGATGCTTGAGGCCGGCTACAAGCGAACAATGGAAATTTTTAATAATAAAGAATACGAGTCATAAAAAAAGCCCACTTAAGTGGGCCTTTCTTATTTATTAATTTTTTAAAATTAAAGATCAAGTGGAACTGAAATACCAACTAGGATTTCATCTGCTTCAACTTCATTTGCTCCTAAAGCAACACCATTAAATTCATCATAAGTCATTTTACGGTATTCAAAGTTTACAGAAACAAATGGAAGCATAGTAAGACCAACACCAAGTGCAATACCTGAACCTTCTAGGTCTTCAAGCTCTGAATTAAAGTAGTAACTAGCATAAGCTCTTGCAAGGATCGGTAAATCAACTGCTACGTATGCACCCATATTTGTTACATCGGCGTCAGTTCCGTCTACATCATAAGTTCCCATATTGTAATCTAGACCAAAGCTTACAAGCATTGGAAGTGAGTAACCTAGACGACCACCGATATTTAAACCAGTAGTATCATCGCCATCAGTGTCACCTAAAATATTATACGCTAGGTATGGTTCAACATAAATTCCAGCTTGTGCTTGGAAACCAGCAATCATAATCATCATTGCAACTAAAATCTTTTTCATACAATCTCCTCAATAAGATAAATCTAGTAATATTCTCTCAAACTAGATATTTTCAATAATATATAATCCTTCAGTACAGAAACTTTGCGTGTATTGAATATTGCCTTCCCCAGAGTCAATTTTCGTATTCATAATCCCATAGTCATGAGAAATTACAAATACCTTTTCCGTAAGTCCTGTTATTTCAGCACTAACTGTTCCATCTTTGTCCATATAATAGAAATCATATGAACCAGAAGGTCGCTGCGACGACATATAAGCTTCAAAACCAACGAGTGGATTATTCAAGTTTATTTGAATAACACATGCACCATTATCGGCCCGATTTTGAAAGAGCTCTTTTAAGTAGTCAATATACTCAATGGAGGGAATAACGACTTTTTTAATATCATTGAATCCCACAAAGACCGAAGTCTCTTTACCAACTTCAATATAGTGTTTAAAACTTGCATCCCGCAACGGGGTAAGAATTTTATAGCGATTAAGCCCGACTTTAGAAGCACTGATCTCACGATTAAAGTAGCGAATATCACTATCGTTCAAGTTCAATGACTGTAAGGTTTTAGCTGCGAGATTTTCTTCATATACAGAAAAATTAATGGCCTTAGCGTCTAAAAGATAAGGTGCTTCATATGTAATTTCATCTTGGACAAGATGGATAATTTTTTGAGCGACCTTACCTTTAAAGTCCATATACTTTATTAAATGATTTCCTAGCTCAACATCGAGATAAAGCTCATAAACAAAGGAATCACCAGGTTCAACTTCTTTAAAATTTCGATTTAAAAACACCTTCTTTTTAAAGGCACCCATAAATGTCGAAGTATCGATCTTATCACCTAGATCCACTAAAATATGTGCCCCAGTCTCTTCTTTTACCTTATTCTTTTCTAATATTTTATAGAGATAATCATCATTAATGACAGGAATATCAAAGGTCGTATCACTACGTGCACTTAACTCAAAATTTGTTCTAATAATTCCTTGAGCAGCAACGGATCCCCGAAAAGTAGAAAAGCTATCATCACTAGAAATTGGAATTGAGATTTCCCCCATCCCCGCATCGGTAAATAATTCATTTAAATTGTAAGTAGGAACTAAGTCAAAATCAGTTAAGTTATTCTTTGATATACCCTTAGGCCCAAACTCACGTAGTTTCACCTTGAAATTTGAAACAGATTTCTTCTTACGTGCCGCTGACTGAATAAAGCTTGAAAAATCGATGACTGGTTTATAATTTTTAGGTTTACCAGCAACCTTTTGTGTAGCAGTTACTACTGGTGCTTTCTTTAAAGCTGAAGGCTTCTTGAGAGCTTCTTTCTTACCTTTATTATCGCCGTAAGAAAAGAATACGAGTTCTTCCCCATCTTTGATATTACCGCTTACCTTAGTCCCTTTTTTAACCCCTGAACTTGCCATAATAATTTCATCAGATTCAATATGACCTTGATAAGCAATAGGTGGAACAAAGCGTTTATGTAATTCAAATGTTTCTTTAACATCGAAACTCTTAGGCTTAAGAGTAACTATATCTCCGCCACTTAATGCATAAGCATTTGCTAGAAATAAAGAAATGAAGAGATAAATAAACCTAATAATCATTAGCTCTATTTTCTCACTATTGGGATATTTAGGACTTAAGGGGCAAAAATTGCCGAGTGGTCACTGACAGGCAAAAGAAAGGCCCTGTTTCCAGGGCCTAATCTATTATTTTGAAATTTGCTTAACTAGTTGTAATCTAAGTTCGGCTCTTTCAAGCTTACGACGGTACTTAACTAATTCTTCATCAGTAAGAGTTCCTTTCAGCTTTTCACGAGCGTAGATTAGTGCATTTGTAGCTCTTTCCTCATCAATCTGACAGTTTTCTTCTGAAGTCAGAGATAGGATAGTAATTTGGTCGTTTAAAACCTTTACGATACCGTCAGTAACAGTGAAAAATCTTTCAGAATCATCACCGTGTACAGCAACGCTACCAGTAGCTAGCTTCTCAACAATGTGAGTATGACCATCAAGAACTTCAATCTCACCCTTTAAAGTAGGAATGAAAACTGAGTCTGCTGGTACGTTCTTCGCAACAACTGAGCTAGGCGTTAGAATATTTACAACAAAGTTACTCATTTATTAATCCTTTGCTTAAGTTCCACAGGCTTTTGGCCCATGGAACCTACTACTTAGTTATGCGTCTTTCTTAAGTTGTTCCCACTTTTCATATACCATGTTTAGGTTACCAACAAGGTAGAAAGCTTGCTCAGGAACTTCATCACATTCACCAGCTAGGATAGCCTTGAATGCTTTGATCGTATCGTTGATATCAACGAATTGACCTGGGATACCTGTAAACTGCTCAGCAACGAAGAATGGTTGAGAAAGGAATTTCTCAATCTTTCTTGCACGACCAACAAGTACTTTATCTTCTTCAGAAAGTTCATCCATACCAAGAATCGCGATGATATCTTGAAGTTCCTTATATCTTTGAAGGATCTGTTGAACTGAACGAGCAGTATCATAGTGATCATCACCAAGGATAGCTGGAGATAGAATAGTTGAAGATGATGTTAGTGGGTCTACCGCTGGGTAGATACCTTTTTCAGCAATTGAACGTGAAAGTTCAGTAGTCGCATCAAGGTGAGCGAATGTAGTTGCTGGAGCCGGATCCGTGTAGTCATCGGCAGGTACGTATACAGCTTGGATAGAAGTAATCGAACCATCTTTAGTTGAAGTAATACGCTCCTGCATAGCACCCATCTCAGTACCAAGAGTTGGTTGGTAACCTACGGCAGATGGAATACGTCCAAGTAGTGCAGATACCTCTGAACCAGCTTGTGTAAAACGGAAGATATTATCAACGAAGAATAGTACGTCTTGTTTCTCTTCATCACGGAAGTATTCTGCTAGAGAAAGACCAGTTAGAGCAACACGTGCACGGGCACCTGGTGGCTCATTCATCTGACCATATACTAGAGCTGTCTTATCGATAACTCCTGATTCTTTCATTTCTTCGTAAAGGTCGTTTCCTTCACGAGTTCTTTCACCAACACCAGCGAATACTGAGAAACCACCGTGTTGAGTAGCAATGTTGTTGATAAGTTCCATAATTAGAACTGTTTTACCAACACCAGCACCACCAAATAGACCAATCTTTCCACCCTTTAGGTATGGAGCAAGAAGGTCAATAACTTTAATACCAGTAAAGAATGGCTCAAGTTTTGTTGATTGATTTTCAAATGATGGAGCTTCTCTGTGGATTGAGTAAGATTTTTTATTACCTAATTCACCAGCTTCATCAATCGCCTCACCAACTACGTTGATGATACGACCAAGACATTCACGACCTACAGGTGCTTGAATTGGAGCACCACTGTCAGTAACAACTAGTCCTCTTGATAGACCTTCAGTTTGGTCCATAGCGATCGTTCTAACAACGTTATCACCTAGGTGAGTTGCAACTTCAAGAACAAGGTTATTTTCTTTGTCGTTGATTGTTGAGTTTGTAACTAAAAGGGCGTTATAGATTTCCGGTAAATTTCCATCAGCAAATTCAACGTCTACAACAGGACCCATAACTTGACGAATAACACCTTTTGCTTGTGACATTCTACGCTCCTTAACCATTGAGGGACTCAGCACCTGATACAACTTCAATAAGTTCAGTCGTAATCGCCGCTTGTCTCAATTTATTCATTTTAATAGTTAGTGTTCTAATTGCATCTTTACAGTTTCCAACGGCACTATCCATTGCTGACATACGTGATCCATGCTCTGCTGCTGTAGCATCTAATACTGCAGTCCACATTGCACTTGTGTATGCTTCTGGGATAAGGCCATCTAAAATATTTTCAGCACCAGGGTTGTATCTGAAATCAAACGGATACTTTTCCTTTAGCTCATCTCTTTCAGATGAATCAAGAGTCATTGGAAGTACTTGTTTAACAGTTGGTTCAACCTGGATAGCAGAATGGAAGATATTGTAAGCAATACTTACCTTTCCTACTTCACCAGTTGCGAAAAGCTCAGAAAGCTTAGACGCAATATTTTGAACTTCATGAAATTGTGGTTCTGTTCTTTCAAAACCATAAGTTTCACCTTCATTAACAAGTTTCACAACAAGTTCTTTTACTTTAGTACCGATAAAGTGAACTTCTAGGTTGTTAGTATCTTCATGTTTTGCAAGATAAGCTTTAACAGCTTTTGCAAGACCTGAGTTATAACCACCACAAAGACCTTTATTCGAAGAAATTACAAGAAGTACTTCTTTCTTAGATTCGTTATTATTTAAGAAAGAATGGTTGTAATCTTCAACTAAAGCAGAAATTGTCTTAATTGAATCTTCTAATTCATTTGCATAAGGACGCGCATTCAGAATCGCATTCTGAGCCTTGTTTAGCTTTGCAGCTGAAACAAGTTTCATAGCTTCCGTAATCTTTAAAGTACCCTTAGTACTTTTGATTTTCTTTTTAAGATCCTTAATATTTGCCATTATGGCTCCTCAATTAATTAGTAGTTCTTACTTGCAATAAATTCTTTAATTGCAGTTGCTAATTTACCGTCGTTCTCACTAGAGATTTGTTTCTCTGCTCTTAATGAATTCATAAGATCTGAGTGAGAAGTATTTAGGTGATCTAGAAGATCTTTTTCAGCAACTCTTACCTTATCAACAGGTACTGAATCGAACATACCTTTTGTACCAGCATATACAGATACAGCTTGATCGATTACGTCGAATGGAGAATATTGTGCTTGCTTAAGTAGCTCAACAAGTCTCTCACCTTTTGAAAGTTGTTTTTGAGTAGCTTCGTCTAGATCTGAACCGAAAGCCGCGAAAGCTTGAAGTTCACGGTACTGAGCAAGATCAAGTCTTAGTGTACCAGCAACTTTTTTCATTGCTTTAATCTGAGCAGAACCACCAACTCGTGATACTGAGATACCAACGTTAACAGCTGGACGAATACCAGAGTTGAAAAGGTCACCTTCAAGGAAGATCTGACCATCTGTAATCGAAATTACGTTTGTTGGAATATATGCAGAAACGTCACCTTCTTGAGTTTCAATAACTGGAAGTGCAGTTAGTGAACCAGCTCCTAGGTCATCAGATAGTTTCGCCGCACGCTCAAGTAGTCTTGAGTGACAGTAGAAAACGTCCCCTGGGAATGCTTCACGTCCTGGTGGACGTCTAAGAAGTAGTGAAAGTTGACGATAAGCTTGAGCTTGTTTTGTTAAATCATCATAAACGATTAGTGCGTGCTTACCGCTATCTCTGTAGTACTCACCCATTGTACAACCAGTATATGGTGCTAGGTACTGAAGTGGTGCAGAGTTAGAAGCAGTTGCAGATACGATGATTGTATAATCAAGAGCACCAGCTTCTTTTAGTTTTTGTTGTACTTGACGTACTGTTGAGTTCTTTTGACCAACAGCTACGTAGATACAAACTACATCTTTACCTTTTTGGTTGATGATTGTATCGATTGCAACAGCAGTTTTACCTGTCTTTCTGTCACCAATGATAAGCTCACGTTGACCACGTCCGATTGGGATCATAGCGTCGATTGCTTTAATACCTGTTTGAAGTGGCTCATGTACAGATTTTCTACCTAGAATACCTGGAGCTTTAATTTCAACACGTCTAGTGTGTTCAGAAACGATTTCACCTTGTCCATCAATTGGATTACCAATAGCATCAACAACACGACCTAAAAGAGCGTCACCTACTGGTACTTCAACGATCTTTTGAGTTCTTTTAACTGTTGAACCTTCTGTGATTTTTGGATCATCACCAAGAATAGCAACACCAACGTTGTTAGTTTCTAGGTTTAGAACCATACCTTTTGTACCTGTAGCAAATTCTACAAGCTCTCCGGCCATTACGTTTTTAAGACCGAAAACTCTAGCAACACCATCACCAACAGTAAGAACTGTACCTACTTCGTCTACTTGAAGTTTAGTTTCGAAGTTAGCAATTCTGTCTTTGATAATGCTCGTAATTTCTTCTGGATTCATTGACATCATTTACCTCTACAATAATTGGCCATTAGCCATTTATAATTGATTCTTTTAAAGTATTAAGTTGTTTATCTACAGATGCATCGATTTGATAGTCTTCAACTGTCACACGAACACCTGCTGTAATTTTTTCGTTTTTTGTATAAGTTAACTCAGGCTCTGATCCAAGTTGTGACTTAATAAAAGATTTGATCTTATTAAGTGACTCAGTATCAATTGAATCTGAACTACCTTCAATTGTTCCTCTCATGAAACCTTTTTCATGATCATCCATAACGATAACTTCTTTAAAGATTAGAGGTAGAATACCAATTCTTTTTTCTTGAAGTAGGAAATTAATAAATGATTTTACAACTTGAGAAAGCCCTAACTTTGCTAATACATCATTAAGAACAGAAGCTTTTTCCTCAATAGTAAATACATCTAGAAACATAACGTTTTCTAAATCATTGCTTGCATTGATTACTTCTGTAAGAGCAGTAAGCTCTTGTGCTGTATTAATATTAGACTCTTTACCTAGGCTGAAAATCGCTTTTGCATACGCTTTGGCTACATTCTTTTCTTTCATCTTACTAACCCTAGAACTATAGTCTTGAAATTAAATTGGTTGTTGCTTTATTTGATAATGAACTATCAGAGTGAATTTTATTCTTTGTTTTAGAAATTACTTCATCTAATAGTGACTCATTAAGTTGCTTAAGCATCATCTTCTTTTCAGATTCTAACTTATGTGAAGAATCTACTTCCATTTTTTTCATTGATGCTTTGATTTCTTGAACGTAAGTTTCTTCGAACTTTTCACCATCATTTTTTGCATTAGCGATGATTTGCTCTTTCTCACCTTCGATATTATCAAGCTTAGCTTTTGAAGCTGATAATTCTTTTTCTGCTTTTGCATCTTTCTCAGCTGCGTACTCTACAAGATCCTTAATAGAATCTGCTTTTTCTACAAATGAGTTTTTCATGAATGGGATTATTTTCCATGCCATGAATCCAAAAACAATTGTGAAGTTAATTGCAGGAACTAGTAGGTCTGATAAATGACCACCGTGGTACTCGCCACCAGCTGCAAATACGATATTACTAAAAACTAGAGCTAATAATAATTTCATTTAGTATCCTTATAATTTAATGACTACTGTACAATTTTATCAACTAGAAGTGATGAAAGCTCATCAGCATCTTTCATGATAGCAACTTTCTTCTCTTCTAATTCTTGAGAATATTTTGCTTTTTCTGAGTTAGCTTCTGCTTCAAGCTTATTAGCAAGTTCTTTTACTTTAACTGCTTCACGCTTAGTAACTTCTTCTTTCTTATTTTGAATTAAGTTGAAAGCTTCAGATTGAGCACCTTCAATTTTTGACTTATATTCATTTTCTAGCTCAATCGCTAGACGTGACTTTTCGTCAGCACCAGATTCCATTTTAGTAGTTTTTGCTTCGCGATTTTCAAGAACTTCTTGAAGCTTAGACCAGATCAGGTTTCTTGTTACAAAGTAAAGAACTGTAACGATGGCCAATTGAATGAAAAAAGTAGAGTTGATACCTAGAGAGTTTAATACTGTATTGATAGTATCCATTAGTGACTACCCCAAATTGTGTAATAAGATTGGTTAAAAGTTCACTAATAATTAAACTTTATCTGGCCTATCGTCAAGATAAACCGCTTTTTTCTGAATGATTGTTAATATTTATTTAAGTTGTAAATAATCAAATTTATTTAATTATTTCTCGTCGTGCATCTTCGTTGTACCGTGGAAAATAACGCCGTCTTCCACAATAAGCGAAGGTGTAGTGATAGTCCCTTCGAAGCGAGCTGGTTTAATAATCTCAACGCGAGAAGTCGCCTTGATGTCACCTTTTACGATTCCACTAATCATAATTACATCTGCAATAATGTCTGCATTAATTACAGCGGCCTCGGAAATAATTACCGTATCGTTTGAAAAGATAGTTCCGTTCACAATTCCCGCTATGCGCCCTACACCGTTTAGTGTGATATTACCTTCGAGCTTACACCCGTCTTCGATAATCGCTGCCATTGTTCCCTGTGTCATAAATCTACCCTTTCCGTGGCTGGTTCTATAGGACCATATTTGATTTAAATTTTGGTTCTATAGGACCGGCCATAAAGACTGGTCCCATAGGACCAATAAAACATTATCTATTTAAAAGTAAGTATTCAAATATATCATTAAATTCGGCTTCATTAGAGAACTTCAGTACAACTTCTCCTCCACCGTTTTTATTTGTTTTAATACCGAAATGATAACCAGTTTTTTGTTCTAATTTTTCACGGTACTGTGACATTTTTCCATTAAAAAAGTCGAAGTTTTCTTCTTCTTTGCCAACTTTTGTTGGTCTCTTTGCTGACTTGATTAATTTTTCAGTTTCGCGAACTGATAGATTATCAAGAGCTGCTTTATTTGCAATACGGATACAATCTTCTCTCTCTTTAACACCAGCTAAAATTTTAGCATGACCAAATGAAAGTTGATCCTTTTGAATTAATTCAACAACATCGCGTGGAAGCTTAAGAATACGTAGGAAGTTAGCTACTGTAGATCTTTCCTTACCTACTTTCTTTGCAACTTCCTCTTGAGTTAAGTTGAAGTCTTCCATAAGTGCAAAGTATGCAAGAGCTTCTTCAACACAGTTAAGATCAGATCTTTGAACGTTTTCAATGATCGACATAACCATCTTTTCACGGTCAGTCGCTCTTTTAATCACAACTGGAACCTGAGTAAGACCTGCTAACTTAGAAGCACGAAGTCTTCTTTCACCAGCAACAAGTTCATATCCATTATCGGCCTTAACAACGATTAGTGGTTGAATAACACCGTTTTCTTTAATTGAGTTTGAAAGCTCATGAAGTTCTTCTTCTTTAAAGATCTTTCTTGGTTGGTTTGGGTTTGCATGAATTACTGTAATATCAAGCATTGAAGGATTAGTTTCTACTTGTACTGCAGGAGTTGCATTAAGCACTGGTTTATTAGTAGGAGCTGGATTATCTGCTGCTACTTTTTGTAGATCAGAAAAAGCTGCTTGAGCCTTTGATGCTTTAGAAGCACCTTGAGTGCCACCAAGTAACGATCCCATTCCTTTTCCTAACGCCATTTTCTTAGCCATTCTCTCTTCCCCTTACCTATTGAATGTTACCAGCTAATGAACCATCAACTTCATTTGAAGATGGAACCTGTGGTAGTTCATTTTGAATTTCTACTGATTGTGCACGATCTTTAATAATAAGTTCTTTAGCTAGTGATAAGTAAGCTTCAGAACCTTTTGATTCAATATCGTAAAGGATAATTGGTTTACCAAAAGATGGACACTCGGCGAGTTTTACATTTCGAGGTATTACCGATTGAAATACTTTATCGCCGAAGTGCCTTCTAATCTCTTCTGCAACTTGCTTGTGAAGAGATGCTCTCCCATCAAACATAGTAAGGACGATTCCGTCCATTTCTAATGTAGGATTTAAATTTGCTTTAATAAGTTTTACTGTGTTTACAAGTTGTGCCAGACCTTCCATTGCAAGGTATTCAGTTTGCATTGGTACAATAAAGCTATGAGCAGCGTTAAGCGCGTTCACAGTTAAAAGACCAAGTGAAGGAGGACAATCAATTAGGATATAGTCGTAAGAATCCATCACTGGCATAAAAGCTGTCTTTAGCTTTGATTCTCTAGCGAATTCACTTACTAACTCAATCTCTGCTCCTGATAAGTTATTATCAGATGGACAGATATGAAGATTAGGTAATTCAGTTTCGTAGATACATTCACGAATATCTGTTTTACCAATCATTGCATGATAGATATTGCTTCCGTTATGCTGCGCTGAATCAAGCCCTAAACTAACACTACCGTTACCCTGAGGGTCTAGGTCAATTACTAGAGTTTTTTTCTCGGCTACTGCAAGGCAGGCAGCAAGGTTAATTGTAGTAGTTGTCTTACCAACACCACCCTTCTGATTCATGAGTGCAATAATTTTAGCCATTTATGTCTCCCAAAAGATATAGTTGTTACTATATTTTTAAAGAAATGAAGACAAAGTGACAAGCTGTTTATTTTTATTTTTTCTAAAACTCGTTATTTCTGTTCCACGTAGAACATTCTTATTACGTAAGGCAATCATCATACGCCCTTCAGTATTAGGAATATCAACAAGTGTCTCTTCAACAATCTCCCACTTATTACCAAGCCAATCCAGGTCTTCTAATTCATAGAAGTTTGGACCTTTGTAGAAAATAACATTTACAGTTTTATCTGTGATAATTAATGGAAGAAGGTTTTGTATCGTTGATACTGCCTTGAATGTAATTGTACAGTCGCGATCAAAATACACGTTCTCAAATCTTTGATGATATGTCTTTACATTATCAAGACCGATGGCTTCAGCAATCTGATTAACAACCTTTGACTTCTTCCCTCTTGCTTCAAAACCAATATACTTCTTATCTGGATTCAAGCTAGCAAGTGGTAGTAAAGGAAAGCCTCCACCAAAACCAATATCGACATGGATTTTAGTATTGTCATAGATCTTCTTAAGTGAAGCTACATTTTCGATAGGTTTAACACTATCTACATATTGCTTATCAAAAAATTCTTCTGGTGTATTAATTCTTGTTAAGTTAATTCCTGCAAAAGGACCGTTGATTTGTTCTAGGTACTTCTGGCAAAACTCTGTATCTTTCATCATAAAATATTACCTGCTACATAGGCTAAGGTTGCAGGACGAATCCCTACTATTCTTTGTAATTGGCCAAAACTTTCTGGCTTAATTTCTGTTATTCGTTGGCGGCACTCAAATGAGATATTTTCACTAGCTACTAATACCGTCCAATCAATTGGTTTTTTACTCAAACGATTTATCTTTGCATTCTCTACTAGTGCACGATCAATATAACCTTCGTATTTAAGAGATATAGCTACTGTACGGATAACATTCGGATCGAAGGCCATATTATTCTCATTCAACTCCGCTGCTAGTACATCAACTGGATTTAAATGTGCTCTTTTAGATAATTCAGCAAGTGTAATATTCGAACTAAGAGGTCCATAACCTTTTTGTGTAAAATGGTCTTTATTTTTTGGATTAGCTTTATATGTATAATTCTTAGCTATATTCCATATGATATTAAAACTTCTTTCAAATGTTTCTTGGTATTGGTCTACATCAGCATATAAGCCTAACTGTTGACGATACTTTTTCATACGTAAAATCGTATTATCCTCTCTTACGTAGAGACGGTTTTCATTACGTGCAGTAAATAGTCTGTAAGGCTCATCTCTCTTATTCGATACAAGATCCTCTACCATAACGCCAATATATGAATCCTCACGATCTAATATAAACTTCTCTGCCCCAATAGCTGATCTAGCAGCATTAATTCCTGCAATTAAACCTTGTCCCGCAGCTTCTTCATAACCAGAAGTACCATTTACTTGCCCAGCGAAGTACAGGCCTGGCATTTCTTTTGACTGAAGTGTTCTATCTAGGCATGTTGTATCGACAACATCATATTCTACAGCATATCCATAGATAGCAATCTCGGCATTCTCTAAACCTTCTATAGTACGGATAAAGTCTAACTGTATCTCACGTGGAAGAGATGTAGAGATACCATTTGGATAAAACGTATCTAATTCTAGTGATTCCGGCTCAACAAAGACGTGATGAACATCCTTGTCTTCATAACGATAGGCCTTATCTTCAATAGAGGGACAATATCTAGGCCCAACACCTTTAATCTGACCATTAAAGATAGGACTTCTTTCTTTATTGTCGCGTATAATCCCTAGGGTCTTTTCATTTGTCTTAGTAAGATGGCAAGAGACCTGCTTAACAAATCTTTCGTTTAAATCATGACCAAAGTGGAAATTTACTGCAGTAGGATCACTTTCTTGTTCAACCATCTTGGAAAAATTAATTGAGTCTCTCTTTAAGCGTGCAGGAGTTCCAGTTTTAAACCTAGTCTTTAATGCAGTTACACCTACAAAGATATTTTCTAGAGAATCTGCCTTAAGGCAATCAACTCGTCCACCGTCAGACTGTTCCTCTCCCGTATGCATCTTACCTGCTAAGAAAGTACCAGTCGTAACAACGATCTTCTTTGAAAGATACTCGCCTTCAGCTGTTTTAATAACGAAAGAGTCTTGATCTTTACTTACTCTCTCTACCATCTCTCGAATAACAGTTATATTGTCATTGGCCTCAACTTCAGCTTCTGCATTTCTGGCGTATACTTCCTTGTCAATTTGCACACGAGTTGACTGTACGGCATAACCCTTGGATTCATTTAATGTACGATATTGAATTGCACTTCGATCAGCTAATTTCCCCATGATGCCACCTAGAGCATCAATCTCTCTTACAACCTGACCTTTCCCCACCCCGCCTACTGCTGGATTACAGGGTGCTGATGCTATACTCACACCAGGCATAGTTATGATTGCAACTTTTAAATCAAACTGAGCGGCGGCCCAAGCAGCTTCAAGTCCTGCGTGTCCTCCACCGATGATGGCTACATCAAACATATTAATTCCGATTCTACACGTGTTCCACGTGGAACTTTTGCCAAGATTTGTTCTACGTGGAACAAATAGGCGCAGTTCTAATAATAAAGTTCTACGTGGAACATTTAAGCTATATTTTAAGAAAAATCAATGGTTTATATATTATTTACCTATACAGAAGTTAGTGAAGATATGTGTAAGAGTATCGTCTGGACTAATGATTCCAATAAGTTCTGCGGTTTTCTTTTCTAGGATTGAAACCTCAGAGGAAATAATAGCAATATCATCTAAGTGCTTGATATTATTAGAGAACTCCGTGAATTTTCCATAGATATCATTGATAACAACACGGTGTCTCTCTATTGAGATTGGATCACTGTTACGTAATTTTAGATACTTAGACAATATATCTTGAGTAATTAAGTCAGTTATATGAGCTGGTTCTATAGGACCATTTTTGGCTGCCCCTGTAGGACCATCGATTTCTTTTGGTTCTATAGGACCATTATTCTGAATTGCCCCCATAGGACCGTTATTAATTTGTTCTGGTTCTATAGAACCACTTTTTGAATCTGGTCCGATAGGACCACTTATTTGAACTAGACTTCCCTCACCTTTTGAAGTGTCGGCACTATAGTATTTAATAGCCTTAGGAAGATTTTCTTTTAAGTTATCTAAGTTGAAAGAACCTTTAAATTCATCAAAATGTGTAAAGATTAAAGCATCAAAAAGAGTCTTTTTAATATCGTGATATTGATATTTTTCAACTTCATTAATATTCACAAGAAGAATTTTATAGAAGGCATTTTCAATTAGATTACGGCTTCTTTTAATCCCCTCTTCTTCAATAACGTCAGTGGTATTGCGAAGTCCGGCCGTATCAACTAATTTGAAAGTTTCATTACCAAGACTGATATATTCAGAAATATAGTCACGAGTGGTTCCTGCAATATCAGAAACAATTGATCGTGATTCATTTAAGAATAAATTGAATAATGAACTCTTACCGGCGTTGGGCTCACCACAAAGAACAATGTCTGGAGACATTAGACTTTTAGCATTCACACTGGCACTTCGATGAAGTGAAGTAATATGACCACTGATATCAGCAACAGCATCGTCTAATAATTTTTGAGACTGTTCCTCCCCTACGTCTTCAGCAAAGTCGATATTAATTTCAACAGCTGCTTTTAGTTTTAAAAACTTATCGTAGAGATCAGTATATTTTTGATAAAGGCTTCCATTAAGAAGTTTAAGTCCTTCATCAAGCATTAGAGAAGAAGAAGCATTTAAAAGAGCATCAAGTCCTTCGACTTGTGCAAGAGAGAGCTTCTTATTCTTTAGTGCTCGATAAGTGAATTCACCATTCTTTGCTAAACGAAAATCACCAGAGTTAATGAATGCATTCATAATACGCTTTAAATTAAGTGTATTACCGTGTGCAGCTATCTCCAGTATATTTTCACCATTATAACTATGAGGGCCCTTAAAATACGTAATAACGACTTCGTCTAGGAAATTTCCATCCTGGTCATATAATTTAGTAAAGGTTGCTTTACGAACTTCAAGGTTTGATAAATCTTTTTTGAAAAATGGTCCTATAGAACCAATATGGGAAAAACCAGATAAACGGATAACCCCTATGGCCGTATTCTCATTTAGGCCAGTCGAGCAAGCGACAATAGGTAGGTCATCCGTTTCATATATCATGGTTAATTATGCTTCTGCAGTTTTATAAACGTATAGTTGTTGTGCAATTCCCAGAATGTTTGAAACTGTGAAATACAGGTTTAAACCAGCTGGAAGGTCTTTCATAATGAAAATGAAAACGATCGGCATAATGTACATAATCTTCTGTTGATTTGGGTCTGCAGAAGTTGAAGGATTAAGCTTTGTTTGCACAAGCATTGTAATCCCCATAATTGCAGGAAGAATATAGTACGGATCTTTTGCACTAAGGTCAGTTAACCAAAAGTAGAATGGTGAACCAACTAGTTCAACAGAGTTTGAAATTGCTTGATAGAAGGCAATGAAAATTGGAATTTGAAGAACCATTGGAAGACATCCACCAAGTGGTGAAGCACCAGATCTCTTAAATAATTCCATTGTTTCTTTTTGCTGCTTCATTGGATCGTCAGCATATTTTTCTTTAAGCTTTGCAATCTCTGGTTGAAGAACTTGCATCTTCTTCATTGATCTAAAAGACTTAGCTTGAAGAGGATAAGTAGCAAGACGAATAACAATTGTTAAAAGGATAATTGCAACACCGTAGTTTCCTACATAAGTGTAAAGCATTTGCATTGCTTTAAGAATTGGAACAGCAAAGATTCCAAAGATACCAAAATCGATTGATAGATCTAATTGATTATCAAATCCTAAAAGGTAGTCATAATTTTTTAAAGCATAAAGAACATAACCGTTGTAGTTCTTCTTACCATTTACAGTTTGGAAGAAGATCTCACCACTTTCAGTGGCCATGTAATTGATAGTTTGCTTTTCATTAAATACGTTAAAGAAAACATGGTGATTAAAGTCTAGAGCAACCCACTTTAAGCTCCCCTCACCTTTCTCATCTGATTCTAAGTTATAACGATCAGTATCTATTCCCTGAACAACATACTGACGATAAGTTCTATTATCAGATTGTTTTTCAGTCGCTGACATATTGTATGAAAGTCTAAAGTCTTGGTTACCATTTAGTTGGTAAGAAAGACGGCCATCATTTTCTAATTTTAAACGAATTGAAATTTGCTTATTAAGGTCATTACCTACAACTTCATTTTCTTGTGTTTGTTCATCAAATACAAAGTTGAAATTTTGTAGATTGTTATTCGTATCAATTAACTTAAAGTTAAAAAAGTTATCTTTGTCAGAAAGCTCTTTTAAAGTCATTGAAGTTTTATTTCCAACAGCTTCACTAAAAGAAAGATCACTATTTACTGTATATAAAAATGAGCCTGCTTTAAGAGTTACTGAAGTTAGATTAGTAGCTTTATTTGTTTGCGTAGCAATTGGCTTCGTTTCAGATGAAGAAGTCGTTGCTGTGCCTTGTGTGTTTTGAGTTTGTACTTGCTCTTGCTTAACTGGTTGTTGAACTGGTTGGTTTGAACTGAAAAGTGCTTGCCATGTGAAAACAATTACACCAGTTAGAACAAACGCTAAGACAGTGCGTTTTTGATCATTATTCATTCTTTAATACTCCTAGAGTGTATTTTCTTAAGTGCTTAAGTATGGAGATTTTTAACACGCTATAAAGGAGTTGTTAATCTTTTATTGAATTTTTGCAAAGGCGTTCACAAGGGAATTTCGAAGATCTTCTTTGGGATTTTGTGAATTTTTAAAAAGACGATTAGAAACAACAATCATAAAGTCCTTACCGTTGTTACGGTAGGAACTCGTACGAAAGAATTCTCTAATTATTCTCTTACAAAGATTACGCTTATTAGCTTTACCGACTTTTTTGGTAACAGAAAAACCAACTCTGGAAGTTTCAGAGTTAAGACGTGATGGCTTGTAATAAATACGAAGCCAACGATCAGTGACTACATGAGAATTTTTTCTTAAATAAGAAAAATCTTCAGTTGATAGCAGTCTTGAACTTTTATCAAAAGTGCTATCAACTGATGTCATTATTTCTTACCGTGAGAAACTGTAAGTTGCTTACGTCCCTTAGCTCTACGAGCTTTGATAACGTTACGCCCACCTGCTGATTCCATTCTCTTAAGGAATCCGTGTACTCTCATTCTTTTCTTTCTTTTTGGCTGCCAAGTTCTTTTAGACATCTTCAACCTACCTAACTATAACTGTTTAACTAAAAATTAATATTGTAAGGGCTAGTATTATACCATTTCGCATCACTGGTCAATGGCCCTGTACATAGTGCAGGCCAAAATAATTGATTTATTTGGCCATGCGTAAAAAACCCATTTTTTTATTGGCCTAGGATTTTGGGCCATGATACAAATTCTCCCCACAACACGTAATTAAAGAAAAATTGACGAGTAGATGCTCAAGGGAATCCAACATGCAGGGAAATTTTCCTTTTAATGAATTTTTAAAGAATTCTAACCCATCAAATAATAAAATCAACAACATAGAAGATCTTGCCAATAAGAATATTATTGAGGATCCCTTCAATATTAAGCAAAGTTTAAATCAACCATCATATAATAACTCTAGCCTATCGGATGATTTCTTTAGTGCTGAAGAACTAGATATGATGAATACAGAAATTCATAACTCTTTGAAATCATTAATAAATGCACAAAAATATGCATCATTCTTCCAAGGTGATTTCTTTAGATTGATGAATATTGATGGTGAAAGAGCAATCTTTTCAACGACGACTAACTTTATTAAGTCATTTATTGAGAAGAACCTAGACCAAATTAGCCAAAGTATTGTAAATACGTTAGGTAAATCATATCAGATTGAGATAATAGCTAATAATAACAACAACTTAGCTCAAAACAGCCTATCACAACACTTAAATAATGGTCCTATAGAACCAACTCAAAATAGGCCAAAATCGGCCAATGAAATCTCTTTTTCGTTAGATTTAGAGCCGGTTCAAGATGATCTACTCTCTCAAGTTGAATCTAAGTATATTGATCATGTAAGTGATGACTATAATAATATCGTTATTGATCGAAGCAAAACATTTAAAAACTTTGTCATCGGTCCATCTAATAATATGGCCTATGCCGCTTCTTTAGCGATTGCAAAAAGTCCTGGTAAAGCTGGTAAATATCCATCACTTTATATTCATTCAAACTCGGGACTTGGTAAGACTCACCTCTTACATGCCATGGCCAACGGTATTCACAATCAATACCCTCACTATGTAATTTGCTTGATTACAGCACGTGACTTCATGAAGGAAATGATTGAATCGATTCGCAACAAACAACTCCCAGAATTCCGTTCAAAGTATTCTGATAAAGTTGATGTTCTTATGATTGATGATGTTCATGAGCTTAAAGGTAAAGAAGGAACACAACGTGAGTTCTTCCACATCTTTAATGAGCTCTATCAAAAAGGAAAACAGTTAATTTTCACGTCTGATAAAACACCACAAGAGATTAACGGACTAGAAGAAAGAATTAAGACTCGCCTACAATGGGGTCTAGTTGTTGATATTCAAAAGCCAGATATTGAAACAAGAGTTGCTATCATTAATGCTAAGGCCGATGATCTTGACCTATTCCTATCTGAAGATATTGTGAACCTGATTGCTTGTAATGTTAAAAACTCGATTAGAGAGCTTGAGGGTGCTCTAATTAAGCTTTCAGCCTACTCTGATATCATGAAGGTTGATATCGAATTAGAAATGGTTAAAGAGGTTCTAGGACTTAGAGACTACGAAGACGAAAAGAAAATAACGATTGAGGGAATTGCGAAGCAAACTTCACAGTACTTCAAAATTCCAGTTGCTGATCTAAAATCTAAATCACGTGTAAAAGATATTGCTAATGCTCGTTTTGTGGCCATGTACTTAAGTCGTAAGCTTGCAAGTGCAACCCATGAAGAAATTGGTCAGTTCTTTGGTGGACGTGATCACAGCTCTGTTGTTCACGCTGAACAAAAGATTTCAAAACAACTGTCGCAAGATCCAATGCTTTCTAAGACAATTATGACGATTGAAAACTCGTTATAATCCCCTATCAAACCATTGACTAGTCAATTGACTAACCAAGATATAGGCCGTGTTATACACGGCCTTTTTTGTATGCTCAATATTGGCCGGCCATTTGGCCAGTCGGCCGTGAATAATTGAGTGGCCAGTCCCCGACTCTATCAACGAAAAATTTGTGGAATGTTGATATATTGACTAGTCATTAGGCCGACAAATTCACACCAGTATTTGACTAGTCAGTTTTGGTCCTACGAAATGGGAGTTATTCACGGCCCTAGACGGCCAATCCACGGCCAAGAAAATTAATTGTGAATTAATAAATGTAGTTATTTCAATTATTTATATAATATTTTAAAACTTATTCACGGCCGTTAATAATATTATCGACACAAACTAAGGCCGTGGATAAAAAAGTTATCAACATGTTTGTAATTTGTGAGTAAATGACTGGCCAAAATAGGGTTTTTTAAAGAAATTTTCTTGGCCCAAAAATTATTCACAATAGGCCGTGAGCAAAAATCTAATAACATGATAGTTTTGTTACAATTTTAATAATATACGAATGAATGCAAAGCATAAAAAAAAGTAGTCAACGATTGCTAACAAAGGCCAAATTGAGAAGACAAGCTAATAAAAGGGGAGTTGCCACTTATGAACTTATCCACAGGATTATATATAATATATATATAAATATATATAAAAAGAAGAAGAGTTAAATGCTCTAGACACGCTTGCTAACTAGTGTTTTCCATTATACAACATTACAAATAATTTTCTGATAGGATTAAAAATGAAGCTTAGGGTTGATACAGATAACTTAAGAGATGCATTAAATAAAATTTTAACTGTTATTGATAAGAAGAATTCAAGACCGATATTAACATATACGTTACTAACTGTTAGCAATGATAAAATATATCTTTCAGCTACAGACCTAGAAGTATCAGCAAAGTATTCAATTAATGCGTCAACTGAAGGAACAGCTTCATTTTGTATAAACGCTAAGAATCTATTTGATATATTAAAAGAACTTCCTAACACAGATATCAACATTGAGTTGGAAGATGGTGAAAATCTCCTAAAAATAAATTGTGAAGAAATCCATTATTCACTTTTAATTTACGAAGCAGATGAATTTCCTAAGTTACACTTTGGAAGCGAAAATACTTTCACTCTAAATTCAGATGATCTACTAAACTTAATCACTAAAACTTCATATGCTATTTCAAACGATGAAACGAGACTTCACTTTAACGGAATTTATTTTCAAGAAGTAGAAGGGAAGTTAAGAGCTGTATCAACTGATGGACATCGTCTGTCTCTAATTGAAAATGATATCTCTGAACAAAATAACGAAGCTCTTATCAATGGAATTATTATTCCTAAGAAGGGTGTAGCAGAACTTAGAAAAATCGCAGAAACTTATCCAGGTGCTAATCTGTTTATTTCTGTTGATGACTCATATTTATATGTAACAGCTAATGAACAATATCAACTTGGTATTCGTTTAATTGCTAGAGAGTACCCAAAGTATCAAGCAGTAATTCCTGCTAAGACAACTTATTCACTAACAGCTGATAAAGAAGTTATTCAAAACGCTATTAGACGCATTAAGATTATGTCTAACGAGAAGTCTAATGCTGTAAAGATTAAGCTTACTGAGAACCATATGACGATCTCTGCAAACCATCCTTCACTTGGTGATGCAAAAGAGACAATTCCAGTTGATTACGAAGGTAAGGAAATAGAAATTGGTTTTAATGCTCGTTTCTTATTAGATTCAATTGCAATTCTAAATACAGAGAATGTTACTTTTGAATTTAATAATGAATTTTCAGCGGTAATTGTAAGATCAAATGATATCCAAAATTATCTTGGAATCATTATGCCACTTAGAATCTAGTAAATTGAAACTTGTAAAACTTCAGGTAACAAATTTTCGAAACCTAGAACCAGATATTATTTCTTTCAACGGAAATATCAATTGTATCTTAGGTGAGAACGGAAATGGAAAGACAAATATATTAGAAGCTTTACATGTCTTAGTAACGAGAAAATCATTTCGTAAAAACACTACTTTTCCACAGCTATTAAGTATTGATGGGGATAACCCTGAGATATTATTTTCTTCGCTATTTGATCACGATGGAGACAATGTTACTTTCAGTGGAAAGATGAATCCTCAAGGTTCAACTTGGGCCTTAAATGGTAAGAATACGAAAAAGAAGCTCGATGCAAAGTTAGTTTTTATCAATCCATTTGATTCATACTCTTTTTCTAATATTCCAAGCTTTAGAAGAAAGTGGTTTGATGATCATCTGTCGATGCTTAGTCGCGATTACAAGAAGGTATTAAATCAGTACAATTCTGCTCTTAGGTTTAGAAATGTACTCTTATCTAAAAAGCCTTCACAATTTCGTGATCAGTTAAATATTATTGATCGTCAAATGGCAGACTATGCGTATGAGCTAGTGGCCATGAGAAACCAATTCGTCACTGAACTTATTCCATTTTGTGAAAATACATATCGCGATATCTTTTCAGAAGATCATTCCCTAAAAATTGAAGTTGATTCTCGTTTTCATGGTTATTCACCAGAGATGATCTTTGATTATATGCAACAAAGGCTAGAAAAAGACTTAGTAGTAGGGCATACGACCTATCAAGTTCATAAAGATGACTACGTGCTTCTTTTTGATGGGATGAATGCATACGAATTTTGTTCTTTAGGCCAACAAAAAATGTCTTATTTGAGCCTCTTATTTGCCTATATAGAGCTATTTAGGTATAACTTTAACACCTATCCAATTGTACTTATCGACGACGTCTCAGGGGAACTAGACAAGGCGAGATGGGGTAGGCTGGTTAAATTTTTGGAACAACGAGAGTTCCAAGTTTTAATCACGACAGCTAATGAAAAATTTAAGGAAGAATTAGAAAAAATTAATGGCGCAAATAAGATCTATATTTCGAACGGTTCCGTTAACTAGTCTTCCAAAAATTTATATTTTTTAAAACAACACACTGACACAAGAAATTGGAAGAGAGGTTCCTTTTGGAAAATCAAGAAAATCAAGCAGGAAGTATTGGTAAGGTCGGACAAGAATATGGTGCAAGCCAGATTAGTGTTCTTGAAGGACTAGAGGCCGTAAGAAAAAGACCAGGGATGTATATTGGTGATACGGCCAATCGTGGTCTACATCACTGTGTATATGAAATTGTTGATAACGCAGTCGATGAAGCTCTTGCGGGTTATTGTAGCGAAATTAAAGTTATTATTCACGTTGATAACTCTGTAACTGTTATCGATGATGGGCGAGGGATCCCAGTTGATATTCACCCGAAAGAAGGTGTATCTGCGGCAGAACTTGTATATACAAAGCTTCACGCTGGTGGAAAGTTTAACGAAGACGGTGGAGCTTATAAAGTTTCAGGTGGTTTACACGGTGTAGGTGCTTCAGTTGTAAACGCACTATCTAAGTGGGTTAAAGTTGAAATTAAAAAGCATGGAAAAATTCACCAAGTAGAATTCAACCATGGTGTAACTAAAGAGCCACTTAAAGTTGTTGGTGAATTAGAAGATAAAACTCAAACTGGAACGTCTGTAACATTCAAACCAGATAATGAAATTTTTGAAGTACACGAATTCAATTACGATACATTAACAAATCGTTTTAGAGAGATGGCATTTCTTAACAGAGGTCTTAAGATTGTTGTTAAGGATGAGAGAACAGATAAGAATGAAACTTTCCATTATGAAGGTGGCCTTATTCAATTCGTTGAGTACTTAAACAGAGCAAAGACTGTTGTTCACAAAGAGCCAATCTATATTGCAGAATCAAGAGAAGATTACGAAGTTGAAATTTCAATGCAATGGACTGATTCATACTCAGAAGTTCTTTCTGGTTATGCCAATGCTATTACAACTCCAGGTGGTGGAACTCACATCTCTGGATTTAAAACGGCACTTACTCGTGTTCTAAATGCATATGCAAAAGATAATAACCTGCTTAAAGGAATTAAAACGAATTTAACAGGTGATGATATGAGAGAGGGGTTAACAGCAATTATTTCTGTTAAGCTTCCAGAGCTTCAATTCGAAGGTCAAACAAAAGATAAACTAGGTAACTCTGAAGTTGAAGGTATCGTTAACTCTCTAGTTGGTGATGCACTTAAGAGATACTTAGAAGAAAATCCATCGACAGCAAAAACGATTATTAGAAAATCAGTTGATGCTGCAGCTGCAAGAGAAGCTGCTCGTCGTGCTCGTGAATTAACTAGAAGAAAGTCAGTTCTAGATATGGGTGGCCTTCCAGGTAAGATGGCAGACTGTCAGGAAAAAGATCCAGCTCTTTCAGAAATTTACATCGTAGAGGGTGACTCTGCCGGTGGTTCTGCTAAGCAGGGTAGAGATAGAAAGTATCAAGCAGTACTTCCACTAAAAGGGAAAATTCTTAACGTTGAAAAAGCACGTTATGACAAAATGCTTGGTAACGCCGAAATTAAAATGATCGTTCAAGCAATGGGTACAGGGATTGGAAAAGGTAACTTTGATATCTCAAAACTTCGTTACCACAAGCTTGTTATCATGACAGATGCCGACGTCGATGGTTCTCACATTAGAACTCTTATTTTAACTCTTCTATACCGTCAGTTCCCTGAACTGATTGAACAAGGTTATGTTTATATCGCACAACCGCCATTATATAAGTACAAGAAAGGTAAGAAAGAGATCTATCTAAAAGATGAAAAAGCTCTTGAGACATTCTTAGTTGCAAACGCAATCGAAGGTACTTCTATTAATTTCGACGGTGAAATGATTGATGAAGAAGTTGCTAAGGGATTAATCAATAAGTTTACTCAATATGATAAGACTCTTAAGTCATACGATATTCACTTTGATACTTTCTTACTAAGACACCTAATCGAAGAAATTGGGATCACAGCTGCAGATCTTAAGGATCGTTCAAAGCTTGATGGTATCGTTAATAAACTTGATGAACACTTCAAAACTCAAGAGTCTGAAACATTAAGAAATTACACTTTCTCAATTGAAGAAGACAAAGAGCATGAATCAAATCTTATTCGTATCAATGTTAAGACAACTGCTAGAACTAAGAAATTTAAATTAAGCTCATACTTCCTAGAGTCGTCTGAGTATGCAGATTTGATGAACCTATACGATGGAATCCAAAAATTTAAAGTTGGGAAATTTATCGTTAAGGGTGAAAAAGGTGATGCAAAGGAATTTGAATCACTAAGAGCATTTGCTTCTTATATTATCGATGATGCAAAACAAGGTGCTTACATCCAACGTTATAAGGGTCTTGGAGAAATGAACCCTGAACAACTTTGGGAAACAACAATGAATCCTGAAAACCGTACACTTCTACAAGTAAAGATTGAAGATACGATTGAAGCTGATTCAGTATTCTCTGTTCTAATGGGTGACCAGGTAGAACCAAGAAGACAATTCGTTGAAGAGAATGCACTTAATGTAAGAAATCTTGATGTATAAAGGCGTATAGGACTAGATTATGACTGATGAAACAAATATCACAAATGAAAATGATAATAATGGTGGAGACGGTGGAAGCCATAACCACGGAAATATTCAACAAATCGGTATTCGCGATGAGATGAAAAATTGTTACCTCGATTACGCAATGTCTGTAATCGTTGGTCGTGCTCTTCCAGATGTACGTGACGGGATGAAACCAGTTCACCGTCGTTGTCTGTATGCAATGCACTCACTAGGTAACTACCACAATAAACCATTCCTTAAGTCTGCCCGTGTTGTTGGTGACGTTATTGGTAAGTATCACCCACACGGTGACTCTGCGGTTTATAATACAATCGTACGTATGGCCCAAGATTTCTCAATGAGATATCCAATGGTTCAAGGTCAAGGGAACTTCGGTTCAATTGACGGTGATAATGCTGCGGCCATGAGGTATACAGAGATCAGAATGCAAAAGCTTTCTGAAGAGATGCTAAAAGACTTAGATAAAGAAACAGTTGATTGGCAACCAAACTACGATGACTCTCTTAAAGAGCCAACAGTTCTTCCAACAAAGATTCCTAATCTTCTAGTTAACGGATCTGCTGGTATTGCCGTAGGTATGGCAACAAATATTCCTCCACATAACTTAACTGAAGTTATGACGGCATTAACTGAACTTGTTGATAATCGCGAAATGTCGATTGAAGACATTATGAAAATTATCCCTGGTCCAGACTTTCCAACTGCGGGGACGATTCACGGAACTGAAGGGATTCGCTCTGCTTACAAAACAGGTAAGGGTGTTGTTCAGATGCGTGCAAAAATGGATGTGGAAATCCATGGTAAGAAACAAGATCGTGAAAGAATTGTTATTACTGAACTTCCATACCAAGTTAACAAAGCTAAGCTTATTGAAAAAATTGCTGATCTTGTAAACTCTAAATCACTTGTAGGAATTTCTGATCTACGTGATGAGTCTTCTCGTGAGGGGATTCGTGTTGTTATCGACCTTAAAAAAGGTGAGATCGCAACAGTAGTAATGAATAAGCTATATAAGCAAACAGCACTACAATCATCATTTGGTATTATCTTCTTATCAATTGTTAACTCTTCTCCAAAAGTTCTTAATATTAAAGAACAACTTGAGTGTTTCATTGATCACAGAAGAGAGATCATTATTCGTCGTACAGTATACGAACTTAAGAAGGCACGTGAGCGCGCGCATATCTTAGAAGGTTTAAAAGTAGCTGTTGAAAATATTGATGAAGTTGTCGAGATGATTAAAAAATCTGACGGGCCTCAAGATGCTCGTGAGAAATTAATGTCTACATTTAAGCTAAGTGAAATCCAAGCACAAGCTATTCTAGATATGAGACTTCAACGTCTAACTGGTCTAGAAAGAGATAAGATTATTGCTGATTACGAAGCAATTATGAAAGAGATCTCACGCTTAGAAGGAATCCTTGGTTCTGAAGATAAGATTAAAGCAATCATCAAAGAAGAATTTACTGAAGTGATTGAGAAATATGGTGACGAGAGAAGAACTGAAATCGTTGCTAAAGCTGACGAAATTCAAATCGAAGACCTTGTTGCAAGTGAAGAAATGATTGTAACAATCACTCACAAGGGTTACGTAAAGCGTATGCCTCTTGATACTTACAAAGCGCAAAAGCGTGGTGGTAAGGGTGTTAAGGGTGCTGCTAACGAAGACGACTTCTTCACAAATATCTTTACGGCAAATACTCACGATAAGCTTCTATTCTTTACAAGCCGTGGGCAAGTATTCTCGAAGAAAGTTTACGAAATTCCTGAAGGAACAAGAACTTCTAAGGGACGTAATATTGCAAACCTTATTCAAATCCCAAGTGGTGATCGTGTAACAGAAATTATCTGTGTACCACATGATATGGACTTGAATGAGAAGTACTTAATTTTTGCAACTAACAAAGGTCTAGTGAAGAAGACAGCTCTTGAAGAGTACTCAAATGTTAAACAATCGGGTCTAATTGCAATTAAACTGCAAGACGGTGACCATATTGTTAACGTAAGAATTAATGATGGATCAAAAGATATCCTTCTATGTTCTTCAGCTGGTAAGATTATCCGTTTCGATACTAACGATGCAAGACCAATGGGCCGTGTTTCTCAAGGTGTAAAAGGGATCAATATTAATCCAGAAGAAGAAAAAATCATCGGTATGGAATTAATTGACGATAATATGGAAATTCTATCTGTAACTTCTCAAGGTTATGGAAAGAGAACTGAATCTTCTCAATACCGTAAGCAGACTCGAGGTGGGAAAGGTATTCTCGCAATGAGATTAACTGAGAAGAACGGTGAGATTGTTCAGATTAAACCTGTTACTGATAAAGATGATCTCATGATCATTACTGACCGCGGCCAAGTTGTTCGTACGAAAGTAAGTGGTGTCTCTCTAATGGGACGCGCGACTCAAGGTGTACGTCTAATTAAGCCTAAAGAAGGTGAGAAGGTTGTTTCAATTGCAAAAATTATTGAAGCAGATGACGAAGATGGATCAACTTCTGAAGAATAAATTCATAAGGGCCAGTTTTTTACTGGCCCTCGTTTTACTTACGTCTTGTGATTTCACACCAAGAATTCACAAAGATATCCTTATTGCGCAAAATCACATCTCAAATCAAGAGTACGCCCAAGCAGTGAAGCAGTACCACAAGATCTTAGAGATGGCGCCAAATGATGAAATCAAAATTAAGATTAATTATCAGATCGCAGAACTCTATGCCGTCTCTCTTGGCCAGTATAAGCGCGGAATTCACTTCTATGAGAAAATTCCAAAACTTACAACAGACCCAGTCTGGCTGGTAAAAACACAAGAGCGTATTGGTGAGATTGCTTTTCTTTATATCAACGACTACGCCAAAGCCGCTGAGGTTTATAATAAGCTATCTGCATTCAGGCCTAAGCTTTCTAATCACGACCTCTATGAATTTCGTCTGGCCCGTTCATATATCAAATTAAAGCAATACGATAAGGCCACCGAACATTTAGTTTCCATGCACAATAATGGAAATCACAAATACTTCGTTGATAGCTTCTTCCAATCTGGCATCATGTATTTTGAATCCCAAGATTGGAACCGCGCCGTTCAGTACTTTCGCGAGTACATCAAGCGTGAAGATCGCCGCGACCTAAAAGTTCGTGCAATCTTTCTCATGGCCAACTGCTATGAAACACTTGAACGCCTTCAAACTGCATACGACCTCTACTATTCAATCCTAGGGGAATACCCAAATAACAAAGTTATTCAAGATCGCCTTAACTCCGTTTACGAGCGTCGTGTTGCGAGGAAACGTTAGATGGCCCTTTATGACCCGAAATGGATTAAGCCAATGGCACTTGCCATGTCTCTGCCTTCAACGGCCCTCGTCGTTGCCTGGGGACTTTGGGAACTCGTTAAAAAAGATGTCATCACTCAAGGCTGGGCCGTGGGGATTTTTCTGGCGGTAATTGGGAATATTTTAATTTCGATGGTTGTGTATGCTCTCAAAAAAAATAAGAACTGATCTTGAAAACTTATTCTTAGAAAGAGATCGCTTTTCATTTAATTTACAAAATGAACTCTCATATTTGAAGGATAAGAAAATTCTCATTACTGGAGTTGCAGGTACAATTGGTTCTCATTTATTAGAAAAGCTTTCTGGTTTTAATGTCATTGGTATTGATAATAATGAATATGGTGTCTTTAAGTTAGGACAAAAGCTTTGTGATATTAACTTTAAAGATGATCTCGAAGACTTATTTAAAAAGTACCAATTTGATATAATATTTCATGCAGCGGCTCTAAAACATGTTCCACTTTTAGAAGGTCTTAAAAAACAAGCTTGGCGTACAAATGTTGAAGGCACTCGCAATTTAATTGAACTGGCAAAAAAATATCAGTGTCGAGATTTCATTTTTTGTTCGACAGATAAAGCCTGTGAACCAGTTAGTGTTATGGGAAAATCAAAACTTGCGGCCGAAGAATTATGTCTATCAAATAGTGAAATCTTTTCAATTAAAGTTCTACGTTTTGGAAATATCATTGCATCATCTGGAAGTGTTGTGGAAACTTTCTATGAACATGCATCTAATGGTGAAGAACTGATCATCACTAGTAGTGAAATGGAAAGGTATTTTATCACATGTAATGAAGCGTGTGACTTTATTTTGAAGTCAGTGGCATATGATAGTGGACGCTATTTTTTGAAACAAGAATCGGCCCTTAAGATTATTGATATCGCTACAAAAATTATTAGTTATTTAAATTCTAATTCAGTAATTAAAATTGGAAGTATTCGTGAAGGTGAGAAGCTTTGTGAAAAATTTCTAAGTGCTAATGAAGTAGGAAAGTACGTCGATATTGATGGCAATATCGACGCTTAATTATAATTAGGTATTTTCTCTTTTTACGTAAAGCATTCCGTAGAGTACAAATATAATTGAAACGACTGAGCTCATGTAAAATGGTGTGTCAGTCATACAAATTGCAAGAAATGTCGCAAGTCCTGGTAGT
Organism: Halobacteriovorax sp. ZH5_bin.2; assembly: GCF_043196375.1. Classification (NCBI taxonomy): domain Bacteria; kingdom Pseudomonadati; phylum Bdellovibrionota; class Bacteriovoracia; order Bacteriovoracales; family Halobacteriovoraceae; genus Halobacteriovorax; species Halobacteriovorax sp. ZH5_bin.2. Next base: position 250,733 of record NZ_JBEBMJ010000004.1, on the reverse strand, counting down.
GAAAATAAGTAGATATCTCGATAACCAGTTAAGTAAGTAAAAAACCAGCTTCCAAAAAATAATAAGAATGAGAGACCACCAAATGTTCCAGCTAGTGCAAATGCATCTAGGTATTGGTTATGTGAGTGATAGGCACAGAACCTTGGTTTGAGATCATATTTTTCTTGGATTTCCTGACAACCTTTTTTGTAATTATATAATCCGTATCCAAGCACAGGTTTATTTAGATACATATAAGCAGCGGATTTGAACATTACGATTCTTTGGCTGTCGCTACCTGAGCCTGGACGAAATCTATAAAATCGTAAATTTGGTTGAGCAAAAATTATGTATGCAACTAGAGAAGCTAAAGCAGCTCCTAGAAGTAATAGAGCGGTGAAGATTCGCTTATTCGTATAATAAAAGACGAAAGGAAGACCTGCAACAAATGCAAGAACAGCTCCACGTGTTAAAGTAAAGTACAATCCTACTAAATTACAAACTAATGAAATAATTAATAATTTGTAATTAATATATTTACTAAATTTTTTATAATGAACAAGTGCCGCAACAGATATAATACAAATTATTGCGTTAGTGTATGAGTAGTACATAATACCGAGGAAGGCACCTTTATTTCTATAGTATGTATCAACTTTAAGTTTTAAAATATTGTAATCAAAGATAACGGTCAAAATTCCTACTACAGAACTTATTGCAGTAAGAGTTAAAAACCAAAAAATAATTTTCTTAATCCACTTATCTGTAATTTTAGGACCATATTGATAAAAACTAGCCGCTAAAAAAAGTGGTGGTAGATAGTATTTTATTTTATTTAAACTACCAGCATCACTAAAAATAACTGATGCAATGAATGAAAGGACAAGTGAAACTAAAAATATATGTTTCTTATCTTTAAAGACTTCTTTGTAAGACTGTTTTGATGTGTAGAAAGCTAAAACTGCAAAAAGCAACATACCAATAGCAACAAAAGCCTTGTGAAAAATTGTCATTACTAAATAAAAGAAAATGGCCCAAGCAAACAAATTGAGCTTTCTTGATTCTGTCATAGATATTCCTGTCAAAAGTATTTGAAATCAACGCAAATTATAGTAACAATGCAGCCATGTTTAAAGAACTTCTTAATAAAATCGATTTCATTCGATATTTTCTGTTGTCACTTCCTATGGCACTTGTATGTCTATATTTATTGACTCCAGGAAAGGAATGGATAGCGTTCGCTGTTTGCTATGCGGCTACTGTAATATATTTAGTGATGTTTTGGATGGCCGTGGATGAGCTGATAAAGCCACATCGCGTTGATGGATATAAGGCCAATGGAAAGTATCTAGCGTTTTTATTTATAGGAAAGCTTGTTATTTTAATCGGGTCCCTATTATTTGGTGTACAAATACTTCAAAGTAAGATAATTATACCGGTAATAAATTATTTCTTAAATATATTTGTGCTGGGTGTCAGCATCAAAAAGGACTAATAATGAAAAAAATAGCCCTTCTTTTAACTACTTTATTAGCAACAAATGCACATGCAGCAGGTGGTTTCCTTTGGTTAGGTGAACTTTCACATGCTCTTCACTTAGGTTATGTAGATCACATCTTCACTAAGTCTTTCGTTGCAATCATCATTTTACTTGTAGCACTTCTTTATAGAATGCGTGTTTCTAAAATGACTCTAGATGAGACAGTAGTTCCAGATAGAGGAATTTCTTTAAGAAACATCGTTGAGATGTATGGATCATTTATCTACACTCAATGTCGTGCAGTTCTTGGTGAAGATGATGCACCAAAATACTTCAAGTTCATTTCGTTCCTATTTATTACAATTTTCTTAGCGAACGTTATCGGTCTTGTTCCTGGTTTCTTACCACCAACTGAATACATCAACACAACTCTTGCTCTTGGTGTACTTTCATTTGTTTATTACAACATCAAAGGTTGTAAAGAACTTGGTACAATGAACTACCTTGCACACTTTGCAGGTCCACTTTGGTACATGGCAATCTTAATTTTCCCAATTGAGATTCTTTCAAACTTTATTCGTCCACTATCTCTAGCACTACGTCTTAGAGGTAACATGATGGGTGACCACCACGTACTTACAACTTTCCTTAACCTTGAAATTCTTGGTGTGAACGTTGGTATGTTTGGTGCTGCTATTCCATTCTACTTACTTGGGCTTCTAGTTTGTTTTATTCAAGCTTACGTATTTACAATGTTATCAATGGTTTATATTAGTCTTGCAACTGCTCACCACGATCATGATGAGCACCACGCACACTAATTAAAACTTAAACTTAATAATTTAACTGTTACTTGATCAAAGTAACTAACGTTTTAGGAGACTATTATGGAAAACACTCAAGCAATTAAGTACATCGCGTATTTCTTAGCAATGGCTATCGCTGCATACGGTGGTACTGCTGCACAATCAAGAGCTGCATCTGTTGCTCTAGAAGGTATCGCAAGAAACCCATCTGCTGCTGACAAGATTCAAACTCCAATGATCCTTGGTCTAGCACTTATGGAATCACTTGTAATTTTCGTACTTATCTCAGTATTCCTTGCTGGTTAATTCGAAAATCTAAAATTGATTTTAATGAGGGCCTCGCTTTTGCGAGGCCTTTTTTATTTATACTAATCAAACGTAAATTCTTATTTTTTATGATAAATTATTAAGTATGTTAAAGGGAAATACTCTAAAATATATTAAAAACACCAGTTGGATGTTATCTGAAAAAATAGTTAGGTTATTGGGTGCAATATTTATCACAGCATGGGTTGCAAGATATTTAGGTCCTAGTGAATTTGGTATTCTTAGTTATGCACAAAGCTATGTTTTAGCTCTTACAGCTTTTACAATTTTAGGTCTAGATGAACTTTTGGTTAGGGATTTGGCTGAAGAAAAATACTCAGCATCTGAAATATTAATAAATAGTTTTATTCTTAGGTTGTTAGTTTCTCTCATATTCTATTTTGTTCTTATTCTTCTTGTTGGCTATACAGAGACAAATTTTCTCAATAAAGATTTGATATATATAATAGGGCTTAGTATTTTATTTAAGCCATTTGATGTCATTAGGTACTTTTTAGAAAGTCGTATGAGAGGTAGAGATATAGCTCTTATTGGGACGTTTTCTATTATAATAGCGTCTGTACTTAAAATTTTAGCAGTTTTTTATAAAAGAGATATATATGTATTTGCTTATATAACTTTAGTTGAGCATGCTTTTTTAGCTACTTTATATATTTTCGCTATCTTTAAATATAAACCAATAATTAAGACAAACTATTTTAATATATATCTTATTAAAAAATATTTTCGATCAGGACTACCTTTGTCGCTTACATTTGTAGCTTTTACTTTGTATATGCGAATTGATCAGTTGATGATTGAAAAAATGTTAAATTCTTATGAGTTAGGTATTTACTCTGTAGCTGTTAAACTAAGTAGTACTTGGTACTTTGTACCAACAATCATTGCAGCCTCTTTATTTCCTATTTTATTAAAGGCTCAGAGTGCTAAAGAGATCTTTAACTATAAATTAGTTCTTTCAGCTTCAAATTGGTTGATGATTTGTATGGCCTTATTTATGTCTTTATTTGGTGAAAAAATTATTTTAGGGCTGTTTGGTACTGACTACGTTAGAAGTGCACTTATTCTTAGTATACATATATGGAGTGGTGTTTTTATTTCAATGAATGTTATATCAGGTAAGTATTATATAACTAAAAACATGTTTGGTTTTTTATTACTGAGAACTGTTGTCGGGCTAGTTATAAATATAGTTTTAAACTCATTTTTTATAACTAGTTTTGGTATTATTGGCGCTGCTTATTCTACATTAATAAGCTTTTTTGTTGCAGCTTTACTGATAGACCTCACACATAAAGATAGTAAGGTTATGTTTAGTACAAAGCTGTCATCCTTATCTCCATTTGTGATTATTAATTATCTAAAATTTAAAATTAAAAAGGCATAATATGACTTTTAGAAAAGACATTAATGCATTACGTGCAATTGCAGTAATAGGTGTAGTTTTATTTCACTTTTTTCCAAATTTAGTTCCAGGTGGTTTTGCTGGTGTTGATGTTTTCTTCGTTATCTCTGGATACTTAATGACAGAGATTATTTTTAAAAAGCTTGAAGAAGATAACTTTAGCTTTGTTGAATTTTATTTCGCAAGATTTTCGAGAATTGTTCCTGCTTTACTAACTCTATGCTTCTTCTTGCTTATTATAAGTTGGTTTTTTCTAGTACCTCTTGATTATAGAACATTATCCAAACACGTAATTAGCAGTATTACATTTATTTCAAATATTATTTATTATAAAGAGTCAGGTTACTTTGATAGCGCTTCTTTAGAAAAATGGTTACTTCATACATGGTCTTTATCTGTAGAATGGCAATTCTACTTAATATATCCTATATTTATTTTAACCACACACAAGGTATTTTCAAAAGATTCATTAAAAAGAGTATTTTTAGTGACTATTTTATTAGGGATATTATTTAGTACTTATCTTACTTACACATCACCATCTAAAGCTTATTACTATATTTCATCACGATTTTGGCAAATGCAAATTGGATCAATTTTATATTTATATAAATTTGAATTTAGTAATAGAAGAAAACACTTTTTATTCTGTTTAGGGATACTAGGGATAGTGTTATCTTACTTTATTTTTGATGAGAGAAGTAGATGGCCAGGTATATATTCATTACTTCCAATTTCTGGTTCATTATTGTTCTTATACGCAAATATTCAGAATAATAAATTTTTAAATTCGTATCTTATACAGAAGATAGGTACTTATTCTTATTCGATCTATCTATGGCATTGGCCATTTGTTGTCGCACTTTATTATTTTAATAACGACAGTTTAATTATTAGTATTGTCGCATTATTATGTTCTATAATTTTTTCTTTGATAAGTTTTCATATGATCGAAAGTAAATTTCGAACAAAGAAATCTAATAGTATTCTTCGTAATCTAAAATCTAAACCAATATATATTTTTATTTCTATACTTGCTTTTTCTTCTGTAATTTATAAAAAAAATGGATTTGAAAATAGATTTGAAAAATTAGAGTTTTTTGATCAATTAGTTATGCCTTTAAAGGAGCATGGTTATTGTTTCAACTCTGCATTTGATAATAATTTTAAATTAGATAAAAAATACGGAACTAGTTGTTATCTAGGTTCTAAAATCAAAGATTCTAATATTATGTTATTTGGTGACTCTTTCGCGGCCCATATGGAACCATTTTTTGATAAATTGTTAAAGAAGCAAGGTTTATCTATATTATCTGTTACGACAAATTGGTGTACAGCTTCTTTTAATGACGATTTTAATGGTAAAAAATCAAATGTGTCATTTGATCAATGCTTATTAAATAGAGAGTTTTTAAAGGATAATTATAAAAAATTTAAGAGTATAATTTTTGCTGGATCGTGGGGAGATTCTCTAAAAGAAGACAATTTAGAAAATACTCTTAAGGTTATTAAGCAAATAGCTAAGAGTGATGTAAATGTTTTTATAATACAAACGCCGTATCGTTATCAAAAAAGTCCTCTTGTTGATTTTTATCGTTCATATTACTTTAGTCGATTTTTTAAATTTGATGTCAGTCGAATAGGTGCTAATGATTATTTAAACAATAAAGCTAATTCTATTCTCAGTTCTTTCGCGAAAAAATATAAAAACGTATATATGGTAAAAAGAGAGGATATGTTTAATGAAAGTAATACTTTTGAATTCAAAGGTTATATTCTTCCTTATACATTTGATGGCAAGCATTTATCACTTTTAGGATCATTGAAAGCTAGTGATACATTTGAGAATTCTGGTTTTTATGAACAATTTTTAAATCTATTGAAGAAGCGTAAGTCAGACTGAGGGCGTAAATTATGAAAGAGAAGAGTTTAACTAAGTATTTCTTGTTCTATTATTCATTTTCTCTTTTTATATGGTTTTTTATTACAAATATTGCTACAAAGTTTGCTCCAGGTCATTTTAATAAAAAAATACCTAGTGTTAGTGTCGATACTCTGGCTTTTGTAAAAAATGCTTGTTCGGCATCTTCTCTTTCAGAGATAAGAACATATCTATTGCCTGAAATGTTTTATTATTTTAGTACTAAGATAATTGGATGTAATATTCTTTTTACGGGGATTTTTTCGAATTTAATTTTTACATTCTCTATGTTTTTACTCATTTTATCTTTCGATAAGTTTTTAAAATTTAAGTACACATATCTATCATTATTTTTAATTACAATCTTACCGACTATAATAATGTGGTCACAATATGTTCATAACGAATTATTTATTCTTTTTGGTTTTTCTCTTCTCTCATTTGGCTTATCAAAACTTTCACTACGAAGTAATACATTAACTGAGAATCTAGTAAATATATTACTAATTGTTTTAAGTTTAGCTATAGTTATTTATACAAAATTTTACAGTTCTTATTTTCTATTATTTTACTTTTCTTTTTTTTGCTTACTAGCAATTATACATAAAGAAAAAGAATTACTGATAAAATCTATAGTAATGTTGTCATTAGTTTTCTCTTTTTATCTTTATATTAAATTGAATGACAAAGGTAATGATTTAAGTGAAAGAATAACAAGTAATGGCACTGAAACTATTACAATGGAGAAAGGTAGAAAAAACTATAATATTAAGTTTGTATTTAATAAAAAGAACTTTGATCCTATTACGAAAAAAACTTTAATTGCACGAAGCTATTCATCAAGATGGCTCAATGGAAATACTAATATCGATCAATATCAATACTTTAATTCTTATCTTGATATTTTAATGTACGTTCCTAAAATTCTCTATTGGTCATTTTTCAGTTTTATTGATGACAATGTTAATATATCTAAATTTAAAAAAATGATAATTAATGTTGAAGCTATATTGGTTTCTATTGCAGTTTTCGGATCGTTAGTATCACTATTAGTTTGTAAATTTAAAAGGATTATTATACTGCCAATATATCCAATTATCATGGTTTTATTTTTTAGTGTGATTAATCTCGGAACTTTTTTTAGATTTAGGGGTCCATATATAATTCCAATATTAGTAATTGGGTATTCACTAATATTGGAATATTTTATTACTTATTTAAAGAAACTTAAAACTGTACGTTCAATACCTTCATTAACAAGAACTTTTGGTGAGTAATTAAGGAGGTTCTTTGCTTTTGCTACATTCGCTAGAGAATGTTTAATATCGCCTTTCCTAAAATCAACATATTTGGCCTTAGGTGTTTTGAATTCCTTTTTGATATTTGATAATGATTTAGTTATGTAATCATAAAGCTCAGTTAATGATGTTTGTTGCTCGCAGGCTACATTGAAGACTTCTCCATATGCTTTTGAATTGTCTGTAATTGAAGCCAAGATGTTAGCTTGAACAGCATTATCTACAAAACAAAAGTCTCTTGATGTTGTTCCGTCTCCATTAATTGTCGGTGCTTCTCCTGTTAAAAGTTCACCAATCCATCTAGGTATTACTGCTGCATATGCACCTTCTGGATTTTGTCTTGGACCAAAAACGTTAAAATATCTCAATCCAATAATCTCCATGTTATAAGCAGAACTATAGGCATCAGCATATACTTCATTTATGGCCTTAGTTGCTGCATAAGGCGATAGTACTTTTCCAGTATTTTGTTCGATTTTGGGTAAAGTTGGACTATCTCCGTATACAGAACTGCTTGAAGCATAAACAATTCTTTGAATTTTATTTGCTCTTGCGGCTTCTAATATTGAAATAAATCCATTTACATTATTCTCATGCGAGTTTATTGGTTCAAGGATACTTCTTGGGACGGAACCTAAGGCCGCTTGGTGAATAATTTTGTCACATCCATTAGACAGTTCGATCATTTTATCTGTGTCACATATGTTAGCATTAACAAATGTAAATTTAGATTGAGGATACTTAGCAGCTTGATCTTTTAAGTAGTCTATATTCGACTGAAGACCAGTTAAAAAATTATCAATAGCAATGACCTCTTGATTGTTCTTTATTAGAAAATCACAAATGTGAGAAGCAATAAAACCTGCTGCCCCTGTAACGAACCATTTATATTTTGTATCTAATTTCATTAAAGACTCCAATAAATACCTTTATGTATATTCTTTAAAAAATTCTTTACATCAATGACAATAGAATTATCATCAATTAGTTTATTTAGTTTTTCAGCGGTGTATGTATTGTGGGATACGGCACCGATCACTACTTTGGACTTTTTTAAATTTTCAAAACCTTTTTCAATCTTTATTCCATACTCTTTCATCGCATCTTCCGGAGATGCTTCCGGCTCATGCACTTGTACTTCTACACCGTAGGCTTTTAACTCTGTAATAATATCTACGACTTTCGAGTTTCTTAAATCGGGACAGTTTTCTTTAAAGGTTAGACCTAGAATAGTAATAACTTCATTAGATGGATTTAAGTTATTTTGTATCATTAGTTTAATTGTTTTTTCAGCAATAAACTTAGGAATATAGTCATTTATTTTACGACCACTTAAAATGACTTCTGGGTGATAGCCTAACTCTTGTGCTTTGTGTGTAAGGTAATATGGGTCAACACCAATACAGTGTCCACCAACAAGGCCAGGTCTGAAATTTAAAAAATTCCATTTTGTACCAGCCGCCTCTAATACCTCTATAGTGTTAATATCCATCTTTTCAAAAATAACTGAAAGTTCATTTACTAGTGCTATATTTACATCACGTTGTGTATTCTCGATTACTTTTGCAGCTTCTGCTACTTTAATAGATGATGCTTTGTATACGCCGGCTTCGACGACAGATGAATATGTCTCAGCTATAATATCTAATGAATCTGTACAACATCCAGATACAACTTTAGTAATCTTTGTAAATGTATGCTCCTTATCTCCTGGATTGATTCTTTCGGGAGAATAGCCTACCCAAAAATCTTTGCCATGTTTTAAACCTGATATCTTCTCTAGAATTGGAATACAAATATCTTCAGTAACACCTGGGTAGACTGTCGATTCATAAACCACAATGTCACCTTTTTTGAGCGCTTTACCAACTGAGTTACTTGCACCTATTACAGGTTTAAGATTTGGTTTTTTAGCATTATCAATTGGAGTAGGTACAGCAACAATATGAAAATCAGCTTGTTTTAATTCTTCTAGATTAGATGTAAACTTAATATCTAGATTAGGGAAGTCTTCGAAGTTTATTTCATTAGTAGAGTCAAATCGACTATTTAATTCTGATATCCTTGCTTCGTTAATATCAAAACCAATCACGTTTGTTTTTGTTGCAAAATTTACTGCTACAGGGAGGCCGACGTAGCCAAGACCAATTACTGAAATATTTCTCATTTTGAACCTTTAAATGTATAAAATTATAAAGAATTTTAAAGGAAAAGAGGTCTTGTGTCTAACGTAATAGCTTTATGTGCAACTGATATGTGGTATTTACGAAATTTTCGATTAAAACTTATTCAGGTATTACAAGATGAATATGATCAAGTAGTTTTGATTGCTGGATATGATGGGAATGAAAAGTTTTTATCAGAGATTTCGAAAAAAGTTATAGTCGTCAATTCAAATTTAGATAGAAAATCTACAGGGATTTTCAATAATCTAGTTCTTATTAATAAGTATAGGAATATTTTCAATAAATATAACCCTACAAGGGTTATTAACTTCACAATAAAGCCAAATGTGTTTTCTGGTTTTGTTTGTTGGTTACAAGGTCGTGAATTTATCAATAATGTTACAGGACTTGGAACAGCTTTCTTATCGAGTAAATTGTTGCAATTTGTTGTGCTTTTCATGTTTAAATTTATATTTCCTAAAGCAAAATATATAGTTTTTCAAAATAGTGATGATATGGATCTTATTTCGAGATATTTACAACCTTCAAACTTTAGATTGATAGAAGGTAGTGGAATTGATCCTGAATTTTTTATTCCAATAAAAGAATATAATCAGCGAGAGTATGATTTTGTTTTTATTGGCAGGTTAATTAAGGATAAGGGAGTAAGAGAATTTCTAGAAGCCTCAGAAAAAATATTATTAGAATATCCCGATCTTAATATAAATGTTGTTGGAGATATCGATTTAAATAATTCGTCATCATTAAGTGAAGAAGAATTTTTAAATTATAGCAATAATACAAGTATACATATGATGGGATTTTCAAACTTTGTGAAGAATATACTTGAAAACACAAAATGTGTCGTATTGCCTTCTTATAGGGAGGGTTTGTCTAGAGTACTTTTAGAAGCTGCTTCAATGGAGTGCTTCTTAATTGCAAGTAACGTTCCAGGTTGCACTCAAGTGCTATCAAATGAGAATGGTCTTCTTTGTGTAGCGAGAGATTCAGACTCTTTATACGAGAAAATGAAAGAATATATTCAAATGAACCTAGACGAGCAGGAGTCTTATGCTAAGAGGGGTAGAGTCCTTGTTAAGAATAGGTTTTCAGTAAGTAGTGTAAACTCTAATTTAATTGCACTATTGAAATCTTAATGGCTTTTTCTAATCTTAGAAGTTGAGAATAATCCTAGTATACCGAATGACAGTAAGAACAGTAATGGTATCGTCACTTTTCCTGTAATCTGATTTAAGAAAAATGAAATAACTATTACCGCACTATTTATAATGAAAAGAATTATAGAAGCTGTTACGTGTGAGAAGCCTTTATCAACAATAATGTGATGTATATGATTTCTATCAGGACTAAATGGGCTTCTTCTTTCCATCAATCGACAGCAGAAAACTCTAAGAGTATCTAAAACAGGTATGAATACAAGACTCACCGCCATTGTCGTAGCTGAACGTAATTTAAGTTCTAAACCTGTTGTCTCATGATTAAGTTTTATAAACATTATAATCAAATAAGTTATTGTAAGCCCTATTAAAAGTGATCCAGTATCACCCATAAAAATTTTTGCTGGACTCTTGTTGTAAATTAAAAAGGCCAAGGTAGAACCGATTAAGGCTAATGTAACCGAAGCTTCGGTATATTGATAATTTATAAAAAACCATAGTAGTAAAAATGAGCTTGCAGATATAGTTATTAAACCCGCCAACCAATCAATACCATCAATCAAATTAAAAGCATTAATTAAACTGATAAATAGAAAAATCGTAAAAATATAAGAGAGTATATTTGGGATTTCATTAATACCAAGAACACCATAAAAGCTTTCAACTCGTACATTTGCTGCAAAAATTATTATTAAAGAACAAATAAATTGCACAGCGATTTTTGTCTTTGCTGATACAGGCCTTATGTCATCCTTTAATCCTAGAAAGAAAATAATAAATTGTGTCACGAGCAAAAATTTAATTTCCGTGAGATTTTGGTTTGGGCTAAAGGTTAAACAAGTAAAAAATAGCCCCAGAAAAATTCCTATTCCACCAAATGAAGATACTAAATGTGAGTGTGAGCTCCTTTCATTAATTTCTGTATGTGCTGCCTTGATTTTTGAGATTCTAATCAAATTTGGAATCGCGAAATAGGTAACCAGAAAAGAAGAAAGAAAAAAAAATAAAAGTGTATAATTATCCATATTTATATAAATGGGAAAAATATATTATTATAATCCCATTTCTCTGCATGTTTACCTAAGTGTAGCCATAAAAATAGAAAAAGAAATTGTAAAATTATGAATCCAATTAAGTTTTTATAACTTTTCCTATTATAACCTATCATGCTTAGTGTTAGGGCCAGGGGCTGTGCAAGATAGTGTAAGCTTCTATCAACAATAGTACTATAGCCGAGTAGAAATGATATCGGTATTATTGAGATTATAAAACTCGATATTCCTATTGATATACGCTTTTCCTTATATGAGCTAGATAACTTATAAATGCTCAAACTCAAATATAGATATAGTACACCTCTTAAAATTAGTCCCGTCGATACTCTATCAGAATATTTCATAGGAACATTTAAAATATATGGAATAAATAGGCCCGTTGGAATTAAAACCGATATTAAAATAGTATTCTTTAGACTTAACCTTTTAACTAGTGGATACAATAAGAGAATTAAGCCTATGGCTCCAGAAAGATGGAATAAAGTTGAAACGATTACAAATAATACATATAGAACGTATTTTTGCTCTTTGAAAAACACGAACGCTAATAAAAGCATAGAACTTGCTACAGATTGCCTTAGGTAGCCATGCCCTAGTAAGATAAATCCAAGTACCAGTGAGTAGATTAAAAAATACTCAACTGAGAATGAGCCTTTGTATTTTTTGACTAAAAAAGGAATAGGTGAAATATACAAAAGGGACTGTGTAAATATAAATAATTGAAACGTGTTTTGTTGTAATGGGTTGTAGGAAATCAAAATTTTCCATACAGGTTCTAAGGAAATTGACTTAACGCCGTTAAATATAAGCTTATAACTTTCCCAGTCTGCACTGATATTATTCCTAGTGAAAAATAAAAAGAAAATAGTGGCGAGAAATAGAGTGGGGATAAAATTATATTTCTTCTGTTTAAGATATGCGCTAAGTGTTAATGTCGTTAAGTAGTAATAAAACATATTTGTTAATATAGCTTTGAATCTGTAAATTTACTATATTATCATAAACGAAATTAAAATTTCTGTTAGGACTTAGAGTGCATAATTATTTAACTAGAGCAAAATTTTTCATATTTCTCGATTTTCTTGTATATTATACGTCTCTTGCATTGACTCTTTATTTAAGAGGAGGAAGAGATTTAGCTGATAGGATAATTGAACACTTTGAACAGTTTTCTTTATTATTTTTCTTATGGATAATTCTCAACTATATTGAAGGATTATATTCTTTACGCTCAATTTCAAAAGATGGGCTAGCTGTAAGTGTAATCCGCTCTAGTTTGCTAAATATTGCAATAGGATTTGGATATTTTTATTTAAATCCTTTCACTCACATAAGTCCAAAAACTAACATGATTATTTCAGTATTAGTATCTTCATCGTTTATATACTTATTAAGACGCTTTTTCTTTTTAAGTAATAAAAGAAATTTAGTGGATGTCTTAATAGTTGGTGATGGTTCAGAAGTGACTGAAGTTAAGAACTTTGCGAACTCAAAAAAATATCTTGGCTACAATGTCATTAGTAAAAGAGATATATCTGGAGAAGATTTTGCTAAGTATGATCTGTTCGTAATAGAAGATGATATTAATAAAAAAGATATTCTTAAGGTGTTAAATCAAAGATTTAATGGGAAAGATATTATAAGTAATTCGAAGTTTTGTGAATCTATTATAGGTAAAGTTCCCGTATCTTCACTGGATAGTAGTTGGTTTTATAATAATGAAATTGGAAGACGTGATTATTTATATGAAGCGATTAAATTTGTAGTTGATCGTTTTTCTGCTCTTTTATTGATTTTTATAACAATACCTATTTATGTAATTTTGTTTCCAATTTTACTAATTACTTCAGGTAGACCTTTCTTTTATTCACAGATAAGAACTGGATATAAAAACCGCTCATTTAGAATTTATAAATTACGTACTATGAAAACGGACGCTGAGACATCAGGTGCAAAATGGGCAACTCCTAATGATGATCGTGTAACTCCTATAGGTCGTTTTTTACGTGCTTCTCGATTGGATGAGTTACCTCAATTGTGGAATATATTACGTGGCGATATGAGCTTAATCGGACCTAGGCCTGAAAGACCTGAGATTATTGATTCAAATTTAGAAGGTAAAATTCCATATTATAAATTTAGACATCTTGTTAAACCAGGTGTTACCGGTTGGGCACAAGTAAATTATGGCTATGGTTATAGTGATGATGATTCATTTATAAAGCTACAGTACGATTTATATTATGTTAAAAATAAAAATATTTGGCTTGATTTAAGAATATTTTTAAAAACAGTGAAGACAGTATTAACAGGAATAGGGCACTAAATAAAAGAGAGTAAATATGAAAGTAGGAATAGTAGTTGGCACAAGACCTGAAATCATTAAAATGATGCCCGTGGTAAAAGAAAGTCAAAGAAGGGGAATTGATTTCTTTATTATTCATTCGAATCAACACTATTCTGAAAATATGGATAAAGTATTTTTCGAAGAGTTACAGTTACCAAATCCAAGATATAATCTTAATGTAGGTTCTGGTAAGCACTCAAATATGACCGGTAATATTTTAATAAAAATGGAGCCAATTTTAGAGCAAGAAAAACCTGATGTTGTTTTAGTTCAAGGTGATACAAACACTGTATTAGCAGCAGCACTGGCAGCTTCAAAACTTGGTATAAAAGTGGGACATATAGAAGCAGGATTAAGATCTTATGATAGAACTATGCCTGAAGAGACAAACCGAATTGTAACAGACCATATTTCTGACTATCTTTTTGCCGTCACATCAAAACAAAATGAGATACTATTATCTGAAGGTATATCTAAAAATAAAATACATGTCGTAGGTAATACTGTAGTAGATGCATTAGTATTAAACACTAAAACAGCAAAGAATAATTCAAAAGTTCTTGAGCATCATAATTTAGAATCGAAAAATTATTTTTTGATTACAATACATAGAGCTTCTAACGTAGATCGAAGAGAAAGTTTGGAAGAAGTAATCGATATTTTGAACGTTCTTTCAGAGAAATATTCTAATTATGATTTAGTTTGGCCGATACATCCAAGAACACAAAAATATATTGAAGAATATAATATAGATATAAACTGTAAAATTAAGCTTCTAGATCCCTGTGGATATATTGATTTTATAAAATTACAAAATAATGCAAGATTAATTATCACAGACTCTGGTGGTATCCAAGAAGAAGCTTGTTGTTTAAAAGTTCCATGTATAACGATAAGAAATAATACTGAGAGACCGGAAACACTTGAAGTGGGTTCAAATGTTTTAACAGGTAGAAAAAAAGATGCTGTCTTGTATGGTACCGAAACAATGCTTAAAAGAGAAACTGATTGGTTAAATCCTTTTGGCGAAGGGAATACTTCTAAAAAGATTTTTGATATACTATCTAAAGACTTTGGTTTAAGAGAAAATATAACAAGGGAAGAAAAGGTAACAGTTATAGGACTAGGTTATATGGGACTTCCTATGGCGTCTATTATTGCAAATTCAGGTTTTCAAGTAACAGGTGTTGACTTAAATGAATCTAAAATTGAAACTGTTAATAATGGCATGTGTCCTTTTGATGAAAAGGGAATGCCAGAGTTGGTTAAAAAAGCGGTAGACTCAGGTAAGCTTAGAGCTCAATCTGAAATTCCTAAATCAGACATATTTTTACTAAGTCTTCCAACAGATAAAAAGGATAATAAATGTGATCTATCTGTAGTCTTAGCTGTATGTAATCAGCTTAAAGATACTGTTGAAGATGGAAACTTAATAATAATTGAGTCTACAATTAAACCTAATACTATAAAGTCAATAATTGCGCCTATTTTTAAGCACAAAAAAGTACACCTCGCTCATTGTCCAGAAAGAGCCATTCCTGGAAATACTGTATATGAATTAGTTCAAAACGATAGAATTATTGGTGGTTTAACTAGTGAAGCAACAGAACTAACTTATAGTTTTTATTTAAATTTCATAGAAGGTAAAATGTATAAAACAGACTCTTCTACTGCAGAGTGTGCAAAGTTAATGGAAAATACTTTTAGAGATGTAAATATAGCATTGGCAAATGAGTTTGATTATATTCTTGATGAATTAAAGGTTAATACATCTAATGCAATTAGGTTAGCTAATAAGCATCCTAGAGTAAATATACTTACTCCCGGTCCAGGTGTTGGTGGTCACTGTATCGCTATTGATCCTTGGTTTTTAATCGAGGACTCCTCTAAAGCTAAATTAATTCGAAATGCTAGAGAAATTAATGACAAACGACCATATAATGTCGTTGAAAAAGTTCTTAAGAAACTAGCAGGACATAAAAAGATAGGGTTATTTGGAATTGCATATAAGCCTGATGTGGATGATGCAAGGGAAACACCGGCAAAAGTAATTTTTGAAGAGTTAATTAGAAATGGATTTGAAGTACGTTGTAGTGATCCATTTGTAAAAAATTGGGATCATCAAATATTTAGCTCCAGGGAAGTTCTGGAATGGTCTGATATAAATATAATTGTTACAGGACATTCTGAATATAAAGATAAAAGCATTAAAAAATTTATAAGACTATAACGAGATAATTATGAGCAATGAAACTTATATTCACCCTACAGCTATTGTTGAAGAGGGTGCAGAAATTGGGGAGAATACAAAAATTTGGCACTTTTGTCACATTAGAGCTGGAGCTAAGATAGGGGACAATGTTTCGATTGGACGTGATTGTTATGTCGACTCTCAAGTTACGATAGGGTCATATTCAAGAATTCAAAATGGTGTGTCTATATATAATGGTGTAACAATTGATGAATACTGCTTTGTAGGACCACATGTTATTTTTACTAACGACCAAAGTCCTAGAGTATTAAAAAAGGGCTGGGAAATATTAAATACAAAATTAGAGTTAGGTGCATCACTAGGTGCAGGTAGCATTATTAGATGTGGTGTACAACTTGGTCGTTTTACAATGATAGGTGCTGGTTCAGTTGTAACTAAAAATACTAAAGACTTTTCATTACATTTAGGATTACCTTCTGTACAAAAAGGATATGTTTGCGCTTGTGGAGATAGAAGATTAGAAAAAAGTGATAAAGTAGTCTTTGATTGCTGTGTGGAGAAACTTCCGGATCATATGATTGATAAAATTAAAAAGGATATACATGAGTAAAAGTAGAGTTTTAACAATTATTGGTACTAGACCTGAGCTTATCAAGATGTCACCTTTAATTCCATTGTTAGATGAATCGTTTGAGCATATTTTTGTTCATTCTGGTCAACACTACTCAGAAAATATGGATAAGATATTTTTCGATGAATTAGATATCCGTAAACCTGATTATAATTTAAAAGTTAATGAAAAGAATCCTGTTAATCAAGTTTGTTATATTGCTGAAAAATTAGAAGAAATTCTTGTTGATAGAAATATTCAAGGAGTTATTGTGCATGGTGATACTAATACAACACTAGCAGGTGCTATTGCGGCAAAGAAAAGTTCTCTGTCTGATGTTAAATTATTCCATGTTGAAGCAGGATGCCGCTCTTTTAATAAGAAGCAAACAGAAGAGTTAAATAGGATATTAGTTGATTCCGTTAGTGACTTGTTATTTGCTTCAAACAAAAGGGATGAGAATAATCTTTTAGGTGAAGGTCATGATCAAGATACAATACTTGTTACAAGAAATACTGTAATCGACTCATGTACTAGAGCTTCTTCTTTAGTAAACACAGATGAATTGTTGAGTAAATTCAAATTAACTTCAAAGAACTTTGTACTTTTAACTATGCATAGACAAGAAACAGTTGATAATAAGGAGAAGCTGTCATCTATTGTTAAAACTATTGATGAAATTGCTGAAAAACATACTATTATCTTCCCTATTCATCCAAGAACAAAGTTAAATTTAGAAAGATTTGATATTTCCTTCAAGTCTAAAAATATTAAAATAATAGAACCTCAGTCATATTTGTCATTAATTGGACTTATTAAAGAAGCTAAATTTATTTTGACAGATTCTGGTGGTATGCAAGAAGAGGCGGCAGTAATCGCAACACCTGCGATTGTTTTAAGAAATGAGACGGAATATTTAAATTATGTAGAGCAAGGAAAGCTATTTTTGACAGGTGTAGATAAGTATAAAATATTTAACAGTATTGATCGTATTAAAAATAATGAATCTTGTTCTGAAGAATTAGTAATCTCAGATAAGCCTAGTGAATTAATTTGTAACGCTATACTGAGAAAGTTAAATGAAAAATAATATCTGGTTTGTTACTAGAAGTTATCCTCCAACAAAAGGAGGAGGGCCATTTGTTAGAAAACAACAAGTGGAATTCTTAATATCTAAGGGTTACAAAGTAACTGTTTTAACTCAACCACAAGCAGCTGAGATTGATGATACGAATGTCGTTATCATTGATCACATGGTTTCAAGTAGATTGCTTAGGTACATGGAAAGACTATGCCTGTTGTTTGATTACTTATTTCTTTGGTCAAAAAAAGTTGCTGATTATATAATTAATAATGCTCAGGAAGGAGATGTTATTTTTATAACATCTGGTGGCGAGCTTGGCTTTCTTCAAAAGGTACAGTATCTAAAAAAATATAGACCTGACTTAAAAGTTGTAATGAATTACCATGATTTATTAATTTATTCTAGATATCAAGGTCAGAAATCATTTTCACACCCACACCTTCCTATTGATTTCATAGAAAGAAAAAATATTTCCCATGTTGATTATGTGATAACACAGTCTAATAGAATGTCCGAAATATTATCTGAAAAATTCCCAATGTTAAAAAATAAAATTTCTTCGATGTATTTCGGGATACCTGAAATCTATGAACAGAAAAAATCACCTTCTAAGGAGCTAATTAAATTAGTGTATATTGGAACAATGGGGAAACTTCAATCACCAGAAGTCATTCTAGATGCATTGAAAAGTTTACCTGGTAAAATTAGAAAAAAACTTAACATTACTTTTATTGGTGATTTTAAGCAAAATTCACGTATTAAAAACTCAAACTTAGTTGAAAAGATATCGTATATTCCAAGAGAAGAGCTAATTAATAGGTGCGCAAATGAATACGACTATGCGATTGTTACTGCACAGAATATTAGACCGTTAGAGACATTGATGCCTACTAAGTTTTATGAATACCTTGGGATTGGAATACCAGTACTTTCTATTGTTGCAGAAAACTGTGAAATTTCTAATGTTATTGAAAAGTATAATTTTGGTGTTAGTGTCGTTCATGGAAATAAAGAGCAACTTGTTAATGAATTAATCAATATTGTAGAAAAATATGATGTTTCAAATTTTAGGAAATGTGTAATAGAGAATCGAAATCTATTGAGCTCTAATAAAACATTAGAGTTAATGTGTGATGTTATAGAAAATAAATTGAATTAATTCTCTATCTCTTAATTAACGTTATAATATTTTTAAGTCCTTTATTTATATCTAATAAATACAGAAGTATTAAGCCAAAAATAACTATAGCAGTTTTTATCTCTATGATATCAGTAATAGAATACGAGATTGATAATATTAAAACAATCACTGATAAGATGAATCTCTTTGAGAAGATCAGGTTTTTCGATACTTCTCGACTAGATACAGTAATAATTAAAAAATAAACAAGATTTGAAATAATAGTTGTAGTTGCTGCTGCTACTTTTCCAAATTTTGGAATCAATACTATATTAAGAGCAGTATTGCATAGTGCTGAAGCTGTTCCTGCATATGTAATGTTTTTAATTTTTTCTTTATTGAGCAAGTAATAAGTAAATGGTCTATAACTCAAGCCAATAAATGTACTTGCTGTGAGAATTGAAAAAACTAGACCTATATCAGAATATTCATCACTTAATAGATACGGTAGTATTTCAACTCCAATAGTATTAGATAAAAATATCAAAAGTAAAATGAGTGTAATTATATTTTCAAAGTATGCTTTATTATTTTTATTATACTCTTCAATACTTTTACTAATTGCTTGCATCGATATTTTTGCGTTTATTTTTGAAATAGAATCTCCAATAAAATACACACCTTGAGAGAAAACGAAAGCAATACTATATATACCAGTATCACTTACCAATCCAAAATATGTTAAAAGAAATCTATCAGAAAGAGTATTGATCCATCCCGTTGCTATCGTTGGTATCATCGGTATTGAGATTTTAGATAGAAGTTTTAAATAAGCAAATGAAAAATCAAACTTGATCAAATTAAAGTTTTTAAACAACTTAAGAAATAGTGTAACTTGTAATAACTGTTGTGTAATAATTCCAACGACAATAGAATTTACTCCAAGGTCTGAGTACTCTAATAGCCCTAAGGTTGTAAGAAATAAAACAGGAGAAGTGATAATTGATATTTTCGATAAATGCTTTGGTTCTGCTATTGCCTTGATATGTGTATTTGCAAGGTTTATTAACGGAATGGTGATAATTGTGAAAAAGATATAAATATAGCGATATTCAAGTAACTCTAGATCTTTAAAGAAGCTTATATTCAATGCGGCCAGGGTAAAGATAAAAGAAAAGACGATTCCAGAAAATACTAAAAAGAATAGCGCGGTGCTGAGTAGCTTTATACGATCAATACCTTCATCAAAGTAAACCTTGAAATATGCGAGATCAATTGAAACAGATGACACCATTGTGAATAATGGTAAAAATGATTTAACAGTACTAAATTGTCCAAAAGCTTCAGGACTAATATAGTAAGTGTAAATTGGTGCCATTATAATAGTAGAGATATTCGATAACAGAACATTTAATAAGTACCAGCCGCTCTTTCGATATTCCTTGATATTAAACACTCCTGTTGATAATGTAATGCAATATTATCTAATATTCTAAGTATAAAGTCATGAAAAAGCTATTGCTCGTAGACAAAGAGTTTCTGAACAAAATTGATAAAGATCATTATGATTTGATTATTGTTAAATCTGATGAAGGTGACTTTAGCTTTGATAATGTTTCATATGTACATCTACCTAAGTTCTTTATGGAGTCTCATAAGGAAACTAGAGCTCTTGTGAATAATATTCTTGGTGATATAGTTAATACAAGTCCTGAAGTACTTTCTTTTTTCAAGCATAGCGATTCATACTTTTATAATATAGTAAGAGATAATTTGATAATTAAAAACTATAAAAATGATTATAAAATTTATATTTATCAAGCAGATAAATATTTATCTAAAGCCTTTTCTTTTCCTAAGGTTATTGTACTGAATGATAATAGCTTAAGCTATTTTTATATTACAAAGAAGCTTATCTCATTATTTTTTAGATATTCGACAATGTTATTTTCGAAAAAAAGAAACTTTGAAAATATAAAAAGCTTAGCTATTTGTTGGGCAGATAATATAAGCTATTCATACTTTAAAGACCTAGATAGGAAGAATATTGCTTTTTGGCCATATCTGAGTAAAAAAGGTACTTTGTCTTTAAGTAATGCAACCTTAATAAACAAGATGCCTAAGGCAAATTTGAAAGATTTTTATTATTCCTTGAAAAGATTGATATTAACTTATCGAGATATTAAAAAGACACTTAGAAACATTCCTGCAAAATATATATTGAACTCAGTGATATCCATGGAAAAGTGGAGTTTCCCTATTTTAAAACTAGTTGAGCAAAGTAGCATTAAATATATATATGGAAGTTTTGATAGTAATTTTGGAATAGATTACTTAACAAAAGTAGTTAATTTAAATAATGTTAAAACTATTTGTGTACCACATGGAGTGAATTATAAATATAAAGCGTCATATATAAGTTATGGTACAAATTACTATAGCTTGTGGAGTGAAGAACATGAGAAACAGATTCGTAAATCAGTTAATGATCCATATGCTGCAATAACTAAGATTACTGGAAGTTTTGTTTACAAAAACTTGTATGACAAATTTAAAACTAAAAAAACATCAAATAAAATAAATACAATATTAATTATCGGTGAGTACTTTTCTAATGATAAATACTACGGTTCACCTTTTAATGCTTATGATGCTCGACGCTATTTGGGTGGTATAAAAGAGGTTGCTTCTAAGATAGGAGCATCAGTTTCAGTAAGGTGTAGATTAAACGATGGCTATTACGAAGTTTGTAAAGAGCTATTGGATGATAATTTTAAAATTCTTGATAATAATCAATCGATTTTTGAACAATATTTTGAACATGATTTAGTTGTTTCAGTTTTTTCGAATGCTCTACATGAGGCACTTCTTTTAAGACGTAGAGTACTTCAGATCAACTTTTTAGGAGTAGAAAACTATAGAACTTTAAATGAAAATAATATACTCCCATGTGCACATAATGAGTTAGAATTAGAAAAGATTCTGATTGAAAATGTTTTTTTCAATGATTACGGGAGTCATGATAAGATTTACCTAAATAATTGTGAGTATAATTTTTGGAGAGAAGATGAGCTCTTGCTTGATATGTAATAATCAGGAATGGGATAAGTACTATTCTTACAGTGATTATGATTTTTTAATTTGTAAGAAATGTGGTCTTGGTAAATTAAGCCCACAGCCTACAAAGGAATATTTGGATAAATACTATGCTCGAGTTTATAGAAAAAATAATAAAAACGAGCATGTTGAAGATTTTGCATTAAATTATGAGCAAAAACGTGCAGATATTATTATTCCATTTATTAAGAATAATTCTAATAATTTAGAAGTAACTATGGCACTTGATGTTGGATGTAGTACAGGGACTTTGTTATACAATATTAAAAGTCGTTTAAATGCTACAGACTGTGTAGGTATTGAGCTTAATGAAAACTACTTCTCTTATGCAAAGCAAAGAAGTGATCTCAATTTAAATTCTGAACTTTCTCAAAATTGTGCACTTGAAGATGCAGATTTACCTATGGGTTCTTTTGATGTTGTAACTCTTGTTCATGTACTCGAGCATATGCCTAAACCTGAAGAATCATTAGAAATAATTTATGATTTATTAAGTGATGAGGGAGTATTTTACTTAGAAGTACCAGATTTATATACACCATATAGTAATCTCAAGAATAAATATATAGCGCCTTATCACCTCTTTTACTTCAATAATTCTAATCTTAGCTTCTACTTAGAAAAGCTTGGCTTCTCAATAATTGAAAAGAGTAAAGTTAGTAATACGAGTTGTCGATTTTTACTTAAGAAGGCTAAGGAAAATAATAAGAAATTGGAATTAAGTGAAAATTACTACAATGATGTGATCCACTCTCTAAAGAAGTATCGCTTTATAAAATACCCATATATATTTTTCAAGCAGCAGGTTAAAAGGCTTGTTAGGAAATAATATGTTTAATATTGGAAAAGAGTGTACCGTTGATCTCGATCCTTCCCAATTCAAAAGTTTACAAGAATACAATAATAAGATTGAATCAGGTAAGTTAACTTGTGAACAGAAAGCATGTATTTGTGGAAATAAGTCAAAATTTAGATCCACAAGTGTTACTTATGATCGTTATGGTATTTATTCTCCGATAGTACAATGTTTAGAGTGTTCATTGTTGATCGTAGGAGAATATTTAGACGAAGAGTCTCTGATTAACTTTTATATAAATGACTATAGGCCAATCTATTCAGAGTCATATCGTACACCGAAATATATATTCGAATGTCAAGTAAACCAAGGTCATAATTTTATAAAGACATTGAAAGATGTGAATATTACTACAAGTGGTAAAACTGTATTAGAGGTGGGGTGTGGCCCAGGTGGAATTTTAGAATCTTTTAAAAGATCAGGAGCAAATGTATTTGGTTGTGATTTTGACGAGGACTTTATGAATTATGGTCGAAAACATAGTATTGATATAAGAACAGGACAATTCGATTCTACCTTTGAGCATACTAGTTTTGATATTATTGTATTATCACATCTCTTAGAGCATATCGATAAGCCTCTAGATTTTCTTTCTAAAATTAAAAAACAAATTAATCCAGGTGGAACCTTACTTATAGAAGTTCCAGGGATTTTAGAGTTACACAAAGGTGTAATGGAAAGATATTTTCAAGGTGTGCACTTATATAATTTTTATGGTGATTATTTAAGGTTTATTTTAGAGAGTTTTGGATTCGATGTCCTTTATATTGATGAAAGTTTACGTGCTGTTTGTCAAAACAATAGGGGTGCTAATTCTATTGAAGAAATACAGAATAAGCTAAAAGAGTTCGGGAAAAATATAGATTCTCATTATTTATATTTAGAGAATGAAGTAAGGAAATACAACTCAGGTTTAAATTTTTACTTTTATAAAAGACAACTTATAAATAAGACAAAAGCTTTACTTGAAAGTCTGAAATTAAAGTCATTCGTTAAATATATTTACAAGAAAGTTTTAAAGTAATTCCTTTACATTTGTAATAACATAATCAACTTCTTCATCTTTTAAATAAGGACAAATTGGTAGTGAAACTAGTCTAGAAGAAATTTGATTTGAAGTCTCAGTCTTATTAATTACTGAATTAACAGTCTTAATGGCAGGTTGATTAGACATCGTTATTGGATAATGGATTCCTGTAGAGATACCTTTTTCTTTAAGAGAATTCATAAATGATTCTCTATTGTCGACTTCTATTGTGTATAGATGATAAACACACTTACCATTCGTTTTAATTGTTTTTAAGTTTGAAAAGGCTGCATCGTACTTTTTAGCGATTTCAATTCTTCTATTTGTCCATTTCTCAATATATTTTAGTTTTATATCAAGTATGGCCGCTTGAATTCCATCCATTCGGTAGTTACCGGCCATGAATTCATGTTCATATTTTTCCGTACGTCCATGATTAAGGTACATTTCAACTAAGTCTCTTAGTTCT
This sequence comes from Halobacteriovorax sp. ZH5_bin.2, assembly GCF_043196375.1. NCBI lineage: Bacteria > Pseudomonadati > Bdellovibrionota > Bacteriovoracia > Bacteriovoracales > Halobacteriovoraceae > Halobacteriovorax > Halobacteriovorax sp. ZH5_bin.2. The sequence goes on along the minus strand of NZ_JBEBMJ010000004.1, from coordinate 226,277 downwards.
TTAGTTTTAGTAATAACAAAGCCAGCATCACCATATGCCCCAAGGTTTTTACCAGGGTAAAAACTAAATGTTCCAGCATCACCAAAAGTTCCAACGGCTTGACCATTAATGGAGGCAAGGTGAGCTTGAGCACAATCTTCAATAACTTTTAAATTATGCTTGTTTGCAATCTTCATAATAGATGGCATGTCACATGGATTACCATATAGATGGACTGGAATAATACATTTCGTTTTCTCTGATATTGCATTCTCCACTTCTTCTTCGTTAATTCCATAAGTGTCTTCATAGCAGTCTACAAGAACTGGAGTAGCTCCAACTTCTACAATTGCTTCAACAGTTGCGAAGAAGGTGTTATTTACTGTGATAACTTCATCACCTTGTTTAATTCCAAGTGCTCTTAACGCAAGAGTTATAGCGCTTGTACCATTTGAGCAGCCAATTCCAAATTCTCCACCATGTACTTTGAGAAAATTACCTGCGAATTCTTCACAAATACTACCCTGTATGAATTTTTTTGATTCAAGTACAGATTCAATAGCTGGAAGAACTTCATCTTTAATTTCTTGGTATTGTGCATCTAGGTTTAGAAATGGTATTTTCATTTGATTACTCTTTATTTGGCGGGATTGCCATATACAACGGTATTAGGTTTTACATTTTTTGTCACTACACTTCCAGCTCCAACAAGTGCATTCTCTCCAATTACTACACCTGGTAGTAAAGTTGAGTTTGCACCAATTCTTGCATTTGCCATTAAAGTGGGACCAATGAGATTATTTTTTGCATCTGGTGCTAATGGGACCTTTGCATTTGTAAATACAACATTTGGGCCAACCCATGCACCACTGTTAAGAATTGAAAATTCAGGTATAAAAACTTGTGTATGAATGCGTACATTATCACTTATTTCTACATGATGTTCTATAACACTTAGTGTACCAATTGATACATTATTTCCAATATTATTTAATTCTCGTATATTGGCCTTGTTACCAGTCTGGAAATTAGATCCTATGATGTTGCCAGCATAAATCACTGTTCCTGATCTAATTACTGAATTATCCCCAATAATTGTTTCAAGCTCACCTGGAGCTTTTCCTCTTGGAGGAGCACCAATAATACAGAAGTCTTCTATTATTACATTTTTACCAAGTTTAACATTTGGATGAATAATTGAAGTATTAGCTATAGTCATATTACTTTAAACCTAGTCTGCATTTTTGAGGTACAAAGTTTACATTTACTTCTTTACCAGTTTCAATTGATTCGTAAATTGCAGCAATTAGCTCAAGTGATTTTCGTCCAGCAAGGCCGTCCACTAGTGCTTCTTTTTTTCCTGTAATAGTTTCGACAACATTAGATAAATATTCAGTGTGCCCAAATCCATATACATCTGGTGGGTTTTGTTTATATTTTGAAAGAACTTCTTCTTTATCTGTTTCTGATTCGTCCAAAAAGTTCCATGTTTTCATTTCATTGACAGCAAAGCCACCAATTTCTACTGTTCCAGTTTCACCAAGGATTGATATTGAACCTTCAAGGTCCTTTGGACGAGTTGCTGTTGTAGCTTCAATTACTCCTAGTGCACCAGATGTAAATTTTAGAATAACTACACCAGTATCTTCTGCTTCAATATTAACAAGCCTAGTTGCCGATTTTGCAAAAACACTCTCAACAGGACCCATCATCCATTGCAGTAGATCAACGTGGTGTATCGCTTGATTGGCAAAACATCCACCATCATGCTCCCAAGTTCCACGCCATTCATCTTGGTCGTAATATGCTTGGTCTCTACACCATCTAACACGTACTGTTCCAAGAACCATCTTTCCGAAGCGATCTGCCTCTAGCGCTTCTCTTAACTTTTTAACAGGTGTATTTAGTCTATTTTGCTTAACAACGAACAATTTAATACCGGCTTTGTCACAAGCTGCGATCATTCTATCAGCATCTTGAAGAGTAAGTGCCATTGGTTTTTCTACAATGATATGTTTACCATATGGAGCAAGTTCTACAGTGTTGTTGGCGTGATCACCTGAAGGAGTAAGGATATCAAGGACGTCAATATTCTCATTTTCGGTTTCCATCATTTTATGCATATCTGTGTACCAAGGTACATCGTATTTTTCGCCATAAAATTTTGCTCTATCTTCTTTTATATCACACACCGCAACAAGCTTGGCTCCAGGTATCTTGCCTTCGCCTAAATTACCTGCGTGTTTTCTAGCAATTCTTCCACAACCTACTAGTGCAAAGCCTAACATCTCAAACTCCTGTAATAATTATGTTAATACTTTAACGTATCAAATATGTTTCGAACATTATTAAATATTAATAATTTGTAAGAGAGGGTTTACTGAAAGATGCTTTGCGTAAATTTTTTAAGGCGCCACAACTCCTTTTCATTCGAGTGAAAGCTGTTGAATTTTTCGAATTCAGATTTCGGACAATCTTTATTGATTAGAAGTTCAATTTGAGTACTCATTTTTTTATAATCATTACTGTCCCATGCTTCCTTTGTTAAAGCATGACCAATATTGAATTCTTTAAAGCTTTTAACAAATTTCTCCTGGGGGCTGGATAGTATTTTTAAATGTGCCAGTGCGTATTCGTATAACTTGTTGGGTTCACAGTAGATATTATTTAATCCTACTAGCTCATACGATAAAAAACCAATATCAAATTGTGAAATAAATGAAAGCATTTCTTCTTGTGGCATAAACTCAAAAATGTCGTACTCAAGATCACTTCCATGATAACGCATCAGTTCCTTCAGCTCCTCACGATTATCTTTAGGAACAATGAAAATTATCTTAACTTTTTCGCTAATGATATTGCAGCTTTTAATGAGTTTATCTAAACCTCTTTTGGCTCCAATGTGTCCTTGGTAAACGAGAGTGTTCTTTTTGATATTTAGCTTTTCTTTTTTCTTGACGGTAATTTGATACGGAATATTTAAAAGATATGAAAAATATTTTACACTGAAGTATTTATTCTTCATAACATTCATTCGTAACTCATTTGCAGCTATTATTGCATGAACAAATGTAATACTTATTCTTTCAAGTAAGCGATGTTTCCATGTATATGTTGATTCGCCTTCGGCATCTAAAATATATAGCTCTCTAGAGTCGTATATTAATTTTTTACCTGAAATTATCTTAGCTGGTAGTGCCAATATTAATGATGGTAATCCAATCGTATAGATAAATGATATATCCTTTTTAAGTGATGCCTTTAAGATATTTAAACAGAATGTAGCTTTATTTTTTGATCCAATTGAGATTAGATTATTATTAATATTGAAGTTAGTACCAATGTGGTGTGCTTTTATATCGTATATATTTGCAAGAAGCTCACAGTTTCTTTTGCTGCGACTATCAAAAGTTATATCTCGTGCATTTATAAATAGCGCTTTCAATTATTATCCAATTTTAAAAATAGTTCTAATATATTATTATTTAATAATATATCTGTTAATATAGATTTTAAAATATGAAAAAGCGAACTTTATACTATTTCACTCCAAGTAATATTAATGAATCTGATGCTTCTGCTGTTAGAGCGTATCACAATACAGAAGGCTTAAAGAAATTTTTTGATATCGAGGTTTCTTATGCAACAAATAATGAAAACCTATTCTTTAATCTACCTTCTAATAAAGATTCGTTAATCAAAAGATTAGTGTTAGAGATATTAGTCGGCCTAGAACTTGTGGTTAGAAAATTCATATTTAAGAAATATGATTTTTATATTTTGAGCTCACCTTCTTTCGTCACGGTAGTCATACAAGCATTGTTTTTGGGCTTAACTAAAAAACAGTACTTTTTAGATGTTAGGGATATTTATCCTGAAGTATTTTTTCATTTAGGTATTGTAAAAGAAAATAGTCTTTTAGGAAGAATTTTAAAAAAAATAACAAGAAGAGTATATCTAAAAGCACAAGGTGTCGTAACTGTTACAAACGGATTACTTGAAATTATTAATGATTATAAGACCAACACTCCCTCAAAGGTTATTTATAATGGTTTTGATTTAGAATTATTTAAAAATTCTAGAAAGAGTAGTCAGTTCACAGTGATATTTCATGGAAATATGTCTAAAATGCAAAATATAGACTTATTGTTAGAAATTTCAAATCAATTACCTGATGATATAAAGTTAATCGTAATTGGAGATGGTCCTCAATCATTTAAAGTTAAAGCTCAAAAAAACATTAACTACTTAGGTAAGTTAGCTCATAAGAATCTAGTAAGATATGTGAATAGTTCTCATGTCGGTTTATCTCTTCGTAATGATGGTTTAGTAAATTCAACGGCACTGCCAGTGAAGGTGTTCGAATATATTGGAGCCGGTTTAAATATAATCTCCACACCTATTTCAGAAGTGGGGACAGTATTTAAAGAATATAATGGTATCTTTGAATTTAGTAATAATGATGTGGATAAAATCGTAAAAAAAGTAATTGAACTCAAGAAATTAAATTTTCAAAAGACGTATTATGAGGTGCCATTACAATTTTCTAGGCAAAATCAATCAGCTATTTTTTGTGAATTTGTTTTAAAAACTATTGAAATGAAAATTTGATTCATTAAGTTTCTTATAAGAAATGATAAAGTTATAATCCATCATACTCTTTATTGGATTAAAAAACTTAGATCTATTCTCTTTATTAACGTTAAGAATATGAACTAGCTTTTTCGCATCATCTCTAGCCAACCGATCCGAGTTCAAGAGCACCGAACCCATCGCACCTTCAAGTTGTAAAAACTCACCTTTTTGATTTTTGATCAAATCAGGAAGTGCTATTTTATAATCTTTAACCGCATTTAAATTAACGAGTACTAAATTCGTATTAAAAAAAGCATCATCGTCTTCTTCGCGTAATCCAAGCTTTTCAAAATACTCTAATTGGCCAGCTTGTTCAGCTTGGGCTTTTTCAATAATTGTAAGATAGGTTTTATCGCCCTCTGTCTTAAGAGCGATTTGACCACCTTTCATATCTCTTTCTGTTTTAGTCGTTGTAACCATAACAACTGGTATATTCTCTGTGAGCATCCAATTAACGATGGCACGATCTGGAGTTGAGCTTAAATCTTCACCATTTCCAATACAGGCAATGACATTTTCACCTTCAGGCCTTGGTCCTTTAAAAACTTCATAACCAAAGACACCGTGGCCAGCAGGGGCAAGTCGTTCTAGTGAAAGCTCACCATTCTTAATAGTTGGAAGCTTTTGTTGAATGACAGAGTCGAGACGAGAGAAATTATCATTTAGAAGATGTTCATACTTTTTCCACATTTCATCGAGGATTGGTTTCACATCATTATTAACGAGGTCCTGTAGGACCACTTTCTTAAATGAGCTTGTTTTCTTTGATGCTTGAATAATTTGAGCTTCTGCTAAGCTAATTGCACCGAATTCCTCTGTCTCAATATAAAGGTCTGTAGATTTTGAACCAGGTGTTGAACGGCCATACTTTTTTAAGTAGTCCGAACGATCAAGGCTTGAGCCAAGCCCACCATGCATCTTTCTTAGCCAAAGGGTGCAGTCAACGACTTCCTTTGTAGAATAGCGTTGTTTGATGTCTTCATATGAATGAAAAGGAAGTTCATCGCGAAGGAGTTTTCTTGGAGCTATCGCAGTAGGGTAGACTCCTGTGTCATTTTCTGGGGTCGCAATTGTTAAGTGTTCAGCTTTTTCATTTAACTGAGAAAGCAAACCCTCAAAATATTCGAGCTCGATCGGATTAGTAATAAAATCTTTTAAATTCATAGGGCTAGAGTATGGCATAGAATTAAAGAAATTTTAATATTAAAAACTACGTGTTAAATTTATATAATGATGATTTCAGCAACAGTGATCACATTCAACGAAGAAAGAAATATCGAGCGATGCCTAAAGTCACTCGGTGGACTCGTTGATGAAATTGTCGTGATCGATTCATTTTCGACTGACCGCACACAAGAGATTTGTGAGTCATTTGAAGGTGTTCGATTTATCAAGAATACATTTGAAGGTCATATCCAGCAAAAGAACTTCGCCATTTCTCAAACAAGTCACGATTATATCCTTTCTCTCGATGCTGATGAGGCCATCTCAAGCGAGCTTCGTGATTCTATTTTGGCAATTAAAGATACGCTTGGTGATTATGACGGCTATAATTTTAATCGTCGAAATTGGTATATTGATCGCTGGATCTATCACTGCGGTTGGTATCCAGATCGTAAGCTTAGAATTTTTCATAAAGACAAGGCCAAGTGGGGAGGAGTGAACCCACACGACATTATTGAAATGTCTCCAAACTCCAGGACTAAATTTCTTGATGGAGATCTTCTGCACTATACTTACTTTTCAATTGAAGAACATATTGTGCAGCAAGACAAATTTTCGACAATAGCTGCAAAGGCCTATTTTGACAGGGGTAAGAAATCGACAATGCTTCAAGTTATAACGCGCCCCGTTCTTGTTTTTGTCAGAGATTATATTCTTAGGGCCGGATTCTTAGATGGTTCTCGTGGCTTTATGGTTTGTTATATCAACGGACTTTATGCTTTTCTAAAATATGCTAAGCTTCGCGAGCTCTGGCTTAAAGAAAGAAATTAAATATTCATTAGGGTGCATATTTTTTATGCCCTAAAATGCATATTTCCAGCGTGAAATTCAGACTTATGCACACAAGTGAATATTTTGTGAATAAACTGATGTTATATGCACTTAAGTGCATAGTTTCATACATCCGGTTTCTGATATTCACTCAAGGGAATACCTGACCACTTCATTATGCACTTGAAGGAATAGTCGCACAAAAATTGATTCATGTTATAATTTAAATAAATCAATATCTGTTTTACGGATGAAACAGGGAGAAACTTAATGAGTTATGACAACTTAGACCTCGAGTTTTTTGAGTATGCTAAGACGGCAATCAAACAAAACGACTACTATGACATTGACCTAAAGGCCTTAAGAAAATCACTTGGCTTGAAACAAACGGATCTTGTTGGTATTGACCAACCAGATGTATCTAAAATTGAGAATCGTCTTGATCTGAAGCTATCCACTTTGAATAAGTACGCGAAGGCTTGTGGGCTAGAGATGGAGATCGTGTTTCACCCTAAAAGTAACAAAAAAATTCTAATGTAATTTGTTGTAGCTAATAATTTCATGAAGTTATTCAATCTTTGATAAATGAGAGATTTGCATATTAGTTCATTTTAAAGGAGCTAATATGCCTACAATTTCAATGTTTTATGGAATTAAAATTTTCATGCCACCGATGGATCATAATCCACCGCACTTTCATGTAAAATACAATAAATATAATGCTATAATTGCAATACATACTGGTGAAGTATTGGATTAGTTTTGCTTAGCTGAGAAAGTAAGCAAAATACTAGGATTAGAATAATGGAATTAGCACCGAAGTTATTAGAAGCTAACAAAATTTCAAATACTAAAGTCGAACTTAGATATGAGAGCGGTGAAAAAGGTGTTATCGATTTAGCATTATACTTTAATGATGTTGACCTAACAGATCTACAACTTAATAGTGAATTTAATATTATTGAGTATTCTGATACTGAAATTGATTCCAATATCCTTTATTCAATACTAACGATGAAACCTATTACCCACAAAGATAAAGTAGTATTTGATCCTTCTCTTGGCCGCAAGGCGTGGAGTTAGTCTGACTGCGAAAAACTCTGGAAAATTGGTGCAATAGACGCTATCTTGAATCCCTAAGAAATTATGGAGAAATCAGTGAATCAACTTCCTTGGAACAAGTCGTTAATTATCATTCCAACATACAATGAGATCATGAATATCGAACGCATGATCGATACAATTTTTGAGAAATACCCAGAAGTATCTCTCTTAATTATTGAAGATGGATCTCCTGATGGAACGGCAGATGTTGTGAAAAAGAAAATGGAAACAAATTCAAATCTTCACATCATCGAGAGAAAAGGAAAGCTTGGTTTAGGGACGGCCTATATCACAGGATTTAAATGGGCCCTAGAAAGAGAATTTGATTTTGTCTTTGAAATGGACTGTGACTTTTCTCACGATCCTGATTCTGTAAAAGATTTATTGGCGGCAGCTCAAGAAAATGATCTTGTTATCGGCTCTCGCTACATTGATGGGATCAGAATTATCAATTGGCCATTTAGAAGATTACTTCTTTCTTACTGCGCTTCAATTTATACGCGCTTTATGACAGGAATTCCTGTTCAGGACACAACTGGCGGATTCAAATGTTTTTCTAGAAAAGCACTTCAAGCTTTAAACCTAGATGGAATCATCTCTAATGGTTATATCTTTCAACTAGAGCTTAATTATAAAGTGTGGGCCAAGGGGCTATCTGTTAAGGAAGTTCCAATTATCTTTTATGAGCGTCGTGATGGGCAATCAAAAATGGGTGGTGGAATTATTTTTGAAGCCTTCTTTAACGTTATTAATTTAAGGCTTAGAAAAATCTTCGGAATGCTATAGAGATCATATGAAGCAAGTATATTATCTAAAGAATGCTTTAAAGTTTTTAGTGCCAAATTGTTGGTACAGAAACAAGGCCAGTAATATACTTAAGGCTTACGAAAGTTCAAAAGACACTTATATTGAAGATCGCGTAAATTATTATAATAAATTAACGAGCTCGTTTACGCTTCCTGAATCAGAAAACGAATTTAAAAAAGAAAAAAATATTCCTCGTACTTTAAAGATTAAAAATTTTAAGAAGTATGAAGGAACAACTTACTTCTTTGATATCTTGGATATAATTAGACATTTTTCACAAGAGTTAAGGTTTCGTTATGAAGCAGGAGATGTGACTTATGTTCCAGAATTTCCAACTTTTATTAAAAGTAGACCTGTATCAAATAACGATAACTCTATCGTTTTAAAACTGAACAAAGTTAGGCATTTTAATTTTATTAATGACACCCTTTCTTTTGATGAAAAGAAAGATGTGGCCGTTTGGAGAGGTGCAGCTCTAGTTCCTCAAAGAAAGCAGGTCGTGGAAAAATTCTATAACCATCCTCTTTGTAATATCGGACAAGTCTCTCCTATTGAGGGGAACCCTTGGGAGAAAGAGTTTCTATCGATTGAAGATCAGCTCAAATATAAATTCATTATTTGCTTAGAAGGTAATGATGTTGCCACTAACTTAAAATGGGCGATGTCATCAAACTCTCTTTGTATTCTTTCTAAACCAAAATATGAGACTTGGTTCATGGAAGGAAGGCTCGTTGCGGGCAAGCACTACGTTGAAGTAAAAGACGACTACTCAGATCTTGCTGAGAAAATTCAATATTATATTGAAAATCCAGAAGAAGCGAAGGCCATTATCAAGAATGCACACGAGTGGGTTGAACAATTTAAAAATGAACGCAGAGAGTTATTAATTTCTCTTCTCGTTGTAAATAAGTATTTTAACTATTTGCAATAAAAAACGTTAAGCTTTTGATTTTATTGCACTCTTTTTTCTATGTTAAGAAAGTGTTAAGATAGTTAACTATGTTCTTCACTACAAAAGCACTTTGGTTTCTATATTTTTATTTTAATACATGGCTAATTTTAAAGTGGCGCTTATATAACTCGCTGCATCTGACGGACTATTTAGTTATAGCTGTAGGTTTTGGTTTAATATACCTCTACAGTGAAGCAATCAATAAGCTTGTGAAGCCAGCATTTCTTCGTGTACTACTAAGTATTTTTCTAATTTGCTTATACTATATTGCAGGTAAATATCATTTTCGAGTAAAGACAAGCTTTGATTTAGTGGTTTTCATTTCAAACTTCAGAGAAACATTTAATGCTGCGAGTGGAGATGTAATTCTAAATACAATGAAGCTTAAAGATTTTTACGAGACTTTAGCACTTGTTCCACTACTTCTTTTTGCACAATTTAAATTCAAGATCTTTAATCTTAAAAATCAAATAAGTCCTTTGAAAGGACTAGGGCTACTTACTTCATACCTTGCGTTGATTTTTGCTCTACCATATCCATTTGGAGAAATTTCATATTCAGTGAAGTCTGTCGTGGAATCATTTAGGCCACTAGAAGCAAAACATACTTATAAGGTAGAAAGAGAGATATCATCTCATTTTCAAGAAGTGAGAAAACCAAATATTATTTTAGTTTCAATGGAATCCTTTAATGGCCTCTATATCAATAAGAAAACGAAGAGCGGAAAAGAGATTACTCCAGTCTTTAATTCATTGTTAAAAGAAGGTCTATCAATTGATGATTTTTATGGAAACTCAGTTCAAACAGTGAAGGGACAATTTGCAACATATTGTTCTCAAGTACCTCTTATTAGAGGTAAAGCTTCATATCAACTCGATAATACTTTGATAAAATGCCTACCAAAAGTATTTTCTGAAATTGGATATCAATCGTACTTTCACAAATGTTTTCAAGACTTAAGTTTTGATAATACTCATAACTTCATGGTGGATATTGGCTTTGATCACGTCCTTAAAACAGATATGTCACAAATGACGGAATATGAAAAAACGCACAATGTTTGGGGTTGGGGTGTGCAAGATGATATTTCTTATAAGCAATTTGTAAAAAACATTAAGAATATTACATCAAAGAGTAATAAACCGATTTTTGCTACAATTCATACGGTATCTCATCATATGAAATTTGGTAATGTTCCAAAAGAACAGCGTGAACTATTCCCTGAACAAAGATCGAAAGAAGAAGCATTTCTTAATTCTTTAAATGTATCAGATAAGTATCTAGGGACTTTAATTAAGGAATTAAAAGAAAATGGATTATATGATAACTCGCTAATCATAATTACGGCCGATCATAGTTATCCTAATGGTGAACATGGATTCTATGATGCACAAACATCTTACTTTCAAGAGTTCTTTAAGATTCCTTTTCTAGCTATCTGGAAAGGCGAAATTGCTCCTCAAGTTATTAAAGAAAAAACCTTTTCACAAGTTGATATCCTACCAACAGTTTTAGATTTAATGGGGATTTCAGAAAAAATCGAAACGGCCGGTGTATCAATGCTTAATGAGCAGGGATCGACTGCTTTACTCGTTCAACCATATAATGGTGTTACACTTGCAGCTGTTGAGTGGCCTTACAAATTAGTATGGCAGAAGAAGTCTGATAGAAAGCTACTTTTTAATCTAATGATGGACCCAAAAGAAGAGAATCCTATTTCTGATAAGCCAGATATTACAGCGAAGCTTTGGGATAAAATGGATTACATTATCTTTAGTGAAAATCGTTTTTTGAATTTAAATTCAACAAAGAGAAAACTACTTTCTGCTAGTGAGTGATGCTTCCTCAATTTTAGGAGTTAGACTTCTTAGAAAGTTATTCGTCTTTCTTTCGTAGCGTTCTAGTAGTGTTTTTTCATTTGAAAAAAGATTCACTCCAACACCTAATTGATCTTTGATTCCAAGAGCATGTAAAAGAGTTGTCCCTATATCAAGGGTAGAAGCAGGCTTGAGATTATTCACATCTTGTTTTTCTAAATTATAGAAACGTAATAAGTTTCTGCGTGGGATACTTTTAAGTAGATAACTCGCAGTTGTTTTTAGGGCCAAGTGGTCAGAAGCTAATATGATTAGTGTTTCACCATTATCTTCTTCAAGTACCTGTCTGATGAAACTAGCAATATTTCTATCAGAACACTTAATTGCATTTAAGAATGGATTCTTACCATCTTCATATTTCAAATCGCATAAAAGTGATTTGTGTCCCTTTGGATAATGCGTATCAAGTGTAACTAAGAATAGGCCAAATGGTTTATTCTCACTTTTTAATTTTCGATATCTTTGAAAACTTTCTTTTAGTAAGTACTCATCATAAACACCCCACTGACTAAAGTACTTATCTTCTTTATATTTTTCTTTAAAAAAGCTAATACCAGTAAGATTTTTGAAGCCATGATTAGTATAGAACTCTCTTGTACCTGCAAAGTCTAAGGCTCCACCTTGTATATAGTGAAGATCATATCCTGCGTCTTGTAACTTATTTCCAAGACAGCTAATACCTCCCATGAATTCGCCAGTAATTGAAGGAACGGAAAAGACACCACATTGTGATGCAACCATTCCCATCATTGTTGAACCTGTACCGTAGACTTGTTCTACATTTGTGAAGTCGATATAATTAGAGTCTTTCTTTTTTAGTTCTGTTACTAGGCCAGGAAAGATCTCTTCATTAAAAAATGTTCTCTCAAAACTTTCTGCATAAATATAGATGAAGCTCTTTGGTTTTTCAGAGAACACGACTTTTGAATTATTCTTTAACTTTGAAATACTGATTGAATCGATTTCAGCAAAATGAGTATATGGCCTAAACCACTCATAGAAGTCACTTGTTGTTGGGTTGATCAAAATAGCGATAAGTCCAACTATTGTTACAAAATAATTATTCTTAGTTGTTGCCTTCTTACTTGCAATAAATACGAGTACCATTGTTATAAGGATATAGAGTAGCCCAAGTAGTAATTGCGGTATGAATTCTCCGTAACCTGTACCTTCCCAACTTGTTAGTAGTTGAAACTTTACGACTTCATTTACACCTGCACCAGTTAAGCTATTTGCTACATAGTAGCCAGCGATAAAGAATGTGTTGATTAAGATAATTGGTAGAGAGATCTCGAATCTTTGGCCCTTCTTCATGGCCAAAATATAGTAATTAACGAAGAAAATAGTGGCCAATGCAAGCATAAGGTACGCGGGTCCTTTTCGTGATTTCAGTAGTTTATTAAAATCTATGTATTTATTTTATAGTGAGTGCTTCGTATTTACAAAGATTTAGCGCTTTCTTATTCCACATTGAAATGATTCATTTCATTTTTGAAAAAATCGAGAAATTTCACTTTTGAAATTTTATTTATGTCTCATCAAATACTTAACAATAAGTTTTATTAATAGTTTTTACAGTGTTCATAAATTCTATTGGATTCTGGTGTATGAAGAACTACTAAACAACTTTGGGAAAATATAGAGAGAGGAGAGCAAAATGGATAAGGTTTTTCTAGAAAGACCTTCGGTAAACGAAGTTTTGCGGGACAAGATCAGAAAGTACAAAAAAGAGCATTCCCGCTTAAGTAGCAATCAAATTGCTAGAAGGCTTGGACTTCCACCTTCAACATTTCACCGCCTTGAAATGGGTGATGTTAAAAACCCTGGCCTCGATATTTGTGTCACAGTCCTCAATGGCCTGTGCTCAAAAAAAGAGACTGCAGAGTTCGTGAGGGAATACTTCCCTGAGGTGCATGAGAGTTTGTATGGGCATTTTCAGGAGACAGCTTCACTTAAGAAGCAGTTACCTAGTACAGATAAGTATTTTCAAGAAATATCAACGTATAAGATGATGTTAAGAGCAAATTCTAAAGCAGGTTTAAGTGAAAACTATATACTCCAAGAGTATGGGAGAGAGGGACATAAGATTTTTATGAAACTAGCTGCAGATGGAGTTTTTATTAATAAGAACGATCGCTTCTTTTTAAACTTAGAAGATACTACCTACAGTCTTTATACGTCAGCGAAAATACAGTCGAATATATATAAAGAAATGGCAGATGAAGCACTAGTAACAAATAGGAATAAGCAATGTACTAATTGTTTATGGGTGGAATCTATTAACAAAGAAAAGGTTGTTCCTCTTTTGAATGAATTGACAGCTGAGTATAACTACAACATGAAAAAGATTATGATGGATCCAAATAATGTTGGTGAAGACTTAATAGCTTATTCTGCTTTAGTTAAATTACTTTAGGAGCTCATATGAGAAAAATTTTAATATTAGCATTATTATTTAATATAAACACATTAGGTCAAAATTTAGCTTCACGTGGAGGCGGTACAAGTACGACAGATTGGGACCTAAGAACAGGGTCGGGAACATCTACAGGTGATTGGAGGCTTTCTAATGTCATTGAATTGAATAGTGGAGTTATTAGCGGAGATGATACTTTAAAACTTTCAAGTCCAGGTGACTTCAATTTTGATTCTGTAAATGATCGATGGATCTTAAAAACAAGAGGCCGTATTCTAAGTGTAAAGACTATTGAACTAGTAGATAAGTATAGTGTTAAGCAAGATGAAGTTACAATTACAAAAGACAATATTTTGAATAACTATAAAAGAAGTATTCCTAAGAAAATGTTAGAAAGACAGCTTAAAAGGAATGTTAAGTTTAAGAACTATATAATAGGCGATTTTGAATATTAAGGAGGGGGGAGCTTTTGCTCCCCTTTTTAATTACATCTTATATTTTTATCAATTGCTGAAAATTCTTTCGTATCACCAATATATAAATATTTAATCTCAGTTTTTAGATTGTTTGATAAATTAGTGATGTTTCTTCTTGTATCAATTATTTGTTCAATAGTTGTTAGTTTATTAATATCAACAGAACTGAGGTAATATTCAGTTTCTAAGAAGTTTATATTCTTATTTGTATCAATTTTTAGTAAATGAACTTTTTCTTTTGGTATGAATGTTTGGTAGTTAGTAACTTTCAGTGTGCTCTGTTCATTGAGTTCTTGTATTTTATTGTTAAAACTTAATTCAGAAATTGAATCTGGTAATATCTTATTAATCCCCTTTTTTATACAAGTTGTTTCTAGTTTAAACTTCAAAGGGTTATTACTATCAAAGTGAATTTTTTGGATTGTTTCATCTGTTTCAAATTTTGGATATTCAAATAAAATCATCGCGTAAATTGATACATCAGAATCAAGAGGTAGAGTTAATGAAATTTGATCAATCTTAGATATTACATCAATTTCAACTTTATCCCCCTCAAGACTAACACCCTCATACAACGCAATCTCTTCATGTTTCTTAGTTAGAAAACCAATAACATTTCCGTCTTGAGAAATGAGTGAGCCGTCTTTTACACCATCACAATTTTTGATGTTAAGAAGTTGGGACTCGTTGTCGAATGAGTTGGCGTAGGCAAGTGAAGCGTATGTAAGTTCACAGCTTTGTTTTGTAAGGACTCCAAATTTATCAAAGCTTAGTAGTTCTACAGATTGATTTTCAGCGTCTGGAATTGAGATTGATGCTTGAGTTTCAATTTCTTTAGAAGTTGTGAGCTTTAGTACTTTGTCATCAAATTCGTTGGATAGAGTCTCTTCAACAGACTCGACCTTGATGATCTCACCGGCCGTTGTTTGGACGTGAAATGTATTGTTAGGTTCGGCGCAGTTTTGTGAGATCAGTACTTCTGTTGCTGATTGAACAATACCGGCACAAGTTACTGATTTGTCGTTTGTTTTAACCGCAACAATCCCGTCTGGGCAGTCATGGCCTTCGCAGAAATTTCCAACTTTGGCATTAAGAATGACCTTATCTGAATTGCTATCTGTTGGTTCCAACTGAGTCGTGTTTGGCGTGTTGGAGCTTAAGAGCTTTTGGGCATCTTTTGAGCATGAGGCCATCGAGAAGGCTAAGATTAAAATAAGTGGTGTGATTAACTTGTTCATGAATTTAATTTAGCGAAATATTCAATACAAGTGTTTCTTAGTGAATTTTATTTAGAGGGTGTTATATAATTTGACGCTTTTTTTTATCTTGCTATCTTACTGTTTTTACAGTGATTTACATAATGCTAGATAGCTCTATCATTTTTACTAGGTTGGTCTAGTATTTTGTGTTAATCTTTCGTTATGAAGATAATAGTTCGTGATATTAATCAAGAAGTGATCGATAAGCTTGAAGTGCTTAATGATCTAATCCACGTCATTATTGGGCCTAGGCAAGTTGGTAAAACGACGTCTGTGAAACAAATTGCAGAAAATGTTTCATATAATTCATTCTATACTACAGCTGATGGTGAGATCTCTCGCTCTCCTGAATGGTTAAAAGTTAATTATAATAATGCTATTAATGCTGGCGTTGAGCTTTTAATTATTGATGAAATTCAAAAAGTTGAAAATTGGGCAGAAGCTTTGAAGGAATTATGGGAGTATCGGGAAAAAGGGACGATGAGGGTTGTTGTTCTTGGCTCTAGCTCTTTAGATCTTCACCGTGGATTGTCTGAGAGCTTGGCCGGCAGATTTTATCTTCATCATTTTAATCACTGGAGCTATCCTGAAACTTTAAAGCTCATTGATATTAGTTTTGCTGATTACCTTAAATACGGAGGTTATCCAGGATCTTATGTTTTACTGGGCTCGAAAAGAGATTGGCTCCATTATATAAAACATTCAATTGTCGATGCAGTTGTAAGTAAAGATATTCTTTCATTTACACATGTAAAATCACCTGCTCTTTTTAGACAGTCATTCGATTTAATTTGCAGCTATGCCGCTCAAGAGATTAGTTATACAAAGTTACTAGGTCAGCTTCAAGATAAAGGTAATACTGACCTTGTTAAAAACTATATTCAACTTTTTGAGAAAGCTTTTCTTATTAAATCACTACAAAAGTTTTCGAATAAGGCACTTAAAAAAAAGTCATCTTCACCTAAGCTATTTCCATTGGCCCCCTCACTATTTTCCTCTGCATTGGATCTAGATTGTGATGATGAATATTATGGCCATGCATTTGAAATATCTGTTTTACAAGAACTCTTAAAGCTTCCTGGTGAGGTCTATTATTGGCGAGAAAGAAATGCAGAAGTAGACTTTATTTATCAAGAAGGAAAGTCGATTCATGCAATTGAAGCAAAATACAAAAAATCTCGTAGCTTAAAAGGTCTTGAGGCTTTCTCCAGGCTATATCCTGAATCAAAAACCTATGTTGTTAATAAAGATAATTATCTAGAGGTCATCTCTAAATTATCGAAAATATAATTAAGAAGTACGTCGATACTTTTCGATATTCTCGAGAGTTAGATGGCATTAAGGTCCTAAAATCTGTGTTTTCAGATAAATTATGAATCATTCGGTTCAGTTTGATGTTTGGAATATAGTTAAGTTATTGAAATCTTGTTTTGGTGATAAAGTTTACATGCTGGGTTTTAAGCTAACTTACTGATTTATCGAAAAGTATCGATGTACCACATTCCATTTTGAAATGATTCATTTCATTTTTGAAAAAATCGAGAAATTTCACTTATGAAATTTTATTTATGTCTCATCAAATACTTAACAATAAGTTTTATTAATAGTTTTTACAGTGTTCATAAATTCTATTGGATTCTGGTGTATGAAGAACTACTAAACAACTTTGGGAAAATATAGAGAGAGGAGTGCAAAATGGATAAGGTTTTTCTAGAAAGACCTTCGGTAAACGAAGTTTTGCGGGACAAGATCAGAAAGTACAAAAAAGAGCATTCCCGCTTAAGTAGCAATCAAATTGCTAGAAGGCTTGGACTTCCACCTTCAACATTTCACCGCCTTGAAATGGGTGATGTTAAAAACCCTGGCCTCGATATTTGTGTCACTGTCCTCAATGGCCTGTGCTCAAAAAAAGAGACTGCAGAGTTCGTGAGGGAATACTTCCCTGAAGTGCATGAGAGTTTGTATGGGCATTTCTATGAAGTTCAAACACAGAACACAATTACTGGAAATGAAATACAGTATTTCAAAGATGAATCTACTTATAAGATGATGATTAAAGCTTCAACTTACTATGGCTTAAGTGAGAATGAAGTACTTCAAGAGTATGGTAGACATGGTCATAAAATTTTTATGAAATTAGCGTCAGATGGTGTTTTGAAGAATAAAGATGGAAGGTTTTATCACTCAGACGAGCTTCAGCGTATAGATACAGAAGCCACATTGTCTTTAACTAACTTAGTTTATAGTGAAATGTTAACAGAGGTTAGAGTTCATGGTGATCCACTCGCAAGTAAGGCAGATATTTGTTATCAGTCAGTTGATGCTAAGAAAGTAAAAGATGAGTTAAAACAACTTGCATCAGAGTTCTCATATAATGTTAGAAAAATTATGTTATCACCGGACAACCGTGGTGAAGATGTATTCTTTGTTAGTAGCTTAGTAAGAAAAATTAATTAGGAGTTAATATGAAATATGTAATTATAATCTTTACGATTTTTTCAGTATATGCGAATGGCGGTGTTATTGGTGGAACTGATACTCTCGCTCCCGCTGGAAAGTCGGGCGTAATTGGAGATGTTGATACTTTAAGAAAATTGCCAAGTATTATTGATATTAAAAACAATGATTCTTTATATTTAGACTTATCAAGCAGAACGTTGCTTAAGTCAGGTGATTTTGATTTTGATTCAACTAATAATAGGTGGATACTTAAAACTAGAGAACGCATTCTTAGCGTTAAAAGCATTGAATTAATTGATGAGTATCAAGACAAACAAATTGAAGTCCTAGATTATTCTTCGAATATTAAAAAGAGTTTAAAAAATATGGGAACTAGAATGTTGGAAAGAAGAATTAAAATGGGCGTTAAATTTAAAAATTTCAAGTTCAAAGATTTTAATTATTAATTCACTTTAAAAAGAGCGGAGAATTTCCGCTCTTTTTATTTACAAATGTCCAATTTTATAAATTCACTATTATTCTTAGGTAGTTTATATGTCTGATTAATTACATCACCAGTGAATGGGTTCTTAACATAATGCTTTTCTAGATTGTTAATGTTTCCATAGTATTTCAAATAATTATAATCTTTATATTTCTGCTGTATTCCACTTCTAAGAGGTATGTTAACTTTAGATTTAGGTATATATGATGCTATCAGTTTATCAATAAGAACAGACTCATTATTAAACTCTAAAATACGATTATCGAGCTTTAGCTTAAATAATTTATCCTCTGCTTCGAAGTTCATATTTTTGTAACATTTTAAAGTTGTTTTAAACTCCATCGTCTTCTCATTGAAAGATATAGTTTCTTGAACATTATCAGCATCATTAAGAGGATAAGAGGCTGCAAGATAACCAAATATGAAGGCATCCTCTGATATTAGGCTTAGGCTAATTTTGTCAATTTTATTTAATATATTGGTTTTAAAATAAATACCCTCAAGACTAACACCCTCATACAACGCAATCTCTTCATGCTTCTTAGTTAGAAAGCCAATAACATTTCCGTCTTGAGAAATGAGTGAGCCGTCTTTTACACCATCACAATTTTTGATGTTAAGAAGTTGGGACTCGTTGTCGAATGAGTTGGCGTAAGCAAGCGAAGCGTATGTAAGTTCACAGCTTTGTTTTGTAAGGACTCCAAATTTATCAAAGCTTAGTAGTTCTACAGTTTGATTTTCAGCATCTGGAATTGAGATTGATGCTTGAGTTTCAATTTCTTTAGAAGTTGTGAGCTTTAGTACTTTGTCATTAAATTCGTTGGATAGAGTCTCTTCAACAGACTCGACCTTGATGATCTCACCGGCCGTTGTTTGGATGTGAAATGTATTGTTAGGTTCAGCACAATTTTGTGAGATCAGAACTTCTGTTGCTGATTGAACAATTCCGGCACAAGTTACTGATTTGTCGTTTGTTTTAACCGCAACAATCCCGTCCGGACAGTCATGGCCTTCGCAGAAATTTCCAACCTTGGCATTAAGAATGACCTTGTCTGAATTGCTATCTGTTGGTTCCAACTGAGTTGTGTTTGGCGTGTTGGAGCTTAAGAGCTTCTGGGCATCCTTTGAGCATGAAGTCACCGAGAAGGCTAAGATTAAAATAAGTGGTGCGATTAACTTGTTCATGAATTTAATTTAGCGAAATATTCAATACAAGTGTTGTTTAGTGAATTTTATTTAGAGGGTGTTAAAAGTATCGACGTACTCTTATTGCTATTACTAGTTTGGTTGTATTTGTAAGTTATTGAAATTAAATAGGTTGGTGTTGTTTTGTAATTTTTCTACAAATATGAACACATAAAGTTGTAGTAAATGTAAGGATTTTTTGGCCAAGTACAACAGTTGTTGTAGCTGTAACCTTTTGATATCTTGTAATTATTACCGGTAATCCTTTCTTTCTACAACTTTTGCACTAGAAAATTGTAGAAAAAGAGATACAATACAGCTAATGGACAATTCAAAAGACTACGAATTTTTAAATACACCACTTTGGCTAAAATACACTCATGAGAGGTACACTCCTCTCGATGATATTAAGTATAGGCTTGATAGTTTGGGTGTGTCTCTAAGAGATTGGCCAGAGGTCAAGGGGACAATTCAGCGCTTGCGAAGAGCGAGTTCAATACCACTATATGTGGAAGAAATTGATAAGAAATTTTGGTTTTATCCAGCAGATTGCATCAATAAAAAACTCCATCAAATTGAAAGCTTGGGTGGATCTTTATTTGATTTAATCCAGCGTCATCAAAATTTTAAGCAAGAGTTTTTAATAAATGCTGCAGTTGAAGAGGCCATTACATCTGCCATCTATGAAGGTGCAAATAGTACACGTTCAAAAGCTAAAGCACTCATCTCGTCTGGAGAAAAACCAAAGGACAAAGATGAGTATATGCTGATTAATAACTACTTAGCGATGAAGTGGATTAAGGAGAACGTTTCAAAACAGGTTTCAAAAGATCTCATTTTAAAAGTACATGAAATTGTTTCACAAAATACATTAGAGGGCGACGATGCGAACTTTAGTGGAAAGTTTAGAAACAACAAAGTATATGTCGGAACACACGAAGGTATCGATTATACAAAAATTGAAGATACTATTGATGAAGTGATTGAGCTCACAACAAATAATCCACGTTATCTTCATGGGTTGATTAAAGGAATTCTCCTTCATTACTTTACTGCATATATTCACCCTTTCTTTGATGGAAATGGGCGTACAGCAAGAACACTATTCTACTTTAAGTCCATGAAGAATAATTTAAAATTTGTTGAGCTGCTCTCAATTTCTGCAAATTTAAAGCAACATGGTAAACGTTATGAAAAGTCATTTGACCTCGTTAAAGAACACCAATTAGACCTGACTTACTTCATTGATTTCTGTCTTGATTCACTACTTTTGTCACTTAAAAAAGTTCAAGAAAAAGTGAACTTCCTAATCACTATTTCTGAACTCATTTCAAGAGATGGCCTTAGTGAAACTCAAGTTTCTCTCTTACAGAAAATGGCGTTAAATAAATACAAGGCTATATCAATTGAAGAATATGCTTTAGATATAAATAAATCTCGTGAGATTTCCCGTAGAGAGTTGAAAGATCTTAAGGTCAAGGGTTATGTTTTTGAACATAAACAGGGAAAAAAGTTTGTCTATAAAGTTAATAGTAAATACTTAAAAGAGACTATTTCGTTAATTAAGAATTGAGACTTTAAGTTATTGATTGTTCGAAAAGTATCGTACCCTACAAAAAGTTCTCGATGCAGCGCTTACGTAAAAGTCTGCTGGAACCATATGATTAGATATGTTATGAAAAGGCATGGAAAATCAGGCTTCTAGAGATATTGCTTATATGCAAATGGCGCTTAATCTAGCGAAATTGGGTGAGGGAACAACTTCTCCCAATCCGATGGTTGGTGCTGTTATTGTAAAGGATGGAATTGTACTTGGAAAAGGTTGGCATAAGAAGGCCGGGCTTCCACATGCAGAACCTGAAGCAATTGCTGATGTTGCCAAAGAACAAAAGGGCGAACTTAAGGGCGCAACTATTTATGTAACGCTTGAGCCTTGTTGTCACACGAATAAAAGAACTCCTCCATGTGCGCACGAACTTTTAAAGCACGGTTTTGCTCGTGTTGTTGTTGCTTGTCTTGATCCAAATCCACAAGTTGCTGGCAATGGAATTAAGATTTTAGAAGCGGCGGGGATAGAGTGCAAAGTTGGCGTCCTTGAAGAAGAATCGAAAGAGCTTAACCGCATCTTTTTTAAATCGATGCAAAGCAATCTTCCGTTTGTTCATCTTAAACTTGCGCAAACTCTTGATGGTAAGCTTTCGACGATGACAGGTGACTCAAAGTGGATTACAGACGAAAGCGCTCGCAAGATGGTTCACGCTTTTAGAAAGAGATATGACGGTGTCATGGTTGGTCGCAAGACTCTTAATAATGACGATCCAAGTTTAAATATTCGTTTTGGTCTTGATGATAGTGGCAAAATTCCATATCGAATTGTAATGGGTTCGATTTCAAAGATGGACCCACTTTCAAAAGTCTTTAATGACCAGCACACGAAGAAAACGATTATCGTGACAACGGGAGCAGACTATCAATCTGCGCCAGATGATGTCGTGAAGTTTTTTACTGAAAAGCAGATTCGCATTGTATTTGCTAAGTGTGAGAATAATGAAATTGTTATCGAAGATGCCATGGCACAACTAAAGGCCATTGGTGTTCAATCAATTCTGGTTGAAGGTGGCGGTATGCTTGCCTCGACAATATTGAAAAAGCAACTTGCTGATAAGATGACAATCTTTGTGGCCCCGAAAATTTTAGGGAATGGTATTGGTTACTATGATGAACAACTTGATTCCATGGCCGATGCTTTAAATTTTAAAAATGTCGAAGTTAAAAATATAGGATCTCAAGCAATGTTTGAGATTGATACGAGGTCATAGTGTTTACTGGACTAGTTAAAGAAATTGGAAAAGTTGTGAGTGTACGCTCTAATGCTGAGGGGAAACTTATTGAAGTAAGCTGTAAAGAGCTTCTCCCTGAAATTGCCATTGATGATTCAGTTGCAATCAATGGTGCATGCCAGACGGCCGTGAAAATTACGAACTCTACTTTTGTTGTGCAAACAGTACATACGAGTTTGGAGAAGACGACTCTTGGAAGTCTTAGGTCTGGTGAAGAAGTGAATCTAGAGCTTGCTCTTCGTGCAAGTGATCGACTAGGTGGTCACATCGTTCAGGGTCACGTCAATGATGTTGGACAAATTGTTCAAATTCAAAGTCGCGGGAACAACTACCTTGTGACAATTAAAGTGAATTCAAAGCAAATGAAATATATTGTGAAAGAAGGATCAATAACAATTGATGGGATTTCACTAACCGTGGCGGACGTCTTTAAGGCCGATTCGTCATTCCAGCTATCTATTATTCCACATACTTGGGAGAACACAGTTTTAAGAAATCGCAGTGTTCAGAGTTTAGTGAATATTGAAGTGGATATCCTGGGAAAATATATAGAAAACTTGCTTTTTAACGGTGCTAGACGTAGTAATGGAGCAAGCACACAAAATTTGGAGTCATTTCTAAATGATTAAATTTGATAAAATTGAAGAGGCCATTGAAGATATTCGTCTTGGGAAGATGGTCATTGTAATTGATGATGAAGACCGTGAAAACGAAGGTGACTTTGTTATGGCGGCAGACCGTATTACACCTGAAGCAATCAACTTTATGGCCACGATTGGACGCGGATTAATTTGCGCACCAATCACGAAAGAGCGTGCCAATGAATTAGATCTTCCACTTATGGTGAAAGAAAACGATTCAGTACATCACACAGCATTCACTGTTTCTATTGATGCTGCAAATGGTGGAACAGGAATCTCGTGCCAAGATCGCGCCCTTACGATTTCACTTCTTGCTAATAAGAATTCAACGGCCGATAGCTTTATGAGGCCAGGTCATATTTTTCCACTGATTGCAAAAGACGGTGGAGTTCTTGAAAGAGATGGCCACACTGAAGCCGCTGTTGATATGGCCCGCATTGCTGGTTGTTATCCGGCAGGTGTTATCTGTGAAATCATGAGTGCAGATGGAACAATGGCCAAAGCTCCTGAGCTTGCTAAGATTGCCCAAGAGCACGGTTTAAAATTTGTAACGATTAAAGACTTAATTAAATATAGAAAAGAAGCACTTGGTGAAAGTGCTGAAAATTTAGGAGAAACACA
Source organism: Halobacteriovorax sp. ZH5_bin.2 (assembly GCF_043196375.1). Lineage (NCBI taxonomy): Bacteria > Pseudomonadati > Bdellovibrionota > Bacteriovoracia > Bacteriovoracales > Halobacteriovoraceae > Halobacteriovorax > Halobacteriovorax sp. ZH5_bin.2. The sequence goes on along the minus strand of NZ_JBEBMJ010000004.1, from coordinate 202,546 downwards.
TGCCTAGAAATCTAGAAGGTAACTTAAATGCATCTGGAAAGAAATTTGCTGTTGTAGCTGGACGTTTTAACGAACTAATTACAAGCAAACTATTAGGTGGTGCAATTGATTGCATTAAAAGACACGACGGAAACGTTGATGAAATGGATATTGCTTGGGTACCAGGTGCCTTCGAAATTCCTCTAATTGCTCAAAGACTTGCAGCTTCTAAAAAATATGATGCTGTCATTACTCTTGGTGCTGTTATTCGTGGATCAACTCCACACTTTGATTTTGTTTCAAATGAAGTTGCTAAAGGGATTTCAAAAGTATCACTTGAGACAGGAGTTCCTGTAACTTTTGGTGTTCTTACAGTTGATACAATTGAGCAAGCGATTGAAAGAGCAGGAACAAAAGCTGGAAACAAAGGTTGGGAAGCTGCGATGTCTGCAATTGAAATGGCGACGCTTCTTAAATCAATTGACTAATTAATTTTGAAAATATAGTAAAAGAAAAGGCCACTACGACAGTGGCCTTTTTTATTGGAAAAAAACGAAAAAGATACAAACTCTATCGGTGTGTGGTGATGAGCTTATGGGCCTAAGTTATAGACTATCATCACCAATGTCAGGTTAATAAAGATAAATAAAAATCTAATTAAAAGATCGAATGATAAAGAAAAATTGAAGCTGCACTCGCAGCATTTAAGTGCGCCACATAATTTGTAATAGGTATAAATAGTTTCTTATCACAGGCGTCAATAACTTCACGATCCATACCATTGCCCTCATTTCCAATAATTAAGGCAACTTTTTGCGGATACTTAAAGTCTGTAATCGATAAGGCACCCTCTTCATTTGCCGTAGCACAAACTGCATAACCAAGTTTTTGAAGTAAAGAAATGTCTTCAATAATGTTAAGTGACTTACATATATTCGCTTCAAATGCATTTCCCATTGATACTCTAATACAACGTCTTAGATAGGGAGAAGCACTCTTTACATCATAAATAATATTATCAAATCCAAAGGCCATTGCTGCTCTCGTCATCGTTCCAACATTTTCAGGTGACGTAACACCGTTAAAGATAAGAATCTTATCGCCAAGCTCATCAATCTTTTTAAGGCCATTAGTTCTAACCTTAGCAAGTATTCCATGATGGAGTTTAAAGCCAGTGATTTCTTCGAGCTCTTTCTTATCTTTTATTAAAACATGCTTACAGTTTTGATCGATTAATTCTTTGTTGGCATCGTAGAACTCTTGAGTCGCAATGATCTTTTCAACTTCGTGATTAGAACGAAGTGCTTTGCAAACAACCTTTTCTGTTTCAGCGATACAGTAATCATCTTTAATAAGATTCTTATCCTTTAAATTATAAAATTCTTCAAAACCATTTATCACTTCAGAATTTCCTTTAAAAATTTACCAGTATGTGACGTCTTAATTTTCGCAATCTCTTCCGGTGTTCCTGTACCCACAATTGTTCCACCTCGGTGTCCACCTTCAGGGCCGAGATCAATTATTTGGTCAGCGACTTTAAGTACATCTAGATTGTGTTCAATAATAAGAACAGAGTTATCGCTTTCAACAAGTTCATTGATTGCTTTCATAAGAACCTTAATATCTTCAAAATGAAGACCTGTTGTAGGCTCATCAAGAACATAGAGAGTATGACCTTTCGTTGACTTTGCAAGCTCTCTTGCCAGCTTTAGTCTTTGCGCCTCTCCACCAGAAAGTGTTGTAGCTGGTTGACCAAGAGTCATATATCCAAGACCGACATCATTCATGGTCTTTAGAATTTTACCAAGTCTTCGGTGGTTCTTGAAGAATTCGTATCCTTCTTCAATTGTCATCTCAAGAATGTCAGCGACTGACTTTCCTTTGTAGAGAACAGAAAGAGTTTCATTATTATAACGACGTCCGTTACACTCATTACAAGTTACATAAACATCTGGTAGAAAGTGCATCTCAATTTTTTGAGTTCCATTTCCTTCACACTCTTCACAGCGCCCACCTTTAACATTGAAGCTAAAGCGTCCTGGCTTATAGCCGCGAATTTGTGATTCACTTGTTGCGGCAAATAGCTTTCTTACATCATCAAATAGACCCGAGTAAGTTGCAGGGTTTGAATGAGGTGTACGGCCAATAGGTGATTGGTCTAATTCAATAACAGTTTTGATTTTTTCTAGGCCAGTAATTGATTTGTAATTGGCCTTTTCATATATTGAGCGGTTAATGCGAGTTAATTTACTCTTTACTGCAGGAATGAGAACTTCGTGTACTAGAGTTGATTTTCCCGAACCAGATACACCACTGATACAAACGAGTCCTCCAAGCGGAAAGTCCACGTCGACTTTCTTTAGGTTATTATGTTGAGCGCCTCTAAGTTTGATGAACTCATTAAGCTTGCGCCTCTCGCTAGGAACTTCGATTTTAACTTTGTGATTTAGGTAGTCGGCAGTAAGAGATTTCTTCTTTAAGAAATTTTTAGTTGTCGCATGCGCAACAATCTCTCCACCGTGAACACCGGCCCCTGGTCCCATATCAATGATATAGTCACTGGCCTTCATTGTATCTTCATCGTGCTCAACAACGAGGACAGTATTTCCAAGATCACGCAGCTCTTTTAATGTATGAATCAGTCTTACGTTATCTCTTTGATGAAGTCCGATACTAGGCTCATCTAAGACATAGAGAACACCTGAAAGAGCAGAACCAATTTGAGTGGCAAGGCGAATACGTTGTGACTCACCACCACTTAAAGTTCCAGCAGAACGGTTAAGTGTTAAATAATCAAGGCCTACATCATTTAAAAATTTAAGACGTGAAGTAATTTCAATCAGTAGCTTGGCACCGATCTTTTCTTTGATACCTTCTAGCTTTAAATCCTTAAAGTATTCATAAGTTTCACTAAGTGGTACTTCACAAAGTTCAATGATATTTTTCTCACCAACTTTCGTGCTTAAAGCAATTGTATTAAGACGACGGCCATTACACTCAGAACATTTTTGAACACGCATACTCTTTTCAAGTTCAGAGCGCACTCTTTCAGAAGTCGATTCTTGATACTTCTTATCGAGCCAGTTGATTAGGCCAGGGAATGGTTTTGAAAATTCAAAGACAGAATTTTCTGATTTGAACTTATAGGTATAAACCTTATCAGTACCTTCCGTTAAGATTTTAAATATTTTCTTTGGCATTTTTGAAAGAGGAAGTTTTAAATCAAAACCCTCTTCTTTAAGCATGCACTCAACCATCTTGTGAAGGAAGTTATTCTTCTTAGTTAAAAGTGGAATTGCTCCCTTAAGAACAGGTAGAGAGTCATCAAAGATAATCTCGCTAAGTACAAACTCTTTTGATTCACCAAGTCCGTTACACTTTCCACAAGCACCAACAGGTGAGTTGAAAGAGAAGAGTCTTGGTTCAAGATCAGGGAAAACTTCTCCTGTTACATGAGACATATTGATCTCAGAATATGTATGGTATTCATCATCAATCATGACGTGAATAATTCCATTACCTAATTTAAGTCCTAACTCAACTGAGTCTGTTAGGCGTTTTTCGATATCGGCTTTAACGAGAATACGATCGATAACGACTAGGATTTCGTCAGATGCTTTAAGAGATTTTATCTCGCTACTATCAAGAAGCATGATTTCATCATTTACGATAAAACGAGAAAACCCCATCGATAGGTACTTTGCCATCTGCTGTTCAAGTGCCTTCTTCGTTTCATCAGTTATTTCTACTGTAATATGAAGTTTTGTTTTCTCCGGTAGATCCATAAGATCACGTGTGATCTGTCCTGGTGTGTAGCTAATAACTTTTTCACCATTGTTTGGATCATAGAGATCTCCGACTCTAGCAAAGAGTACTCTCATATAATCATAGACCTCAGTAATAGTACCTACTGTTGATCTCGGGTTCTTGCTTGTTGTCTTCTGGTCAATGGCAATGGCCGGTGAAAGGCCAGTTATTGATTCAACATCTGGTGCTTGCTGCTGGCCAAGAAATTGCCTAGCATAAGATGAAAGAGATTCAATATAGCGTCTTTGTCCTTCGGCATAGATTGTATCAAAGGCGAGGGAGCTCTTCCCCGAACCAGAAGGACCGGTAATAACAGTCAATTGATTCTTGGGGATATCAATCGTGACGTCTTTTAAATTGTGAACACGTGCTTTTACGACTTTAATTTCATTGTTCATTTTTTATAACCTTTAAAGCTAACTTTAAAACATAGTAGCAGCCCATATAATTGGCACAATCTTTTCCATAGAGATCAAAGGCCGTACCGTGATCAACACTTAGACGAAGATAGGGCATACCTAAGGTGATATTAGCACCCTTAGATTTAAACATCGTCTTAAATGGTGCAAGACCTTGATCGTGGTACATATAGACGTAGAGCTTATCACTTGCAAAACTATCATTTAGAAAGAGACCGTCTGCTGGTAGAGGGCCAATAATTCTCTCATCGATATCGAGTTCTTTAATTGCTCTTATAATCTCTTTTTCTTCGCTACCAAGAATACCACCTTCTCCGGCATGTGGATTAATACCAGAAATAATGACATCATTTAAATGGCCAAAATATTTTTTGTAATTATCAACACAAATTTTAATCTTGTTGTGAATAAGATCATGATTTATTTTTGTGGCCACATCCTTAAGAGGAATGTGATCGGTAATTAAAAGTACATTGGCATCATACGACTTAAAGAACATCACAAGATTTTCATTTTGATATCTCTTGCGAAAGTATTCAGTGTGTCCTGACACAGGCTTGCCTTCAAAGAATAATTCATTCTTTGTCGTAGGCATGGTTACTAAAATGTCATTAGGCCCACAAAGATCACAAGCTTGCTCAAGGGCATTATGTGAATAGGGGCTTTGAACTAGTGTATGATTTAATTCGGCAGGTAATTGATTTTTAAATTCTTCACCAACAAAGAGGTGGAATTTAGACTGCTGACTTGATGATAGAAGGCTCCAAGCTTTTAAAAAAACTTCAAGTCCTATTCCTCTTTCATGGCCAGCAGTAACATAGATCATTTCTTCTATAATGTTTTTACATAGTGATTTGCTTTTTCACGTTCAAACCACATTCTTGTAACTTCTTTTGCTTTTGCTTCATATAGTTGAGCTCTAATTCGATTCTTAGCATTTTGAAATAGAGAAGATTCAACAACATCACGAGTTTTTACATAGAAGATATGTGTTTCACCCATCATATTAATTGGTTGAGTGAATTGTCCTTCTTGTGTTTTATTGAGAAGCTTTTGTAACTCTGCAGTTAGGCCATCGGCCGTGATATCACCAAGAGTTGAAGTTTCAATTGAGCCGTACTTACTTGGTAGGGGTCCACCTTTTTGGAAAGACTCCATAGTCTTTTTAAATTTAGAGTAGTCTTTCTTTGTGACAATTGACTCATCGATTGAGAAGTCCACAAGAGTATAGCGATAAGAAACAGTCTTATTATTTACGTTTTCCTTGAAGAACTCGTTCTTAATTTCTTGTTCACTGACAGAGATAAGAGGGATGATTACAACTGAGTTGAAGTGGTTAAACTCAATGGCCTCTTTATTTAGTTCAAAGAACTCTTCAAAGTTTGTATTTGATTTCTTTAAGAAGGCGATAAGGTCATTTCGGCTAAGCCCAAGTCTTTGCTCTTTTCTCTTAATCTCTTTCTCTACAGTTGAGTCTGAAATTACATATCCCTGCTCAGCAAGAGTTGAGCGAATGATGTATTTTCTAATAATAAGATCTGCGACTGCCTTATCTGTATATTTCATATCTTTCTTGTAGATAAATGGTGAAATATTTTGGCGAATAGGAAGTGATTTCTTCACACGCTCGATCATTGATTTTGTGATGACGTGTTCATCAACTACTGCCGTAATCTTATCTAATAGTTTTGTATTCTTTGCTTGTAAGTTTAATGTTGAAAAAAGTAGGGCCAAAAAAAGAAAAAGCCTCATGAACACCTCTTATTACTGTTCTTTCATCGATGAAGTATAGAACAATAATTTATCGTGCCCATGAGGCTTGTGCAAATTATTTAATCTGAATTACTTTAGATTTTTGTCTAAAATTTTAATATTGGCTTTTTTACGTAAGTCTGCGAAATAATCTTCAATAATTCTATCGCGCTTCCTGTCATAAACAAACTTCTTGTAAGCGCCCATATTGATCTCTTCGTACTTTTTCACACCAAGAACCTTAATTACATGGTAACCAAGTTGAGTACGAACCGGACGTGTAATAAATCCATCTTTCTTTCCCTTAATGGCCGCAAAATACTCTGGTGCCATAAAGAAAGCTGGTTGATATCCTACGTCACCACCAGTATGAGCGTTTGGTGATTGTGAATACTTATTAGCTAATTCAGCAAATTTAGCTGGCTCTTGAGTTACTTGCTGATGAATTTCGAAAATCTTCTTTTGAGCAGCATTAATTTCATTTTCTGATGGAGCAACTCTTACTCTTAGTAAGATATGTGCTGTACGATACTCTGGATATTCACTATAGAATTTCTTTACATCTGCATCTGTTACTTTAATCTTTTGGAATTCACCTTCTAGATCTTTTGAAACTTGAGCATTGAAGATGACTTCTTCTAGCTTTCTAACAACGATAGGGTCTTTATCAAGCTTTGCTTTCTTGGCCTTTTCAACACCTAGCTTTTTGTTGATTAGGTCTGTAAGAACTCTCTTCATCGTTACAGGATCATCAGAAACAACATACTTATTTAGTAGGTATGCTTGGTCTAATTCTTCCTTCGTGATTTTTTGACCATTAACTTCAGCTACAACTTTCTTTGGTGCAGCTTCAAGTCCTAGTGCAAGTAGTAAAACTAAGATGATTTTACCGTACATATAGATATCCTTTTCAAATTATAGAAATCAAATTCTTAAACTATATCTAATTGTACCAAAAATTCTTAAAAACTTATAAATTTCACTAAGATGGAACTATTTTTTCCGCAATTTCCTGACAGAACTCGACTAATCCACTCGGAGATATTGTCATTTTATTGGTAAAAATCAGTTTGAAATCTGGTGTGAAACGATATTTTCTAGGCATGCCTAGGAAGTTATTTAAAATATTATTTCGAAGCTGTTCATTTGCCTCAACGACATTTTGATCAAATTGAAAGACGATCGTGTTATCAATTAGCTGCGCTGATTTTACGCCACAAGGCATCAGGTACGAGCGAGCTTCGAGAATGGCAATCAGTTGATTAAATTCTTCAGGCCCTGGGCCGTAGATATCAAAGATTGTTTCTTTTAAAGCAGTGATTTCATCAATTGATTTTGAATTTGATAATTGCTTGTAATATTTTAAACGCTCACTTGATTCACTAATAAAGTGGGCAGGAATGAAGGCCGCAAATGGCGTGTTAATTTCAATATCTTTTGTGATGACTTTCTTTTCACCACGAAGTTCTTGAATCGCCTCTGTTAGAAGCTCCATATAAAGTTCAAGACCAATGGCCTCAATATGACCAGATTGGTGTGCGCCGAGAATATCTCCGGCACCTCGAATTTCAAGGTCACAATTGGCAATTTGGAAACCACTTCCCATATCTGCATATGTCTGTAGGGCCTTAAGTCGCTTGGCCGCAACTTCTGTAATATTGCGATTATTTGGAACAACAAAGTAACAGTAGGCCTTCTTATCAGATCGGCCAATTCGCCCACGCAACTGGTGAAGTTGTGCAAGGCCGTAGCGATCAGCGCGATCAACAATCATTGTATTGGCATTTGGAATATCAATTCCTGATTCAATAATAGTAGTCGAAATAAGAATCTGGTAAGCACCGTTGTAGAAAGCGGAAATGCGAGACTCAAGTTCTTTTTCTGCCATCTGTCCGTGAGCAAAAACAATCTTTGCTTCAGGAACGAGTTCTCTAATATAGGCCGTGTAATTTTCAATATCTTGTACGCGATTGTGGACAATAAAGACCTGGCCACCACGCTTTAGTTCACGATTAATTGCCGATTGGATTGTGTGATCATCTTCTTTAATCACATATGTCTTAATCGACTGTCTTCTAGGAGGAGCCGTCTTAATAAGAGCAAGATCTTTAAGTCCTAAGAAAGATAGTTGTAGTGTCCTAGGAATTGGCGTTGCCGTTAATGTTAAGAAGTCAACTGATGACTTTAGAAGTTTAAGTTGGTTTTTATGGCCAACACCAAAGCGTTGTTCTTCATCAACAATAACAAGTCCTAGGTCTTTATAACGAATGGTTTTACCTAGAAGTTTATGAGTACCAACGATAATATCAATTTCGCCTTTTTCTAATTTTTCCTTTGTTTCTTTTTCATCCTTTCCTGTTTTAAAACGAGAAAGGTAATCGATACGAACAGGGAACTTTTCAAAGCGTTTAACAAATGAATTATAATGTTGAAGCGCAAGAACTGTTGTCGGAACTAAGACCGCAACCTGTTTACCATCAAGAACAGCTTTAAAAGCTGCACGCATGGCGACTTCTGTTTTTCCAAAACCAACATCTCCACAAACTAGAAAGTCCATCGCTGTACTTGCTTGCATCTTATCAATAACAGAATCAATAGCGTTCTTTTGGTCTGGTGTTTCATTAAAAGGAAATGAAAGCTCAAACTCTTTAAAGTCATGATCTGGTGGAGAAAATTGAAAGGCCTTGGCCGATGCTCTTTCGGCCTGAAGTTTTAAGAGGTCAAAAGCTAGCTTCTTAATAGATTCACGAGCTCTAGAAGTTAGCGCCGAGAATTTATTTGTTCTTAAGCTGTCGACATTAACATTTAGTTCTCCGCCGGCATGCTTTTGAATAAGATTCATCTTATAAATTGGTACGAATACTTTATCATTACCTTTATAAAGAAGAACGAGGTAGTCAGTTTTAGAGCCACCAATATCCATTGCCTCTAAGCCTAAGTACTTTCCGATACCGTGTTTAGAGTGAATTACGAAGTCACCTTCTTTAAGAGAAGCCAGCTGTTCTGCAAAGAGATCATAGTCGTGAATCTTTGAAACCTTGGCCTTGTCTCTTCTAATTGAAAATAAATCACTATCTGAAATTGTAAGTAATTTATCACTAGGGTAGAAGAATCCTTCACTTAATTTGAAAGGAACAAATTCGATACGTTTCTTGATTTCACCATCTACTTCAAATGTTTCAATTAAGTGTTCAATTTCTTTTCGAGAATTTTCATTTTGAATTGTGAAAATAATTTTCCCGGAGTATTTGAATTCACTTTTAATATGCTTAAAGAGTCCTGTTAAAAACTCTTTTTTAACTAAGTAGTTAATGTCGTGATAAGAGATATAAGACTTGAAAGGTCTAAACCCAAGATCAACGATATTACTGTCATTATCAAGGTTAACAGTAATATTTAAATGATTGAGATTTAAACAAGCGATATCTTTTAAACGATCAATTGTTGATAAGTCGTAAAAATATTTTGGTTCAGGAAGTAATTCTTCACAGTCTTCGAAATCTCTAGCGAGGTCATCACAGTAATTTGAAAAATAGTCTTCAACATTGTCACGATCAAAGATTGAAATAATCCAATTTTCGTTAATGTAGTCGAGAAGTGTTACTGTTTCATTTTCATTAAAAAATAAAGGCGTATAGATTGGATGATTTTCAAAAAGCATTCCACTGGAAAGCTTGCTAAAAATATCATTACGTTTTTCTAATAAGTCTCTTTGATTGGCCCTTGGGCGAGGAATATTATTTCGTAAGTTATTTGAGTATTGTGACTCACAAAAAATTGTTGGCCCAGGTGCAATGATAATTGATTCAAGTTTCTTATCTTTAATAGTCTTTAAAGTTTCTTTATCAATTTCATAAATTTCTTCAATCATTTCATCAAAATAATGAATACGAATTGGATGATGACCAACAGGGTAGATGTCAAAAATCTCACCCTTTTTAGAAAATGTTCCCTGTTCTTCCACTGTAAAAGAAGAGCTGTATCCAAGCTGAACTAATTTTCCAGCTAACTCATCTGGAGAAATAATATCTGATTCATTAATTTCAATTTTAGTTTCATTGAAAAAGTTGGCCGGTGGAACTTTTAATCCAAGAGATTCTATTGAAGTGATAACTATTAATTCTTTATTTTCAGCACGAATAATTTTTTCTAATGCTGAGTGTCGGGCAAGTTGTGCACTTTCTGAGGCAAACATTCCCGAATAAGGTGACGCGTCTAGTCCTGGGTAGAAAACAAGTTTTGTTTTAGAAAAGCTCGTTTTTACAAGCTCGTAGAACTGTTCTGCGTCATCATAATTTTCAAAAATAAATAAATTCGATGGATTAATTTTACCATTTTTTTCTTGTAATAAGAACTTAGCAAATGCCCAGTGCTCCCTATTAATACCGTCGATGGTAAGGTCGTGTTGCCTAGTGTCTAACCATGTTTCTAGTTTTGTGCGTAGTGGTGAAAATAAATCCATGTCGTTTTTTAACATAAAATATAGTGAGAACAAAGAATTTATGCATTGGCCCATGCGTTACTAAATAGAAGATATTACTCAAAAAAAGAGGGGCCAATTTATTTCCAAAGTGCTAGTAATCGTGTAATATTTGGGAACTTACTTTACTTATACATGGAGATAAATCGATGTCGCAAAACTTTGACGTCTATATGCCGGTGTTAATTTTAGCCGCTGTAGCAGTAGTCGCTTTCTTTGGAACATTACTTGTCGGTCGTCTTGTAAGGCCAAATAATCCAACAGAATTGAAACTTACGCCATATGAATGTGGTGAGGAACCAACTGGTACTGCGTGGTCTAACTTTAACGTACGTTTCTATGTTATCGCTCTAATATTCTTAATCTTTGATGTTGAAGGAGCTTTAATGTTCCCTGTTGCAGCAGTTTATAAAAACTTTGTCGACATCGGACAGGGTGGCGCAGTTCTTGGATCACTACTTCTATTCATTGTTATTTTAAGTTTAGGTTTAGTTTATTGCTGGAAGAAAGGTGACCTTGATTGGGTTAAGTCATTCCAAGCAAATATTAATGGAAAGGATAAATAATGAATTCAACGATTGTATCGTATTTATCACAAGCACCAGGCTATTCAATGGCCGTGGATGCACTGTCAAAACTTTTAGGAACTGATGCAACTGGAATCGTAACGTTTTTACTTTTCTTAGTTTTCTCATTAATCATCGTTGGTGCTCTTGCAACAGTGGGTGGTCTTGGTACTTATGCTGAAAGAAAGATTTCTGCTGACCTTCAAATGAGACAGGGTCCTAACCGTGTTGGTCCTTTTGGTATTCTTCAGTTTTTAGCTGATGGTGTGAAGATGATTCTTAAAGAGGACGTTGTTCCACGTGATGCGGACAAGTTCTTATTTAACATTGCACCTCTACTAGCGTTAGTAGGTGTTTTCATGTCACTTGCTGTTGTACCATTCTCAAGTGGATTTACTCTAACTCACCTTAATGTTGGTGTTTTCTACTTACTAGGTGTTTCATCATTAGTAGGTGTTGGTATTTTCCTTGGTGGTTATGCATCGAACTCTAAGTGGTCAATGCTTGGTGGTATGAGGGGTGCTTCACAAATCATCTCTTACGAAGTTCCAGTAACTCTTTCAATTCTAGCAATTGTCATCATGACTGGTTCACTATCATTTAAAACAATTACAGAAGCTCAGGGTGGATTACCACACCAATGGTTTGTTCTTCATAACCCATTTACTTTTATTGGGTTCTTCGTACTTTTTATTGGTGCACTTGCTGAAACAAACAGAGCTCCTTTTGATCTTCCTGAAGCGGAATCAGAACTAGTTTCTGGTTACCACACTGAATTTACAGGTATGAAGTTTGCATTCTTTGCACTTGCAGAATACATCGAAGTTTTCGTTGTTTGTGGTGTTTGTGCTGCTTTATTCCTAGGTGGTTATCAAGTTCCTTTCGGTCTTGGTTCAGGTGAATTCGTAAATAAACTTATTCCTTCAGCTCACCCTATGATCGGTAAGCAAATTGGAAACTTTTTACAACTTGGATCTTTCGTAACTAAGACACTTGCTCTTTATTACGTTGTAATTTGGATCAGATGGACACTACCAAGAATGAGAGTTGACTCTCTAATGGTACTTTGTTGGAAATATCTAACTCCAATTGCACTATTTAATATGATTGGTTGTGCTGTATGGCTTTACCTATTTAATGGTAAGTCTATGTGGGCAATTCTTGGAAAAGTAATCGCATCTGCATCTGCTGGTGCGGGCGGACACTAATATTTAAGGATATTTGAAATGTTTATTAACTCAATGTTTTTAATTTCAGCAGCGGCTACAGTTATAGGAGCATTCCTTGTCGCCGTTTCAAAAAATTTAATGCATGCATGTATCTACCTTCTACTTACTCTTTTTGGAGTAGCTGGTCTTTATGCAACTCTAGGCGCTGACTTCTTAGCTGCTACTCAGTTAGTTGTATATGCTGGTGGTGTTGTTATTCTCATGCTATTTGCCATCATGTTAACTGGTGGGATTGAACAAGCTTACAATAAGCTGGGGATCAAGAAAGTAGCAGCAATGGGAACGACTAAAACGTACACTATTGCAGCAATCATGATGCTTGTAATCAGTTTTGTATTAATGAAAATCCTAGCACCTGTTTTAAAAATTCAAAAACATGTGCAACTGGAAGATATGCAATCAACAGTTGAAGAGATCGGAACTAAGCTAATTACGGATCACGTACTAGCTTTCGAAATTTCTTCAATCCTGCTTCTTGGAGCTCTTGTTGGTGCAGCAGTAATTTCTAGACCAAGGAGATTAAAAAAATGATGACTTTATCTTCTTACTTACTAATTTCTTTCTTTTTATTCCTTGCAGGCATTGCAGTAATGGTAGCGAGAAAGAATATTATCGCGATCCTTCTTGGTGTTGAACTAATTTTAAACGCAGCTGCTCTTAACTTTGCTGCCTACACAAGATACGCAAACCAGAATATTGACGGAAATATCATGTCACTATTCATTATTATTGTTGCTGCTGCTGAAGCGGCCGTTGGTTTAGCAATCGTGATTCGTTTCTTCCAAGTTAAAGATTCGATTCATATTGATGATGCAACTGAACTAAAAAGTTAATTAGAGATATAAGGGAAAAAAATGGATTATACGATTTCAAGTATTGCTCCAATTGTTCTACTACCGTTCTTTGCTTTCGTGATTAATGCATTTATTGCATCACGCTTTACGAGAACTGCTGTAGCGATCAGTTGTGCAGCAATCGCAGGTTCGACAATTTATGCGTGGAGAATTTTTAGCGACTTCGTTTTCGGAACGTACTCTGCTGATTATCATATCCACAAAGTATTCACTTGGTTTGACCTAACTGGTGGTGGGCAAGAGTTCGTAGTAAACATGGGTATCTATATTGATAACATGACTGCTGTTCTTCTTATGATGGTTACGGCCGTTGCTACACTTATCCACGTTTTCTCAACTTGGTATATGAAAGATGACATGAACTACGGTAGAAACGGTCGTTTCTTCACTTATATGTCACTCTTCACTTCTGCAATGCTTGGTCTTGCACTTTCAGATAACTTATTTTCAGTATTTATCTTTTGGGAGCTTATGGGATTCTGTTCATACTCTCTAATCGGTCACTACTACGAGAAAGAAGTTGCTGGTGCTGCTAACGTTAAGGCCTTCATGACAACAAGAGTAGGGGATGTTTTCTTCCTACTAGGTATTGTTGCTCTTTGGACTGTTGTTGGTTCAGTAAGTTTTGTAGACCTATATAAAGCGATCGATGCTGGTGGATTAGCTGGTCAGGCGGTACTTGGTATCCCTCTAGCAACATTTGCTGGTTTCTGTATCTTTATGGGAACAATTGGTAAGTCAGCGCAATTCCCTTTAAACGTTTGGCTACCAGATGCGATGAACGGTCCAACTCCATGTTCAGCGCTAATCCACGCTGCGACAATGGTTGCTGCTGGTGTTTATCTATCACTAAGAATTTACCCGCTACTTGATGCTGGTGGACTTTTAACTTTTGTTGCTTATATCGGTGGTATTACTGCTTTCGGTGCTGCAACAATTGCTCTTGTTCAAACAGACTTCAAAGCGGTACTAGCTTTCTCAACAATCTCTCAACTAGGATACATGGTTCTAGGTATTGGTGTTGGGTCATATAATGCTGCATTCATGCACCTGATTACACACGCTGTTTTCAAGGCATGTCTATTCCTAGCTGCTGGTTCTGTTATTCACTCTCTACACGATCACCACACGCATGCTCACGTACAAGAGATGCCACGAATGGGTGGTCTAAGACATAAAATGAAATTTACTTGGTTTGCAATGTGGTGTTGTACTCTTGCAATCGCAGGTATTCCATTCTTCTCTGGTTTCGTATCGAAAGATAGAATCCTAGGGGATGCTTTAATTGAAGCACTTCACTCACCAGTAATGGTTGCTCCGGCAGTTCTTGGTTTCATGGGTGCTCTACTAACAGCTTTCTATATGTGTCGTATGATGTTCCTAGCTTTCCACGGTAAGCCAAGAGACAAAGAAGTATACGATCACTGTCATGAAGAAAAGCTTACTTGGAACAGAAACGTACCTCTACTTATCCTAGCTGTATTTACTCTAGGTGTTTGGTTCTCTGGTTCATTAACAGGACAAGGTTTTGTTAAAGTTGCAGATAAAGCAAACGGTAAGTATGAGTGGTTCCAAACTTTAATTCAAAAGCCTAAGAAAGGTCAGTTCGAAAACTATAAGCGTGAGCAACTTGGATCAATTGATGTACGTGAAAAAGGTACATTTACAACTTCTAAGTATGATTCAACTTACGGACTATCTGAAGAAGAAGCACACCACATCCACCAGGTTCACTATATTGGTGCTGGTATGTCGATTGTGATTGCTTTCTCTGGTGTATTCATCGCGATGATGATGTACCTATGGGGTAAATGGAATCCAGGTTTCTGGGTTAACTCATTTAACCGTTATTACAGAACACTACAAAACAAATATTTTATGGATGATCTTTATATTGGTGGCTTCATCAAGAAGGGACTTCTTCCGTTTAACAACCTATTAGCTAAGTTTGACATGGGGGTCTATGACAGATACGCAGTTGACGGTTGGGCAACGGTTACACGTTTTGTAATGAGAGTTTCAGCGTGGTTCGATAACTTATTTGTCGACACAATGATGGTAGATGGTACTGGGGCAAGTGTACGTTTATTCAACGTTATCTTAAGAACGATCCAAAACGGAAAGATCCAGTTCTACATCGCAATGATTATTTTAGTACTATTTGGTTATATTTTAGCTTTATAAGAGAATTAAGGAGTTACAGTGAACGCACATTCTAATCTATTAAGTTGGATTCTGTGGATGCCTATGATCGGTGTTCTTGGGGTACTTTTATTACCTAAGACGAAAGAGACGGCAATTAGAGTATGGTCTTTGATTAATACTGTGATCACACTTGTTTTATCAGGTTGTCTATACATGAAATTCGACAATACTGTGCCAGGTATGCAAGAGATGTTTACAATTAAACATTCTTGGATTTCGCAGTTTAACATTTTTTATCACCTAGGAATTGATGGTATTTCATTACCAATGGTTCTTTTAACTTCGCTTCTTTTTGCGATCTGTATCCTTTCTTCATGGACAGTTAAAAAGCAAGTTAAAGGTTACTTTGCATTACTACTAATGCTTCAATCAACTGTTTACGGTGTATTCTTATCAATGGATTTCTTCCTGTTTTATGTTTACTGGGAAGTAATGCTAATCCCAATGTTCTTCCTAATCGGAATTTGGGGTGGTGAGAATAGAGAGTACGCAGCTGTTAAATTCTTCTTATATACATTCTTTGGTTCAATCCTAATGCTTGTTGGTATGGTTGCTCTATACTTCGTAACAGGACAAGGTGTTGATTCATTCAATATTCTAGCGCTTTCAGGCGGTAAATTTGTAAACGAAACTGTAAATATCTTTGGTATGGCACTTCCATTTGCAAAAGTATTCTTTGTAGCACTTTTCATTGGTTTCGCGATCAAAGTTCCAGTTTTCCCATTCCACACGTGGCTACCACACGCACACGTTCAGGCACCAACAGCGATCTCAGTTATCCTTGCCGGTGTACTACTTAAGATGGGTACTTATGGTTTCCTAAGAATTGCATTCCCAATCTTCCCATCAGCTTCTGTTTACTTTGCAGACGCAATTGCATGGCTAGGTTTAATTAACGTTATTTACGGTGCATTTTGTGCCATGGCACAAACAGATGTTAAGAAACTTGTTGCATACTCTTCAGTTTCTCACATGGGATTCGTAATGCTAGGTCTTGCTGCTATGACAGTTCAAGGTATGAACGGTGCTGTTCTTCAGATGTTCAACCACGGTACTTCAACAGCTATGATGTTCCTTCTTATCGGTATTCTTTATGAAAGATCACACCACAGATGGATCGTTAGACCAGATGGAACAAAAGGTTTTGGTGGTCTTTATACACAACTTCCAAAGTTCTCAATTGTTTTCATCATCGCGATGTTCGCATCAATGGGTCTTCCAGGACTTTCAGGTTTCATCTCTGAAGCTCTAATTTTCCTAGGGATCTACAATAGATTTACAACAATCACTGTTCTTGCAGTTGTTGGTCTTCTTCTTGGTGCTGCTTACCTACTATGGATGTTCAAGAGAATGTTCTTTGGTGAGGTTATTGAAGAAAACAAATCTTATACAGATATGAATGCTAGAGAAATCTTCTACATGGTTCCACTATGTATTGCAGTAATCCTATTTGGTATTTGGCCATCTCCATTACTAGATATGATGAAGGCTTCTGTAGGTAAACTAGTTTCATTATTAGCGACTTTTTAATAGTCAATAGGTGAAGTGATGGCTTTAAATTATTTAGCGAGTATCTCACATTATATTCCGGAGCTTTTAGTGTGCTTCACGATGGGGGCCTTAATCCTCATCGAAGCTACTTACGGAAATGATGAAAAAGGTGGCTCAAAAAACATGTTTTACTGGGGTTCAATGCTTGGACTACTATGTGCGCTTATCTATCAAGTTAAAGGTCTTGGTATTGAACCGACACATATCTTTACTAAGTCTTTAGTTATTGATCACTTCTCAGGTTTTGCAAAGATCGTAATGATCCTAAGTACAGCTGGTGTTATTTACCTTTCTAAGATCTCTAAGGATCTTTACGAAGGAACAAAAGCTGAATACACAATTTTAGCAATGGGTGTTTTAGTTGGTGGGATGCTTCTAGCTTCTGCAAACAATATGCTTCTATTCTATTTAGGGATCGAAACACTTTCACTACTATCATATGCAATGGCCGCGCTTAAGAAGAACGATGAACGTTCAACTGAAGCTGGTCTTAAGTATGTTCTATACGGTGGTGTAACTGCTGGTATGATGTTATTTGGTATGAGTCACATCTTTGGTGTTCTAGGGACAATTAACTTCTCTGAACTTATGCCAATGCTATCAACTCTATCAACTGAGCAAACAGCAATTCTTATTCCTTCATTCCTACTTTTCTTTGTAGGTATTGGTTATAAGATTTCTTGTGTGCCTTTCCACATGTGGTCTCCAGATGTTTACGAAGGTTCACCTCTGCCAGTTACAGCATTCTTCTCATTAGTTCCTAAGTTTGCAGGGATCGTAGCATTTGCTCGTCTAACTCAGGTATTCTTTGGTGGAGATGTTGGTGTTCTTAAGGACTCTTGGCTAGTTCTTCTAAGTATCGTAGCTGCTCTTACAATGACAGTTGGTAACGTTTCAGCTATCGGTCAGCGCTCAATTAAGAGAATGCTTGCTTTCTCTTCAATTTCACACGCTGGTGTAATGATGCTTGGTGCGATTGTACTTGGTAAATCAGGATGGACAGCAATTCTTTTCTATTCTGTAACTTACTTATTTATGACTCTTGTAGCATTCTATGTTGCTTCATTCATTCAAGATCACTACGGTAATGATCATATCGATCGTTTCTCAGGTCTTATTAAGAAGCATCCAGTTATGGCAATTGCTATGGCGATTACAATGTTCTCTTTAGCTGGTCTTCCTCCATTATCGGGATTCGTAGCTAAGTTCAACATTCTTGCTGCAATTATTGATAAGAAATTCTATGTACTAGCGGTTATTACTGCTCTTAACTCTGTAATCTCTCTTTATTACTACATGAAAGTTGTTCGTGTAATGATTCTTAAAGATGCAGAGTCTGATGAGCAAATCGGTGGTTTCGGATTTATCAACCAACTAGTAATTGGTGCTTATACGCTTCCAGTTGTACTTCTTGGTATTTTCTGGCAAAAGCTTATCGCTCTTGCTAACGGAGCCTTGCTCCTAATTAAGTAGTATGGAATTAGTACTACTAACATCTTTAATTTTCTTTATTATTCTTGGGGTAGTCTTAGGCTACCCCTTGTTTTTCAAACCTAAAATGGCCCAGGCTCCTTTCAAGAAACTTAATCGTGAGTCTCATCTGGCCAAATCAAACTTAACTTCATTTAAGACGACATTTAAGCTTCTTATTGTATTTCAGGTTATTGCCATGATTACTGTTGTCATTCTTGGTGCCCAAACGCTAGATTTTTACAAAGAAGCGTATTCAATATTGATTGGTCTTGCTACAATTTTAATACTACTTATTTTGTAATTATCTAAAATTAAAGAGGATAGTTCTTGGAACTAATTATTGCTTTGCCGCTTTGGCTAATCGTTATTCAATTAATGGGTTCTCTTCTTAACTCAAAAGAAATCTTACCAACTTTGAGCCTGAAGAAATATTTAGCAGCTTCTCACAGTGTTGAAAGTGTTGATGCTTTAAGTTTTAACTCTTTTATCGTGATCTTGTTTTTGGCCATCTTTGGACAGACATTATCTGCGTTTTTCTTACTCACAAATGAGATTAGATATATCTTACCATTCTATGCTCTAATGGTTGCGGTCACTGTATTCGTTGGTATTTTTAGATTTAGACTCTCTCTTATTCGTTCTGAGATTATTGAAAAGACTCAAATTGTTATATGCCAGCTTATTGTCCTGAGTACTCTTTTAATTATTTACTCATTGATTCAGTCTAATAGCTTCCTAATAAAATTATTTTTCGCTTTTCCGATCTTAGCTCTTTTTTATACGACTGAGATTGAAGTTATAAAGGCTGGTTCTATTTACTCTGATAAGAAATATATTAGTATACAGTGCTCATATGTAAGGCTTTTATACCAAAGTTTTATTGCTCTCTTCTTTATTAATTTAACTTTTACTAATACTGATTGGTCACTGCTGTTTAAAAGTAAGTTTGAATCGGTAGCTTTATACTATTTTGTCATAACGCTTTTTGTTTTAATTTATCAAACCATTTTAATTATCTTGAGTAACACTTACTTAAAGTTTCAACCACTCAAAGACTATTCGACTATACTTAGTAGCGCTCGCAGTAGGGCCGTCTTTAGTTTAGTCGTTATTATGATTTTATGTATTACAAAGGTATTCAATGTATTTTAATATCTTAATCATTATATTCTTCTTGTTGGCAGCATTTTCTAAGAAGAGATATACGATGATTCTATATCCAGTATCACTAACGATGCTTCTCTTAAATTTTCTAGGTGTATCATCAACTGTGCTACTGTACTTCTTATTTATTTTCTTATCTCTGCTTATTCTAATTCTAAGTGTTGTTGAATATTGTTTTCCAACTTCTGAAGTTAGGTTTAAGCGTTTTGAGTATCTGCCTTACTTCCTATTTACGACAATCGTACTGGGTGTATTCTCAGTTAATATCTATCACCTTAAGAGTAGCGGTGGATTAATTGGTTCAATTAACAACTTTAATGTTGATACACATGTTGATTGGACAATATTATTAAAATTTAGTGTACTGCTAGTATTTATAGCATTTTTATCAATTGTGAATTTAGATGGAGATAAGAATGCATAATATCGATCCATTTACACTATTATCAACTCTATTTGTTATTAATATTGGTGTTTATCTCTTCACTAAGAGATTTACAAAAAAACTTTTCTCTCTTTTTACAATCATAGCAATTTTTCTTCTGTTAATTGATCTAAGGGTACAAGAGTCTATTAGTTTAGGTGATGGAGTCATGATTTTTATTTATTCAGCTCCTATCTTTCTTATTATCAATGCTATCTTCAAAGAGTTTAAAGTAAGGCAGGGTTTAAAATGATTTATATTAATATCTCATTATTCATCCTAGCATTAATTGGCCTTCATTTTAGTAGTCGATTAAATAATTATGCTAAGGCCTTTATTAGCATTTTTCCTATACTTTTAAATTTTACTTATTACTTTGCTGGTGTTGAATTTGATTTCTTTAATACCATTATACCTTTTGTTTTTTCTTACTTAGTAATTGATCAGTCTAAGCGTAAGGTTTTTGAAGTTTTACCATTTGGTATCTTACTTCTACCAATTGATATTAATTTAAAGATTATAGGTTTTAGTACATGTAGCTTGTTTAATTTCTCAAGGGTGGACTTTAAGTTTCGATCTTTAGCAATCTTAAAAATAGCTATAATTTGTTTTCTTACACTTGTTGATAAGTCCGCTTCATTCAAGTACCTATTTTCGGCATATTTATTTTTAAGCTTTTTACATTCAAATGATGATGACTTTGCTATTACGGACGGCGTGATAATGTCATTTTTGTTATTATCAAATATCCAGCATATTTCACCGACTCTTAATATATTCCTTATCTCTTTATCGATTCTACTTTTCTTAGCTGTCATTAGTAAGGCCAGTATCTTTAAGGCCGTATTCTTACTAACTTCAATTATTGCAGTCTTATTGAATTTAGAGTCGCTATTGATGTCGATTCTAGTTTTCTTTTATGTAGGGAAGTCCTTGATCGCTACAAAGAATATTTTAGCGCAAGAGATACAAGTACTAAAAAAGTACTTTTCATATGAATTATTTGATCAGGTTTGGTTATTGGGCCTATTTACTTTGGCCTTTACAATTGAAAATACGGGGATTCTCGTCTTAACCTTCTTTGTTGCGACGATAGTATTTCTACTAAATACTGAATCTACACTAAAGAATCGCCAAGAGCTTCAGTGGTTCGAATTTCTCTATTGTTTAATCACAATTAGCTTAATTTCTTTTGGGCTAATTTATTTCCAAGGCTTTATTGGTGATATCAACAGAGGCCCTATTTACTATGCAGTAGGTTCTTATTTTACTTTAAATCTTTTAGTTTTTGGGCTTGCTATCAAGTTAACCGAACTTACAACAATGATTGGGACTAAAGTTAACTTAGGAAATATGAAACGATTTGCATTTCTTGATGAAATTTTTGCATCTAAAGATACAGCAAGTTCTCAGATAAGTATGAGTCGATCACATATTGGCGTATTTGCTCTATCTTATCGAAGTGTACGAGCATTAAGTATGATTCTTATGGCATCGTATTTTCTCGTACTAATTATCCAGGTGGTAATGAAATGAGTTATAATAAAGAGCATCTTATTCTTATAGCTTCTATACTTATTTCGGCTATTTTATGCTTTGTATTTAGTGGCACTATGTATGCAACAGGATTCTCAGGATTAACTTTGGGAATAGAATTTGGCTTCTTACCAGCAGTTGGTGCCTTATTTACCTTATATCTTTTAAGAAAGTCTGATTCACTAAGCTTGTCATTAATGGCACCTCTTGCTTTTGCTATCTTTGGTGCTACAAACTTAGCAACTTTTGTCCTTGCAGCGATGTCACTACTTTCGATTGCAAAATTACATAATTTTAAATTTCTAGCTTATTTATTTGTGAATTTAATAGGACTATTAATCTTCAAAGATCAATTCTACTATCTTTTCTATTCACTAGTCGTTTCATCTTTATTATTCATTTTCTTTTCTAAAGAAGATAATGTCTTACTATCTCTTATCATTTTGAAATATCTAACACTTATCAATTACGCAGAATATGTTTCAAGTTCCGCAATTATCATAGTTCCTTTTATTGTTCTTCTTTTAATAGGACTTCATTTTAGATCAAGAGTTACTAATTCGATTAATATTCTTGCTCTATCTCTATTGCTACTTACTCAAGTTCATACATTACCACTATTACTTACGTCCCTTAGTTTACTTGGATTATCTGAGTTCATTAAAGGTTCTAAGGAGCGTATGCAATTTATTATGACAGCTAATATTTCAATGCTGACGATAATCTTATCGATTTCATTTGTTTCAGGTCTAGCAAAGCTGATACCTTTGATGGTTCTACTTACAATATTTGTCGATTTCTGTAACAAGAGTATGGAGTTAAACCATGCAAGCTAATTTTTATTCACTATTATTATTCTATCCTGTTACATATTTTTTAAACTCTATTTTAGAGAAATATTCTGGGATTAATGAAAAGCAACGCACATCGATTCTTTCAGTTATTTTCTTAGGTGTGTTTTATTTTCTATTTAAAGATTTTGTTTTCTCTTCAACAGAGAGAAGTTATTTTGCTGTAACAGCAGTTACTTTTTCATTTTTCTTTTTTAATAGTAAGGGTGACTTAAGATCTTTATTTAAAGGTTTTACACTTTTATGGTTTTCACTTTTTAATATTTGGAATTTTACTGGTGTTACGGATATTGTACTGCTTTTAGGGGCACTATGTTTTTTTGATACGGACAAAAAGAGTGAGCATAGCCTATTTTATATCCTCGCTTGGATTGTCATCGCAGTAGTTTATTTCTTTGTGAAAGAGTTCCAAGGTGTTGAGTTAGGGAATTTCTTTTATGAGATCTTAATTGTTGTTACGACAGCATTATTAATGCCTAAGGAAAAGAAGCGCCCATATCTATCAATCCTACAATATATTTTCTGCTTATCTGTCTTAGAAAGATTTATCAGTTTGAATATAGAGTTAAGTCCTTATTTCTACCTTCTATTCCTATGTGTGCAGGTGATATTCTCGTTTATAAAAGTGGATACTCGTTATCAGGCCATTCAACTTATGTCGATATGTTTGACTAGTGCAGTTATCTATCTTCCAACATTTGGTATTGATAGTTTTTATCAATTATTCTTAGTCATCTACTTATTAATATTTGCTATTAAGGTTGATTATTCTCCGCTTGTTTCAAAACTAATGGGGATTGTACATGTGGCCTACTTATTTTTAATAGGACATATTGTTTATTTACACATGGATTATCTAACGAATTTACAATTACTTTCGACGATATTCTTGATTATTTCACTAGCATACAGACAGAATATATTCGGTATTGTGAAAAATAATCCACGCACAGCCTAGATTTGATTTAAATTCAAATACTTAGGATAATGAAGACATGATAAAGTTTCGTGTCAAAACCAAATCGAATAAGGTTTTGGGCCCCTTTGTATTTTCAGAATTAATCGAGTTGGGTCATAAAGATGCAATCGATGACTCATGTCTATTTCAAAAGTTTCCAACTGGGGATTGGGCCCCTGTAAATGCAATTCCAGAACTAAGTGAGCTCTTTTCTAAAATAGAAGAACCAGCGCCTGTTAAAGAAAAAACAGAAAAAGAAGTAAAATATGCTCAAACAGATAGTGAGCAAAAGCATCACACGCTAATTGGTGAAGATAAGACGGCCTTTAATGAATTTAAGTTCTCTAAGGACAAAGATATCGATATTGACTATCAGGAGATCGAAGAGAAGTTTAAGGCCAAGAAAGAATTAGAAGATGAAGCAAAGGATGAGGTCGAAGAAGAAGGCCCTCCTCCAATTGATAAAACAGTTCTCGTTAATGTTTCTAGTTTGAAAAAGCAAAGTCCTAATCAAGAAGATGACGAGGATGTAGCTAAAACTGTCGTTGTAAATAATTTTAGAGAAGAGTTTGATCTTGATAGCGATGACGAAGATTCTGAAGGTGAAGAAGGTGAGGGGAAAGATAAAGAGCCAGAACCGGAACCTGAGGAAGTTGTGGATGCTGATGCTGCAACTCAGATGTTTAATCTTGCAGAATTAAAGAAAGAAGAGCTTCCAACAAAGACTGAAGATTATAGTGATATTGAACTTCAGATTATGCAGGAAGAGCGTAGACTTAAAAAGAAGCCGAAGAAAAAAGTTGTTCAAAAGAAAGTCGAAAAGAAAGAAGTTACTAGTAATAAGAAAAGAAACCTCGTTGTTGTATTATTTCTTGTGGTGACAATCATCTTCCTATTGCCAGAAGAGAAGAAAGATATTGAAACAGTCGTTGTTCCAAAGATCTCATTTCCTGTTGCAACTGAAGTTGCTCAACCTCAAAAAGCACAATTAGCCTATAAAGAAGGTATGGCCTTGTTTAAACAAGAAGGCTTTGTAAATCGTATTAGTGCGGCCAACAAATTTAATCTCTCGCTTCGCTATAAGTTTTCAGGAAACCCTGCAATTAGCAAATTAATCCACGCTTATAGTGATTTACTAATTGATACACAAAATAAATTTGAAGCAGGTCAGGTTCTGTCTAAGCTTATTAGAATTGAAGAGTCTAAGCTTCTCTCAGATATTGATGTCGTTATTGGTGCCGCTCAATTCTATGCCTATTTTCAAAAGTATGAAACGGCGATTTTTGCTATCGAGAGATATAATTATTTAAAATCGAATAAGCCTTCCATTAAGATGTTTTCAATTTACTTGAATTATCTTTTAAAAGCAGGTGAGCTCGATAAGGCCAAGATTGTTTATGACAAGCTATTTAAAGCAAAGCTAAGAACAGTTGAATCGATTGATGCAATGGTTAACTACTTACTCTTAAATGAGAATAGTACAGAGGCCCTTAAGCTTATAACTGAGAATAAGACAAAATTTCAAAGTGATTACCGATTCTTAATTATATATGGAGACCTCCTCTTAGAATTAGAAAAAATGGGCGAACTAAATAAGATTGCCTCGATCTTAATTGCAAAATACGGTGGTGGATCACCATATAACTTTGCCCAAGGTTTAAAATTTATGGGTTTTGTTAAAGCCTATAATAAGGACATTCAAGGTGCGACAAAGTTATTCCAACAATCACTTAAGATCTATGATGATGAATCTCTAAGAGATACTCTTGCAACTTTAGATGTAGCGGGAAGTGATCTCACTCAAAAAGTTATTTCAACAAGTAAGATTAAAGTTCTTATTAGGCAATCAAAAGACGAAGTTGCGCTTTTAAATTGGGATAGGGCCTTTGAATTGGCCTTAAGAGCTGTTTCGTTGGATGAGACGAGTATTGATGCAAAACTTTACTTAGCAGAGCTACAAGTCAAAAGAGGGTATTTTGATTTTGCGATAACAACACTAACTAAACTTAGAGCATTGCATCCGGTTAATCCTCGAATTAATTATGCGCTTATTAAAGCAAATATTATGTCTTACAAGAAAGATGAGGCCAAACGTTTACTATCGGCCTTATCGACAAGTGAGAAATTTAGAGAGACTTTTGAATTTCATATGCTCTTAGGACTTTATTATAATTTAATTGCAAATGATAAGATGGCCTTTGATAAATT
This sequence comes from Halobacteriovorax sp. ZH5_bin.2, assembly GCF_043196375.1. Lineage (NCBI taxonomy): Bacteria > Pseudomonadati > Bdellovibrionota > Bacteriovoracia > Bacteriovoracales > Halobacteriovoraceae > Halobacteriovorax > Halobacteriovorax sp. ZH5_bin.2. Next base: position 177,090 of record NZ_JBEBMJ010000004.1, on the reverse strand, counting down.
TAAGGCCGCAGCAAGAGTAAATCCTCTTAGTGATATTGCTCAGTTTGAAATGGCCAAGATTGCTTTCAAAAATAAAAAGTTTAAACAAACAAAGATTTTTCTAAATGAGGCGATGGGATTAAACCCTTCCAATATTGATTATAAAATCTTAAACAGTAAGGTCCTTTACGAAACAGATGGTGTGACAACTGCTATTGGTTATCTTCGTCAAGAACTCTTAGAGCACAGAGATAACCCTAAGCTTTATGGGCAAATTGCAGTCTTCTACTATCGTGATCAGAACTACGAAGCCTATCGTGAGATGAAAGAGGTTCTGGATCGTCTGAATAAAAAAGATGGTGCACTATACTCTTACCTAGTTGAAGTTTCTGAGATTGAAAGAAATTATAAAGAGTTAGTAGAGAACGCGATTAAACTTCTTGTATACGAGCCAGGAAACCTTCTCGTAAGAGAAAAGCTAATCATCACGTATATTCATATGAATAACTACGGCCTTGCTAATCAGCATATAGACATCTTAGAAAAGAGATTACCTACTTACCCTAGGATTAATTACTATCGTTCTAAGATTCTTTTTAGCCAAAGAAAATTCAGAGATGCTGAAAAAGCGGCCCTCGTTGAAATTGAAAAGCATCCAAATTCAGAGTTTGGATACTATATGCTAGGGGAAATTTATTTAATAGGCAAAAAAGTCCAAGAGGCCAAAAAGAATTTATCTAAGGCAATACAGATTAATAAAAACTATTTTGATGCCATTTTCTCAATGGGAAAACTAACGTTTCAAACAAGAGAGTTTGTACCATCACTACAGTTCTTTCAGCGCGCTAACAGGCTTAATCCGAACGATCCAGACTTAAATAAGATGATGGGATTTCTGTATAAAGAACTTGGTCAACCTAACCTTGCCATTGATAAATTTCAAAGATATTTGACGCTCAGCCCAGCCGCAAGAGACCGTCAAAATATTCTTGCATTAATAAATGCATTAAAGCGTTGACAAATGTGTGTAAGAATCTTAATAATATATCTCACGAATGCAAAATATTTGTATTTTGCGGAGGATTGGCTGAGTGGTCGAAAGCGGCGGTTTTGAAAACCGTTGAGCGCGAGCTCCGCAGGTTCGAATCCTGTGTCCTCCGCCACTTTTTTTCTTAGTGGAGAAGTGGGAGAGTGGCCGAATCCAGCACCTTGCTAAGGTGTCGTACCTCCGGGTACCGCGAGTTCAAATCTCGCCTTCTCCGCCATTTTGAATCAAATAATTCTTTTATTAAATCCAACATCAAATTGATCACAAAAAAACTGGCGCTAACGCTTGTTTTTTTCTTATGCATATTAAGCAGACTCAACGTCACTGTGCTTACGCACGTGCCGCAGGTCAGTCTCCGCCATTTTGAATCAAATTAAAATTCCCAATTAAATGTCAGATCGCAAATGCGGTCTTTTTTTGTACCTAAATTTCACCTTAGGCCAAATTTACCTCTCAAATACATTGCCCCTATAGACGTGCGATAATAGTTTTATGAAAACTCAACTACTACTAGCTGCACTTACAATTATTATCTCTCTTTCAACTTTTGCTCAAGGACGAAGCTTTGGTGGCTTTAAGAGCGGTAATTTGGAAATTGAGCCTGTAGTAGGGTATGAGCGTGTACAAAAGATTCTTCCAACTCCTCATACGTCTAGTCGTCTCTTTTACGGCCTAAGAGCAAACTATGGCCCAAAGTACTTATCACTTGAAGCAGAGGTGACACAGGCAAAAGAAGATGAGTCATTTGATACAGGTGTTGATATCAGCGATAATTCAACTAATTATATGCTTGGGCTTAGAAGTTCATTCAATGTTGGGCGAGCTCTAAATTGGTATTTAAGGGCCGGAGCACACGCACGTGATAGTAAGTATGAAAGAACTGAAGCAGGAGTGACAACAACTGTTGAGCCTGCCACATACGTTAATCCATATGCAGGAACAGGTCTTGCAATTAATCTTATGAATGTATTTACGCTAAATGCAGGGATGAACGTTATCTTCACTGATGATGAACATGAATATCAGTCATCACTAGGCTTTGGAATTCGTATCTAAGTATCCGACTTAAACATTTGATTTGTTAACTCTTTGTTAGTTGGGTTTACATCCACGCTAGTCGTTTTTAGAATTTTACATGCTAACAAAGGATGTAAAATGAAAATTATCTCGACGCTAATTCTAGCGCTACTTCTCGTTTCTTGTGCAACCAGCACTGAAAATAAACTAAGCTTTGATGCTGAATTATCACAATTTAAATACCCCTTTCCTGTAAAAACATATGAGCTTTCTTCTCAAAGGCAGAAGTTAAAAATGCGCTATATGGATATTGGCAAATCAAAACATAAGGTGGCCGTTCTTCTTCACGGTAAAAACTTTGCAGGATTTTACTGGGAGCGAGTAGCAAATGATCTTGTAAAGAAAGGTTACCGAGTTATCATCCCTGATCAAATTGGCTTTGGAAAAAGTTCTAAACCTAAGAACTATAGTTATAGCTTTCCTCAACTAGCAAAGAACACACATGATCTTCTAAAGTCTATTGGCATAAAAAAGTATACTGTTGTCGGCCACTCAATGGGGGGGATGCTGGCCGTTAATATGGGAGCAATGTATCGAGATATTAAGAAAGTAATTCTTGTAAATCCTATTGGCCTAGAAGCATATCTTGATTATGCAGAATATAAAGACCCAGAGTTTTTCTATCATATAGAAAAAAATAAAACGGTTGATGGTGCTAGAAATTATCAAAAGAAGAATTACTATGATGGTGCCTGGGCCGAACCATATGAAGAACTTCTGACTCCTTTTAAAGGGTGGTTAAATGGCCCTGATTATGATGATGTTGCATGGAATGCGGCCTTAACTTATGGCCCAATTTTTAATGATAATATTGTTGTTAAATTTTCAAAGATTAAGGCCAAAACGGTTTTAATCTTAGGGACTCGTGATCGAACTGGTCCTGGACGAGGTTGGAAGAGAAAAGGTATTAAGAGGAAGTTAGGTCAATATCAGAATTTAGGTAAGGACTTAAAAAAGGAAAACCCTAAACTTAAGCTAATTGAATTAGATGGTTTAGGGCATATGCCTCAATTTGAAAATTACTCAAGATTTGCAAAAGTATTCTATCCCGAGTTTTAACTCTATTTAGGCAGCGAACTTAGTTGTTCGCTGCTTCTTTGCATGAGCTGCATACTTAGTATCAATTCCCATAATATGCGTAAATAACCAGTTCTTTAAGAAACTTGCTAATTTATCTTTTTCAAGTGTTCCGTTATGTAGTTGTTGCTCAAAGCGTGCAACTGCAGATAAAAGCTTCTCGTGAACTCTCTTGTGTGACTCATAAGAAGGGTAGTTGATACTTTGCATGTACTCTTCTTCTTCATCAAAGTGGAAAACAGTATATTCTTTTAGTGTTTGGAAAGCCTCTTTCATTCCCTTTCCAGTGTTCATTGAGTTAATAAGTCCATTGATCTTACGTAGAAGTTCTTGGTGTTCACTATCTACTTTAGAAATACCAATGTTGTACTTGTCTTCCCATGGAATCAGCTCAATATTTTCATTGATTCTAATATTCTGTGATTCTTTTGTATGATTAATCGATCCAGAAAGCTCACCAAGGTACTGGCTAATTGTATTTGCTAAGTTAAGCGTTTGAGATACAACGAGTGCACTTCTTTGAGTTGAGTTATTAATGGCATGAATTGCATCACGTAATTCGATAACACCATTCTCTTGCTCTTTTGCCGCAATTGTTACTTCTTGAATTTGCTCGTTCATCTTAACTGTTTCATCATTTGTCTGATTAAAGCTATGTCTGAACTCTTGTAGAGTGCTGTCACAAGAATCAGCAGTTTGATCAAGTCTTTCATTTAGATTCTTACTATTTTCTTGAATATTAGAAATAAGAGAATTTAGCTTTAATTGTGCTTCGTGAAGAGTCGCATTGATGGCCTCAGCACTCTCTCCACTTGTTGATGCTAGTTTTCCAATTTCTTCAGCTACAACTGAAAATCCCTTCCCATGCTCACCTGCACGTGCAGCCTCAACTGAAGCATTGAAAGAAAGTAGTTTCGTTTGGAAAACAATATCATTAATAAGCATTGCTTTAGATTCAACATCGGTAAATGTAGATAAGAAACCATTAAGGTTAACAACAATATCACTTAGTGATTCAGTGATATCACGACTTGTTGTTAAGCTCGATTGAATATTCTTTTCTAGCTTTGCTAATGAGTGGTCACTGCTATTAATTAGTCCATTGATCTCTCTGATATTTGCTTCGAATGAATCAATCGACCCTGTCGTCTTAGTAATCATGGCACTAATTTCATCACTTGTAGCACTTGTTTGAATAACAGCACTTGCCTGTTCTTCCGTACTTTCATCAAGTTGTTCACAAGATTCAAAAAATTGAGCGTTTGTTCCAACAATATTTCGTTGAAGATAGTCTAGCTTTTGTACAAAAGATTGAAGACTCATTCGATGCTTTCTTCGTTCCTTAACGGCAAAGAATGTAAAAGGAATTAGTGCACTAAAGAAAGCAAGTCCTTGAGTAAGACTTATCTGAGTGTAGTAGATGCTAAGCCCTGTGATAGTGGTCGATAAAAATAATGGAGTGAATATATAGCTTAAATTTTTCATGCACTCATTATCGGATGAATATCATGTTTCTAGAGCGAAATTTTCATGACAAAGATCAGGAAAGCAGATTTTTCCACTATAGAGATTATTGAAATCATTGAGATTTTCAATTATTTTCATTTAAAGCTTCGCAGGTTCTATAGTTCTTGTTGGATATATGCGCCAATATAATTGCTTCCACCTTTGATTCTTCCAAACATTGAGGACGATTCAAAAATTGCTGAACGGTGATGAATCATAAGCCCGAGCCAAGTGTGCTCTAGTCCGGCTTTTTCTAAACTAAAATCGATAGAAAAGTCTAAATAATTCATGAACTTACTACTACGATAACCCTTTCCTGAAATATCAAACTCTTCGATGTAAGTGATTTGATCGGCATAAGAAATACCTTCAGCAAGGCCCAGTCTCCACTTCGTCGGCCAGTGAAATGGAATGAAGATCTTAACAGCTAAGACGAATTCATTACTTCCTTCCTGTACGTCACTTTTAAGATGTCCAACATATTGAGGCAGAAGATAAACTGGAATGTCGGCTCCTAGGAATTGGTCGGCCATTGGAATACCATAAGCAAAGGAAACCAAGTCATTCTTGTACTTATCAGTTGCTGTATGAAAAGAAAGGATATCACTTAGGTTTGATGGAGTGGCGATTGCATAAGCCGCTCTAATAAAAGTTTTTGACTTAAGTTTTGAACGCTTTGTAATTTCGTGTCCATTCATATGGATTAGGTGGGGATCCATGAATCCGATACCTAAAAATGTTTCTGTGTTTACTTGGTTACGAATCGTAGGAGCATCGGCAGTTTCATTATCAAGAGCACTTACTTTTACATGAGTGAGGATATTAAAGTCTTTATGTACTCTTATGGCGGCCTTAACTCCGCCACCAACTTCATAGCCTGGACCGGGATTTGATACATCTAAGCCATAATACTTATTATTAAACTCTGCAGTTCTAATTGTTGCATAGGCATATGGACGAAAGAAGACTTTCTTCCACACAAGGTCAGCTTCAGTCTTTAAATTGAAGTAGCTTCTTGTTGAATGATCAGCAAGAATTTGTGCACTCGTTCTCCACATTTTTGAGTGGATATATTGTGCTTCAAAACCATAGTCGAAGCCAGCTCCACGAACTGTGTTTTGCGTATCTTTTGGAGTATCAAAGAATCGATACTTTGACATAAGGTTGATATTTAACTTTTTGATAGGTCGATAAAAAGTGAAGTGCGCTGATAGGCCATCAAGTTGAAAGTCTCCACGCTTATAAAAGAATAGTGGAATAATATCAGAAACTTTCTTATCTGCTACTTTAAATGGGATGTCTGCATTACGATAACCAAATCCAATACCCCAATATTCTGGCTTGTAATTACTGGCAAAAGTAAGTGTAGAGAGTAAAATTGTCGCTAATAATTTTTTCATTATAACCAATCTGTAAATGCGACACCGAGTCCTACTCGGGTCATATTGTAATCGTAATCAATCATCGTTTCACCATAGCCGGTGAAGGCTTGAAGATAACCTTTTAAACGTGTTTCCGGCAAAGGAAAAGACCAGCTAACTTCGAGAGCACCCTTATTATCTTTCTTCAAATTATTTCTTAACATCCAAGAAAGGGTATGGCCGTTGATTTTATGGATACCTGTTAATTCAAAGTAGCCAAGATAGTCAGTAATGTCGGGATTGTCATCACCTGTATAATCAGTCGGTCCATCCTTAGCTTCTTCATTTATACGATACCAAACCTTGAGCATGAATAGTGTTTTTTGCCATTCAAAGAACGTTGTTGCAAAGATTCTATTCCAGCTTCGAGAAAGTGGTAAATCTTTACCATTGGATTGATGAACGAAGCCGAAGTGGTAATAATTTTTAAAAATACGCCAGTCTTCTTTGAATGGCTCAAAAGAAACAAATAACTCTGGCTCATAATTAGTATCTCTAAATGCTGCCGAGTTTTTCTTATTGTAAAGTTGCCATAATGACTTTTGAGTATAGGCAAAATTCAAGTCAGTCTTAGACCCAAAGATATGAGACAAAACTGTGAACTTGAAACTAAGCTGAAATTTAGTTTCGATATTCTTAAGCTCATCGTCTGAAGGGTAGGGTGCTTCATTAGGATCGTGCATATAGGTAATTGGCAAAATATAATTAGGCCTATGTGCAGTAACCAGGGAAGAGGTACTGTTTGAATGATTATCCTCTTTGATTCTTTGATCGAGGGATTTTTGTAGCTCACTACTTTCACTGGCAAGAGTTAGCAGGGGAAGAGTCAGTAATATAAGTAAAAATTTGTTCATGTATTAAACTGGTAAATAATTAATAAATTGAGCCTATTGTCCAATTTTTTAGGGCCCTCTGACAAATATTTCCTTGAATGCAAGAACGCATTGACAATATGAGCAGTTAGGGGCTATAAATAACTCCTACATGCGCACTCGTAGCTCAGCTGGATAGAGTGTCTGACTACGGATCAGAAGGTCGCAGGTTCGACTCCTGCCGAGTGCGCCATGTTTCTTAAGCACCTGTTTTTACAAGCCTATGTCAAATCACGAACAAAGATTTAATGGAATAGCGGCCCTTCTTGGAGCTGAGGCTTTCACTGTAATTAAAGATTCACATTTTATGATTATTGGCCTTGGTGGTGTTGGGACTTGGTGTGTTGAATCGATTGCTCGTCTCGGAGTTAATAAAATCACTTTAGTTGATCTCGATGATATTTGTGTTTCAAATACTAATCGCCAACTACATGCTCACGATGGAAATTATGGAAAGATGAAGGCCGATGCTCTTAAAGAGAGGATCGCGACAATTAATCCTGACTGTGAAGTTGTCTGTCATTATTGTTTTTTTAATGAAAAGAATATGGATAAGATATTTGCTGAGCAGCCTTCGATTATCATCGATACTATTGATGCGCCCCGTGAGAAGGCGATATTAATTAATGAGTGTTATAAGCGTGAAGTTAAAATTGTAAGTTCTGGAGCAATTGGTGGAAAAGTTGATCCTACAATGATCACTGTTGCAGAATTATCTAAGACGAAACAAGATATGCTTTATCGTAAGGTGAGACAAGAGCTTAAAAAGAAGCACCTTTACCCTCTTGGCCGTTCAAAGGCCAAGGTTCAATGTGTCTATTCCCCTGAGCCATCAAAGAAGATTAAAAAGTGCGAAATTGATAATACTTCGAAAGCACTTAAGCTGGATTGTGATGGTGGGCTAGGTACTGCTACATACATGACAGGAACAGTAGGCTTCTTGCTAAGTCATGTTGCTGTTAAGGAATTATTAAAATAATTTTTCATTGATTATATCTCAACGTAAAGTAAAATTAGTTGACTTGGAAAAGTCCGCTAAGATTATTTTTTTAGGAGATATCATGACAAAGTTTTTCTCATTTTTTCTAATATCAATTGCGTTGATTTCTTGTGCTTCTGGAAAGAAGGCAAGAGAGTTTGAAATTGATTATAAAATCTTAAATGCTTCAAATAAAATTGAGCCTGATTGGTTAGAAAGCGTTGATAACTACAAGGGTGATAAAGACTATCACTACTTCCTATCACAATCTGAAAACAGAAATAGAAGACTTTGTGTTAAGTCTGCTACGGCCAGATCAACTGCAGTTATTGCTTCTGAAATCTCTCAGGAGATTGCAAATGATTACACTGAAGTAACGAATCTTGATGAGGACTCACAAGAAATTAAAACATTTTCAGAAACTCTAACTCAATCAATTAGAACAAAAGTTTCTGGGGTTCGTGTAAAAGAACAGTACTGGGAAAAAAGACAAAAAATGAAAGATGAAAAGCTTATTGGTGATCCATACTACACTTGCTATTCGCTAGTAGGTATTAAAGAAGACACTCTACAAAGAGCAATTCGATATGCACAAGAAAAAGCAATTGCTGTTGCTAAAGATTCACACAAAGAAGAGCTGAGACAAAAATTTGAAGATTAAGATCCTACTTATTTCACTTTTGAGTCTTTATTCGTTTGGACAAATAAAATCATGTCCTAAGGATTTTCTATGTGCAAAGACTTGTAGCCTAAGTGAGAAAGAGGCGACTGAGGATGCACGAGTAGAAATAGCCAAGAACTTTCAGGTTAAAGTAAAAGCAAAATTTATTTCGATTGAAAGCTCTAATGGTAAATTAGATGAAGGCGAGTATTCTGATTTTGTCAGCGAAGAAGTTTCTGAAAACTTATTTGGCGTTGAAATGATTGAGTCATTTGTTGATGAGGAATCATACTACTGTGTCTTAATGGGACTAAATACTAAAAAGTTCATAACTAAATTAAAAAGTGATATTTCTGAATTAAAAAAAGAAAACGAAGATTTATATAAATCTGGTTATAATTTAGTTCTTTCTAAAATTAGGGCCAATAATAGCGTGATTAAAAAGTTAGAGCTATATATGATGACTTTAGCAGATAGTTATAAGTCTAAAGTTAAAAAGTATGAAGTACGTCCTAAAAAAGAAATTACATTACACGTTTATTCACAACCGAAGTTTGAGGTCGTTGATAAGCTGTTAATAAGTGAGCTTAATAAGAATAATGTATTCTCAGGAAAGAGTGGTGAACGCTTAAATATTGCAATTGCTTTAATCGACGAATTTTTAAATGTTGATGGTTTTGTAAAAAAGACATTGGAGATTAACTTCAATAAGAAGAAATTGAATATTACAAAAAGATATACACAAACAGGTCGTTCTGAAAAGGCCATTATTGAAGAAGTTGTTAGTGAGTTGATGGACGACTTACCTGATATTTTTGTTGATTTAAAAATTTAATGGAGGATATATGAAAAAGATTTTAGCACTTACACTGCTTTTTACATTAGTTTCATGTGGGGGATTTCAAGCTGAGCGTGTTTCGGGAGACACATCAGATGAGAAGTCATTAGAGATTACTGATGCATGGGTTACACGTGATACTGAAAATTCAGTTGAAACAGTGATTCAAAAAATGAAACAACATAAAGGATTTAAAAATTACCTACTCAAGTTGGGAAGACGTCCTAAAGTATTTGTTGCTGAATTTAGTAATCAAACGGCCGAACCATATTTCCCGTCAGATGATATTTCTGATGAATTTTTAACTCAGTTAAGTGAATCTGGAGAATATATCTTAATTGATGCTTCTGCTCGTGAGGCCCTGTTAAAAGAGATTCAATATCAAAATGATGGAATGGTTAGTCCTGCTGAAGCTAAGAAAATTGGAAATGCTGCAGGTGCAGATATTATGATCTTTGGTAATGTAAGAATGCAACCACGTTCAAGAAGTGGGAAAACATTAAAAGAATACACGATGAATATTCGTATGACTGACATTTCTAGAGGTGTCGAAGTTATGAGAACTAGAACACGTGTTAATAAGTATTCAGAAAAATCAAAAGTAGGTTGGTAATTAGTTGAATATTACTAATTTTAAAAAGATTATAACTCTTTCATTCCTTATTCTTCTTGTCTCATGTGCAGCAAGGAAAGTAAGGGATGAAGGTGACCTCATTTCATCTTTATATAAAAGTAACGATTACAAAAGTGTTGTTGAAAAAATTAACAAAGGTGAAGTCTATAAGCGAGAGGAAGATCGATTTCTAAAACAAGCTGAGCTTGGTATTGCTTATTTTAATTTAAAAGATTATGACAATGCTCTTTTGTATCTTAACAATGCTAAAGAGATTGCAAACGAATTATACAAAATTAGTATCTCAAACAAAGTAGAATCTCTTTTTATTGGAGAGGCCACTGACATCTATTACCCAAATCAATTCGAACAGGCCAATATTCGATTTTATGAAATTCTAGCTCATTATATGAAGAGTAAAGAAGTTACTTCAGATAAGCAAAAGAGATTTCATCAACAGGCCATGGTTTCAACTCTAAGAGATTGGAGTGCCTATATCGAAAACTTTAAGGCCCAAAATAGAGGACGTGCAATCTATAAGGGATCAACCTTTATTGATCTGATGGGAGTTGTTGTTCATGATACTTATGGTAGGGCCAAAGACCGCTCGATTGTTAATAATTTCAAGAAAATAGGAAAGAGAGATCTTATTCAGCAAATGGGATTGTATCCTAGCTACAATTCATCACATAAGAAATATCAAGAAGATTATAAGAAGCTACACTTAATGAGTCAGTCTGAGCTTTCAAAGTATATAACGGAAACAGAGACTTATAAGCACACCTACGATTTCTTTAATAATAGAAAATCATTTAATACTTATCTCATTATTTTAAATGGCCATGTCATCAAGAAAACTGCCAAAGTATACGACTTTCCATTAGGGCTTCCTGTGGGAGTTTATATTTCAAATGATGAAGGAATGGATGACTTTGTAACTTTCTCTTTAAATATGCTTGCTCTTACCAGAGGGACTGAACCAAAGATTTATTTTGAACTACCTAAGATTGATTCATCTACAGTATCGACTCCCAAAAAGGTCACAATCAAAAATGCTAAAGGGGAGAAGGTCGAAAGCGGTGGCTCGGTACTTATGACTAATACTTCTGAAGTCTTGAGTAGTTCTTTAAAAAATGATGTGGCCCTTTTAGAAGCAAAAGTAGGTGCAAGGCTTGCGGCAAAGCATATTGCTCTTTTAACTTCTGCCTATCAGACTTACCGTAGTCTTTATAATAGTGGTAGCTTGATTGCTTATCTCTCTGCAAGTGCTGCTTACGCTGCTGGAAATCGTGCCATACAAGAGTCAGAATTAGCTGACCTACGATCTTGGTATGGTATTTATGACCATATCCATCTTTATCCAGTTAACCTTAAACCTGGTGAGTATGAGTTAACAATAGATGATAAAAAATATAAATTTACTCGTGAAGAAGGGGCTAAGCAAATAGTGCCACTGATTATCAAATGATCCTATTTTGATAAAATAGAATAATGTTAATCAGTATTAGTAAACTATCAATTAAGAGTGACTTCAATAAAGTTCAGGCATTGTTCTCTCTACATATGTTCTTGTTCTTCTTGGCCAAGGGTTATGAGTTCTTTAAATTTCAATTTAACTTTATCGCACTCTTTGGAATCATATTTTCCGTGATCCTTTATCGACTCTATTATCGAATGCAAAAAAATGTTCACTATTCTTTTTGGACATTAAGTGTCGTTGTTGCACTCTTTATCATTTTTTATATTTTGAGGTCTTTGTATTACTATAATGACTTCTCATTATTTTTTCTCTACACAATGTCTCTAATGCTACTTGGAGTCCTTTGCTTCTCTCTATACACACCTGTTTTCTATCCTGTCATAAGTTGGTGGGAATATGATTTTAGGTACCGTAATGATTTAAAGACATGTGTTTACTCAGAAGGTCTTGATGGTGTGGAGGGAAGACTGGTTGATCTTCGTCGTAAAGCCGGCGGCCTTACTCTGTTCGATGATTTGAAGATTGGTCAAAAGCTAGAAATTGAGCCGCTAACGGCAAGCATTGATGGACGCCTGAGCGTTGAAGTGGTATCTAAAAGACAACATTCGATAGGACGACCTTTTACATATGGAGTAAGGTTTCATAACACTGATGAAACTTCTCGTCGTCGCTATGGCGAATTAGAAAAGTATTGGAATTTTGAGCGTAAGGCCAAAAAAGATAAAAAATTTAAATCATGAGTATTAAATCACACATTTGGAATATGAACTTGGCGCTTGAAGAAGCGGAACTTGCTTTCAAGGCAGGAGAGGTTCCTGTGGGAGCAATCATCGTTGATGAAAATGATAACGTGATAGCTCGTACTCATAATTTAAAAGAACATCAAAAAGATACGACGGCCCATGCGGAAATTCTCGCCATAAGAGAGGCCAGTGAAAAACTTGGGGATTGGCGACTTCTTAATTGCACAATCTATATTACGCTTGAGCCTTGTCCGATGTGCTTATATGCAATTTTGCAGGCACGTTTTAAAAATGTAGTCTTTGGTGCCTATGATCAGAAGGCCGGGTCAGTATCACTAGGTTACAGTTTTCAAAAAGATAAGCGCTTCAATCATAAATTTTCTATCATTGGTGGTGTAGAGCACTTTAAATGCTCGAAAGTATTATCAGATTTCTTTAAATTGCGTCGAAAAACTTATCGAAAACGTCAAAGTTAAATCTCTACTGTTTACATTCTGACGATATTTATCGAACATAAATATATGTTTAAATTTATCTTTACGGCAACATTCGCATTATCTTGTATCGCCAATTCTATGTTTTTTGAAGTTGATTCCATCAACTTAAATAGAGAGCTAGGAAGTGAATTTCTTGGTGGCGTTGCACACGCAAGAGATGTGTATATAAAATACGATGCTGTAGAGTTTGATTTAACTGAGAATGGTGAGCTTTTTCTTGTTAACACTTTCTTATTTAATAATCGTATTAATTTTCAAAAAGATAATTTGAATCTTACGACTCATCTTCCGCAATTCACTGAAATTGATCTACTTAATATGATTTATGCGAAAGAAGCTAAAATCGAATTTGCAGAGACTGGCTTTTTTGCAAATGGGCCACAACTAAGTATTGGTGCAGAACAATTTCTTTTTGATATCAAAGATGTTGATATTAAATGTCAAAGTGATGAGTTTACATTTAACTTAGATGAAATTTGTTTGAAGGATATGCACATTAAGCCTCTTGAGGGCAAAGAATTCGCAATCGTAGAAATTAAACAAAGTGGTGCGACTCAATCTAATGTAAATATTCGTGGAAAGGAAGTTGCCTTTAAAGAAGATTCAATAATCATCGATGCTCAGAGCGCTTCAGGTAACCTTCTCAACAGTTCTATTAACTTTAAAAATATTAATATTGATTGTTATAAAGACCCTAATTTAAGTGCTTTTAATCTTGATCTAATTTTTGCAGGTTGTTTAGAAGAGTCTCGAATTGCAGGAAAAGAGATTAAGTTACTTAGAGAAGGAATGCCATTTAATGTTTTTGACGGACAAGTTTATTTTGAAAAGCAGCACCTTGGTCTAATTGCTAATCAACTTGAGGCGCAAACTAAAAAAGGTGAGTTTACTTTCACTAAGATCGAGGCCCGTTGCGTAAAAATAAATTCAACTGATAAAGAAGTGGATGCTGTTTCAATTTATGAAGGATGTCTTAGAAGATCTGATTTTAGTATTCAAAAGATTAGTGAAGATAAGAAAGAGTCAGATAAGAATCGTATTCGTGATCTAAAAATTACTGTTGCTGATGGTCACTTTAATATGACGGCCAAGTTAAAATCTCTATTCACTTTCAAATTTAAGGCCGCTGGGAAGCTTGATGTTCAGCCGGAGCAGCGTGAGGTGAGAATTAAAGTTAACCGAGCACGAGTTGCAGGTATGACGGCAACAAAATTCGTTTTAAAATTTGTGATGAAGTTCATCAACTCTGACTCGGTGAGTCTGAAAGGTGAGACGATTATCATTAAATACTAGCTTTCATTGACATCATGCTAAGATAAATATTATATTCATGTTCGGTAGCCGGTCAGACAAATGTAGCGGGGCTAACTCCGCCAGGTCGGGAACGAAGCAACGGTAACCTTTGTTGCATTGTGTTTGTATCGGCTGCCCCTTTCCAATACCTATAATTTTTCCTATAGTTAACAAGTAAAATTTTTAAATCATATAAAGTGATGGTGCTTAATGTCATATCAGGTCTTGGCCAGAAAATATCGTCCTGCAAAATTTCAAGATTTTGTTGGGCAGGAACATATCGTTAAAACTTTAGTTAACTCTCTGAGAGATGATCGATTAGGTCATGCCTATATCTTTTCTGGTACACGTGGAATTGGTAAGACAACGATAGCAAGGATTTTTGCTAAAGCACTAAGATGTGAAACTCGTGATGAGAATCAAAACCCATGTGGTGAATGTAGTGCTTGCCAAGACTTTGATTCTGCGGCTTCGATGAATGTAGTTGAAATCGATGGTGCATCTAATAATAGTGTTGATGATGTAAGAGAGCTGATTAGTAATATCTCTTATCTACCATCCAGTGGAAAGTACAAAGTTTATATTATTGATGAAGTTCACATGCTTTCTAACAGTGCCTTCAATGCCCTTTTAAAAACATTAGAAGAACCACCAGAACATGCCGTATTTTTAATGGCGACAACTGAGCCTGAAAAACTTCTTGGAACAGTTCTTTCAAGATGTCAGCGTTTCGACTTTGTTAATGCAACAGTTGAAGAGCTTAAGTCTCATATTATTCACATTGCACAACTCGAAAATATTACTTTTGCTAATTCAGAGTTAATTGAAACTCTAGCTAAGCTAGGTAATGGTTCATTTAGAGATACTCTTTCTTTATTTGATCAGGTTTTAAGTTTTTCGTTTGGACAAGATATTTCAGAGGATATCTTTGCTCAGGCCCTTGGGATTGCAAAGCTTAGCTCAATTAAAACATTAATTGATTCTACTCTTTCTGAAAATATTGAAGAGCTGACAAATACTTTTAATGCTCTAATTTCACAAAATATCTCCCTACAAAATATTGTAAAGTCTTTACTTGAAAATCTATTTTCAATTGTTATTGCAAAAGATTTTAACGATAAATCGAGAGTTCTTTCAAAAGTGGACGGTGATATATTTGATCGTACAACACGAGCAGAACTTTACTGGGTTTATGAAACACTCGCAAAAGACTTTACGTGGACGCTTGAGTCAATTATTCCAACTGATGCAACACTCTTAGCAATGAGAAAGGTAGCATTAAGACATCAGATAATTGCAGACACTCAAGTGGAGGATAGCGCGGGAAAGCCTAAGGCCCAAGTTGTGGCCGAGACTGAAGAAGTTCTACCACAGTCTATTCCGACTCCTAAGCCTGAAGTTGAAATTCAAGTTGAGGAAGTTATACAAGAGGAAGTCGTCAAGCCTCATAAAATTATTTTTGATGATCCTATAGAACCACAGGAAGAATCTCGTGAAGAAATTCAAGAGGTTGAGTCAATTCAAGCTGAATCAATTGAAGAGGAAGTTGTTATTGAGGGCCCTAAGTCTTGGGATGGTTTTCTTCAGTTCTTGGCAAAAACTTCACCTGTAATGGGTGCAAATATGGAGCAAGGGAATTTAATTGGTGATCTAGTTGTTCAGATGGATAAGGTATCCCTTCTTATCGGCTATCCTACTGGTGCAAAAGTTTTCTTTGATCATATGAATAATCAAGAGACACTTGAAAAGGTAAGAGAACACCTTAGAAAATATTTTCAAGTGCAAGAGATTGATTTATCAATCGAGCTAGTTGAAAAGAAGAAAGCTGAAGAAACAGACTTTAAATCTAAATTTGAAATTAATATAGAGAATGAAAATATTGAAAAACAAAATCAAAGGAAGGAAATTGAAGGTGATGAAATGCTTCAATTGGCCAGTTCAATATTTAACTCTAAGATTGATAAAATTATCTTAAATGAAGATGAATAAAAATTGGAGAATAAAATGGCAAAGGGAATGCAAGGCCTAATGAAACAGGCGCAACAAATGCAGCAAAAAATTAGCACACTTCAAAAAGAGCTTGAAAAGCGTGAGCTAGAAGTTTCTTCAGGTGGTGGTGCTATCAAAATTAAAATCACTGGTAAGCAAGAAATTCAAGCTATCACGATTGATCCTGAAGCAGTAGATCCAAATGATGTTGAAACTCTTGAAGATCTTGTTTTAACGGCAGTAAATCAAGCAATCAAAGAATCACAAGATATGGTTTCAAATGCGATGAGCAAGGTTACTGGTGGACTAAATATTCCAGGACTTTTCTAAGGCTTAAACTTAATGAAACTACCTGAAAGAATTAATAATCTTGTTGATTCATTCTCTAAAGTGCCTGGCATTGGAGAAAAGAGTGCACTAAGACACGTTCTTAGCTTAGCAAAGTGGACTAAGGAAGAATTAGGAGACTTTGCTGTTGCTCTAAATGAATTAGCAGAATTGAAAAAATGTAATCAATGTGGTGTCTTTGCTGATGAAGATATCTGCGCTGTTTGTAGTGATATTCACCGTAAAGAATCAACTGAGATCTGTATTGTTGAATCAATCACTGATTACATGGCCATTGAAAGAAGTGGCCAATATAGAGGACTATATCATGTTCTAGGTGGAGTACTTAATCCTCTTTTGGGTGTTGGTCCAGCAGAGTTAAATATTGATAAGCTTAAAAAGCGTGTTGATGAACTCGGTATTAAGTCTGTCATCTTAGCGATAGGTCCATCTGTTGAGGGTGATGCGACTTGTAGTTATATCAAATCAGTTCTTTCAGATGAAGTTAATGTTGATCGAATTGGCTTTGGGATTCCTATGGGTGGGAATCTCGATTACTTAGATACAATGACTATATCTAAGGCATTAGAAAATAAAACCAAAATGTAAGGAAGGTTTATGGATAACATCGAAGTCGTTATTCAAGAGTTTTTTAGAGAGTATAGTGGATTAGATTCTCTAGTAAATAGTGGTTTAATTGTTTGTCGTCAGGACGGAATTCCACTGTATTCATTTAAAAGTGTTGAAACTGATTTCGATAGTGATACTGCTGGTGCCCTTATTGCAGGTGTTTGGCAGGCAAGTTCGGTTCTTTCTCAATTTATCCCAGAGGAAACGCAAGATGAATTTAGATTCAACTATGCAACTTCTTCAAAAGGGATTTATATTACAAAGCTCTCAGGTTTCTTTGATGATATCTATCTAAGTCTTATCTATTTTGATGTGGATAATCCGGCAAAACTAAAGGCAAGAATTAGAAGTATTGAATCAAAGCTTCCAGAATTTATTGAAGCACATTTATCAGGGGATAGTGATCCAAACGAGGTATTTCTATTCGATGATATAAGTGATAACGAAGTCGATGACCTCTTTGCAGGCGTTTTAGGATAACGGGGGCCACATGTCTTTTGTAAATTACAATACGAAGGAAATTAATTGTAAGATCGTTTATTACGGACCAGGTCTTGGTGGTAAAACAACGAATATCCAATATATTTATCAGAAAACTGCTGGTGGAAATAAAGGAGAGATGGTTTCTCTCGACTCAGAAAATGAAAGAACAATTTTCTTTGATTTCTTACCTCTTGATCTAGGTGAAATTAGAGGCTTTAAAACTCGCTTTCACTTGTATACAGTTCCAGGGCAAGTTTTTTACGAGTCATCTCGCAAGTTAATCTTGCGCGGAGTTGATGGTGTAATCTTTGTGGCCGATTCTCAACTTGAGAGAATGGAAGCTAATATTGAATCACTTAAAAGCCTTGAAGCAAATCTTACTGAACAAGGTTACGATATTGATCAGATTCCGATTGTATTTCAATGGAACAAAAGAGATCTTCCAAATGTCACACCTGTTGAGGATATGAACCAAACACTTAATGCCGATGAAAGGCCGGCCTTTGATGCTGTCGCTGTTAAAGGTATTGGAGTATTTGAAACTCTTAAAACAATGTCAAAATTAGTACTGATGAATTTAAAGGGCGGCTTAAAAGAGTAGCCCTTTATACTTTAGGTAATGAATATGGGCCTCAATCAAAGCTTCTTGGCAGTAGAAAGAAGATCTTCTTCCAATAAGGTGATGGCCATCTAAAATACCAAGCTTGATGCCTCTTTCAAAATAGTATGGGAATAATGAGCTTTCAGTATCAACAACTCCATCATTATCCTTCTTGCTTCTTATAAACATCTTCATAAGAATCATCCAGAGATGACTCTCATACCATTTCGATGAAAACCCTATCGAAGTATAGAAAAGGTTTTGATTAAGCTTATCGTGATTATTTCTCATCCAAGGCCTGCGAAAAGTCGAAGAAAGTGACTTTTGCATTTCTTTAGCTAGGATATCTTTCTTGCCATCAATTAATTGATAAAGTTTTGAATCAGAAAAATTATGAATAAGGTTTAGGGTTTTAATAAATTTCTTATTAAACGAATTAGAGCCAAGAATAGGAGAAGCAATTGTTGAAAGGCCAACAATGGCATCTTGTTCTTCGCTATAATCAGTTAAGTAATGGAGTGAGTCCAGACCACCTTTAGAGAATGCAATTAACCATAGCTTCTCTTCTGGATGATCACTTACATATTTAGCAATTTGTTCACGAAGTGATTCTGCGTTCTTTAAGCAATTATCAAAACCATTAACTTCGGGCGTGTAATACTTAATATTATATTTTGATTTAAGATGTTGGCAGGCGCGTTCAAACGAAGGTGTTGAAAATAACTCATTGAAAACACCTGGAATTAAGACAATTGTAATATCTGTTTTTGGTTCTTCTAAGTTTGAAATGTAATTTGGATGGTACTTAGCATATTCAACTTCGTTATAGATGATCCTAAAGATTTCATCATCTGGGAGGTCGATTGGTCTGCGGGCCTTGAGGTCATTGAAGAATCGATAGTTGACCTTATCAAAGTCGAATTTATTATCGAAGCTTTTAAAGTTTGTAAGAGAATGTATATAGCGAGCTGAAGAAAAGCTGATCCAAGCACTCGATGTAACAAGGTTTCGCATTAGTTTAATTGCTTCATTTGGAGAAAGATTATTCTTAACTAAATTGAATCTTTCAACTAAGTCAGACTTGGTTAATTCTTTAGCAGAGTTTAAAAAAGATTTAGAATAACTCTTCCTCGCGCTATAAGCGTTAACACGATTCTTAAAATCTAAAACTTTTGATTCAATATATTTATTTAAAATTAAATCAGTATCTCTCATAGTACTTTTAAATTCCTTGCGCTAGATGTAAAATTTTGGCATTGGTAGTGTATACAAGTCAAATGAATGAAAGATTTTAAAAGTTTGTTCACTTTTATTACGTTAAATTTGTAACTGCTAACTACTTATAAAATAAGGTTATTTAATGGTTGAAGAATATAAAGAGCACTATTCCGTCTTAAAGAAAGAATGCCTCGATTATCTTTATTTAGACAGTGAAGAACATGATCAGTTACTTTTTGCAGACTGTACGTTTGGGGCCGGTGGTCACTCTTTGGCGATTGTTAAACGAGAGGAGAAGGCCAAGCTTATTTCATTTGACCAAGACCCCGATGCTTTAAAGAATGGCCGTGAACTTATTAAGAAAAATGGTGTTGAAGATAGACTCTTCTTACATGACTCTAACTTTTGTCACTTTAAAGATATTGTCATGGGTAATCATGCTGATCTTGTGGAAGCAAACGGAGGGCTAAATGGAGTTCTTCTTGATTTAGGGGTTTCTTCTCATCACTTCGATGAAGGCTCACGTGGATTTTCATTTCGTGTTGATGCGCCGCTTGATATGCGTATGGACTACGATAATGACAATATTCAAACGGCCAAGGATATTATTAATCGTTATTCTGCACAGGATCTGGCCAATCTCTTTAGGGATTACGGCGAAGAAAAATTTGCATGGAGAATCGCTGAGCGAATAGTTCTTGAAAGAGATAAAAATGGCCCGATTAATACAACTTTTCAATTAGCAGAATTGATAAAAGATTGTTATCCAAAAAAATTACAATTTGGTCGCATTCATCCAGCGACAAAATGCTTCCAAGCACTTCGTATAGAAGTTAATCGCGAGTTGGATGTAATAACTGACGTAATTAATCAGGTGCTACCATTATTAAAGATTGGTGGTAGAATATTAATTATAAGCTTTCATTCTTTAGAAGATAGAATTGTGAAGAAGCTTTTTAAAGATTATGAAAAAAATGGACTTGGTGAGATGCTTTTTGAAAATGAAGTTAAAAAGCCAATTATTCCAAGTGATGAGGAGATTGCTGAAAACTCTCGCTCGAGAAGTGCAAAATTAAGAGTGCTTAAGCGTGTTGTAAGTAAGAAATCAAAAAATAAATACGAGAAATTTTCAAAGATTGAAAATTAATAACAATAGGAGATTGTTAAATGGCCTCAAGGATGAGTCGAACAAAATCTAAGAAGGAAGGTATTGGAAATAAGATCAAGGGAGTTGTTCTTAGTTCACAAGGCTTACCAATTGTTCTTAGTCTAGTTGTGATTACAGTTTTATTCGTACTTTTTAGAATGAAAGGAATTGAGCTGAATTATGAGATCGCAACAGTTAAAAAAGAAGTAGAGAGAATTAAAGTTGAGGGAAAAGAGTTAAAAGCTAAAAAAGCTAGACTTCTGTCTGTATCTAATTTGAGAAAGATGGCCCTTAATTATAACTTAGCACAGCCGAAGCAACATCAAATCATTGTTGTTCCAGCTAAGAAGTAAGTGTAGTGAGTGATAATAATTTAAAAAACAGATTAAAAGTTATATACGCAATTTTTACAATTGCTTTTGTTGCAATTCTTGTAAAAGCATTTCGTATCCAAGTTGTTGATCGTGGACATTTATTATCACAATCAAAAAAACAATTCTTTAGAGAAAGAAAAGTCTTTCCAAGACGTGGCCATATTTATGATCGCAATGGAAACCCTCTTGCTATTAATATTAGAACCTACTCAATCTTTACTATTCCAAAGAATATCTCAGATAAAAAAGTTTATGAAAAACTTAAGGCAATCCTTCCTGAGATGGAACTCGATGGTATCGCAAAGAAGGCGCTAGAGCGAAATCGTTTTACTTGGATTACTAGAAAGTCAAAGCTTACAGAAGAACAAGTTGCACAGATTAAAAAGCTTAAGGGAATTTATATTGAAGAAATTCCGAAGCGTATTTATCCAAATCACGAGCTTGCTGCACAAACCTTAGGGTTTGTTGGACTCGATAATAATGGGCTGGCCGGAATTGAGCATCGTTTCGATAAAGAACTTAGAGGTGAGCCTCAAATTATTAAGTACTTTAAAGATAATAAAGGTCGCCCTGTAAGATACGTTAGCCAAAATATTCCTACAGAAAGAGCAAACGATGTCTATCTTTCAATTGATAAGGAAGTTCAAGCAGTAGCGGAAAAGGCCATTAAAGAAGCCGTTGAAAGAGTTGATGCAAAACGAGGTGGTGTTGGCGTTATGGATGCTGAGACCGGTGAAATTATTGCAATGGCAAATTATCCTACATTTGACCCTAATGATGTGAGTGACTCAAAAGGAAGTGATCGCAAGCTTGCCTTTATTAGTGACCCATTTGAACCAGGCTCAACTCTGAAGGTTTTAACACTTGCTTCAGCGCTAGAGAATAAAGTTGTACGACCTGATACAAATTATTATTGTGAACAAGGCCGTCTAAAGGTTGAAGATCATATTATTAAGGAAGCTGAATCGAGAAAGAAATTTGAGTGGTTATCTGTTGAAGAGATTCTTATGTACTCTTCAAATATTGGAACAACAAAAATTGCATTTGATTTAACTTTTCCAAAACTTAAGAAGACACTAAATGATTTCAAGATCGGTGAGAAAACAGGAATTGAGCTACCTGCTGAATCTCGTGGGATCTTTACTGATGATAAGAATGTATCTCCACTTTCTTTAAGTAATATCAGCTTTGGTCAAGGTGTTGCAACAACAGGGATTCAGATGCTTGCGGCCTTTGCTGCAATCTCGAATGATGGTGTTTATGTACAACCAACAATCTTAAAAGTTGATGATCCAAAGAAAATAAAATCAAAAAGAGTTATTCCTACTGATGTTGCTAAATCAATCACTGAGATGATGATAAATACTGTTGAGCGTGGTACAGCAAGAAAAGCAAGAATTCCTTATTTTAAGATTGCTGCTAAAACCTCAACGGCACAAAGAGCTGATAGTAATGGACGCTATACTGGTTATATTCCTGGGTTCCTAGGTTTCCCTGTTGGCGTTAAGAAGAAATTTGTTGTTTACTCTTATGTTGATAAACCTGCACGAGGTAAGTCTTACTATGGGAACTCAGTTGCAGGTCCTGTTTTTAGAAAAGTGACAGAATACCTTCTTTATAAGAATAAAGAATTCGAAGGCCTTGCTGAAAATGAGACTTATAAGAACGATATGGCCTTTGACTCTGTAAAAAGAGTTCAGTCTGCTAAGCGCTATACAGGTAGAGGTTCAGTTCCTAACTTTGTAGGCTTAGATAAAAAATCAGCAATGGCACTTGCTCAAAAATTAGATATCGATCTAAGTCATGTTGGGGTCGGTGTTGTTCAAGAACAAACTCCAGAAGCTGGTAGTAATCGTGATGGCGATGTTGTCGTAAAACTAAAATACGCTCCACCTACATATGAATAATTTAATTAATAAATACAATATCCTTTTGGAAGGTCTTACTGATCTTACGGCAAATTTAGATCAAGCGAAACCATGTGATATCGCTTTTTATCGTATACATGACAATGTAAAAGCAGTTGAGTTATTTCGCCAACGCTATGAAAAAGGTAGTGCTGGGCTGGTTATTACGAATCGTAGAGTTGCAGACATTGATTCACTAGTTGTGGACGAGAGCGATTTTTATAAATTACAAGAAGTGTTAGTCGAGGAGCTGTATCCAGTTAATCGTGAAGTAAAGTTAATTGGAATTACAGGTACCAACGGAAAGTCGTCTGTCGCACATCTTTGTCAGCTTATCCTTAATGCTAACGGCTTAAGCGCATGTAGTATTGGTACCGTTGGTGTGATCAAAGGTGAGAGTGAAATCATGGAAAGTCTATCTGCGACGACTCCATCTTTTATTGATTTAAGAAGAATCATTTTTAAGCTTAAAGATATTAATTACTTCTGTCTTGAAGTAAGCTCTCATGCACTAGAGCAGGAGAGAGTAAAGAAAATGAAGTTTGATTCAATAGGATGGACAAATTTCACTCAAGATCATCTTGATTATCATGGAACGATGGAGTCCTATTTTAATGCTAAAGCAAAACTTACAAATTATAGTGAATCTAATTTTATTATTCCACGTTCACAAGAAATTGAATTCAAGTCTAAGCTAAGTTTTGACATAGCTTCTTCTGTTGAAAATATTTATGGTGAAGAATTTAACCTCAGCTACAATGTCGATAACTTGGAATTAGCATTCGCTCTTTGTGATAGGGCATCTAGTTTAAAATTAAATAGAAAAATAAAGCTATCTTTACCTAAGGGAAGATTTAATCTTTTTAGAAAGGGCGATAGTGTATTCATTGTGGATTATGCTCATACTCCTGATGCAATTGTAAATATTTGTCGTGAAACTAAAAAGCATTTTGATTCTTATGACATTATTACAATCTTTGGTTGCGGAGGTGATCGCGACCGTACAAAGCGTCCAAAGATGCTTTCGGCTGCATTGGAATTTAGTGATAAGGTTGTTGTAACAAGTGACAATCCAAGAACTGAGGATCCGAATGAGATTATCAAAGATATTCTTGAAGGCAATAATGAAGTCGTTGATATTATCGTCGATCGCAAGGAAGCAATTCATACTTATGTGAAAGAATATGAACGTCCTACTGCTGTAATTATTGCAGGAAAAGGACACGAAGAATATCAAGATATTAATGGTGTGAAATACCACTTTAGTGATATTGAAGAAGTAAAGAGTGCATTAGGGGAATTATGTTAATTTCTGATTTAAATAAAGTTTCAGGTCTTATAATAAGTATTGGTAAGGATCTAGATATTGATATTTTACTATCTACAGATTCTCGTATGTCTGATGATAAGAATACATTTGTTGCCCTAAAAGGCGAGCGCTTTGATGCTTATAGCTTTATTCCAGATGCAATAAAGAATGGTGCAAAAGCAATTGTTCTAACTCATTCTAAAAAAAGAGAAGAGGAGATCAGAACTCTCATTGAAAAGAATACAGAGCTTTGTTTCTTTTTAGTTGAAGATAGCCTTTCGTTCTTGCAAGAGGCCGCTAAGTTTCGAATTATTGAGTGGAAGAATCATGGTGGTTTTGTTTTTGGACTTACAGGCTCAAATGGAAAGACAACGACAAAAGAGATGCTGTTCTCATTAGCAAAATCTTTTCTTCATGAAGCAGTTATTTGCACACAAGGTAATCTCAATAATCATATTGGGGTACCATTAACTATCTTCTCAATTAAGGATGAGCATAAATTTGCCATTATTGAGATGGGAACTAACCACTTTGGTGAAATCGAAGTGCTTTGTGAAATTGCACAGCCTGATTATGGATATATTACAAATATTGGCCATGCTCATACTGAATTTCTCATCGATCTTAATGGCGTTTTAAAAGAAAAGTCTGCACTTTATCGTTGGGTTAAAGACCATGGAAAGAAATTCTTTTTAAATATGGAAGACGAGAAGTTAGCAACTTTAGAAGTTACAGATAAAATTGTTCCTGTAAGCAAGAAAAATGTTTACGAGTTTGAAAGTGATTTTATTAAAGAGTCTTATAATCGCTGGAATGTTCAAGCTTCATGTTTTGTCTTAGAAAATATTTTTTCACTGAGTTTATTTCACGAGTTAAAAAAACTAAGGCTTCCTGAAAATAAAAGGGCCCAGTGGATTAATGTTAATGATTCAAAAATATATTTAGATGCCTACAATGCAAACCCAACTTCAATGAGGCTTGCAATTAGAGAGTTTGCCAAGCAAGTTCCAGATACAAAGAAAGTTATCTTCATTATTGGTGACATGAATGAATTAGGTGAGAAGACCCAAGAACATCATGAGGCCATTGCGGACTTACTAAACGAACTAGGCATTAAAAACTCAGTCTTCATTGGCCGCTTTGCTAAATTTTATAAAAATAACTTTAGCGGCGCGTCTCAAACTTATGCAAATCTTGATGATTTTATCTCAAATTGGCCAGTAGTATTAAATTCGTATGATTATATCTTTTTAAAAGCTTCTCGTTCTTTACAACTAGAGAGGCTAATAGATATAACTATGTAATATAATTTAAAAACCAGGTGATTACATGCTGTATCATTTCCTCTATCCCCTAAGGGATGAATTCTTTGCTTTTAATATTTTTAAATACATCACATTTAGAACAGTTGTGGCCTTCTTGCTTGCAACAGTTATTTCAACTATTTGGGGTAAGTATTTTATTGGTTTCATGCAGCGCAAGCAGTTTGGCCAAGTAATACGTGATGACGGGCCAGAGTCTCACTTAAAAAAAGCAGGGACACCTACAATGGGTGGTGTTTTTATTTTGGGGACAATCTTATTGACACTGTTAATAACTGGAAACTTTAATTCAATTCCAGTTCTCATTACCTGTGGTGTAACCGCATCCTACTTTGTACTCGGCTTTATCGACGACTATGCAAAGATTTCTAAAGGAAATACAAAAGGTGTTTCGGCCAAAGGTAAGCTTGTGTGGCAGTTTGCAACTGCCCTAATTGCTGTCTTTGCTATGGTTCACTTCAATGTTATCGACACTCAATTATTTGTCCCTTTTGTAAAAGGACCAGTTTTTAACCTGATGAGTTTCTTTATAATATTCGGAGCTATCGTTATTGTTGGCTCTAGTAATGCTGTTAATTTAACAGATGGATTAGATGGCCTGGCTATTGGTCCAATCATTACATCTGCTGCAACACTTGGATTTATTGCTTATGCAACTGGTCACAGAGAGATCGCGTCATACCTTTTTGTGCCATATGTTGAAAATGTTGGAGAATTAGCTGTCATTGGTGCTGCAATCGTCGGTGCAGGCGTTGGATTTTTGTGGTATAACACATACCCAGCTCAGATTTTTATGGGTGACGTGGGGTCCCTTGCCTTAGGTGGTACACTAGGAACAATGGCGGTACTAACAAGAAGTGAATTACTTTTTGTTATTATTGGTGGTGTTTTTGTTGCCGAGGCAGTTTCGGTGATCTTACAAGTTGCTTCTTACAAAACTCGTAAGAAGAGAATATTTAAAATGGCCCCAATACATCATCACTTTGAGCTACTGGGATGGGCCGAGCCTAAAGTAATTGTTAGATTTTGGATTATAAGCATATTTTTAGCGATTCTAGCGATCGCAACATTAAAAATGAGGTAGAGAATGGAGAGATTTAGAAACAAGAATATCCTAATCGTTGGTATTGGAAAGACTGGTTTCAGACTCATAAATTTCTTTAATCGTCTTGACTGTAATATTCGTGTAACAGATATCAAACCGATTTTTGATCTTAATAAAGCTGTAAAGAAACTACGTAAGATTAAACCTGCAGTTGAAATGACTTTTGGTGAACACTTAGATGATGACTTCATCAATGCTGATGTTGTTGTTTATTCAGGTTCTGTTGATCCAAATATGCCTCAACTAGAATTAGCAAGAAGAGAGGGGAAAGAAGTTTATTCTGAATTCGCTCTTGGAAATAAGCTATGTCGTAAGCCTATTATTGCTGTTTGTGGATCACACGGTCGCACAACTGTAGCACACATGATTGGGTTTACTCTAAGACAAGATGGTAAGAATGTATTTGTTGGTGGAACAAGTGAAAGTCCATTTATCGAATATTCAATGCTGCCAAATAAAGATGAAATCGACTACGTTGTTGTAGAGGTTTCAGCTGTTCAGATGAGACGTCTAACTGACTTCCACCCAAAAATGGTTGTCTTTACAGATATCGCAGATACTTATCCACAAGGACAATTCACGTCAATGGGTGAGTATATGGAAACAAAACTAAGTATCATCAAGACACTATCTCCTGATGACACTTTAATTGTAAACTTCGACAAGCTTGCAAATAATAGCTTCTTTAGAAATGCAAATTGCCAAACTTATTGGTACTCAAGAAGATCATTCGTTAAGCTTGGTGTAATGGAAGAGATTCAAGGAACACACTTCCACGATCGTCGTATCCATTCAAATATCAACTACCACTCAGAGTTTGTTGTTAAGAAGATGAGAATCATTGGTCAAAATAACCGTGAAAACTTACTAGCAGCAATCACTGCTTGTAAGGCACTAGATCTTTCTGATGAAGCAATTCAAACATGTGTAACGAAATTCCCTGGAATTCCACACCGTATTGAATTCTTAATGGAAAAGAATGGTGTTTCTTTCTATAACGACTCTAAAGCAACAGATATGAGAACACTAGTGGAGACAACTAAGGCGTTTAAAACTCCAGTTATCTTAATTGCTGGTGGAAAAGATATCGAAGATCTTGAGTATGAAGCATTTACTGATGAGCTAATTCAAACAACAAGAATCATCGTTCTTGTTGGTGAAGCAAAAGAAAGAATGAACCGTGCACTTGGTGAGCATCCACAAACTTTCATTGTTGGATCATTTGAAGAGTCTGTTCTCTTTGCTTATCAAAAGTCGAGAACTGGTGATACGATTATTCTTTCACCAGGTAACCCTGCAACGGATTTCTTTAGAGATTATGAGGAAAGAGGGAATTACTTCAAGAAACTAGTTTACCAACTTTAGTGTTGTGCCGGTAAGCCGCGCTTCGCTAGCTGCCCTTAAGTCAGTCTGCTTCGGCTCCTGCCTCACGCAGACATACAGTTCCTCGTGAACATAACATCCATCTCAGCGCCAAAACAATCCACTGGATTGTTTTGATCGCAGGATGTTCAAGAAGCTTGTATACCAATTATAATTTATTGAAATAATAATTATAGAAATGCCTGCATTATGCAGGCATTTTTTTTATGCCTAATACAGAACAAGTTTTAAGTCATATGATCTCGTCATGAAGGTTCTGTTATTTTTTATTTTTGTTTCTATTTTTTCTACTCAAATTAAAGCTGATCAAGATTATGTGAAAGTCTGTCAAAACCTCGTGGACAAGCGACTTTCAAAATACAATCAATTTCGTTTTAAAAAACAATGCTCACAAATTACGACTAAGTATCAGTTTCAATGTTTAACTGAAGTCTTAGACAATCGCAGAGCGATCTCCCTCGTGGAGTTTAATGCATGCACATATGTAAAGAGTGCTGAAACTTTGGCGAGCATTCATGAAGTGGCCAAGTACTATCACAGTAGTGTGAATAGCTTTCATGTGACAGTTGCAGCCTTGGTGCAAAATGAAAAAGAGAAGAACTGTGTTTTAAATATAATTCAAAAAGAAGGACTTGATCCTTTCAATGCCTACACGTGTTTTGATGAAAGAGGAATTGATCCAATTAGGCATTTTGCGCAAATGTATATCAAGTAGCCTGACGCGCAGTTTCTTATATTTCTAATGCATCGAATACAATCTTCATATATGATTAATATATGAACTCTATTGAAAACACGGATCGTTTTGGAAAACTCTTTTTAATTATCACATCAATTATTGTTGGTGTTGGTATCGTCATGGTTTACTCTTCATCCTATATGTTTTCAAAAGAAGTTTACGGAACAAGCCTTCACTTCTTCTCAAGACAAATTCTCTTTGCTTTAATCGGCGTGGGTATGGCCTATGTTGTGGCAAAGACTAAGTATCAGTTTTGGATAAAGTTCTCATTCCACTTAAATCTCGTCGTGGCCTTTCTTTTAGTTTTAACATTTATTCCAGGTTTAGGTGTTGTTGCTAAAGGTGCCAACCGATGGATTAATCTAGGGTTCGGTTCATTACAACCGGGAGAGCTTGCAAAGTATACGATACTTATGATGTCACTTTTCTTTTTTGAGAATTATGAAAAGCTAAATCTTAAAAATCGTTTAAAGTATGCGGCCAATATTGGATTAGTACTCTTACTCTTACTTTTACAACCAGACTTTGGAACATTCTTTATTTGTGCCCTAGGAATGGGATTCACTTGTTTTATTTCTAATTTTAATCGTAAGTATTTCTATATCATGGGAGTAGTCGGAACAATTCTTTCGTCTCTAATACTCGTTGCTCAACCTTATCGTGTAAAAAGACTGATGGCCTTTTTAGATCCATGGGCAAACCCAAGAGGAAGTGGTTTCCAGGTAATTCAGTCTTGGATTGGTTTTGCAAATGGTGGCTTCTTTGGAAAAGGTATTGGTAATAGTTTAGAAAAATTATTCTTTCTACCAGAGGCCCATAATGATTTCATCTTTTCAGTTATTGGCGAAGAGTTTGGTTTTCTAGGAGTCATTGCATTTGTTGTTCTCTTTATGGCCTTTACTCATATTGGTTTTAAATTAGCACTGTCTTTAAATGACGATATTGCAAAGAAAATGGTCATGTCCATTATCTTCATTATCGGTGTCCAAGCTTGTTTAAATATGGGGGTTGTTCTTGGGCTTCTTCCAACAAAGGGACTTAACCTTCCATTCGTTAGTTATGGTGGATCATCACTTATGAGTAATTTAATTGCTATCGGTGTAATCTTCTCTTGTGTGTCACGTCAACGAACGATGTCAGGCCAGAAACCGTTTTTTTCTCAACAATAGCCAATATATGCGCTAAATTTAGAAGAAGTAATCTTGTGAAAAGGAACAAGTATGAATATTAATATTCAAAATATTAGCGTGCATTTTATTGGAATCGGTGGAATTGGGATGAGCGGTATCGCTGAAATTCTACTGAGCCTTGGGTATAAAGTAACAGGTTCAGATATTAGTGAGTCTGCCAATGTTACTCGTTTAAGAGATTTAGGAGCTGAAGTCTTTATTGGACATAAGCGTGAAAATATAACTGATAAGACGACAGTAGTTGTTTATTCATCTGCAGTAAATGAGTCTAATCCTGAAATGCAGATGGCCCGTGAAAAGCAAATTCCTATTATGAGAAGAGCTGAGATGTTGGCCGAACTTATGAGACTTAAAAGAGGAATCGCAATTGCGGGAACTCACGGTAAGACGACAACAACAAGCTTTCTAGCGACAATCTTACAAGCGAGCAATTACGAACCAACTTATATTATCGGCGGTATCGTTTCTAATCTTGCAGGACATGCAAAGGTTGGTACTGGTGAGTACTTAGTGGCCGAAGCCGATGAGTCTGATGGATCTTTTCTAATGTTAAACCCAATCATGTCGGTTGTGACTAATATCGACCTTGATCATATGGATCATTACGGTAGTGAAGATGTTCTTATGGATAGCTTTGAAGAGTTTATTAACAAAGTTCCTTTCTATGGACTCTCTTCACTTAATGCAGATGATGAAAGACTAATGAGTCTTGTTTCACATATTAAAAAACCAATTGTTACTTTTGGAATTGAAAAACCAGCAGATTATCAAGCTGTCGATATTAAAATGTCTGATCTGTGTTCAGAGTTTGACCTTATCGTTGGCCCTGAGAACTTAGGACGCTTTATCATTAATCTTCCTGGTAAGCACAATGTGCAAAATGCTCTTGGGGCAATCTCCATTGCTCATAAAATGGGAGTACCAGTGGATATGATTAGAAGCTCAATTAGAAGCTTTGAAAATGTTGGACGCCGTTTTCAATTACTTTATAAGAATGAAGATGTAGAGATTCTAGATGATTATGGCCACCATCCGACTGAAATAGCAAAGACTTTAAACACATTAAAAGAAATTAGAGAACATAAGAAAATTGCTATTTTTGAACCACATCGTTTCTCTCGAACAAAAGACTGTTGGAATGAGTTCCTACACTGTTTCAACGACGTTGATGAGTTATATATGTGTCCAATTTATCCAGCTAGTGAAAGCCCTATTCCTGGGATCACTTCAGATAGACTTGTCGAAGATATTAATCGACTTCATCCGGGGCTAGCTAAAACAATTGAACTTAAAGACTTAGATACAATTATTAAGTCTAATAAGAATTCAACAATTATGACATTAGGGGCCGGGTCAATTGGCCGAGTCATTAGAGAATGGGTTTTAGATAACGATCGCAATGAATAAGATTAAAGAGTTATTAGCTAATATTCCAAATATTGAAATCGAAATTGATAAGGATCTATCAAAGTATTCAACAATGCGACTTCAATCTAAGGGTGATTTTATTTCTGTAAAGGATCTTGATGGACTTAAGGAAGTTGCAAGAACCCTTACTGAAAATAACCTTAACTACATGGTGTTAGGCTTAGGTGCCAATCAACTTTTAAATGAAAGAATTGAGCATCCAATAATTAATCTAGACTTTGATTACGATCGTCGCATTTTAAATCAGTATCGTGAAAGCTATATTCTTCCAGCTTCTGTGAAGCTTTCAAGCTTAACTTCTCATGCTTACAAATTTGGTAATATGCGCTGGGAAGTGATAACTGGAATTCCAGCTACTTTAGGTGGAGCAGTTTTCATGAATGCGGGAACGGGCCTTGGTTGGATTAGCGAAATTATAAATAGAGTTTGGTATATTGATAAGGAAGGTAACGAGTATCTTCATGAGGCAACAGAGTCTAGCTTTTCATATCGCCAAAATAATTTTTTAAAACCTGGGGATATTGTTTATCAAGTTGAGCTTGTCTCAAAAGGTCAAGATGAAAACCTTGGTGAGAAAATTCGTAACTACCTCCTAATGAGAAATAAGTCACAACCATTAAAGGAAAAAACTTGTGGAAGTGTCTTTAAAAACATTGTTGGAGATAAGCGAACTTGCACTGCAGGACAATTTATTGATATACTTAATTTGAAAGGGTTACAAGTTGGTGATGTACGCGTGAGTAATCTTCATGGAAACTTCATGGAGAATTTCGATAAAGCGACGGCCAGAGATGTAAAAGAACTTATAAAAATTGTACAGGAAGAACTTTATCTAAACTATGGTTTAAAGTTTGAGCCTGAAGTCAGGATAGACATTTAATGAAAAAAGCTATTTCAATTATTTCACTTCTTCTTTTGAGTGCTTCTGCATCAGCAGTTTCACAGCCAAATGAGAAGATCAAATATAAGACGGCTTTTGGTAAATGTCCTTCACGTGCTGCTGGAACACTAACTCTTAAGTTAGTAAAAGACTTCGAAAGAAATCGTTCTTTAAGAAGTATGAAGAATCTAGTTGCAGCAGATAAATTAAAAGAAAAACACTTTCTGTCAGACTATACGATTAAGTATAATCCGATGGAAGGAATGCTTAACTTTATCTATGAATGTCCATCTCCATTAATGAAAGTACAAATCTACAAAGAAAATGGAATGGAGTCTTATGAAGCAATTCTTGTTGATAATGGTCAATTATTTGACCCAACATATGAAATTCTACTAAGAACGGAAAAGAAGTTAAATTACTCTCTTCCTTATCTTGCAATCCCTGTTGGGGAAATGGATAAGACAGTTCAAAAAAATATCACACGTATTATCGCAGACCTTGATCTTGTTTTTAGAAAATTAATTTCTGAAGTTATTATTAGCGATGATAAAGAGTTAACAATGATTCTTTCGATTAAAGGAAAGCCTTCAAGTGTCTTTATGGGCAAAGATGAATGGCCTCTTAAAGTTGAAAAGTTGACTCAAATCATTGGTTATATGAACAAGAAAAAGAAAATTCCATCAGTGATAAATATTACAAATTCCAAAAAAGTTGTTGTCAAGTTCAACGACTAATTCTAAAATTTCATTGTATGCGGTAAAAATTGCCGTTAGATTTCTTTATTAACAGAATGATTCTGTAAGAAAAAACTAGAGAAAGGATTCTCAATGAAAGAAAAAAACATCGTTGTCGGTTTAGACGTTGGTACAACTAAAGTCTGCACAATCGTAGGTATCCAAAACATTTCTAATCAAAACACTGGTAAAGCTGAGCTTGAAATCATTGGTATTGGTACACATCCAAGTCATGGTTTAAAGAAAGGTAGTGTTGTAAATATCGATAAAACAGTTCGCTCAATTCATAACTCTTTAGAAGAGGCGAGACTGATGGCCGGAGTTGATATCCATAGTGCAACTATTGGAATTGCTGGTAGCCATATTTATAGTTTTAATAGCTCAGGAGTTGTTGCTGTTAAAGGTAACGAAATTTCACAAGATGATGTTGATCGTGTACTTGAAGCTGCTAAAGCAGTTGTAATGCCAAGTGATCGCGAAATCATTCACGTTATTGCTCAAGAGTATAAAGTTGATAATACAACTGGAATTAAAAATCCAATTGGAATGTGTGGGACACGTCTTGAGGCCCATGTACATATTGTTACAGGTTCAATCTCACTAATTCAAAATCTTGTTAAATGTGTAGAGCATACTGGGATTAAAGTAGAGAACGTAACTCTTCAACCGATTGCTTCTTCTGAATCTGTTCTCTCTCCTGAAGAAAAAGAAATGGGAACACTACTTGTTGATATTGGTGGTGGAACTACAGATCTTGCTCTTTGGAAAGATGGGGCCCTCGTACATACACAAGTTATTCCAGTGGGTGGAAATCATTTCACAAATGATCTTGCTGTTGCACTCAAAATTCCACACGCAGAAGCAGAAAGAATTAAAATTAATCACGGTTCAGTTTTACCTGAACAGGTAAACCAGTCAGCTCATATTACAGTACAAGGAATCTCTGGAACTAAGCCAAGAGAAGTACAACTAAATACAGTTGCAAATGTACTTGGAGCAAGAGCTGAAGAATTATTTGATCTTATTAAAAATATTATTAGAGAAAAGAACCTAGGAGATGACATCAGTGGTGGTGTTGTTCTTACAGGTGGTGGTGCAATGATTAAAGGAATGCCAGATATTGGTGAGTACCTTTTAGAGCGTCCACTTAAGATTGGTTTTCCAATTGCTTTTGGTGGCATGACAAATATTATGCAAAATCCAAAATTTTCTACAGTTTTAGGTCTTCTACTTGAAGCTTCAAAAGGTAAGGAAGTAGACGTAGAAGAGGAAGAAGATATTAATCAAATAGATATTGTAAGTAAATTATCAGGATCTATTAAATCAGTATTTAGAGAAATTTTTTAAATAAGGGGGAACTTATGTTCGAAATTTCTGACAACAACGAATTAAAATTAACTGAAGGCGCGAAGATTCGCGTTGTTGGTGTTGGTGGCGGTGGGTGTAATGCCGTAAACACAATGATTAAGGCCGGTTTAACTGGTGTTGAATATATTGTTGCTAACACTGACTCACAAGCACTTGCAGTTAACCTTGCACCAACTAAAGTACAACTTGGTGTTGAGTTAACAAAAGGTCTTGGAGCTGGGGCAAACCCAGAAGTTGGTCGTAAAGCAGCTCTAGATGAGTATGAAATGCTTAGCCAGGTTCTTGAAGGATCTGACATGGTATTTATCACTGCCGGTATGGGTGGTGGAACAGGAACTGGAGCAGCTCCTGTACTTGCAAAACTTGCACGTGAACTAGGTGCTCTTACTGTTGGTGTTGTTACAAAGCCATTTATCTTCGAAGGTAAGAAGAGAATGAGACAGGCATCAACTGGTATTCAAACTCTTGAGGAAAATGTTGATTCACTAATCACTATTCCAAACCAAAGACTTCTTCAACTTGCTGGTGAAAGCCTTTCTCTTGTTGAAACTTTCATGAAAGCAGACGAAGTACTATTAAACGCTGTAAGAGGTATTTCTGATCTAATCAATACGACAGGTCATATCAATGCTGACTTTGCTGACGTTTCAACTGTTATGTCTAATAAAGGTCTAGCTCTTATGGGTACAGGTCTTTGTTCTGGGCCAGATAGAGCTATTAAAGCTGCTAATGAAGCAATCTCTTCGCCACTACTTGAGGATATCTCAATTGATGGTGCAACTGGTATCATCATTAATATCACTGGTGGTTCTTCAATGACTATGCATGAAGTTAATGAAGCAGCTACTTTAATTATGGAAGCAGCAGATGAAGATGCTGAAGTAATCTTTGGATCTGTTGTAGATGATGAACTTGAAGATAATATCAAGGTTACTGTTATTGCAACTGGACTTGGTGGACGTGAAGCGGCTGTTAATGTAGCTCCACAACAAGAGGTTAGAAGACCTGTTGTTCAAGAAGCTAAACCAGTTTATGCAGCTCCAGCGGCACCAGCTACTCCTGTAGTTGAAGAAAAGCCAGTTTTTGAACAACCAGTAGCACAACCTGCTGTACAACAAGCTGCCTACCATGAAGCTCCTGTTCAATCGAACCCACAAGTCGATGCGATGAGAGAAATTCAAATGGAAGCACAACGTGAGCAACAAGCTCAAGAACTAGTTCAAGAGCCAGTAAGAACTCACTCATTTGATGGAGATAATTCAGAAACTTCTCAAAGACCTAGCTTAACTGATTCAATCAGAGAAGCAGCGTCTCAATACGAAGCATCTAAATCTGAAGTAGATCCTTGGGCAAATGAAAAAGTGTTAACAGGTAATAATGCTGCCGCTGAAAAATCAGATCGTCCTAAGTCAATTGCTGAAAAACTTGGTTTTATCAACTTTGATGAAGATGAACTAGATACTCCTTCTTATCTAAGAAAAGAGGAGACTCCACAAACTTCTGGAAATGAAACTTTTCGCCAAGTAGAGCGATAGGATTCCCCCCAAAGTATATTGATGGAAACATCAAAAAAAGGGCCCTCTTTGGGGCCCTTTCTTTTTTTTAAATATAGTAAATTATAAAGAAATTGTTTTAAGAATATTTGATTTAAATGATTCTAAAAGTTCTGCCGTATCAATCTTGAAATCTTCTGGCAGCTTAATAAGAAGTTTTGAATTATTATGTGGGATATTTCTTAGGACTAGTCTGAAATTTCCTTCCCATTCCTGCCAACTTAACTCATATTGCCAGCGACTGAATTGACCACCACCAAATTTTGAATCTCTTTTTTCAGGCATAAGGGCATCAATAGTATAAGATACCTTTTGCTTCAATCCTGCTGAAGTTAAGTCTTTTTCACAATCTCTTATTAATCGATCGTGTTTAGAATCGAAAACTACATTTGGTTTATTAGTTTCCATGATTTGATTAATTTGGCCTTTTAGGATTTCAAGATCGTTCACTACGCTCTCCCTTATTTTTGTATTTTCAATCTTTGTCTCATTTCATCTTCTATTTCTTTTTGCACATGTAATTGAACATAGGTTTCGATCAAGTCACTTTCCACATCAATTTTGTACTCACATAGAATGAAGGTTGGAATTTTATCATTATCCCACGTATTTTTTTTGAAATTATAAATATAGACACCTTTTTCCGGTGTATCGCTTGTCGTTCTCTCGTTTGTAATAGCGACCCATTCATGTCTTGAATATAGATTGAAATGATCGCGACAAAGATGAAGTGAGTCGACATTGAAGTAATCATTTTCGACGAGTTCTTTTTCACAAATACTACATAGCCCAAGAATCTTTTCTTGCGACTTATTCTTTTCTAATAAATTGTTTATCTTATCTGTGAGTTTTCCGTCTTGAGTTTCTTCTTTTTGAATCTCTTTTCGAAATGCGATAAATGCAAAGACGCCAATAAGTAGAAAAAGCGCAATAGCAATGATTACAAGTAATGCAATGATGATAACCGTGTTGTCCATGTAATTAGTTTAATGGACTTAGCAAATATGAACAATGGCCAGAGGCCTATATCCAAGGATATTTTGAAAATATCTTCTAACCGCTACTCGAATACGTTCACTTCGTTGATCAATCGTTCCTTTTTCATTGAAGTAATCAAAGCAAATTTCTTGTAGTTGACTAATTTGCTCTTCTTCATATGGAATTCCCATTGTCGTAATGTGAACTCTTTGCTGAGAACGAGCAATACTGTTCTTTGAAATTGAAACAAAGACTGTACCAAGCGTGGCCATTTTTCGTCTTTCTGAGATTTTTTCTCTTTCGATGACAATACGATTTCCATGAATGAGTATCGGTGGAATTTCTTGTGAGCGAGTAATTTTTATTTTGCCATTTGAAGATAGTGAGATGCTGTCGTGATTTTTAATCTCGATCGCTTCACTGGTAGGCAGAATTGATTTGATAAACTCACAGTGCTTTCTCAAAAAATATGTTTCGCCGTGAATAGGGATCGCAATAGTAGGTTGGTAACTATCATAAACATCTTTAAGATCAGCTTTACCAGGGTGTCCTGAAGCATGGATTAATCCATTATAGTGTGTAATGACCTCACAACCTTTCTCTGTGATTTCGTTGTATAAAAGTGCTAGCTTTTTTTCATTTCCAGGAATTGCTTTAGAGCTAAAGATAAAAGTATCAGATTCATTTAGCTTGTAGTACTTATCACTGCTACTTGTAATTCTCTTAACTGTACCTCTGAATTCACCCTGACCTCCTGAACATAGAATAATATGTTTCTTCTTTAAGTCTGTAACACTTTCAACTTCACGAACAAGTCCATGGTCGTTAAAGATTTCACACTCTCTGGCAATTTGTGTGTACTTAAGTAGAGAGCGGCCATAGGGAACGACGTTAAGCTTAAGCTCTTTTGCAATATTGAATATTGTTTGAAGACGATGAATATTAGAGGCAAAGCATGTGATAAAGACACGTCCCTTTGCATCTGAGATAAAAGAGAGCAGGTCATTTTTAAGCTCGGACTCTGAAGTCGTTCTTTCATTGCTGCTTGTGATATTTGTCGAGTCTAGCATCGCAAGGCGGTTGCTATACTTCTCTGATAGGAGATTGATTTTCTCTAATTCAATAGGCTCTTCATATTCAGTGTTAAAATCACATTTGAAATCAGAGATGAAGAGAATTCCAGTATCAATTTCTTTGATGCCTAGATGAATTCCCTTTGTATTTGGAATCGAGTGATTAACATGAATCGTGTCAATTTCGATTTCATTTATCACAAGTTTACTTTCAAGTTTGTTAATTTTTTTTGAAAGATCTAAATATGACAACTTATCTTCAATAAGCTCTTTAGCAAATGTTGGGGCATAGACATCAGCTTCTGGAAATCTCTCAATATAATGTGAGATTGCACCAATATGGTCTTCGTGGCCGTGAGTTATGATGAGAGCATTGATTTCAACATCTACATTTTTTAAATCAGGAATAAGATAATTGATATCAAAGCAGTCTTCGTAGGGAAATAGAATTCCACTGTCGATTATTATATTTGTATTCTTATAAGAAACTAAAGTCGCATTAGATCCGATTTGTCCAACACCACCAAGAGGTGAAATATTTAAATTAGACATTAAGATCCTTTCGTTGTGTTTAGTAGTAGTTCGAACTCTTTGTTTTGCTCAATGAATTGGACTAGTCTGGCCGCTAAGATTTCAGAAGAAACATCCGTTTCTTCACCAACAATAAAGTCAGCATACTGTCTCTGTGGCGCTAAGAATTTCTCATACATTGGTCGAACACTGTCGTAGTATTGATTGATAACACTTTCTAAACTTCTTCCACGTTCAGCAACATCTCGATTAAGTCTTCGAGTAAAGCGAATATCTGCCTCGACATGGAGAAAGCAGCGAATATCTAACTTCTCTCTAATCTCCTGATCGAAGAGAGTAAAGATTCCTTCAAAAAGGACAACTGGTGTTGGATTTAAAGTTGTTGTTGATGTTGTACGACTACTCGTTTTAAAGTCGTAATTTGGAACTTCAATAGGCTCATCATTTTTTAGGGCCGTGATATGTTCTTGTAGGAGTGCCCAGTCAAATGCTTGTGGGTGGTCGTAATTTGGTCGTCCTGATTTTGTATAATGCTCTTTTGGTTGCTCTGGTAGATAGTAAGAATCCATTGATAAAACAGATACTTTCTCTTTTGGTAGTTTTGAAATTACTTTTGAGGCAAAAGTAGTTTTTCCTGAACCTGAACCACCAGTGATTCCAATTAGCTTCATAGATGACCTTTGTTTTAATGTTTTCAGTAACTTAACATAGATTGAGTTCACATCAAATAAAAGAGGTGATAATCTTATAATAATTACATTTGTGTCATTCGTCAGGGATATTCGATGTTTAGATTTCTATCTTTTTTACTATTTATTTTCCTAACTTCAATGGGTTATGGAGCGAGTCTTAATATCGCAATTTCGTCGTCTCCAAATAGCTTGAGTCCGTTCTTTTCAACTGATGCTAACTCTCAAAATATTAATCGCCTTATTAACGCCTCACTTATTGATTTCAACAGTAATATGCAGCCGATTTGCCAATTATGTGAATCCTTTAAAGAGTATCGTACACTAGATTCATATAAGATTCGATTCAAACTAAAACCAAATCTAAAGTTTTCAAATGGCGCACCTTTGACGTCGAAAGATGTGGAAAAGTCTCATTTTTATTTCACGGAAACTGAGAAGATAAAATCGATATTCCGCTTTGCTTTTGGAAATATTAAAGAGGTTAAAATTATCGATGAACTCACTTTTGAATTAATCTATAAGAGCTTTGGCCTTGATCACTTACCAAATTTAGTATTATTTAAAATTATCCAAATCCCTAATTATGAAAAACTTGAGAAAGTCGAAATGTCAGATCTTGTCGGTGCGGGTGACTATAAAATTGCAAAGATTGCACCTTTGCAAATTGACTTAAAGTCTTTAAAAGCTGATCACTACGATCTGAACTTTGTTGTCGTGAAAGATGAAACAACACTTTCGTTAAAACTGATCAAGGGAGAGATCGACTTATCTGTTGCCAATATTTCACCTCGAAAAGTTAATTACTTAGAAAAGAATAGTGATGTAAATGTACAAAAGGTTTTAGGAACAGATTATAATTACATTGGACTAAATCAGAAAAAAGATATTCTACAAAATGAAAATGTGCGAAAGGCATTAAGTCATCTTGTCCCTAGAGCTAAAATTATTAAGTATAAATTTAAAAATAATGCTGTTGCTTCAAATGGCCTCTTTGCAAAATCCTTTAAGAATTTTTATATCGATACACCAGTTGATGATTTCAATCCAAAAAAGGCTTTTGAGCTTTTTAATAAAGCAGGTTTTGAGAGAAAAAATGGAATTTGGTATGACAATAATGGAAAGACTTTTTCTCTTACTTGGAAGACAAGCAGTAATAAATTTCAACAAGAATTAGTGACAATCATCAAGAATGAGTTTGAGAAATTTGGCCTAGTCGTAAATGTGGTACCTCAAGAGTGGGGAACTTTCCTTAGAGGTATTAAAAGAGGAGAATACGATCTTTATTTAGGGCGTTGGGTAGGATTTACTGGTCAGGATATGCTTAAATTCGCATTTTACTCTGAAAATATGGCCCCAAAAGGTGCAAATCGTGTCTTTTTTGATAATAAGGATTTTGATAATTTAATTAAGCAGGCCGAGCAGACTATCAATAAGAAAAAAGAAGTCGCTCTATATAAGAAGGCCAATCAAGTAGTAAACGAACAATACCCATATATTAGCTTATGGCATCCAAATGTCATTTGGGTGATGAGTAAGTGTATAAAACTTAAAGAAATTTATCCTAATGGAAATTTTCTAGTTTTAAAGGAAATTGAGAATGTCTGTAAAAACTGAAATCTTTAAAATTGTAACGATTGAATTTCAAAGTAGCTCACAATGTGAAGAGGTGAATAAGATCGCTCTTAATGAATTTGAAGTTGATGGAATTGAAGAGTTCTCAATGGAAGAAGAGCGTGTTGATGAGATTCTTGGAGAGAGAGCATATTCTGGTGGAGACGTTCCAGAGTCAGTAATTGATGAAGTCGTTGATATTTCAGATGATCAAGATGTTAAGAAGTTTAATTATTTCTTCTTTCAGGGAGATATTAATAGGGCCCATGAATTTGCAAAGGCAATTGAAGGGATGGATCTAACAATTGAAGTTAAAGATGAAGAATACTCAGACTGGAATGAAGTATGGAAAAAGCACTATGCACCGATTGAGGTAACTCCTGAACTAAGTGTTATTCCAGAGTGGTTTAAAGAAGAAGATTATAAAGAAAATAATAATAATATTTATATCATTCCAGGAATGGGATTTGGTACAGGTGAACACGAAACAACATACCTGTGTCTAAAGCACTTTATGGCAGTAAAGGACTCTTTCAAAGGGAAAGACCTTTGTTTAGACTTTGGATGTGGTTCAGGTATCTTAGGAATCGGCGCTATCAAGAAAAGTGATATGCTCGTCGACTTCGTTGATATCGACCCTGCTGCTCTTGATAATTGTCACGAAAATCTTAAGTTGAATTTAAATGAAGACCGTCTTAATGGTCATCGTCTTATTGCAAGAAAACGATTCAATCTAGATGATAAGTATAAACTTGTTTTTGCTAATATTCTTATGCATGTTCTTGTATCTGAAAAAGAAGTTCTCTTAGACTCACTAGCTGATGATGGTTATATCATTCTTTCTGGTATTCTAAATGAACAAGTTGATGCAGTTATTGAAGAATATAAGTCTTTAAAGAAAATCGATGTATTATCTAAAGGTGATTGGTCAGCAATTCTTCTAAAAAAGGAGTAATTCATGCGCGCTATTTATACTCGAGATGATCTCTCTCCATCAATTGATGGAATACTTAGCTTTTCTGATGATCGTAGCCATCACTTAATTAAGGCCGTAAGAGTCAAAAAGGGTGACGAGGTTCTACTATTAGATGGAGAAGGTGGTCGCTATACAAGTGAAGTGATTAACTGCACGAAGCGTGAAGTTTCATTAAAGGTATTAGCATTTGAGAAGATTGAGAAGTATACACATATCGATTTAGCAATAGGGCTTCCTAAAAGAGAAGCTTTTGAGAGCTCTCTAAAGAATGCAACTCAAGTCGGTATCTCAGAAATATTTCCTTTTCAAGCAGACTACTCAAATTGGTCAATAAAGAATTTTGATCGAGTAAATTCAGTTATTGAAAGCTCGCTAATTCAATCAAATAATCCTTACTTTCCAGTAGTACATCACGAGACAGCAAGTCTTGATGCTTTATTCGAAATCTTCCATCAATACGATTATATATTCTTAACGACATTATCTCATTCAAATGGTATGGATATTGAAAGT
Source organism: Halobacteriovorax sp. ZH5_bin.2 (assembly GCF_043196375.1). Taxonomy (NCBI): domain Bacteria; kingdom Pseudomonadati; phylum Bdellovibrionota; class Bacteriovoracia; order Bacteriovoracales; family Halobacteriovoraceae; genus Halobacteriovorax; species Halobacteriovorax sp. ZH5_bin.2. The sequence continues at coordinate 134,942 of NZ_JBEBMJ010000004.1, read as the reverse complement.
ATTGACAGCATAAAAGATAAACGTATTTTAATTATCATTGGACCAGAAGGTGGACTTTCTACTCGTGAAGAAGAGTTAATGTTAAAAGAGAATAATGTTATGGGGCTTAAGCTTGCAACACCTATTCTTAAAACAGAAAGTGCAGTCCTAACAATCGTAGGCTATGTACTTGGAAAATTTGATGTTAAATAAAAAATGTGTCATCCTATTATAAGAGGGCCCAGGGATGAATTTAGAATCACAAAATAGTAAGAAACCAATTCGCTTAAATGACTTAGAAGACTTCGATAATTTCGATGACTTTGGAATTGAGGATATTCCTTTTAAACCTATTAATGAAGGACTTGGTTTTCATCATGGAAAGGCCAGTAAAGAAGTTTTAAAAAGTGCACGTGTTGAAGTTACTCCAACTCAATCACATGTAAATAATTTCAATAAAGTTCTTGGCCGTGAAAAAGAGATGAGTGTTCCTTCTGAACTTGAAGCTTTTTATCGTAAAGGTACAGAGTCAGAAATCCCTAAAGTAAATCGTGAAATTGAAATAAAGAATAAGTCACAAGATGTTTCTATCGCAAGAAGATTTGCTTCTTACGTGATTGATATGAGTGTATCACTAGTTATTTTTGCTGTTACTTTAGCTGCAATGTTTTTAGTAAGTGGACTTCCTCTCGAATCGTTTATTGAAATTACACTTCAAAACTCAAATTATAGATTTCTATTAGCACTATTTGTGCTTATTCATATTATTTATCGTATTACATCTGTCTACAGGCCAACGTTTGGTCAGTATATTTGTGGCCTAAGGCCAAAGCTTTCAAATGAGGCAGCTTTTAATACGATTATTGAAAGAACTCTTTTTGAGTTCATTTCGATCCCACTTCTAGGACTTCCATATATTTTAGGACTAGATAAGAAATTCTTTGGGAATAGCCTTAAAAAGAGTAAGTAATGAAATATCAAGAAGCACAGGAATATGTAGAGAATCACTTTAGTGGGAAGAAAATTGTATTCACTAATGGATGCTTTGATATCCTTCACCGTGGTCATTTAATGTACTTAAATGAAGCGAAGAAACTAGGTGATATTCTTATTATAGGACTTAACTCAGACAGCAGTGTTAAGCGTTTAAAAGGTGAGGATCGTCCTGTGAACTCTGAAGGCGATCGTCAGTTTATGCTTGAGAATTTAAAGTCAGTTGATAAGGTTTTTATTTTCGAGGAAGATACTCCTTATGATCTTATAAATGCTGTTCTCCCAAGTATCCTTGTTAAAGGTGGGGACTGGGCCATTGATCAAATTGTTGGCCATGATATTGTTACCGCTAACGGTGGACAAGTTTTAAGCTTAAATTTTGAAGATGGCTATTCAACGACGAATCTAATTGAAAAAATCCAAGGCCGCTCTTAAGTGTATATTCATTTAAAAAATGAACTGGCGATTATTTCAACCGATCTTTCTGATACAGAAGTTGCCATAGCTCACATCTTAAAAACCATAAAGGCCACTTTGAAATTCGGCCTACCTGTTCTACTAAAATTCAAAGATGGAGATATCGATATTTCGAAACTTCGTAGTAAGCACTTTATTGCTAACTCTGAATTTGCATTTATTAATATCTCTTTAAAAAATCGCTTTCCTGTTGAAAAAGAATTTCAATCACCGACTGAAATGGTCGACTATATGCTTGATTTGAATGATCAGATATTTTAGTTTCTAAGTAAAAGTTTTGATTTGTTTCTTAAATAATTGATTCTCCTGAACTCCCTTCGTGGTCGGTCGGGGTTGTTCGGCATCATTTTGCCTTCGTGGCCAATGCTGCTTCAAAAAAGTAAAAAATCTACCACTTTTTCCTCAAGAATATTTCCGAGTAACCGTTATGGGTATTGCAGCCAGATGGGTCTGGCTGTTTTGGGATTTAATTTGTTGAGACAAGGAGTTTCAGCGCTAATTACACAAGGAGGTTGCTTATTCGAGGAGAATAGTAATGGGATTAAGAATTAACACGAACACACAGTCAATTGCAGCACAAAGAAGTTTAGGACAAGTTAAAAGAACACAAGATGAATCTTTAAATAAGCTTTCATCAGGTTCAAGAATTAACAAGGCCAGTGACGATGCTGCAGGACTTGCGATATCTGAAAAGTTAAGAGCGAATATTAGAGGTACTCAACAAGCGGCAAGAAACGCGGGTGATGGTATCTCGATGATTCAGATCGCTGAAGGTGGGATGAACGAAGTATCAAATATTTTAGTTCGTCTAAGAGAACTTTCAGTACAGTCTGCATCTGATACAATTGGTGATACTGAACGTGAATTTACTGATAAAGAATTCCAACAACTAACAAAAGAGGTTGATAGAATTGCAGAGTCAGTACAATTTAACGGAACATCACTAATTAATGGTGAAGGCGAAGATAAGGAATTCCAAATTGGTCTTAATAATGATGAGACAAATGACAGAATTGCTTTCAAGCCATCGGCAGTATCAGTTAAAACAGAAGATCTAGGTATTGGAGGTCTATCTGTAGCAACAAAAGGTGACGCTCAATCTAATCTTGAAGCTATCGATAAGGCCATGACATCTGTATCTGGTGGACGTGCGGAGCTAGGGGCTTTACAAAATAGACTACAGTCTACAATTAATAACCTAGAGATCTCTAATGAAAATATGAGTGCCGCTAATTCACGAATCAGAGATACTGATGTAGCAGCAGAGTCTGCAAACTTAGCTAAGGCAAATATCCTTACTAGTTCAGCAACTTCTGTTCTTTCGCAAGCAAATGCTTCGAGCCAAAGTGCACTAAGACTGATCGGTTAAGTAAAAATCTAAATCGAAAGCAACATCTAAAATGAAGGGGTCTCGCAAGAGGCCCTTTTTTAGTAAGGCCACGCTTTCACGTGGCCCACTAGAATCTTGAAAGAGCAGAAACTCAGGAGAGAGAATCGCTCAGTCCTTATTGTACTCATAAAATCCATTTCAATATATGATCTTAATCATTTATTAGTGGCAAAAAATAATGTCGATTTCCATCCTCTTTTTAAGTACTTATTATTGATACCTCAATACTTAACTTCTTGAATTTACATCAATTTTCTCACTTTTTTCCAATTATTTGAGAGATTTACTAAAGTATTTAACCGAGTGTAACGAACAGGTATTTGTGAACACTAATTTTGTCTGAAAGCTATTTTTAGTAGGACGTGAGGAAAGGAGAAAAAAATGGGTTTACGTATTGCAACTAATACAGCTGCACAGATGGTGCAGAAAAACATTAAACAGACAGGGAAAGCTTCAGGGGAAGCTTTGGAGAAATTATCGAGTGGTAAGAGGATTAATAAGTCCGCTGACGATGCTGCCGGTTTAGCGATTGCTAAGAATATGGAAGCACAGGTCAAGGGTTTACGTCAGGCTTCTCGAAACGCAAATGATGGTATTTCGATGGTGCAAACCGCAGAGGGGGCCATGAATGAAACAGGTAATATTTTAGTAAGATTACGAGAACTATCAGTACAGGCCGCATCGGATACGATTGGCGATACTGAGCGTGGCTTTCTAGATAAAGAATATCAACAGTTAACTAAAGAAGTTGACCGTATTGCAGAGTCGACGAAATTTGGTTCGATCTCATTACTTAATGGATCTGGATCAGAGATGGATATTCAAGTTGGTACTTTTGCAGGTGAAGATGGACAAATTCAATATGACCCATCACAAACTAATGCAACGACGTCAGCACTTAATATTTCAGGCCTAAGTGTTGCCTCTAAAGATGATGCTAGATCATCGATGGAGAATGTCGATGAGGCGATTTCAAGCCTCTCTGAGCAAAGAGCAAATCTTGGTGCTGTTCAGTCAAGACTCCAGTCTTCTGTGAACAACCTAGAGATTCAGGCGACAAACCTAGATGCTTCTAGATCAGTTATTGAAGATGCAGATGTGGCCTATGAGTCATCGCAACTTGCTTCTTCTAATATTGCTAAGCAAGCAGGGATTGCATCATTAGCGCAAGCTAATAATATCAATTCATCTGCCCTTAGATTAGTAGGTTAATAAAAATGGGGGACACTCCCCCACTCCTTTCTTAAATAATTAAAACGGTCTCGCGCAGGAGAGAAGCGAGACCGTATTTTAAATAAGGAGTTTTTCATTTAGAAATTGAGAAGAAGATGAGCACGAAGAAGTTTGAACAAGATATTATTGAGTCCATCAAAGAGGGCAGTGAAGTCATTATCTGGGACGTTATTGATCGAAATATTGTTAGGCTTCCAGTGAAAATTAAAAGTCTTAATGCCTTTGCTAAACAGATCTTCCTAACAATAGAAGATGGATTAAGAGATAGCTTGGCCCACTTCGTTCGCGGACCAGGACTTCTCAAACTCTATATTCCAGACTTACAGTTAATCTTTATTAGTGAGTTAAATGCTTCTCACGGTAATAGTCTCGAAATTTCATATCCAATAAAAGAAAAACGATTAGAGAGAAGAGAATACGAGCGATTCGAACCACTCATCCCACTGTATAGCTGTTTTCAAAATATAAGATATGAGATTTTTGATATCAGTGAAGGAGGCGTTTCATTTGTTTTAGGAGCTTCTCAATATGAACAGCTCTTTAGTAGTAAGAATGAGGTTTTAAATTTTGAAGTTGTTTTTGCAAATGAAAAAATTCATGTAAAAGGAAATGTTGTAAACAAGAAGAAGATAAAACCTTATCAGATATCGAGATTTCCATATGGAGCCTATCGGATAGCCGTGGCCATTGAAAATAATCCAGAATATCGTAAGCATGTTAAGAAGTTACAAAGTGGTTGTGACAAACTAATGAAAGATCTTCTTTGATTATCTTTGCGATTCCGATATGATAATTCTATGAGCAGTTATGTGATATCTGATATCCATGTGAAATGGGATCAAAAAAATTCTGAATACCTTAAAAAATTTCTCGCTATTAACTTTAATGAAAATGATCGTATTTACCTTCTTGGAGACATCTTTGATTTAATGGTTGGGAGTTACCAAGAATACGAAGAACAATATGATTGGTTCTTTAATCGCATAAAAGAAATTACGGCCCGTGGAATACCAATCTACTATATCCAAGGTAATCATGATTTTCATATTGAAGATTTACTTATGGATAATGGAATTATTGTAAAGACCAAACCATTCGTTGAAATAATAAATAATCAAAAAGTTCTCTTTTGTCATGGTGATGAAATTGAAATTGAAAATTTTAGTTATCAGGTTTGGCGTGGATTTATTAGAAGTTATCCTCTGGCCCTTATTTCTAAATATGTTTTTAATTATAAAATTGTGAAAGTAATAGGGGATTACCTATCTCATAAAAGTCGACAGCGTAATGAGAAAAGGTATGGCCAAACACAGCTTAATGGAAGTATTCGAGATAAATTTCGAAAGAGTGCTAAGATTGCTTCAAGTGAATATAATGTCGATGTTATTATATGTGGACACAGTCATTTTCAAGATGAGTTTAAATCTGATAACTTTTCATATTATAATTGTGGCTATGTTCCTGTTTCAAATAAGTACTTGCTGATTAATGAAAACTATCAATTTAAGGAACTTGATTTAAATTAGCGACGCCCGTATTTAAATTTCTCTTTTAATGTTCTAAAGTAGTTTCTTTCTTCATTAATGTAAAAATTTACATGACTACTTCTAGACTTTTTAATTAGAATTTCATCTTTTGGTTCTAGTTTAAATTCTTTTTGCCCATCAATTGTTAAGTAGATATCTTCTTGTCCGCGTGGAATTATAATACTCAATGTTTCATTATCTGGGAGTACCATTGGCCTGTGTGTGAGGGCATGTGGGCAAATTGGTGTTAGGACAACTCCCTTAACGCTAGGGTGTAAAATTGGTCCATTTGCTGCTAAAGAGTATGCTGTTGATCCAATTGGCGTACTGACGATGAGACCATCACCAGCTAAGTTGTAAATACTCTCACCATTTGCTTCTAGTTCTAGATTAAACATTCGGGAAATACCAGATTTAGTAATCACGGCATCATTTAAAAAATTTAATTTTATTTTCTTTTGTCCAGGTCTTGTAATCTCTGCTTGGTACATCTGAACTTTACGTGTTTTAAGCTTTCCTTTAAGGGCCATCTCAAGGCCATCGTAGAAGTCGTGTTTGGCAAATTCTGCAATAAAACCTAGGTTACCCATGTTAATACCAAAGATATTTAACTTTTTTATATCTTTAGTTCTTGCTGCTCCAATAAGAGTACCATCACCACCAAGAGTAATGAGGATTTTGCATTTGCTAGAAATCTCGTCTCTATTAATAAAGTTAAAATCTTCAGATTTACAGTTCTTAAAGATTTTTAAGATTCTTGCCTCTTGTGATTTTTCGAAGAATACATCAACTTTTCTTCTCTTAAGCCAGTTCGTTAGATTTGGTAAAACAGTAGTAAATTCTGAAACTACTTTTGGCTTTAAGATAATTGCTACTTTATTTGCTGCTGCCATTTATTCCTCGACTGTAACTTCATTTATAAAGTTATTGATATCATCAAAAGGTTTTTGAATAACCTTACATCCATATAGTGAAGCACGCTCTACAATTTGTTCGGAGCTATAAGCTGTGATTATGTAGAAAATGTTTGATATTTCAGCTTCATTATACTTTGTTTTGGATTCTTCTATTATATCAAAACCAGTGATATCTTGAAGCATTAAATCGCAAATAATTCTATCATAATTATTTGTTTTGATGAGTTCGATTGCTTCTTTCCCACTTGCTGTAGACATTACTTCTACACCTTTTCGCTTTAGTAATGTTACAATAGTTTTTTGAATTAATAGTTCATCTTCAACGACTAGAATTTTCATTGTGTACCTTAGGGACACTAATTTGAAAGTGTGCCCCTTTATTGCTATTAATTAGTGATATATCACTATTAATTTTCTTTGTTAGGTTTTTGCAAATGGCAAGGCCGAGTCCTGTCCCTGTCTCCTTTGTTGTAAAGAATGGATTAAAAATATTGTTCTTTAAAGAGTCAGGAACCCCTGGGCCATTATCTTTTATATCGATAATAATATTTTGATCTGATTCGCTAACGAGAATGTCTATTTTTGAATTTTCTACTTTATTCTCACTTAGGGCCTGAGAGCTGTTAATAAGTAGATTAAATATTACTTGGCTTAAAAGTGTTCCATTCGACATGATTTCTATATCATTTTCCATGTTGAAATTTACTTTGTGTGAGCGTGATTCAGATTTAGTTAAAACTATAGTTTCTGAAATTAAGTTCTTTAGCGAAATTGAAGTAAACTCTTCGTCATCTTTGTAGAGATTTGAAAACTCTTGAATAATAGCTTGTGATCGTTTCACACTATTTGAAATATGTGAGAGCGTATCCTTGATATCAAAGTCATTAGTTTGATCAATAAGTAAATTATGTGACAGATCAATACCAAAAAGAGGGTTACTAAGCTCGTGTCTCAACGTGTTTAATAGTTCACCCATGAGTAAGATTCTTTCATGGTGGAGAGAGCTTGTATCTTGTTGATGGGCTTCAATACCAAGTCGATTAATCTCAACATTTTCTTCTGTGATATTAAATGAGTCGATAGGAAAATTGGTTAAGATTCGGTCACTTTCTAATTTAGACTGCCTGCTGCTCTCAATTGTAATAATATTAAATAACTTCGGAATAGATTTGATAATTAAATCATTAAAGATAGATCGATCTGTATCTGCAATAGGAAATAGATCGTTACGTGATAAAAGTATAATTAAGTTATAATCACGAAAAGAAAGCTCTTTGGCCAAGAAGTGTCCATCAAGTTGAATGTCTTTATTTAATAATTCCTTTTGATCAAAGGATTTATTTTTACTCTTTCTTACCTTTGCAAAGAGAGTATTGAAAAAGGTAGGTTCTTGATAGGTTTCATAATATTCATCATTTTTATACGTGATTGAATAGATATTCGTTGTGCCTTTTTGATGAATCAATATCTGTGTCGAACTAAATCCGTTTAAGCCTTCTGCTGTAGTCAGATATTTAAGAAATGAACGAATATTATCTTTCTTTTTGAATTGATATTCTTTATCAATTTTTGAAATAAGCTCTTTGGAACTAATAAGGTTATCGAGTATAAAATCATGTGAGTTGAATAGAACGAATTTCTTACTATTTAGTTTTAGCTCAATTTCTGTGTCGTTAAATTTTGTAATTTGTAATTGGGAATTTTTTTTTGAAGTCGTCTTAAAGTTGCTGTCTTGAAAGTTGGACTCCAAGACAGCCTTGTCAGTATAGATATTTAATAATTTATTTTCGACTCTTGAATGAGTGGTATTGCTTTGATTTTCCACTGTTTAAGATTATCTATTAGTTCATACTCTAGCAAGTCAGAAAGCATCACAATATCATTGTTTTCACGCGCTGGTATTAGTGCTTTTATGACTGAAAATAGGTGAATTTCTAGATTCTTAATAACTTCTTTATCTGCAAAATATTCTTTATTAGCTTTTCTTGCAGTTGCGTGAATCCTTGTGATTAAATGAACGTAGAGGTCCAGTAGCTCAATTAAATCGGCAAAAAAGAGATTGGCCTGATCGATATTACCCTTATTGAACTCATCCGTTGTAATTAAGATTTTATCAATTAACTCGTTAATATAACGATTACAATCTTCGAGCGCTTCGAATGCTAATTCGTAAGAATTTTTAATCTGAAGGCTTGGGTATCCCAACTCTTCAAGTGTATAGTCTAGTAGTTCACCAACTTCATTAATCGGAAATGTCTTGTCTTCAATGACTACACCTGTGATTGATTCATTTGTAGAAATACCATCTGTTTCAATTGCTGTGATGGCCTGTCTTAGGGAAATTGAATTTCCATCCAAAGAAAAGCTATCGTTTCCTAATTCTAATGTGATCATATATTTTCCCTTGCCTCTTGCTTGGCCTTATTTATTAGTGAGCATTTTTCGAAGAACTCGTAGAGGACACTGCACATGAGTGAAGTCTCATTGTATGTGTAGAATGCAGCCTCTGATAAATTTACGAGATTGCTTCCTTGTAGATTATTCTTAGCAACTTTTGCAAAATCAATTACTGGAGATAGTAGGGGATAAGAAGTCGCTACAAGATCACTTAAGCGATCAATTTCATCTAGCTTTGCAGAGAACTTTTTAATTTCTTCTAAACTAGGGGTATTCTTACTAATCTCTTCGATAATATATCTTGAGTACTTCTTTCCAAACTCGGAAAGCTCATATAGAGTTTCGATTCCCTTAATATGTGTACTTAATTGTGCTTTAGCTTGAAGATTAAAAGAAGGGATATCCATGCTAGTGTTAACTTCAGTAAAAATGCTAGTCCACGCAATGTGATAGAAATTTCGCATAACTTCTTTTGCATCTTGTTCCTTATGTAATAATTCATTAATGATTAAGTCACCATTATCAAGCATGTCTGATTGATATAGTTTTACCCTGCTAAGGGAGAGAGAAGAACATGAGTTGTTGAGCTCTTCAATATCGATTCTATTATTATTTAACAACTGACCAATACATTGATGTGTGATGTTGTACGGAACGTCGTTATGACACTTATAATCTTTACACTCATCTTTAGGAAAGCATGGTGCACACTCTGTTTTTGGAGCTAGATTATAGTTGTCTAATGCATAAGGGGTTGTTTCATGGGGTCTAACTGTTCCCAGTGAAATCGTTAATGTTTTTATGTTTTTGAAACTTAATAGGTTACCAATCATTGAGTCGTGCCCAACAAATAGAAAAGAATTATCAACTTTAGAATATAACTCTTTAAGGTCTAGCCCAATCCAAGCTTCAATTCTATCTTTAAAAGGTCTAATAAGTTCTGAATTTATTATTTCATCTGACGATTCTTGATCTTGGTTGGCGCCACAAATATAAACTTTTACTTGGTCATTCTTTTTAAGTGTTTGATAAATTACCTCTACCCAACGATTTGCTTTCCACATCTTCTTTTCATTTGAAGCAAATGGATGAATTAATAAATTAGTTTTCTTTTCTTTCGAAAAATCTTTATTACTTAAGTGGGTAAGTTTCTTTGTAGTACCAATAATTGAAGAAAATAGATCTACTAAGTTGTAAGGATTTAAGTCTCCTCTCATAACAGTAGAGTAAAGATATTGTGACCATCTGTCTGTAATGACTCTTTCATGTAGTTCATTGAAATGAGGACCGACTTTGTTTTTTGAGTCTATTAATGAATGAAGATAGGTCGCAGACTTTGAGAATGCGAGATTTATCGAAACTTCAATGTTTTGATCATTAATTTGTTTTAGTTGTTTTTTTAGGTTTGATAGTGCCTCTCTAACATTATCAGCACCAATCATTGCCGTTTTATGTTCTATTGAAATGACTTCGTCAAAGACTTTCTCTAGTAGGAACATAATTGGAGAGGCAAATTTCTTGCGAGCTACTAAGATAATTCTATACTCGGGATGATTTTCTCTAAGTAATTTTACCGCATGAGATGTTTGAAGAAGGTCACCGATTCTTGTTGTTTGGATGATGGCAATTGTCTTCTTTGTATCTGCTTCATTTTTTAAGGCGTTCATAGAATTCTCCTATTCCTCTTCTAAAATAGAGCATAGATATAAAAAAGACATATCATCTTCACTCAAGTTTTCTCTTTTAACTTGTTTCTCTTGTATTCTTTCAAGTTCTTTAAAGAATTCTGCCTTTAAAGTGTTACGATCTTGATTCATTTAATAATTCCTTTGTAGATTCTTTACGTAATCTACTGCGACTTTCTCTGATTAGATTTGAAACTTCTTTGATTTGTTCAAACTGTATTTGTAAGTCATTTTTTAAGGCGATTAAAATATGCTCTACTTCAGGTAGTGTCGGGTTTTCGATATTATTAATTTTTGCTCTATAAAATAAGAATGGTAGTGCACAGTAATCTGATGTGTGCCCCATATATGAAGTTATTTCTGTTAGTTTTTGTTGTAGTTTCGCTGTGTCTTTAGCGAGTGTTGCTTTAATTGCCGCTAATACATGTCTCGAAGAGTTTATTAGCTCTCCTTGTGCTTGCTCTAGCCAGCTTGATGTGAAATTTAAATCACTTTCTACAATACCGTGTCCTGATAGATGTTTTCTTTCTATCTTTCGATATAAGAAGTCTCTTGAAAGATATCTTTCAAGTTCGATTTCTGTATCCATACGGCCTTCTATATTCTTATAGAATCCACCTAGCTCATCATGTCTAATTTGATAGATTGAAATATCAGTATTTTCTAAATTATGAACATCTTTGTTTAGAAAATATTTATCTAATACATAAACAATATCATCTGCTTTTATGATCTCATTATTTCTAACTTGCTTTTCTGTATGTGCACTTGGTCCATAGGCAAAGTCTCGATCCTTCACTCTTGGAGTGATTATGATGCTTTCTTGATTTGTCGATCCTTGCTTTAGAAATGGAGAAGGTCCCATTGAAAGCTCTATTGTTGGAACATCTAAGATGTCGGCCATATGTTTAATTGCTGTATCTGGTGTAATTAAAAGGTCACAATTAATTAGTACTGAAGGTAGTGCACTGAATTGTGCTTCAATTGTAACGGCCTTTTGCTCTAGTTCTGAATTGATCTTGTTAGCATATGATCTTTCTTCAGAACTTGGTGCAATAACTAAAATTGGAATTGTGTCTTCTTTATGATTTAGTTTATTTATTAAGTTTATTAGCTCTTGTCTTTCAATCATTTTATTGATGTTTGAAGCTGTTAATTGTACTGCAATTAGTTTTGGATCAATTTTTCCTTCAGCTTTTCTCATCTTTAAGAAATTTTGGTGACAAACTTTGTTGTATTCATTTGATACATGTAAAGCGTTGAATGAATTATTTTCTTCAATACCCACCATCTTGTGATAACAGTCATTAAAATTAAGTGGTGCATATTTTTGTTGCGTTAAAATATCGTTGAAAACGACGGCCCATTCATTTGAGTATTTAACATTACAATTTAAATCAAACTGAATACCTTTGAATTCTTTGTTTAGGTATGATGCAAGACTTGTTGAAATTCGGTCATTAGAGTAGTTAATTACTAAATTCCAGCTTTTATTAATCTCTTTAATTGTTTTGCCAAATTCATCAAGAGCAAAGCCGTTCGAATAGATTTTATTTTTCTTGTAACTTACAATCTTCTTTCTATCTAAAGTGATAATGTTCTTTACACCGTTAAGAAGTTGCGCTGATTTTTCAAATTCTTTATTAATTAAAACAGTGATGTTGGCATCAGGATTGTTATTCTTGATAGAAGAAATAAGTCTTCCCATTTGAAAAATGTCACCATGTCTTTTGAAATTGATAATAAGTATATCTTTCATCTATTCCTCTTATCCTTGCTTGATAACTGCATCAAATGCTAGGAGTAAAAAATCATTTTTATTTTTAAATTGGTTTGTTTGATAAATGGCACTTTCAATATGTTGATCAATGCTTTTGTCTTGATCAGCATTATATAAAAGAGATTTTAATTCACTCGACTTGATGTGCTCAATACAGTCACTGATTTTGCTACTTGCTTCAAAATCTAAAAATGCTTTGTAAAAAGTATTGTAGAGTGAAAAAGACGGAGCATGTGTTAGAATTGTCGGCTTCTGCGATAGGAATGAAGCGACATTCTTTTCTTTATAAATGCTAGCGATATTATCTGTAGCATAGACTTCAATATTCTTATTCGGGAAAAGGTTGTTTTTAATACATTCTGCATACGTTTGTTCATTTGGTTCAATCACAATAACTTTGTAATCTTGTCCATGGTACGTTTCTAGAAGTTTACAGGCTTCATAAACATGGTAGGCAAAACCTAAACCTAATATTAATAAATTCTTATTTTCTTTAAGCTGATGCTCAATGTTGGCGATTAACTTTTTAGCTTCTTTTGCTGGATGGTAGTTCGAATGAAGATGTACTCCGTTAATAACGGGTACTTTCAAATTACTACGCGATTGTTTAATCTCATAAGAATGAATATCTAAAAAAGAAAGTGATTTCGCAGGAATTGCTTGTGCTGATTCTTTTATTAATTCCATATTTTCCTCGTCCTAAGGCCCAATGGTCTTTTGTATAAGTGAAGCTCTATCCTAGAGCTCCACCATATTATACTATAGTTTTGATTAAGGGGGCAAACTGGTCTAGTATTACCTGTTCTTTACATTGTTCAGGTTGTATCCCTGGAACTGTTGACGCTTTTTGAATACTGTTGAGATCTCTTTAGTAGTTGACTCTTTTGCTTGGGCCAAGAGGTTTAAACACTCTTTATCGAGTCTTTGGTTTTCTTGAACTAGTTCTGTAACATCACCAATCCATGCTTTGAAGATTTCCATATCTTCTTGTGGATAAATAGCTTTATTATTTTGCAGCTCACTTTCTATTTCATCCTGGAGTAGGCGAATGATATTAATCAACCTTTCTCTATTTTCTGAAATATGTTCGACTAGGTCATAACGGCCATTATGACATGAGTTAATCATGGACTTCGTTGAGTTAACAAGAAGTCCCATGAGGTCAAGATGTCTCGTGATCTTGTCAAAGATCTCCACATTTGCCATTATTTGGCCTTCTGCTCAACTCTTAGTTGTTTAACAGCCTCTTGCCACCCTTCATAAAGAGTCGTTAGTACCTCTAAAACTCCTTTTAGGGGCTCTTTATCAATCTTGATATTTGCTTGTGTACTTGAAAAAAGCATAAAGTCATATAATGAAGAAAGCTCTTTTGCTACATCACCACCAACTTCAAAATCTAGACTGCTATTAAGCTCTATAATAATATCTTGAAGCTTCCCAATATATTGTCCTTTTCCTGCAATATCTTTCTTTTCAATAGCTTCAATTGATCTTTTACAGTTCTTAATTGCAGCTTGATAAAGCATAAGTAAGATTTGTTCTTTACTTGCTGTTTTTACAGATGTTTGTTTGTAGGCTCCTAAACCGTAACTCATTTACTTCTCCTTAATTATCCCATTGGCTGAGGTCCGCCAAGGCCTGCACCTTGAGAGCGAATCCTAGACATGGTTCCTTCTAAGCGTGAAAATTTATCTTTTAAGTTTTTTTCCTTTTGTTGAAGCATGTTCTCTCTTTGAGCAATCCTTCTATCAATTGTTTCGATATTATTTTCTAGTGATCTCTTTCTTGAAGAGAGTAGTCCGTTTGGAAACTGAAGAAGTTGTCCAACTGTCTCTTTAAGATTGTCGATGAACCCATTAGTTTTTGTGCCGTCTTCATATCGACCAGTTAATACTTCAGCGATATGGTCATAATCTTTTTCCATCACTGTTTGAAATTTCTTTTGATCAAACTCAAGTAAACCTTCTCTTGTAAACTGAATACCCAGTTCTCCGATACGAGAAGTGCTACCATCTTTTAGTGGAATATCTTTAAATATGGCATTTCTTAATCTTGATTCAATGGACTGTAGGAGGATATCCCCACCAAGTGTTCTTGATGTATCCGTTGTTTCATCCATTGTGTTTTGTTGCTTAATAAAAGTGAAGACACCATTTATTTGATCAATTAGTGACTTTACTTTTTCTCCAATTTTCCCAGCATCTTCACTGATATTGATTGTGAATTCATCACCTGGCTTTGCTTTTTTTAGATCTAGTGTTACACCCGGAATTAGCTCTGCAGCTTTATTCTCTGGCAATTCAATTTCAAAGCCATCAAGTGCAACAACTGCATCTTGGGCCTCTCTTTCAAACTCTATATAAAAGTCTTGTTCACCATCGACGAAGTAGAAGTTTGGAAAATCTGCTTTATTAATATCGCCTGTATCTTTAAGCGAGAGGATAAGGCGCCACGGCGTATCTGATTCCGAGCCATCGTTGATGACACTGGCCCTTAGTCCTGATTCTTCGTCTCTGTTAATTAACTTGGCGACTGATTTTAGAGATGCATTATCTGCGTCGATATATATTTCTTTCGTATCACCGTTTGGTAGTGAGTATTGGATAAAACCTACACCGATATAACTCTCTTCAGGATCGGCAAAGCCACTTGTCATGGCCGACGACTTTTGTGCAAGTTGTTTTACTTCAAATTGGTATGTTGCGGGTTCTGCAACGTTTTTGTCTGCTGTAATTCCAACGATATCATCATTACCAATGACACTCAGTTCTCTAAGTGATCTAGCACTACCGTTTTGGAGGAGGGTTCCACGCATTCCTTCAACAAGGGACGTAAGTTCTTGAACAAGAGCTTTCTTGTCAGCGACCTTACCCTTACGTACTTCCATATTTTGGATTGGAATACGTTCAGCCTTCATAATTTGCTGAACAATATCCTTAGGAAGTCCTGTGTTAATGGAGCCCATTGCTATCGACAAAAATCCTCCTGATTTTAAATGTGAAAATCCTTTTCACACTTGTCTCCAACTCAGATTTTATCACACTTGAGGTTTTTTTTCCGTCGCATCATTAGTGGAATAATTTTCTAGGCAAGGCACCTTCGTCATTTGATGTTTTAGGCGCTATAATAGGTAAATCCCTGAAAATAAAAAACCCGCCTTTTGGGCGGGTACTTTTCGAGAAAGTAATTTTTTTGGGATTGGGATTTTGTACTAAATTTATCGGGTATTATGGTGAAAACTTTAGAGAAAAAGTCGGATATTTACATTGAAAAGACAAAATTCTTGTTATTTCGACTAGTTACATATTTTACATTCTTGTTATTGCCAATTTATCTACAAAAGGAAGTTAATCTAGCGCCGATTTGGCAAATTATCGCAATGATCTTCTTCTCAATGTTTATTGTTTCCCAGTGGTTTCTACTTGGAAAAGAAATTGATCACCGATTAAAGATCTACTTTAAAGTAAATTCGTCAATCGACAGAGTCGTGTATCGACTCTTCATGGGAATGTTCTTCATGGCGATATACTTCAACCTTTTAAGCTTACTTCCACATAAGTGGAGTTATAATATTTTTTGGGTGACGTGGATTGTAATGGGGCTGTTTTACTCTTGGCCTACAAGAGGAAAGATCATTAAAGAGTCTGTATCTACAAACTTTCATGAATATCGCTACCTTGATAAATTTGAAAAAACGGTACTCTTCTTAACTGTCGTCATGTTCTTTACTTCGTTGCCACAGTTACCGAACTTGTTTTCGACTAGTTCTTTAAGACTATTTTTTGATCCAAGTGAAAGAGTGTCTGGAGCATTCTGGAATTTTATATCAATTAACTATATTCCATTTAGTAAGTATCCAAAGCTCTTAAACCTTTCGTGGTCGATTCACTTCTACTATGTGACGATGTCGTTATTTCTAATGACGTTCTATGCGCTTCTTCGAAATTTTGTTTCAAGAAGATTGTCACTTTTAGGTGTCTTTGCGTTAGTTTCCTCATGGTCATTTTCAAAGATATTAGCTAATAATTACGGTTTTACCCTTTTAACGACTTTTTCAGTGGTATGGGTATGGTCTACTCTTTGGTCGACAAAGAGTTCTACGTACCGCTCAGGGCTTTTTATTGGCCTTTTAGGTGCGTGGGGGACAGTTCTTGATAAATCCAATATTATCCTGCTCGTAGTCCAGCTACTATTAATCCATTTCGTCTTCTTTAAAGAGGAAACAGCTTGGTATAAGAGACAATTTTTTAAGTACACGCTACTTGGAGTTTTCTTATCAATATCTCTTTTCTTTTTATCTACTAGTACGATCTCGATCGAGATGATTGAAAGTGTAAATATTATTTCTTCAGAAATATCAAGGCTAGTCTCACGCAAGTCGTTCTTTGTACTGTCATTCTTTGGCCTATTTATTTTTATATATAAAATTCTTGCTCAAACTCGCAGTGAGAAGCATAAGATTCTAAATATCTCACATGACTCTTCAA
The DNA here is from genome assembly GCF_043196375.1 of Halobacteriovorax sp. ZH5_bin.2. Taxonomy (NCBI): domain Bacteria; kingdom Pseudomonadati; phylum Bdellovibrionota; class Bacteriovoracia; order Bacteriovoracales; family Halobacteriovoraceae; genus Halobacteriovorax; species Halobacteriovorax sp. ZH5_bin.2. The sequence goes on along the minus strand of NZ_JBEBMJ010000004.1, from coordinate 118,078 downwards.
TTAAGGTCGCGATCTCTATTCTGTGCTTACTTCTAATTGATCTGTTATTTAGCTCAAGAACCTTTCAGGACTTCTCAATATTATGGCTCTTAGCTTTCTTTAGTGTCCTGCTTATCGAAGTGATCTTTCAAAAGATTAGAGGCCTTAGAAGCTCTAGAAATATGATCTATGCGGTCTATATTATTATTTGTCTACTAGACTCGCACTTTGAGGGCCGAGTGAAGATCCTACTTAGAACAATTGGAGCAATTGACTAAAATCCTAGGACTTAAATTTATTTATTTATATGAGATTTAAACTATAATTAAATTAACGTTAACGATGAAAGGGAGTTTCATCTGTTTAAGTCTCATATAACAAGACAATTGTTTGAAGAGTTTTCTGATTCCTACAAAATGCGCAAAGACGCAATCACTTCCCATCCATTTGTATTTGTCGATCCAGCTGATAGTAGTATCAAGCTGATTGCTAGTTCATTTACATATGATGACGGAGAAGAGTACGGCGCTATTTTGGCAAGTAGTGATGAATTAGAATTTATGGTTACTTCCGAGTAATCCTCTTCTACCTTATTGAAATAACTATTATTGTGCTTTGAGCACAAGGGAAATCTATCCCCCAAAATCTTACTTCATTTATTCGAAAAATATTATTGACAAGCTTTAAAAGCACTTTGAAATGTGCATATGTGGATAAGTTGGTATTTTTTGTTGGTAAGTTTACTTGCAACCTGTCAAAACCTGTCATCACATCGCAACATGCATGGTAAAGTGTTGAAAATAAGGCATTTCATTAGTAAAAGTTAATTTAATGAAAAATAACCAAGCATTATGGTCAAGTGTGGATAACTCTGTTAATAATGTTAGTAAAAAACCTGAGTCAATAAGTTTTTTCACAAAAGAAATTTTTTTTTCACGCTCAGATGTAAGAAAAATGTCGTGTACTTACAAAAATCGACTTTTTCAGTTTTTTGAATAATGTTAGTCTAATATTACATATAAGGTTTAGTTAATGACGTTTAAAGTTAAAGATTATTATTACAATAAGGCCAAAAAAGAGAACTTCTTGGCCCGCTCTATTTACAAGTTAGAAGAGATTGATAAGAAGTACAAGGTTATCGAGAAGGGTAATAACGTACTCGATCTCGGCTATTATCCTGGTTCTTGGATGCAGTATACAAGCAAGAAGATAGGCCCCGAGGGCTTTGCAGTTGGTATTGATATTAAACCAGTCAATAAGAAACTTTTAGGAGTTAAGAACGTAAGGTTATTCGAGAAGTCTATTTTCGATGTAACGACTGTCGAAGAGCTTGAGTTCGATCGAAAATTTGATGTCGTTATTTCTGATATGGCCCCTAATACAACCGGTGTTCGCTCTGTTGATCAACTGAGAAGTTTAAATTTAATTGAACAAGTTTTTGCACATTTAGATGTCTTCTTAAGAAAGGATGGAAACTTCGTTATTAAAGTATTTGATGGCCATGAGGCCCAAGTCTTTCTAAAATCACAAAGAAGTATTTTTAAAGAATTCCACTTCCTTAAGCCGAAATCTACTCGTTCGGTAAGTAAGGAGTTCTTTGTGATTGGTAAGGGCTATAAAGGTGTTCAAGTATAGGTTTTTATATAAGTATTTATTAATTTTAGCTCCGCTCGCGTTAATAGGTTATTTTTTAGTAGGAAAAGACGAGCAAAAGAAAATAGAAGTTAAGCCAAAGGCAAGTGTCATCGATAATCAACAATTGAGGCACTACCTTTCGAGCCAGCTTTTAGATCCTAAAACTCCATTCAAGCAAACGATTTCGCATAATTCAAAATCCTATAAAGTTAATTATTCAACAGATCCTAAATTAGAAAGCTTTGTAAGGAAGCGTCTTCGTTACTATCGTCCAGATAAGGCAGCTGTCGTTGTTATGGATAATAATAATGGTAACCTTCTTGTTAGTATTGGATTTACACGTCAAGGGAAGGTTTTTGATTACCTTCTTCCATTTACTGGAACACATCCTGCTGCAAGTGTATTTAAAATTGTAACAAGTGCTGATTTAATTAATAATGAAGACTTTGATATCCACGACAAATTCAAGTACCGTGGACGTGGAACGACACTTTACAAGTATCAGTTAAAAAATAAGAAATCTCGTTGGCAGAGAACGACTTCATTTGATAGGGCTTTTGCCTATTCTAATAATGTTATCTTTGGAAAGGCCGCGATTAATAATACAACTCCAGAAGAGCTTGAGGATATGGCCAAAAGACTTGGTTTTAACGATAGCTTAATGGAAGAAATTGATTTAGCTAAGTCTACTTTTGAAATACCGCAGACAGACTATGCGATGGCCGAGATCGCTTCAGGTTTTAATAAACGAACACAAATCTCTCCTGTTCACTGTGCAGTTTTATCAAGCGTTGTGGCCAATGGGGGAGTTCTTCAATACCCGCGCCTAGCAACCAACCTTGTTGATGAACAAAATCAAACTGTTTGGGAAAATGAAGTTCGAAAAGAGCAAGTAATAGGAGCTGAGACAGCAAAAGAGCTTTCTGAGTTAATGCAAGGGACGATTAAGCGAGGTACAGCAAGAAGAACATTTAGAAGGTATATGAGCCGAAGAATTTCTAATAAACTTGAGATCGGTGGGAAAACAGGTTCAATTACAGGTGGTTTTCCATTTGGTAAAAGAGATTGGTTTACTTCTTATGCTAAACCTAAAAAGAATTTAGACGATAAGGGTATCTCTGTGTGTATTATGATTATCAACTACGAAAAATGGTATGTTAAATCAACAAAGTTAGCACAAGAGATTATTTCAAAATACTACCGAGGAATTAAGTGAGTGATATATTAGAAGAGAAAATAGCAAGTCGTAAGAAAAGCTTTCTTAGGATGTGCCGTGATTCATTTTTAATTATTCTATTTCTTCTCACTTTCAGATCTTCTTTCTATGAGCCTTATAGAATTCCTTCTGGATCAATGATTCCAACATTGGAGATAGGTGATTTTATACTTGTCGAAAAATTTAGTTATGGTTTCAAACTTCCTTTCTCTGATATTGCTTTAGGTGGTATTAACTCAAACCCTTTATACATATTTAGAACAAATGATGTGAAACGTGGTGATATAATTGTTTTTAAATATCCGAATGATCCAAAAATTAATTATATCAAGCGAGTTATTGGCTTACCTGGTGAAAGTATAGAGATTAAGAATAAGAAGATCTACATTAACGGTAAGGAAATAGCGGAAAAGCTCATAGCAACTAAATATAATGATAATTACGATTATCTTGAAACTACAATGCAGGACAAAAAGTTTGTTGTAAAAAAAGATATGGATAATATCTATAAACTTAATTATCCACTGACAAAAATTCCAGAAGGACACTACTTTGTTATGGGTGATAATCGTGATAACTCTTCGGATTCGAGAGCGTGGGGCTTTGTCCCATTCGAAAATATCAGAGGCCGTGCATTTTTCGTCTGGTTTTCAATGATGCAAGATAGTTATACCGGTCAGATGAATATTAAGTCGGAACGTATTTTTAAGACGATTGAGTAAGATCAATACGTGTTGCCCCGTCATTTCCTTCATCCGGTGACCAACTTAAATCGCGCTGCCTTCTAAGTTCATTTCTAAGCCATTTCTTTAAGGTTCCATCTCCATGTCCGTGGACAATAATTAAATATGGAATATGACCCATTCTAAGATCGTCTATACAAGAGAAAACCTTTTGCTGAAATTCACTTAAGCGCATTCCACGACAATTAACTTCGGTAGTGTAGTTGATCGTTTTAAATACATTAATTTCAACATTTTTGGTCTTTTGAGGCTTCTTATTATTAATACCTTGTTGATCAAAGAGTGATGCCTTTGGTACAGAAATCTTTTTACCATTTACTTCGACAACACAATTCTTCCCCTTGATCTCAAAGACTACACAAGTCGAGTTTAGGCGATCACAAAAATAACGTGATCCAACTTTTATCTCTGTGGCAACTTGTCTTTCTTCTTTTGGCTTTTCAATTTTACTTGGCTTGAGCCTTTCATATTGTTTATTTAGTGAAGAGATTTCATTACTTAGACTTTTGGATTTGACATCATTAAGCCCTTTGATAATCTTTTTAATCTCTTTCTCATATTGATCAAAGGCCCTTTGTTTCTCTAAAAAGAGAATACCTTCTTGAGATTTCTTTTGATTCTTGAGTTCGTGGTTAAGTTGTATATTTTCTTTAAGTGTCTTATCGATTCTTTCTTGTTTCTTTGACAGGTCTTGTAAAAGTCTTTCATAGGTTACATATTTTGTATCAAGCATCTTTTTTGCATCATCTAATATAAACTCAGGTATATTATGCTTCTTGCTTAGACGATTAAAAATTTCTAGCGCCATCGATGAACCAGGAGTTCCAATAATTAGCTTGTAAGTAGGTGTATTGTTATCAAAGTCATAACCCACATGGGCCGAGATAAACTCCTTACTTTCTTGTATTTTCGTCTTTAACAGCTGGTGGTGGGTTGAAATTAAAACATCACATCCTAGCTCTTTAGTGACATAGTTAATGATTGAGTAGGCAAGAGAGGATGCTTCATCAGATGATGTCGAATTAAAAATTTCATCCGCTGCAATTAGTGAATCATTTTGAATATTCTCAAGCATTGATAAAATAACTTGAACTTCTCCGGCAAATGAACTGAGTCCCATCTCTAAGTCTTGATAGTCACTATCGAAGTAGAAAACATCGCTTTTGTATTGTAATTTAGCTTTTTGTGCAGGAATAAATAATCCAAGCTTTAAAAATAAGTGCGCAATAACAATACTTTTAATGGAAACTGTCTTCCCTCCCGTATTTGGCCCAGAGATGATAATTCCTCTCATCTTATTTTCGACTTCGATCGTATTTCGAACACAGTTTTCAATAAGGGGATGATAGAAGTCTACTAGGTTAGTTGCACCATCTTGGCTAACTTCTGGGTAACAGAAATCCTTAGTATGTGAATAACTAGCTAATGTATATGTATAGTCTAGATCGATAAAGAACGAATAAACATCTCGCATTGTCGTGAGATCGTTATTGATCAGATCACAATAACCTTTGCAAATTTGAGAAATTGCGTAATCAATTTTTGAATTGATCTCAATTAATTCATTAGACATTTTTCTTGTTGCAACCGGCTCAACAAAGAGGGTATTTCCTGTTGAGGATCTTGCTACAATACTTCCTAAGTCACTTCGGTAAGAATCACTTCTGATAGGAATAACAAATCTTTCATTGATAATGTCAAAGGTGTCCATTTGCAAGCGCTTTGATATATCCTCATCTTTTAAAATAAAGTTAATCGTCTCACGGATTCTTCTCTCTAAGCTTATTTGCTCTTGTATCAATGGCGCAATAATAGGGTGTTTTTCTAAGTGAACACTTCCATCAGCATCCACAAACTTACGAAATGGATTAATGAATTTTTGCTTAAGTCTCTGTGTTTTATTAACTAATTCATCTAAAAAAACTCGGTAATTACCAAAGTTTAATACACGTTTAGTTGAAAAAAGGTTCTCGATTGTATTAGCTAAGAAATTTAGCTGATCTAATGTTGCAACGCCACCTTTTGCAATATAATTTAAGGCATTGTGGTTCTCGTCACTATCTCTCAAATTGCTAAAGAAGAAATCACCAAGATTACCTGTTTCATCAATTTTCTTAATAATCTCATTTAAGTCATAAAAATGTTCATCTAGTTGTTCAGATTCGAATATCTTTGGTTTATGTTCTATAATATTCTTATTAACTTGAAACCTTGCATGGGTGATAATTTCAGAAGCAATCTTGCTCCAGTCAATATTACTCAGTGTTTGTGACAAAATTGTTGGATTATTCATGAATTTAAATTTCTCAGAGCTAGGGCGAAATGTCGATAAAATTAATGCGCAATTATTTGAAAATGGGGTGTCGACAAACCCAAAAATTCAAAAAATCTTTTCTTCTGGAAAGCTTGTTCTATTACAGTTGAGACTCAGAGGTAAGAATCTTTGTATCACACTGGGAAGAGGTGGAGAGCACTGTGGAATTTGGGATTCAATTGCAAGTATACCTTCTGAATATAGAATAACGAGGGATCAATTCTTAGAGTTTTTAAGATCAAATATTAGAAACGCACGTTTGAGTGAAATTGAAGTCGATACGAAAGATAAATGTTTAAACTTTAAGTTTTATGACAAGAGTAACCTCTTGCTATTTTGGAAAGGACGTCAGCTATTTTTCTCTTATGTATATCTCAATGAAGGGAAAAGATTGCATTTCTCTCCATGGCAATCGAATAAGAAGCAATTATTTGAATTTGAAGACTACTTTGATATTTTCAACGAACTTGGACGTAAACAATTAGATAAGAAAGACATCAATGAGAACAAACTCATGTTAGATGAAGCTGAAGTATTTAATAAAAAAGCTGAGACGACTTATAATAAGAAGTTAATGCGAAAGAAGAAGTTTATTGAAAAAGATTTAGAAAATTGCCAGGTCAGACATGAATTAGAAAAAAAACTAATCAATGACGAATTGGATTTAAGTGAGCACGTCTTTAAATACAAGAGTCTTAAAGCAAAATTTGATTACGGCCTTAATTATTATCAAAAGAAAAATGTACTTTTTTCAAAGATAAAGAAGCTTAGAAAGGGTGAAGAGTTTCTAGAGAAGCGTCTTGCGGATGTCATTAAAGAAATCGAGTCTAAGAAAGTCGTATTTGTTAAAGAAAAAATAAATGTGCCTGTTTGGAAAAAGGTAGCTCAAAAGAGTACTGAAGTTAATAAGTCAGATGATCACTCAGTTTTTAGATGGAATAATATTTCTATTGCAGTTGGCCTAAATACAAAAGGAAACGATTATATCCGTAGTAAATGGTCAACTAAAGGCGATATTTGGTTTCATCTTGATGGAGATAAAAGTGCTCATGTTATTGCCAAAAACTTAGAAGGCTTCGATTTCGATAAATACAGTGTCGTAGCATCAATATTGGCCGATTATAGTGAATTTAGTGCAGATCAAATACCTGTTATTTTTACTCAAGTAGAAAATCTTAAAGGAGTAAAGGGAGCTGCAGGTAAAGTTATTTATAAGAAAGAGAAGCATTTGATTCTCCCTAAAGTCAATTGGAAGGAAATAATTTCAACTAGTTGGTAATGGTCTATGTCCCTTTTAAAATAAGTTAAAAGGACATATTATGCTGAAATTTAACTTATCTCTAATTGTTGTTTTATTACTTTCTGTTTCATCAGTTTTTTCTAACAATAGTAGTATCTTTAACGATCACAAGTTAAGAACGTATACTCCATTAGAGGGACAGATACAGGACTTATTCTTTGATATTCGAGAGCCAAACTTAGAAAAATACGTAAGGTCAAATACGGCCTTAGAACCCGATGATATTTATTATCGAGTCTACTGGGTGTATCCGAATAATATTAGAATCAGAGTAGAGGGGCTACCCGAGAAAGGTTTTGATTTACTTAAGCAAACGTTAATTGCAAAAGTTAAGCCTTATGTCGAATTAGTGTTAGCGAAAAATTTAACAACACCTCTTGAACAGAGTGCATTTAAGAAAGATCCAAAAAATAATAGTCGCTTTATTAGAGTTAAAGATAAAGCGGAGTTACTTGATTTAAGTATTGAGCTATATTCGAGTGGACAAATTAAAGAGATCAAATCGAGTAGTCCACAATTGCATACAAAAACATCATTTTCTTACTCTAAGAAATCATGGGCAAAAGGAAAGAGTGTGATCTCTCAGATCTCTATCTCAGAGGGAAGAGGAGCTTCTTCAGTAATTAAAGAGATTGAGATCGAGTATGATAAATTTGGAACTTTCGGATTACCAAGTAATATCAAAGCAGTGTCATATGTTGTGACAGGGGATAAGAAGGTTGAGCTAGGTAAACTAGATTTGAAAATTCAAAATTATCAAATCAATACTGGGCAAGCTAAAAAGATTATAGGCCTATAAATGAGACAAATAGAAATTAATAAAAAAGTTAGACTTCACTTTGAAAGTAAAGTTATTCATTTATCTGAAAATGACATTGAAGACTCTCTCCGTTCACATCGTCCTGGTGAATGGTGTCGCTTTAGTCACTTGAAGAATAAGTATATTGGATTTGTTAATCCAAATTCAACACGAAAAAAGAATATCGCAATATTTAAATCATCGCTAGAGCCTTGGGAGTATGTAGCAAAATCTATTGAAGATGCAATAAGCTATCGGTCTGAAATAGGTTATGGGCAAGATGCTCGTTTAGTTTATGGTGATGAAGACGGACTTCCTGGGCTAATTGTGGATGGTTACAGAAACTGTGTCATTCTACAAATTAACACAGCAGGAATGGACACTTATCGAAATGAAATAAAAGCACATTTGCAAAAGCTTCTCGATAAGGAAGTAATACTTCTGGATAATAAGAAGTATCGCGACATTGAAGAACTTCCTGTTTTTGAAAGTGATGAATTACCTGAACTAATAGAAATTGAAGAAACCGGTTTTAAGTATCAGATCAAAAGAGAGATGATGCAAAAGGTGGGATATTATTACGATCACCGCGAAAACAGAAGAAAATTTGAAGAGCTAATCAAGAGAACAGGGCAAAGCTATAAAACAGGGCTTGATCTTTTTACGTATGTGGGGTCGTGGGGACTTCACCTTTTACGTGCAGGTGTAGAGCAGGTTGAGTTTGTTGACCAAGCAAATATGGCAGATGTGGTTAGTAATCACGTTGAACTCAATAACTTTAGCAACCGCGGTAGTTTCACACGTCAGGATGTCTTTAAGTTTTTAGATGAAAAAGTAAGTGAAGGACTTAGTTATGATGTGATCGTATGCGATCCTCCTGCATTTAGTAAAAGTTATAAAGATAAGAAAGCCGCTATTAGTGGATATGAAAAATTATATACTCGTATTTTTAAAATGATTAATAAGGGTGGAATTCTAGCGGCAGCATCATGCACACAAAATATCTCAATGAATGAGTTAGATCAATGTGTTGCTAGAAGTGCTCAAAAGAATAATCTTTCAATTAGGTTAATTGATACAGGTATCCAGGGACTAGATCATCCTATTAGTCGACTTGACTCAAAATCAAATTATATAAAATATTTAGCTTATAAGGTGGAAAGAAATGACTGATAATTCAAGACAGAAGGTTAATAGTGTTTTAGATAGGGCAAAGAGAATAGTATACGGTCAAGATGAAATGCTTGATAGTATTATTGCGGCATTAGTCTGTGAAGGACATCTTCTTATTGAAGGTATGCCTGGTTTAGGTAAAACATTATCTGTATCAACAATGAGTAAGCTTTGTGATTTAACATTCAAAAGGGTTCAGTTTACGCCTGACCTACTTCCTTCTGACCTAGTCGGTACAATGGTATATTCACAACAAAAAGAAGAATTTTCTACGAAGTTTGGACCAATCTTTACACAACTTTTACTTGCCGATGAAATAAACAGATCACCAGCTAAGGTACAATCTGCACTATTAGAGGCCATGGCCGAAAAGCAAGTAACGATTGGTGATTCTACGCATAAGTTATCGAGTCCATTTGTTGTACTTGCAACACAAAACCCTATTGAGCAGGAAGGAACTTACCCGCTTCCAGAAGCTCAGCTAGATCGATTTATGATGAAAGTAAGTGTTAATTATCCCGATTTTGAAGCAGAGAAGTCAATTCTTGATTTAGAAAGTATTAAACAAGACTTAAGCTCTATTCTTTCAACAGATGATATTCTTTCAATTCGCCAAGAGATTGATAAGGTTTATGTCGATGATAAGATGAAGGATTTAATTATTAAGATAGTAAGAGCAACAAGACCTGGTGATAAACACTTTTCTCCAGATTTTAAAGGACTTGTGCAAGCGGGGGCTTCACCTCGTGCTGCTATTTGGTTACAGAAGTTAGGACGTTTTAACGCATTTATGGCGCAACGTGATTATGTCACACCAGATGATGTAATGAAAGTTGTTGCTTCTGTTTTAGGGCACAGAATTATTTTAACTTATGAGGCATCTATTGATGGATTAAACCCAAGGGACTTAGCAGTTAAGATTGCTCAGAAAATGATTTAATATGAAAACACTTGAAGTACATCAAATTGTTCAAAATATGAAAAATAGTTTGTTCAAAAGAGCGAACTCATTTTCTATTGGCATGCTTAAATCTCACTTTAGAGGTACGGGGTTAAAGTTTAAGGAACATCAGGTGTATGTTCATGGTGATGACGTTCGTTTTATTGACTGGAAAATGGTTGCTAAAACGAATACTCCATATATCAAAACATTCGAAGAAGAAAGGAATGTTGAGATTACTATCTTGCTTGATTGTAGCCCTGGCATGGTTATTGGGCACAATGGTAAGTCAAAACTAGCAGCTGCCTTTGAGATTATCTCGTTGCTTTATTTACTATCTGAGAAAACTCACGACTATATAGAAACAATTATCTGTTTGAATGATCGAGTTGTAAGAGTTCAAAAGAAGAGAGGTGAAGCAGGTCTTGTCGCATTTGTTGATGCACTAAGAAAGTCTAGCGTTATAAATAAGGCCGGAGAAATTGACACGGAATATCTTGTATCTCAAAAAGAGCGTAATTTTGAAAAGTTTGATGCTGAGTTAGTAAGAGAGTTTTATAAGAAAAGAGAAGTTGTTATCCTTAGTGATTTCTATGAATTCTTATCACCAGAAACTTTAAAAAGACTTACAGCACGAAAACATGTACATGCTTTTAGATTACTTTGCCCTCTCGATACTTCAAATGAGTTTCGTTTCTCTGTGATTGGACGTATTGCAGGGAAAGGAAGCGGAAAAGTTGATGCCAAACTTAAAGGAAAAGTCGAACCACTAAATTATGGATTTAGATTAAAAGACATTAATGTCGGAGATCGCTACTTGGAAGATTTTGTTAAGGAGATGTTATAATGAGGTTACATTTCTTTTATTCATTTCTTGTAATCATTCTAATGTCTATCACTGTAAACACTAGTGCTCTTGATACAAAAATAGAGCTGAGTCTTGAAGGTGATGAGAAAGTTTGGAGTGTTGGTGAAATTCACGATTTTAAACTTACAATTTATCCTATTACAGATGTGATTGATGAAGATATTAAGAATAATTTAATGTCACGTGACTTTGCCGACATTGTTAAGATATCAAAAATTAATAAACAATATTTTTTAAAAACAAATCCGCAATACTATATCGTAGAAGCTAGTGGTGTTTTAGTTGCAACACCAAAGAGTTCCTTTCCAAAAATATGGGATTATCGCGGTATGGCCCTTGGCGTTTCATTTTCTGGTATTAACTTTCAAGATACTGCAGTTGAACAACAAGACTTTATCGTATTTGATAAGAAATTAGAAAAAGATAAGTCGATTGTCGATTATGTCTTATATGTATTAGTTCTACTGGCCCTTGTACTAATTTCGTTTTATGGGTTTCAAGTATACAATAAAAAGCAAAGAATAAAAAAGGCTTGGGCCGATAAGATTGATTTATTTAGGGATGCTGATACTCGTGAAAAACACGAGAATATATATTCTGAAAAACTAAGTTTTGAAGAGTTATTTGAAGATAGGAAAATTTTAAAAGATTACTTAAATAAGATAAATGAGCTTCAATATAAGAAGAATTGGACTCATGAAGATGATTTAACAATTTCTGATCTCCATAATCGTGCAAAGGAGAATATCATTGTTAAGTAATTATATATTTCACAATAAATATTTATTTATCGTAGGTATTATAGGCTTTCTATTTTGGTGCATCGATTTTTTTGCAATCTTTAAAAAAGGGGAATTAATCCTTCCTCCACGCTATAGCCTAAAATCTAGGCCATCATTTTTAAGAGGAATTTTATTTCTTGCCTCTCTTGTATCATGGGCGCTTATCAGCTTCGCTTTAATGGGCCCAAAGACTCCGATGGGTAAAAGTAATGTAAAAAAAGAGATTAATGACATTTATTTTGTTGTTGATGTTTCTAGATCGATGCTAGCAGAGGATTTTCCTCCCAATCGATTAGAAGCTGCGAAAAGCCAAATAAGAAAATTTGTAGAGCTATCTCCTGTCGATCGAATAGGTATCATCATGTTTGGAGATAAGGTATTCACGCTAATTCCAGTAACAACAGACTTGAAACTAGTAGAACAATCAGTTGAACAAATTAATATTGGATTTTTAGGATCGGGAACAAATATTGGTGATGCTCTTGGGCTTGCCCTTGCTAGATCAGAAACTAGTGTTGCTGAGAATAAATCAATAATTTTACTAACTGATGGTAGCGCAAATGCTGGTCTAATGTCACCTATGCAAGCCGCTGAGAAAGCTAAAGAATTAGGGATAAAGATCTATACGATTGGTATAGGTGGTGACCCAGATGCAAAGTTGCCGATTGGACGAGATGCTTTTGGAAGAAAAAGATATCAAAATATGCCTGGTGCAAGTATGGACTTTGAAACTCTTCAAAAGATTGCAGAACTATCAGGAGGTAAGGATTTTGTTGCCTCAGATAATGACTCTTTGAATGAAGTTCTTTCAGAAATTAATAAACTTGAAAGAAAGGGACTTGAGATCAAAGGGCGTATTATTTATCAAGAAGATTATTATAAGTTTTTACTCGCAGGTGTTTTACTTTTGATGTTGGTTGAAGGAACACGTCGTCTATACTTAAGGGAAGTTGCATAATGGATTTTGTTAATACAAAGCTATTGATCATTTCTATTGTAGCGGTTGCTATATTTATCTCTCTTTTGTACTTGCTAAGAAAGCGTTTTTTTAAAATAGTTAAACAGGTTTGGAATTTTAATTCTAGACCAGTCAGTAAAATGTCGATGTTGTGCTATACCTTGGCCTTCTTTGGTTTTGCGCTTTCTCTTGGTGACCTTCGTGGTCCCGAAGAGCTTGTTGAATCAAATATTCCTAACCAGCGAACTTTAATTTTAATTGATAATTCATTAAGTATGCTGGTTGAAGACATTAGACCTAATCGCATTTCAAAAGCTGCTATTATTGCAAAGCACTTTGTTAAAAATGCTTATGGCCATCAAGTTGCCTTAAGTATTTTCTCAGATATACAACGTAAAATCGTACCATTTACAGATGATGTCGATATTCTAGAGTCTCGCTTAGGGACAATGTTAAGTGCTGCTCCTGAAGGTGGATCAAATGTGAGTCTCGCATTAAAGGAAGCATTCCAATTCTTTAAGACAAGTGATGGTTTTACAAAGGGAAATATTCTTTTAATCACAGATGGAGAAGAACACTCTAATGTTGAAGTTGATATTCCTAATGAAATTAGCTTGGCAATTGTTGGAGTCGGAACTGAGGAAGGAGGAAAAATACCTATGCGTGGAAAGCGTGGTAACTTCTTTGGTTATAAAAAGTTTAATGGCGTTGAGATTATTTCTAAATTGAATAAACATTTTTTTGAGAATCTAGTTAAGAAATCTAAGTACGCCAAAGTATGGTTTGTGGAGTCCTATAGCTTACCAACACAAGAGATTCTAGGGTTCTTTAAAGATATTCATTTAAATTCTTTCACTAAGGGGACATTGAGATCTAGGCCTGTTTTAGGATATTGGTTAATTGTTACAAGCATTATCTTCTATATTCTATCTGTGTTCTTTGGTCGTTTTAAAACATTTAAGCCGATTACCATGCTAATTCTAATTTCTTTGTTTATTGTTCCATCTGGCAATAATTATGCTCAAGAAGAAGTAGAGGTCGATCCAATGCAAGAAATGCTAGTTGATAAAATGAGAGCAGGAAATATTTCAAAAGCTGAGAAGTTAAAATTGGCAGAACTTTTCTTAAAACAGAAAGATGGACAAAAGCAAGCTGCAGATATCTATAATGAAACACTGAATAATTATGAAGATGAGGAACCAACAGACCTTTTTAATTATGCAACAGCTCTATTAAAAAATAATCAATTTGTCGATTCTGTTAATCTTTATAAATATATCTTGGAACAAAATGCAGACAATGAAGATCTTTCAAATGCAATCAAAAAGCAAATTAAATTTGCTCTTCAAAAGCAAAAGCAGGATAAGAAAAAGCAAGAACAAGATAAGAAGAAACAAGAAGAAAATAAAGACAATAAAGAAAATAAAGAAAATAAGGATAACAAAGACAATAAGAAACAGGACCAACAACAGCAAAAGAAAGATGGTAAACAAGATCAAGGGCAGAAGGGCCAAGAAGATAATAAAAAAGATCAAAAAAAATCTGATAAAGGTAATGAAAAGAAAGACCAAAGTCAGTCTGAAAACGAAAATGATAAAGATGATAAGAATAAGAAAAAGCAAAAAACTCAGCAACAACAATGGAAAGATCTTGAAGATCAGGCCAAAAAGAAAAAGCGCATGAGGAAAGCGAATGGCGTCTTTAAGCAGATTATGAATGATGATTCGCAACTGCAGAAGAAATTTATCGATACAACTTCAGATGGAAATAATAATCGTAAGGATTGGTAATGTTTAAGTATATAATTTTAATTCTATTAACATTTTCTTCTTTCGCACAAACGATAACTGCAAAAGTAAGCTCATCTGAAGTCGCGTTAGAGGATTCGTTCAAATTAATAATCAATTTTGAATATCAGGGAGAAACAGAACCTTATGTAAGCTTCAAACTTAACAATGCTGAAATAGTCTCTGACAATACAAATGATGCTAGTCGACTGATGGTAAAAGGATATTTTGCTGGCGGGAAAATGATTCAGAAAAAAGTCTATAATTATGTCTATGAACTTAGAGCATTAAAAAAGGGAAGTGCTGTAGTTCGAGATATTAAAGTTGATTTTGGAAATGAAGTTGTCAAACACCGTTCTTTATCTATTCGTATTCTAAGTCAAAGGGCAAGGCTTCAAGATTATTTTATACGTGCTGAAGTAGATAAAACACAGGCATATGTTGGAGAGAAGATTGATCTTGTCTACTATGTATACTTTAAGGGTGAAATAACTAACCCTGAATTTGTAAAATTTCCGGTACAAAAGAATTTTTTAAAACGTTTTGAGTTACCTCGTACCAATGTTGAGAGAGTAAGTGTTCAAGGAGACGTTTATAAACGTATACCTGTTTATAAAAGTGTTCTTTACCCTGAAAAACCTGGGAACCTTTCGATCGATCCTATCGAAGTTCGTTTTCAACACCCTGATTATAAAAACAGACAGGGAAATGCCTTTGGGATGTCATTTTCATTTAGTTCTGCAACTTATAAGTCGAAAACGATTAGAAGTGATCGTGTTAAAATAAAGTCCCTTCAGATTCCTATGGAGAATATGCCTAAGTCTTTTACTGGACTTGTTGGTAAACACACTTTCAATTTAAGTCTTAATAAAAGTAAAATTGTTGTCAACGATGTGTTAGAGGCCCGTTTAGAAGTTCGTGGTGATGGAGCACTTGAGAAATTTGATGCACCTGCTTTAATTAATTCTGACGCGTTCGAAGTTTTTGAAACAAGAGCGGAAATGGTTGAACAAACTCCACTAATTAAAAATAAAGTATTTGATTATACATTCTTGGCAAAAAGAGCAGAGTTTGTTTCTCAAAGAAAGATTGAATTATCGACATTCAATCCAGTTACAGGACAGTTTGAAACGACGGAGCTAGTTGTTGATCCACTTGTGATTATTGGTTCTGGTAGTGCGGCATCAAATATCGCATCTAGTGAGACAAAAGAAGTTGTTAAAAATAATCAGGTTGTTGCACCTACTGTACAGAAAACGATTCTTGCAGAGAATATTATGGCGCCAGTATTTGTTGCCTCTAGCAAAAGAAACCTGTGGGATATTATTAATTATACGCTAGTGGGAATCATTGTTTTAATTCTAATAATTACGGGGGTTCCTTATATCCGACTCTTTGATAGAGACCCTTTTAAAAACCTTAAAAACGAATTTAATTATTCAAATATTTTTCATCACATCACAATATTTACACCAAGTGTACACGGTGATAGCTTAAATGATCGTATTAAGGGGATGAAGGTTTCAGATGAAGCTAGAAAATACTTTTTCGACCTTGTCGATAACGCTGGAAAAAATGAGTATAAAGGCGCTAAGTTACCTCTTAAGTATAAGAAAGAATACTGGCAAGAACTAGCTAGAGCAGACTATGAAAATAATTAAAAGCTTAAACGAAATAGAATGTGATAATTTTGCAGTTACTATTGGTAACTTTGATGGTGTTCATCGTGGCCATCAGAAAATTATTAATCAAATATATAATGAATGCCATGATGATGGATTAAAGCTCGTTGTTATAACATTTACTCCACATCCTATAGAGATTCTAAATCCAAAAGAGCACTACTTAATTAATAGTTATGAAGAAAGAAGAGAGCTTCTTTCTCATCAAAATATTGATTACCTATTAGAGATCGAATTTAATCGTGATCTTTCGATGAAAGAACCTGAAGTATTCTTAAATGAATATATTTTCAATCATATTGAACCGAAAAGAATTTATCTTGGTCATGATTTTGCCTTTGGTGCGCAAAAGAAAGGAAATCATGAATTTGTTAAAAGCTTTTGTTCATCAAAATCAACAGAAGTAAATGTACTTTGCTCTTATGACGTTGAAGGTGATAAGGTTTCTAGTACAGTTGTACGTGAGTCTCTAGCAAATGGTGATGTTGAAAGTGTTGGAAAGTTTTTAGGACGAAACTATTTTATAAGGGGACGTGTTATAAAGGGTGCTGGCCGTGGCCGTCAAATTGGAATTCCTACAGCTAATTTGGCCCTTGATCGCTATCGTCGTTACCCTAAAAATGGTGTCTATATTACGAAAACTAAGTTTGGTGAATCAACTTGGTACTCAGTAACAAATATTGGTCATAATCCTACTTTTACAGATGGAAATAGTGTTTTCGTTGAAACACATATCCTAGACTTTGATAATGATATTTATGGAAATGAACTAGAGGTATCATTTATTAAAAGGTTAAGAGATGAAAAGAAATTTTCATCAGTAAATGAACTTATTGAACAAATTAAGTTAGATGTAAAAAAGACGCGAGAATATTTTAATGCTTAAATTGGGTCTTCTAGGGAAGAATATTCAACATTCGAAATCACCAGAAATCTATAATGAACTCTTCGATGGCCAAGTTGAATACAGTCTTTTGGATATTAACGATGAAAAAAATATTCCACAATTGGAAGAGATATTTTCAAATCTTCAAGGTCTTTCAATAACAGCACCGTATAAAAAACACTTTCTAAATGATGTCTCGTTGGAAGAAAGTGTAAAAGAAATAGGTGCAATTAATTGCATTAAATATGATGGGACACAATTTTTTGGCACAAATACTGACTATTTGGCCGCTAAAGAAATCATTCTTAACAACTCATATGAACAAAAAGAAATCATTATGCTGGGTGATGGCGCAATGACAAATATGTTCAAAGTTTTATTTAAAGAGCTAAATATTAATTATCACCAATTCTCTAGAAGAAAAAACGGCGATCTGAACTCTGTTAAATACGATTCCTTTGTTAATCTCAATAAAGCATTGATTATCAATTGTTGTGCACGTCAATTTCAATTCAATTCTGTGTTTTCAAATAATTCAATTTTTTGGGATATGAACTATTCTCATGAATATCATCAGTCTTTTCTGAGTAATAAACTCACTTATGTAGACGGAAGTGAACTTCTTTACCTACAAGCAGTAGAAGCAAAAAAATTTTGGAACTTTACGTTATAATAGTAAATAAATAGTAAATAGTTAGAGTATCTAAGTATTCAATATTTAAAGAAACTAATATTAGGATAACGTAAGGTGATAAGAAAAGAATTTTTAGAAGTCATTTCAAAAACCGGTATGGTACCACGAAAAGATTTAGTGCCATTAGCTGCAAATAAGAACCCTGGTGTTGTATCAGAATTAGATCTTTTAAAATTTAATTTCTTTGATGATATTAAATTTGCAAAGGCCGTTGCAGAACAAAGTAGCCTCGCCTATGTTGATTTATCAGAGACACGTGTACCGGGCTCAACACTACAATTAGTTAAAAAAGGTGTTGCAACAAAATTTCGAATTGTTCCTCTAAAGAGACAATCAGGGACTATATCATTAGCAATATTCGATCCATCACTTGTTGAAATCAGAGCAGAAATACAAAAAGAAATTCAGTCTAACGTAGAATTTGTTTTAACTTCATTGTCTGCTTGGAAAAAATTATATCAAAATATTCAAGCCTCAATTGATGAAATCCTTGAAACAGTAAGAGAGGTTAGAGGTGATCAGGAACAAGGTGAAGAGAACGTTAAAGAAGAGGATATTGGTGAAGATATCATCTCGTACGTTAATAAAGTATTAGCAGAAGCATATATTAAAAAGGTGTCCGATATTCACGTAGAGCCTTATGAAAATAATTTTAGAATTAGATTTCGATTAGATGGTTCTCTCCATGAATATGCTGCACCTCCAAGATCGATGCTGTTACCGTTAGTTTCAAGAATGAAAATTCTTTCTCAACTTGATATCTCTGAAAGAAGAATTCCACAAGATGGACGTATTAAATTAGAGATTGATGGTAACCCTATTGATTACCGTGTTTCTACATTACCGACTTTATTTGGTGAAAAAGTTGTAATGCGACTTTTAGACCAATCAAATCTTCAGTTAGATATGACTAAGTTAGGCTTTGAAAAGAAACAACTTGATGTTTTCTTAGAAGGTATTAGACAACCATATGGGATGTGTCTTGTTACTGGACCAACTGGTTCAGGGAAAACAACAACTCTATATTCTGCATTATCAGAACTTAATAATATTGAAAAAAATATTTCAACAGCCGAAGACCCTTGTGAATTTAACTTAGAGGGGATTAACCAGGTAAACGTTAGAAAAGATATTGGGCTGGACTTTGCTAGAGCTCTTAAGGCGTTTCTTAGACAGGATCCAGACATTATCATGGTTGGGGAGATTCGAGACCAGGAAGTAGGTGAGATTGCCATTGAAGCGGCCTTAACTGGTCACATGGTTTTATCAACTCTTCACACGAATGACGCACCTTCAACAGTTACGCGTTTGTTAAATATGGGAATTGAGCCGTTTCTAGTAACAGGGGCCCTAAATGTCGTTGTTGCACAAAGACTATGTCGAAAGATTTGTGAAAACTGCAAGACTGTTGATGAGAGCGTAACGGTAGATCAAATCGTTGCATGTGGTGTAACTCCAAATTCTGCAAAGAACCTTAAAGTTTATCACGGTACTGGATGTGAGTTCTGTGATGGTTCTGGTTATAAAGGACGTGTTGCAATTTATGAAGTTCTAGAAATGACTCCTGCAGCAAGAGATCTTGTTTTAAAACATTGTTCTTCTGATGATTTGAAAAAGCAGGCAATTGCCGATGGGATGAAGACATTAAGAATGTCGGCCCTGACTAAAGTTGCTGAAGGAGTCACAACTTTAGCTGAAGCAATTAAAAACTCGAGTGTTGATAAATTATAATAATATTTTCTATAGGTGAAATAGATGAGTAGCGATAGTACGCAAACAAAAACAAAAACCGAAACTAAAACAGGTGCTATCACAAGTGCCGAATCTCTAAAGATCCAACAGCTTTTTAAGTTGATGGTTGATAATGGTGGTTCAGACTTGCACTTAACACCAGGAACAGCTCCTGCGATGAGAGTTAATGGTGATATTGTTAGGGTAAAACTTCCAGCACTTGATGCTTCTTCAAGTAAGTCGCTTATTTATCAAATACTTTCTGAAGAACAAAGGAATGAATTTGAAAAAAATCTAGAGCTCGATCTTGCCTTTGGGATTAAGGGACTTGCTCGTTTTAGGGCCAATATATTCTATTCAAAAGGTGGAGTTGCAGCGGTATTTCGTTTAATTCCTAGTGCTGTTCCTGATTTTAAAGCTCTGAATTTACCAAATGTATTGATGGAAATGACTGATGTTTCAAATGGTCTCTTCCTTGTAACGGGGCCAACAGGTTCAGGGAAATCGACAACTCTTGCAGCTCTTATAAATCGTCTTAATGAAATGGAGCCTGCGCATATTGTTACACTTGAAGATCCGGTCGAATTTGTCCATCCACATAAGACAAGTATTGTGAATCAACGCGAGATTGGCCGAGATACTCACTCATTTGAAAATGCTCTAAAAGGGCTTTTAAGACAGGACCCTGATATTGTTCTCGTTGGTGAGATGAGGGATGTGGAAACAATTGAAGCTGCTTTAACTGTTGCAGAGACAGGACACTTAGTTTTTGGAACGCTTCACACTAACTCATGTGTGCAAACTATCAACCGTCTTGTAAACGTTTTCCCTTCAGATCAACAAGACCAGGTACGTACACTGCTATCATTCGTTCTACAAGGTGTCGTTTCACAACAGCTATTACCAAAAACATATGAACCAGGACGAGTTGCTTGTCTTGAAATTCTAAGACCAACACCGGCCATTAGAAACTTAATACGTGAAGATAAAATGCACCAAATTTATTCACAGATGCAAATTGGGCAGGATCAGACTGGGATGACGACAATGAATCAGTCAATTAAAAAACATGTTGATTCTGGTGCAATTGATGTTGAGACAGCAATGTCATATTCAACAAACCCAGAAGAGTTGGGCCCACAATTAGGTATTAAGGAGCGATAGAGTAAGATATGCCACTATATAAATGGGAAGGACTTGATAAAAACGGTAAAAAGGCCAGTGGACAAATCCAGGCCAACGATGAAAAGGATGCGAAGAAAAGACTACGCGCCCAAGGTAATCGTGTACGTAAGATTATTCCACCTTCAATTTTAGAATTTGATATTAATGCATGGTTAATTGAGAAAGGAATTGGTTCGGCTTTTGGTGCTCCTGAATTGATGAATTTTACCAAGCAATTATCAATTATGATCAATGCTGGTGTACCAATTATTTTGGCACTTGAAATTATTTATAAGTCAGAAAAGAATCCTGCACTAAAGAATGCTGTTAAGAATATCGCAACTGATGTAGCAGAAGGGAATACTCTTGCTGAAAGTATGCGTAAACAGCAAGGTTTCGATAATCTCTATTGTAACCTTGTTAAGGCCGGAGAGATCGGTGGGATTCTCGATGAAATTTTATCGAAACTAACAGAACATTTAGAGAAGCAGGAGAAGATAAAAAAACAAATTAAATCGGCTATGAGTTATCCACTAATTGTTTCTGGTATTGGTGCACTTGTTGTTTGGGGCCTTATTACATACGTTGTTCCTCAGTTTACTGGAATGCTTGCAGACACTGGACAAGAGCTTCCTTGGATCACTCAGTTTGTAATTGATACATCAGAGTTCTTTGGTGAGTATTCTGGGAAAATGATTATAGGTGGAATCGCTACCATGATCTTCCTTACTTACTTTGTTAAAACACCACAGGGAAAGGTTGCTTTTGATAAGTTTTCTATGAATATTCCTGCTTTTGGAGCCGTTATCATCAAAGGAAGCTTGGCCCAGTTTTCAAGAACATTAGCAACTCTTCTTGGTTCCGGTGTTGCCTTAATTGATGCTTTAGAAATTTGCGTTGAAACCATTGATAATAGTGTTATCTCTGGGGATATCAAAGAAGTAAGAAAGAAAGTTATTGAGGGAAAAACTTTAACAGAGCCACTTACGAAGATTGACTATTTTCCTGAGATGGTTGCACAAATGATTAAGGTTGGTGAGTCGACAGGTTCAATTGATCAAATGCTTGCAAAGATTTCTGTTGTTTTTGAAGATGAAGTTAATGATGCAATTACAGCTGCTACAAAAATGCTAGAACCTTTAGTTCTTGTTGTACTTGGTGGAATTATTGGTGCTGTAATGATTGCAATTTACTTGCCAATGTTTATGTCAGCAGGTGCCTAAATACCTTGATTGACAAACTTTAGTGGCAAAACTGTAGTTAAATTTAGTTATTGTTTTAAGGTAAGTGGTTGATTTTATTAAGGGCTAATATTTAAGTTAAATATGCCGTAAAGTATTTATAAGGCTAGCTAAATCTTAATTTTAGCTAAGTTCTTAAGCTTATTTAATTAATCTATCTAAATTAGGTTAACGAGGAGAAAAGACATGAAATTTACAAACGAGTTGAGAAACTCAAAGGGGTTTACCCTGGTCGAGCTGATGGTTGTTGTTGCCATCATCGGGATTCTATCTGCTGTAGCAATTCCAAACTTTAAAAAGTACCAAGCGAAAACGAAAACTTCTGAAGCGAAGCTTCAACTAGCTTCAATTTACTCAGCAATGACTGCTATCCAAACTGATTATGATTCATTTGGTACATGTTTAGGTGATGCTGGTTACGTATCTCCAAATGGTGCATGGGATACTGCTACACCATCTAGTGGAAGTAATTACTATTCAATTGGATTTAGTGCAGCTAACTCTACACCAAACCAGATTGTTAGAGATAACGGTGGAACTTGTCAAAATATTGAATTTGGTGCACCCGCCTTTAAGAAAGTGGGGGGACAGAGAACAACTGTTGCTAACATTGCTACTATTGCTGTTTCAAACATGGGTGACGGTTCACAAACAGCACCTGGTGTTGATGCTCAGGGTGGTTACTTTGTAGCCGGTGCAATCGGTTATATTGATTCAGATAGTATCACTACTGCTACTGCAAGTAAGTGGGCGATTGATCAAGACAAGGTACTTAGAGAGATTAATAAAGGTTACTAATCTTTAAATTTTTATTCTAAAGATAGAAGGCCTCATTAATTTGAGGCCTTTTTTATTTCTTCTATTTTCTTAATTAAAACTTCTCTTTCTTTTTCATCTTTAGTTCTATTCAATTGTAATTGAAGTAGTTGAAGATGGGACTGTTTAGTTTTTCGTTTGTTCCTTGCCTCTTCAATAAGTCTTGGAAGAATTACAAAGTTTGTAGCGTATGGTGATTTTCTAATCTTTTGATACATTATTAAAGAGTTATTATAGTCTTTTAGTTGAAAGTGGTAGTTAAAGGCTGCATTGTACATTAGTCTGTAGTCATCAGGAAAAACTTCTAGACCTCTTTTAAAAATAATCTCGGCTCCTATGATATCGTCTTTAATGATTGATAAATAAATGCCTCCGTGGAGATAGTTTTCGTAAAACCTTGTGTCCAGATCAGCTATCAGTTTAAACCTATAGTAGAGCCAAGATTTTTCTTTGTTTTTTACATGATCAGTGTCGGCATCCAGAAGTGTTTTTGTCCAATAGTAACTCGAAATAAATCTATAATTACCAAATGATACAATTTTAATGAAGTCGCTATTTAAAGTAGTAAATAACTCAGGATTAATAGGCTTTTTAAATGAAAGAATGTGGTTAACACCTACTAGAAATGTGAATAGGATCATTGGAATTAATTTATTTGCAAGTTGTGTTTTCTTCATGAGCATATCTGATTATACTAGTATTAAAAAAAATAAAAAGGCTTCTATGTTAATTTGTGAAAATATATCGAAATCGTTTAAGAAAGATTTTTGGAATAAAGATTTCGTGGCATTACAAGATGTCAGTTTTGAACTTAGTAATGGAAAGATTGTTGGTTTTTTAGGCGCAAATGGAGCTGGGAAAACAACATTAATTAAAATTATACTTGGGTTTATTAAACCAAATACAGGTTCAATTAAGATATTAGATATTGATTGGACTGAGGATGAAGTAAGGAAGCTTATTGGTTATATGCCTGAGCGTCCATACTATTATCAGAATTTAACAGGTTATGAATTCTTAACTTACTGTGGTGAATTACAAGAGATTGAAAATAAAACAATTGAAAAGAATATTGAGAAATGGGCGACGAAGCTAGAAATAAAATTTGCTTTAGATCGAAAAATTAAAGGTTACTCGAAAGGAATGCTGCAACGTCTTGGATTTGTTTCTGTTCTTCTACATAACCCTCGTCTTATCATTTTGGATGAGCCTCTTTCAGGACTAGATCCAATTGGGCGAAAAGAGTTTAAAGACGTCATTAAAGAAGTGAATGAAGAAGGTGTTGGCGTTTTCTTCTCTTCACATATTGTAAATGATGTAGAAGAAGTTTGTCATGATGTTGTGGTTCTAGAGGGCGGAAAGATTATTTACAATGGTCCAATCAAGGAATTAGTTTCTCAGAATACAAGTAGTAAGTTTGTTATAAAGTATAATGATGGAATCAGGGATTGCGAATTATTAGTGGAAGAAGAACTTAAAGATAAGAAAGTTTTAGAACTAATTGAGTCGGGAGCAAAAATATCGAAATTAATTAGAGAAAGCTCGTCTTTAGAAGAAATAGTATATCGGTTAAATAAATGAAGAATATATTAACAATTGCAAAATTTACGTTTAAGGATATCGTTAAGAGTAGAGTTCTTTATCTTACCCTATGGATTGCTCTCTTTATTTTAATCTTAAGTTATATCACCTCAGAATTTTCTTATGGAAATGTTTTGAGGATATCAATTGATTTTGGGCTAGGGGGGGCATCTCTGGCCGCAAATATATTGGCAATATTTGTAGGTGTAAATGTATTGTCAGATGAAATAGAGTCAAGAACTATTTACATAACCCTGTCTCGTCCTATCTCAAGGGTTAAATTCTTATTAGGGAAAATTTTGGGAGTTTCTTCGATTCTAATTCTAAGCTCCTTTATTATTTTTGGAACTTCTCTAGTTGTTTATTTATTTCGTGGTGGAGTTTTAGATAACGTAATTATTAATTCGTTGTTTTTAGGGATCTTAGAGTCAATTCTTTTGTTTTTAGTAGTCCTCTTTTTTAGTTTAATAACTTCACGTGCTCTTAGTGTTATTAATACTGTCGTTATATACTTTGTTGGTCATGCCATAACACATATCTCTAGTTTATCTTTTGTAAAAAATCGTGAAGGATTAGAACTTGTTCTTAGACTTTATAAAGCAGTTTTGCCGGACTTAAACTTACTTAATTACAAACCTTTTGTTTTCAATACTGATCTTGTCTCAAGTCAAAATATCATGAATAGCTATTTTTATGGTGTAACTTATATTTTGGTACTTTCATTCATTAATGCTTTTGTTTTCAAAAATAAAGAGTTGAGCTAATGATAATTCTATTTAAAATCTATGCATTTATTTTTGGCGCTCTTATTGGAAGTTTTTTAAATGTTCTAATACTTAGACTTCCGACTAATGAAAAATTCTTTATTGATCGATCTCGCTGTCCTAAATGTGGGTTTCAACTTAAATGGTTTCACAATATTCCAATTCTCAGCTTCATAGGTTTAAGGGGGAAGTGTGCCAATTGTAAAACAAATATAAGCTTTCAGTATCCTGTAATAGAGTTTTTAACAGCGTCTATTTCTCTCTTGTTATTTGGCGACGATATTAGTCTTCATGGCCTAACATCATATCTATTCTTCTTCACTGTTGCCTGTTGTTTACTTGTCCACTTTGTTATTGATATTCGACACCAAATCTTACCTGATGTTATCAATGTATACCTTGGTGTGATCTTCTTTATTCATGTTGTTTTTTTCTTTCATTGGAAACACTGGGTGCTTGGTGGCTTGATAGGATTCTTAGTACCTTACTTAATTACTTACCTATTTTACAGAATTAAGGGGGTCGTCGGTCTTGGCGGTGGAGATATCAAGCTCTTTGGCGTCTTAGGTATATATCTAGGGCCACTTGGAATTATTCACAATATGCTCTTTTCGTGCATCTTTGGAAGTTTACTTATGCTACCGCTATTGATGTTTAAGGTTATCAAAAGAGATCAGGCAATTGCCTTTGGGCCATTCATAATCATCGTTGCAGTGATACAAATCTACTTTCCAAGTGTCTTTAGAATGATGCTGGGCGCATTACTGTTTTAAATAACTTCTTGAAATGACTGGACTGTGCAGAGTATAATAAAATAATACTTTGATAGGTCACGGATGAAGAAGAATATTGATATACAGGATGTTATATTTAAAATTAGGGAAGGTTTAGGTTTAGTACCTAAAGAACTTATTGGTGTTGACATCGGTCAAAGCTCAGTAAAAGTCTCTAAAATAATTACTAAAAATGATACTTATAAATTAGTTAAGTATGCATCTGTTCCACTTCCGGAAGCTGCAATTATCGAAGACGAAATTCAAGATGAAGACGCTCTCAAAGAAGCTTTAGAGGAAGCCTTCAAATATGCTAAGGTGACTGAACCATATATTTGTCTTGGTTTATCTGGCCCAAATACAGTCATTAAAAAGTTACAATTAGCTGGTGGTGATGACGAAGAACTTGAAGATCAAGTTATTTGGGAAGCCGAGCAGTATCTTCCATTTCCTGTAGAGGACTGTAATATTGATTGGTATGTTATAGGCGAAAACATGGGGGGAGGTCTCGATGTTATTGTTTGTGCAGTTAAGAAAGATGTTCTCGAGTCATTCAAATCAATAATTGAATCCTTGGGCAAAATAGTTAAAGTCGTGGACTTATGTTCAATTGCTATCACAAATATTTATGAACTTGCTTCTGAAGATGATGATATCGAAAGTAGCATCACTAAAGATTTCGATGAGGACGTTTTCGAGTCTACAACAAGTACAGATGTTAATAAGGTACTAATTCCTTCTACTTTGTTAATTGATATAGGTTCTCAGGCGACTGTATTTATTGTTCTTAAGAAAGGTATTCCCGTTTTTGTTAAGGAAATTATTATTGGTGGTGCCAGTATTACTGAAGAAATTCAAAGGCAGTTAGGAGTTACATTCAAAGAGGCAGAGGACTTGAAAAAGATGTCCGCTGGCGGAGGTGTTCCAGATGATGTTTTAATGATTATTAACGAAATCAATGGAACCCTAGTAAATGAGCTAAAGAAGGCACACGACTTTTATATAAATGCTACATCAGATGATTCATTAAAAAATATTACTGTTACAGGCGGCTCTGTTCGATTACCAAATTTATTAGAAGAGATTCGATCTTCATTTGGTGTTGATGTAAACGTACTAAATCCATTTAATGAAATTGAATTTAATGAAAATGATTTTGATGATGAAGAGTTAAATGATATGGCCCACGAAGGTGTTGTCTCATTTGGATTGGCCCTTAGGGAGTTTCCAAAATGATAGAAATTAACCTATTAGAAAAAAAGAAGCCAATAGAGCTTCCAGTTATTCTTGGTGTTGATCTTAATAAGGTGAATAAGAAATCACTCGTGATTGCTTATGCTATGTACTATGCGATGACATCTTATTTGGTTCCAACTTTTAAAAATCAAAATAAAGATATTCAAGATCAGATTGTTCAGCAAAGAACAACTTATAACAAGATTAAAAAAAATGTAGACTCTTATGGCTCTTTAACAGAAGTTATGGATGCATTTACTAAGCGAATTGAAGAGCTTAAAAGTCGTGAAGCACTTGTTGCACAAGTAATGTCAAAGAAATCAAATCCCTATAAAGTTCTTAGAGGTCTGTCTAGTTCTTTAAATGATGATATTTGGTTCAATACGCTGACTATCGATGATAAGAAAGTTATCAAAATTGAAGGGGAGTCCATTTCTTTCTCTTCAGTTGGGGACTTCATCAATAATGTGAAGGAGCTAGAATATTTCATCCCAAGAAATGGCTTTAGTTCAGAGACCTTTGGAATGAAAGAATTGAAAGAGATACAGGACCAATTATATGGTGAAAATGTAACGTTACAAAGTTTTTCGATTGAAGGGAAAGTTCAATCATATGGAGACCTTTAGTAATGTTATCATTAATTAATAAGCTATATTTACTACTTATTCTTTGGGGAGCCTTTCAGGCATACGAGGCTTATAATCTAGTTGATTCAGAAAGAGAAGTTCTACAGTCTGATCTTAATGCGATTAATGGTCGAATAGCTAAGAAGAAAAAAGAGCTAAAAATACTTAAAGACTATGAGAGAGATGTTGAGCAAAAGAAAGAAGAAATTGAAATCGTTGCTCAAAAATTGGAAGAAACACAAAGACGCTTACCTAAAGATATAAGTGATAACGAAAGTATTAATCTCATCAAAAAACTAGGTGAGAGTCTGAAAATTAAAGATGTACAGATTAATCCAAGTGGTCAAGAAGAGAATGGGTTTTACATAACGAAGTTTTATACATTCTCTGGAAAAGGAACCTACTTACAATTTTTACTATTATTAGAAAATATTTCTAAACAAGAGCGAATTCTTAATGTTAGAGATATTAATCTGAGTAAAATTACAAAAACGAATAAGTCTAGATACGAGATTATCAATCTCTATGCAACAATTGAGAGTTATATTTATAATCAGAATCATAGAGAAAAACGTGGTATTAAAGAAATTGAGCAGCAGTTAAGCGAAAAACAAAAGAAGCCAGCGCCAAAGAAAAGAACTAGGAAGAGAAAATGATAAAATTTAGCAAAATAATGCTCATCTGTTTATTTTCATATCTCTCATTTGGAGAAGTTTCGTCTGATTTAAGCTCTGGCCGTAATATCCGTGACCCATTTAAGGTAAAATATAAAAAGAAAATGGGTAATAAAAAAGCCAGAAGAGAGAAGTTTACTGGATTTTCAAATAAGCTTACAACCGACCACTTGAGAATTGATCGCTTAAGAGTGACTGGAATATTCTTAGGTAAAGATGCAAGAGCTATAATTAAACAAATTGATGATGAAGGATTATCAGAAGCTGTCATAATTAAAGAAGGGATGAAAATTGGCCCAGATCAAGTTGAAGTTAAAGCAATTCTACCTGGTGGGGTAGTATTAGTTGAGAAAATTATTAATGTATATGATGAAGAAGAGTATCTCGAAACAATACTTCCTTTATCTGAGTAATGCATAATACTTTTATAAAATTCAAATTGTGATATCATAAAAATATAATAATTTTACTTAGGAAGAGTAAAAATGAAAAAAATAGTCATAGCAGTATCGATTCTATACTCATTTTTTGCACTATCTGCAAATTTAACGAAAATTGATTTTCAACAAAAAGATGACTTAAGTTACTTGAATTTTAATTTTGATAAGAATGACTTCAAGATCAAGAAGTTTCAAGTTGTAAAAGATAAGCAAGTCATCATCGATATTGAAAACACCGTTTCAACTCAAAGAGTTCTAAGGGCCTTTGATACATCTGAGTTTTCTGGAAGTGTTGTATTTGTTTCGGCATTCAAAGCACCTGGAAGTTCTCAAGATATTAGAGTTGTTGTACAACTACGTGATAACGTACGTTCCAAAATTCAAACCTCTGGAAATTTAGCGAGCATTATTTTTGAAAATCGTTACGGTGCCTTTGCTAGTTCAAAAGAGCAAGATAGCGTTGTGTCTGCAGTTGAAGAAAAGAAAGCTGAAAGACTTTTAAAGCCAAAATCTAAGAGTATGGAAGATATTCTCGAAAACCTTACTCTTTCTGGACAAAAAAAATACGTTGGTAATAAGATTTCTTTAAATGTTAAAGACATGAAGATTAACGATATTCTTGATTTAATTGCGGATGCTTCTGGATTTAACGTTATCATGACAAATGATGTAGCGGAGCTTAAACCTTTATCACTAAATCTTGTGAATGTTCCATGGGACCAAGCACTTGATACTGTTTTATCAATCAATAAACTTGTTGCTGAAAAGAATGGGGCGATCCTAACAATTAAAACACTTGCTCAAGCAACTGAAGAGAAGAGAAAAGAGAGAGAAGCGACACAAATTAAAGAAGTTGCGGAACCTCTAGTGACTAAAATTCTTCCAATTTCATATTCAAAAGCAAAAGACTTAACAACACTTCTAAAGGACTATGTAACTCCTGCAAGAGGTTCAATTATTGCCGATGAGAGAACAAACAACTTAATTATTAATGATACCTTAGAGACGACAGAGAAGATTGCAAAAATTGTTGATATCCTTGATCGTCAGACTCCACAGGTTTTAATTGAATCAAAGATTGTTGAAGTAAACGAAGGATATCAAAAGCAAATTGGCCTACAAAATGGGTTAAACTTTGGCTATGATCCTGTTGGACAAATTCCTACGTCGACTGAGTTAACAGGCTCGGCAAGTACGACGAGTATTTCAGGACCTGGTTTAAGCTTTTCAAGTGCTCCGACAACTGGTGAAGCGACAAGAAATCTTCTTGGTGTAACAATTTCTCGTTTTGGTCGCTTATTTGACCTTAACTTTCAATTACAACTTCTAGAAAGTGAGTCGAAAGGAAAGATTATTGCATCTCCACGTGTCGTAACGAAGCATAATGTAAAAGCTGAGATCGTTTCAACAGATACAACTTCATTTGAAGAAAGAGAAGGAACAGGTGAGGATCTAACAATTACATTTAAAGAAACGACTGCAGAGTTAAGTCTCGCTGTTACTCCTCAGGTTGCTAATGATGGTGCGATTGATCTAATTGTCGAACTTTCAAAAGAGCAATTTGGTACTTCTCCAGCAGCTGGAGCACCACCTGATAAAACAAAGAGACAGGTAAAGACAAATGTGTTGGTTGAAAATGGATCAACTATCGTTTTAGGTGGACTCTATAGTTATTCGAAACTTGAATCACACTCTGGTGTGCCTTACTTAAAAGATGTACCGATTGTTGGTTGGCTATTTAGAACTCCATATAACCCACAAGTGAGTAAGACTGAACTTGTCATTTTCATCACTCCAAGGGTTATTAACCAAGAACGTGCAGGTTTAACAAGTAGCTTGTAGATGAAAAATTATAATAATTTAATCTCAAAATATAAGAGTCAATTGGAGAAAGACCCTCGTTCGAAGGTCTTTGCTCCTCTTGCCGAAATATATCGTAAAGTTGGTATGAATGATGACGCTCTTGCCTTATTGAAAAGAGGTTTAATTCATCATCCGAATTTTTCAGCTGCAATTATTATTTATGGACAACTTCTACTAGAAAAGGATGAGGTTGAAGAGGCATATACAATATTAAAGCCTCAGCTTTCTATAAATGGCGATAATATAAAGTTCTTAAAATTATTTGCACAATCTTGCTTTAAGCAAAATCTCATTCTTGAAGCCCTAAATACATATAAGAGGGTTCTATTTATTTCTCCTAAGGATATGGAAGCGACTGAGTTTATTGTTAAATATGATAATTTTGATAGTGTTGAAGATGAGGACTTAACGCAAAAAACTTTTGATATTTCAAATCTTGATGACGAGATTGAAAGCTGGAGCACATTGAGTTTAGTTCCGCAAATTAAAGAAGAGCCTGTTGTTGAAGAGAAGAGCAATGATGAACCAGGACAAATCTTTAGTCATACCTTAGTTGATCTTTACCTAAAACAGGGTGCCAAGCAAAAAGCTATTGAGGTATTAAATAGTGCATTAGTTGAAAATCCAGATGATAAGAGAATTCAAGATAGGCTAAGGGAGCTTGAAGGACTTGATGAGATAAGTGAGAGTAAAGGCCGTGAAGATCTTATGGCCGCATTCGAGTCTACGGCCAAGAAATTAGAAGAAAAGCCGAAGGTTGAATTAGAAAAATTATCAATGGCCTTTGAGCTATTTGAATCATATCTAAAGAAAAGAAGCAGCGAAGTTTTAAATGGATAAATTCTTAGTCATTAATGGACCTAATTTAAATTTATTAGGTAAGCGTGAACCCGAAATCTATGGCACTTTAGATCTTGCCGGTATCGAGTCGTATACAAACAAAAAACTTGGAAACCTCGGTTATAATGTTGATGTCGAATGGTTTCAATCTAATGGTGAGCAAGAAATTATTGAGAAAATACATGCTGCGTCAGAGGGTGGTTATAAAGCACTTATTATAAATCCAGCGGCCTTTTCTCATACTAGTATTGCTATATTAGACGCTTTGCGTGTTATGAAATGTCCAGTAATTGAAGTACACCTGTCGAACACAAATCTTCGAGAGGAGTTTAGAAAGAATAAAATTACTGCAAAATCTTCATCAGCTGTGATAGAAGGTTTAAAAGAAAAAGGTTACTTCCTAGCAATATTATCGCAATTAATTTAAAGGGTTTTTATGGAAATATCGACAAATGACTTTAGGAAAGGTTTAAAACTAGAAATCGATGGCAAACCATATGTTTGTATTAAATGTGACTTCACTAACCCAGGTAAAGGTTCAGCTTTTTACAAGTTAAGAATTAAGAACCTTGAAACAGGTGCAGTTATCGAAAGAACTTTCAAGTCTGGTGTAGCAACGGGTGCAATGCAACCAGATCTAGACGAAAAAGAAGTAGAGTACTTATACAATGATCCTGAAGGATTTAACTTCATGGACCAATCAACTTTTGAAACAATTCACGTAGCAACAGAGTATATCGAAGATGCTGCTAATTACCTTCAAGAAGGTATTAAAGTAGAACTATTATATTATAAAGGAAAGCCAATCTCGATTGAACTTCCAAACTTTGTTGAACTTGCAGTTACTGAAACTGATCCAGGACTAAAGGGTGACACTGCTCAAGGTGGACTAAAAAAGGCCATTATGGAAACAGGTCTTCAAGTTAACGTTCCACTATTTATCAAAGAAGGTGAAATCCTGAAAATTGATACAAGAACTGGTGACTACGTAGAGCGTGTAAATAAATAAATTTTCCAATAGTAAGGGCCTTTTTCTAGGGCCTTTTTCTTGTCTCTATTTCAATTATTTCTGTGGTAAAAAGTACGCTTAACATTAATTAAATTAATTATTTGATATAATAATATTAGATAGTTAGTTGTATTTTTATACCAGAGGCAATGTGTCAGAAAACACAATGACAAATACAAATTTTGATATCAAAACGTTACTTGGTAGTACGCAGGAACTCATTGCGTTTTTAGAAAGTCATCGTGTTGAAAATGAAGAGTCATCACTAAGTCATAATTTATATATTGATTCAATTTTAAAAATTCTATTATTTCATTCAACAGGAAAAGTACAAAAGCTATCAGTCGAGATTAAAAATCTAACAAGTTATTTATTAAAACGAAAAAAATCCAATCGCCTTAATGAATTAAAAAATATTTTAGATCATTTCAGTGTTTCATACTCAGAAAATTTTGATTCATATATAAATATATTAAGTACTGAAAAAGTAGACGAGACTTTTGCGGATTCTATTTCAACGATTGCTACTGTTAAAAACTCGGAAAAATATTTCCAATATAAAACATTAAGAAAAAAACTTGAAAGAGACTTAGAGTTAATCGATCCTCTAATGTTCATCGAATCAATTTTTAAAGTCATTCCTTTGTTTTTTGAAACAAGTGAGTATAAGTCTATTATCTATAAGTATGGAAAAAATAGTGGTGATAACGATCTGATAAGAGCTATTAACTACTACCTAAAAGATTATAGCGATATTTCAGAGTTTGTTAAAACTACATCAAAGCGTACATTAGATAGAGACTATATTGAAGCTTATAAGACTTCTATTAATAAAAAGGATGAGCTTCTATCATTAGTTGAATTAAGAGAAAGATTGGTAGATGGTTGTAAGTCGAAAGATGAATATATCAATACTTTATTTGAAATGGCCGTTGCTTATCGAAAACTCGGTAATGAGGAGAGAGCATACTTTTTAGCAATAATTGTTAACCGTATATATCCTGGTTATAGAAATGTAGAGGTTATGTTAAAAAGATGAGATTTGTTAATAAATTTCTAATCATATTCACTCTTGTATTCGGACTTCTTGCTGTTGGGGCCTGGCGTTTCATTCAGTCACGATATGTATCAACAATTCTAACAGAATATATAAATAAGAATATTATTCTTGATTCTAATATGACTCTCTCGTTCTCGAGAGTTTCTGGTGGATTCTTTCCTCCTCGTACAATCCTAGAGGATGTAAACTTTAAGGTCAAAGATGAGTTAGAAGTACATGTAAAGGATGTTTCAGCAGCATTCTCACTACTTAGTTTATTCTCATCAAATGTTAGATTTAACTCAGTAAACTTCAGCGATGGTTACATTGTTCTTGAAAAATTAGAAAAGAGTGAAGATGACACTTCACAAGTGAGTGTATTTAACACGCTTAATAACGTAACTAATCAATTACCATTTAAGATTAATAAAATTGAAATTAGAAATTCTGATTTTTATATTGCTGAAAGTAACCTCAATATTCCAATTAAGCATTTGGCCCTAAGTCCATTCGAATATAGTTACGATATTATCCTAGATATTGAAAATGTTAGTTGGCAGGGTGCCATTGTTGATAATTTATTTTTAGATTCAGAGATCGTTGAAAACAACATTCGTGTCAGAAATGGTTATGTATTCATTAAAGACTCTAAGATAAGTGGTTCTGGAAAATATGAGTTTAAAAATAAAAAGATTCATTCAGATATTGAGTATAAAATAAACTTTGATAGCTTTGAGGATTTAAAGAAGAAGTATAGTGTAAAAATGGATGGTATCCTAGAAGGAAAGGCCACGATAACAGGAGCTATCAGTAAGAAAGATATTTTTGTAAGTGGGCTTTCGAATGGAAGTAATATTCATTCTGATTATGTAAATCTTGATAAGTTTAAAACAAAATACTCATTCCATAATAATAAATTAACTATAAAAGACTTTGTTGGTGAGATAAATAATGGCCAAGCCAAAGTCTCTGATGAACTAATATTGAACTTTAGTGAGAGTAAAGTAGTTGAAAATAAAGTTGTCGTTGAAACGAATAATCTTCATTTGAATGACATTTTATACTTCTTGGGTGATGACTTCGTTCTTTTAAAAGGACGTACAAATGGAAAAGTACTACTAAGCATGGATGAAAATGGTGCTGTCCTTGTTGATAGTATTGAAGGAAGTCCCGTTTATATCAAAAACTTAGCTCTAAAACCTACACGTGATAATATTTTAAACTTTGAGAAGGTAGACATATCAAGTCTAAATATTTTTGCGGGAGATGACTTTAGAATTGGAATTAATGCAAAAAGTAATTCCTCATCGCTCGTTGGTTGGGGATCTGTTGTTGGAAGTGAAGTAGACTTCACTGTTAAAGCAAGAGATTTTAGTATCTCTGATCTTGGTGGACAGATTTCTCAAGTTGCAAAAGGTCGAGGTGACTTTGATATTACAATTAAAGGATCAGAAGAAGTTATAATCGATGTAAATACTTCAAACGCAAAATATATTGAAGTATTTGGCTTTCTCTTAGAAAAAGAATCTAGCGCAAATTTAAAGTATTCAATTGATAAGAATATCATTTATGTAAACGAACTTATAAATAAGACTAATGGTCAAACCACGATTTCAGGAAATGTGAACCTAGATAAAGAAGAGGTTGAATTAAATATTGGACTAAAGAATGTTGACCTAAGTCTACTCGAACGAAATGTTAAGCCAATCTGGGAAGATATTAAAATGTATACGACACCTTTTGAAGGTGTCTTTAATGCTGATGTTTATTTGAATGGTAAATTTTCAAACTTTATCACTTCTGTGAATATTAATTCAGATAAGGTGAGCGTTTACAAAGAGCCTATTGATAATATCGCTTTGAAGCTTATCGTTACAAATGATGATGTATCGATCAAAGATGCTTTCGTTAAAAAGAATCGATCTAGTGCTTCAGCGGACTTTATTTATAATTTTAAAAATGGATTTGAAGAAATCTCTTTTATTACTACTCCAATAAAGCTTGGTGATTTTTATCGATATCGTGATCTCGGTTTAGGCTATAATGGCCACTTCTCTGCTAGTATTGAAGCAAAGAGAAATGGTGTTCTGAGAGGAAAAGGGAATGCATACTTGACTGAAACAAAAGTAGGAAATGAAGAGATTGGTGCTTCGGAATTAGAGTTCAGTTTTAAAGATAAGGTAATTAACTTTAATACAAATATTCTAAATCAAAATATCCATATGGATGGTGAGTTAGACTTTAGTAAAAGTCACCCGCGAGTTGTTCTTAACTACAATGTCGATATGCCTGATATCAAACCATCTCTATCTTTTATTTCTGAGCACAACTCTTTTAATAATGAATTGAATGGATTTGTTCAGCTGAGTGGGCAACTAACTTACGACTTCAATCCTAATCGACCTGTAAGTTCTATTATGAATTTGACTCAATTTCATATTAGTAATTATGGACGCTCTCTAACATTGAAAAGGCCGACCTCGATTGAAGTTGATCAATCGGAAATTAAGCAGCTTAACTTATCATTAAGCGGTTCCGGTGGTTCTTATCATTTAGTAGGGAGTGGAAATTTTGATACTAATTTCCAACTAGTTCAAGACTTAGATATTAATCTTAGTTATCTAACCCTTTTAACAAGTGAGATCGAAAGGATTCTAGGAACGATCAAGGGCAAGGGGATTATTGTTGGAAATCGTAAAAAATATGACTTGTCCCATTCCCTTAGTACTTCAAACTTTGGGCTAAAGCTTAAAAGCGTTCCTTTAGAAATTTCTAATGCTAGTGGTGTCGGTGCTTATCGTGACCAAAAAATACTAATCAATAACCTTAGTGGTGAGATTGGCTCTGGTGACTTTGACTTGTCTGGATATATAAAAGCAAGTTTTCCACTGCCTGAAGTTTATATAACTTCTAATTATACAAATGTAGGCTATCAAGTAGAGTCGCGATCAATTATCAATACAGATGGAAAATTAACTTTAAGTGGCCGTGGTTTTCCATATTTAATTAAAGGAAGTGTTTTTGTTAATGGTGGACTTATTGAAAATGAATTTAATGACTTCAAGTCTTCTTCAGAATTCAATAAAAGTTTGAGCAAGTACATTACCCAGAATCAAAGAGGTATCCCTGATTTAATCAATCTTGATATCGACTTAAGTATTAAGGAGACAGTTAGGCTCAGAAATCGCTTAGCAGATCTTTTAATAGCAGGTGATTTACATATTGATGGACAGTTTACAAACCCAGCAATGCAGGGACAACTTATTATTGTTCCAGGATTAAGTAAGTTTAAATTTAGAGGCAATGATTTTATCTTATCAGAAGGTGTTGTTTACTTTACGAAAGAAGAGAATATTGAACCTATTACTCTAAATCTTTTAGCAAACTCTACTATTGGACAATATGATATTGAAATGGGAATTGCTGGCTCGGTTGACGACATTTCAATCAACTTAGAATCAAATCCATCACTTTCTCGTGATAATATATTTTCACTACTCACACTTGGAGTAACATCTGACTTTTCTCAAAACTTGGAAGACAGTCAAAGAACTAACTTAACGACAATCGGAATTGGTACATTTTTAGTTGATCAGTTAAATATTAATGAAGGCCTAGATGCTGCACTTGGGTTAAAGCTAAGCGTTTTGCCAGAGTTTACTGAAAGCTCTGATAGTCCTATTGAAGAGGCCACGAAATCTGAGCAGTCAGTAAAGACGGCCACTAAGCTACAGATTACGAAAAAAGTGAATGACAATATCAATTTAAAGTTTTCCAATACTTTTGATAGTGAAAGTAATAAACAATCGATTAACGTTGATTACAGTATAAGTGATAAGCTCTCTATTGAAGGGATCTTTGAAAGTGAAGATGATACAAATAATAAAGAAGGAACAGACGGTTCAGTAGGGGCCGACATAAAATATAAATGGTCATTTTAAGATTAATTGCCACATTCATCTTACTATTTAGTTCTGTTCATGGTGCTGAAAATATTCATATCAAAAATGTTGATATTGACTGTACCGGCCGCGAAGAATGTCTTTTTATCATCGAAAGTTTTAAAAAGTATGAAGGAAAGGAATTAACTCGTGAAGAGTTAAGCCGAATTATTCAATTTGAATTAACAAAACCATATTATAAAACTTTTTATTATGAAGTTAAAAAGAGCCGTCTAAATATTGTTGTAGAAACAAAGCCTAGAATCCTATCAATTAATGTAAAGGGGACAGACTCTGTTCTTAATCGTCGTATAAAAAACGATTTTAAATTGAAGGAAGGTGACTACTTTGACGATATGTCAGCACAAGAGGGACTTAAGGCCATAGGTAAAGAGTATTTTAAAAAGGGTTCTAAAGTAGGTTCAATCTCTAAAGAACTAAATCAAGAAGGAATAAAGATTACTCTAAATCTATTAAAGAATGAGATCAGGAGACTTGAAGAAATAAAATTAAATGGTTTATCTGGAGTAAATTTAATCGAAGCAGAGAAGTTCTGGCATCGTATTAAGGGAAGCTCTCTTGATTTTACGAATTATAAAAAAATGCTTCAAGAGTACCGTTCCTTATTAATAAGAAATGGTTTTTGGCTATCACGAGTAAAAGAAGAATTGAACGTTCTTGATAACGGTAATTATGAACTGGTTTTTAATGTTGAATTAGGATCTCGATTCGGTGTTAATTTTTATAATAACTATCGTTTAAATCATAACGACCTTCTCTCTCATGTTAAAAAGTATATTCAAAATAATAAGGGACGATTTGATGATATTTCACTTAATCGTCATATTGTTAACTTCTATCGTGAAAATGGTTACTATTATGCAAAATCTAAGCTAACGGAAGCTCGTGGCCTTGATATTAATGGAAATAAAATTTTAAACTTCTATTTTACTATCGATGAGGGACGTAAGGTCAAGGTCGCTCAAATTAACTTTAATGGAAATCACTTCAAAAACAGTAAAAAGCTTAAAGAAGTTTACTATAAGACTGATTCAGATTTGTTAAAGGCAGACTATCTACATGAAAGAGGACTTGAGAATGCCTCTGAGAAGATCAAAGAGATTTATGTTAAAGATGGTTATATTTTCGTTAATATTGAAAAGCCTAAAGTCGACTTTATCGATGGTGGTGATGCTGCAATTGTATCCTTTTCAATTTCAGAAGGTTCTCAATATATGTTGAGTAAGATCAATATTGAGGGTGTTGAAGATGAAGAGGCCAAATACTTTATTAAAGATGTTCTTAAAAATAAAATAGGGAAACCTTTCAATGTTGTTCACATTGATGAGGATTTAAAGAATGCCCTGATCTCTCTAAAGACACGTGGTTATTACTTCAGTACATATACTGAAAAACGTCCAAAAAAGATTGTCAATGTAAACTCCGCAACTAATGAAATTGAATTAAACCTAAAATTTGGTGTTGGTGTAAAGACCTATCTTGGAAATGTCATTGTAACTGGTAACTCAACGACTAAAGATGTTGTTATTAGAAGAGAGCTTCCGTTAGAGCGTGGGGATCTTGTTACCCCTAAGGCCATGAACGACTTTATTGCACGCTTAAGAGAACTTGGCTTATTTTCAAACGTAAATATTTCTTCGTTTGTTGGAGAAGAAGTTTCACAAACAGAGAAATATCTAAACTTTGTTATTAAAGTTACTGAGAAAGATTTTGGCCTTGCCGAAATAGCCCCAGGGTTTAGAACCGATCTCGGTTTAAAATTCTCTACGACTATTTCTTATAATAACTTCAATGGAATGAACCGCTCTTTCATCTTCAAGGCACAGACAAACTGGAGAACTGATTTCTCGTATCTTGATGATCGAAGAAGAGAGGATTCAAGAAAGTTATTAGAAGGATTAGTACAGTTCCAATATGTTGAGCCGTATTTATTCTACGATTTATTCAAATCGAAAGTAACTTTTAAGGCCACTGCTCGTTACGAAAGAAAAAGATACTCTGATTTTGATGCTGATATCATTAGTTTCTCTCCGCAGCTAATTAAGACCTTCTCTGATGTCTTATCAATGAGCCTGACTTATGAATTTGATAATATCAGACAGTTTGATGCAACAGATGCAATTGATGAAGACAAGTATATTATTGGTGCAATCAGACCAGAGCTATCTTTAGACTTTAGAGATAATAAAACCTTACCTAAGAAAGGCTCTTGGTTTAATTTCTCTTGGGAATTTGCAAACCCTTACCTTGGTTCACAAGAAAGTGAAGACCTAACAATTGACTATCACAAGGCCGTCGTTCGAAATTTTAACTATATCCCTATGGGAGATATTACTTTAGCAACTTCGATTGCCCTAGGGTACGAGCATAACTTCTCAAGTGATATTGTTAAAGATAGTAGTGGAAATATTATTATCGATACAGATGGTAAGCCAATGACAACAGGCTATATTCCACCTTTAAAAGTTTTTCGTTTAATTGGACGTGATTATCTTCGTGGTTATAGTGATCTGGAAAGTGGAAGACTAACAGACGGTACATATATTAATGAT
Organism: Halobacteriovorax sp. ZH5_bin.2; assembly: GCF_043196375.1. Classification (NCBI taxonomy): domain Bacteria; kingdom Pseudomonadati; phylum Bdellovibrionota; class Bacteriovoracia; order Bacteriovoracales; family Halobacteriovoraceae; genus Halobacteriovorax; species Halobacteriovorax sp. ZH5_bin.2. The sequence goes on along the minus strand of NZ_JBEBMJ010000004.1, from coordinate 78,011 downwards.
ACAACAGTTAGAGGTGAGGCTTTCTTTGTAAACTTCAGACTTGAACCAAGATATTATATTGGCGACTATTCTGCCATTGCTGTCTTCTTTGATGCGGGACGCGTATTTGTTGATAAAATTGATAACTTCGACTTATTAAAATCAGTAGGGATGAGCTTTAAGTTTTTTACACCAATTGGGTCCTTGGATTTTGACTATGGTATAAAATTAGACCGCGTTGGTGGTGACTCATTTGGCCGTTTCCACATCACGATTGGCCAATTTTAGGAATTTTCGTAATTTCAAAGACTTAAGATCGAAGAAAATATTACGCATGGCCAAAAAAATAACAATTTCCCATTGTTTTATTGGCATAAATTGTTTAATATCTGCCGAAACCCGTTACCCCACAAACAACGGAATTATGGGCCTTTAGGTCCTTAAGTGTTGTAAACAAATCATTTTATTCTGATGATGCGTTTACGTTTTATTGATTTTTAACATTATTAAAGTGGAAGGTTACTATGTACACTGAGAAATCATTTGTGTTGAAGCCAGCAGACGCTGACAAAAAATGGCACTTAATTGATGCTACTGATATGGTAGTTGGACGTTTAGCAACTGAAATCGCTAATGTATTAAGAGGGAAGAACTCACCAAAGTACACTCCTCATACAGATTCTGGTGATTTTGTTGTTGTTATTAACGCAGAAAAAGTTAGATTTACTGGGAATAAGTGGAACGATAAAGTTTACTACAGACACACAGGGTATGCTGGTGGACTTAAAGAAAGAACTGCTAAAGAACAATTAGAAAGAAAGCCAGAAGCGATTCTTATGAACGCTGTTAAAGGTATGCTTCCTAAGAATTCTCTAGGTAGAAAACAACTAACAAAACTTAAGGTTTTTGCTGGATCTGAGCATGCTCATAGCGCTCAAAACCCAGTAGAATACAAATTCTAGTAAGAGGTTATTATTATGGCTAAAGGAAAAACTTGGGATTCACAGGCAGTTGGTAGAAGAAAATCTTCAGTTGCTAGAGTTTACATGGCTGCAGGAACTGGTAAAGTTGTTGTTAATAATAGAGATATCAAAGAGTACTTCACAAAAGGTACAGATAGATACGTTGTTAACCAACCTCTAAACCTACTTAAACTTGCAGATAAATATGATCTAAAGATCAACGTTACTGGTGGTGGAACTACTGGTCAAGCGGGTGCTACTCGTCTTGGTATTGCAAGAGCAATTCTTAAGATCGATGCAGCTCTTAGAGGCGAGCTTAAATCAGCTGGGTTCCTTACAAGAGATCCAAGAAAAGTTGAAAGACAAAAAGCTGGTCAGAAAGGTGCAAGAGCAAAGTACCAATTCTCGAAGCGTTAAGATTTATCTTACAATATTTTCGAATATATGCAGGGCCCACTTTTGTGGGCCTTGTCTATTCAAGGGCTTACCAAAAACTTTTCTTCTATGCTATAAATCCTTATGGCAAAATCCATTCAGCTTAAAGGCGTAAGAACTAATAATTTAAAAAATATCAATGTCGAGTTTCCGATTAATAAGATAACTTGTGTTTCAGGTGTGTCTGGATCAGGAAAATCCTCACTTGTTTTTAATACACTGGCAAATGAGTCCAAAAGAAGATTCTTAAATTCACTACCATCTTCAATGAATTTTTTTGAAAGAGTTCCTACAAGTGCTGAAGTAGATAGTATTTCACCTGTTTTACCAGTTTGGAGTCTAGCGCAAAACAATCCAATTGTTGGATCGCGCTTAAATATGGCCGACCAATTAGAGATTAGTTATGAATTAGCACAGCTATATTTTGAACCATTTTCTACAAAGTGCTTGATACATGGAAATGAGTTTGTTGATGGACTTTCACAAGTTGAAACTGACATAACGGATTCTCTTAGCGATGATTGTAAAGTTATCCATGTGCTTATTGGTAAAGATCATTATCTCGAATACATAAATGGAATGCCTGCGAGAAGTTTTGATTCAAAAACTGAGACTATTCGTGATTTTGATAAAGAAGATTCCCAGTGGGAGATCTTTCGAATGAAGCCTAAGAGTATTGGCCAATTTAGAAAAAAATGGATGGAACTAATTAAAAATAGTGCAGTTGCTCAGTTAAGTGTTTATCTTGCAGGACAAGATAAGTTAAAGCACTTCAATTTAAATACAACGGCCTTTTGTCCTAAATGTTCTGAAGAGAATGTGCGTAGTGCGAGGCAAATTAGTGACTTGCTTCCTTATAATGGAGTAGGGGCATGTTCCGAATGTAAGGGATATGGATCAACACTTAGTTATGATATTAATAAAATTGTAAAATTCCCTAAGAAAAAAATTTCTGACGGTGCCATTACTTTTTTAGAGTATGCCAAGTATAGCGAGCATTATAAATACTTTGTAGCAGAAATTAAAAAAATAGGGGTGTCTCCAGATAGTCGCTTTTGTGATGTAAAAGATGAAGTTGAAGAAATTCTTATGAAGGGAAGTGGACGCTTTTATGGTGTATTAAACTTTCTCTATGGGCTTGAAGAAAAACGCTACAAGCGCTCAGCAAGAATTTTTCTAAGGTCTCTTCAAAGTGAAAAGTGTTGTCATGTTTGTGAGGGAAGAAGAGTTTCTCCAAGTGCTTTACTTCATCGTGGAAAACTTCAGAATATAATTTCATATGGAGATTGTTTATCTCTTACTCTAGAAGAGTTATACGAAAACTTATTTGTAGACAAAAGTGATACGATCGTAAAAAAAATATTAAGCAAGTTAGAAATTGCGATTGAATTAGGTTTAGGGCAATTTCCATTGATGACAAAGCTTAAGTCATTAGAAACGAGTGAATACCAAAAGTCCCTCTTAGTACGCTATTTAAGCTTTCAAGGAAGTGGATCTTTATTTGTTCTTGATGAGCCTAGTCTTGGAATGAACTCAGATGAACAAAAAGTTTTATTAAAATTTCTCAAAAAGCTTTCGATAAATAATACAGTTGTGATGGTTGAACATAGTAGAGTTCTACAGCAGGGAAGTGATCACAATATTGTCATTGGTCCAGGGGCAGGTCATCTTGGTGGTGAAGTTATCGCACATAAGTTACCTAAAATAGAAAAAATTCAAAAACAATCATCAAAAAAGAAACGTGTTGATGAAGAAATTACTTTTAAAAATATTGAGTTTGAGGGCTTTAGATATAATGAAATTAAGTTTCAAGTTGGAACAATCAATCAAGTAAAGACTCAAATGGATTCATTTGATAAGAGACTTGTGATCAATGCACTTTTTAATGAGTTAAATGAAGATATTTTTAATGAAAAATACGATTTTGAAACTTCTTATGAAATAGATGATTTAAGCTATCCTGATGGAATTGAGAATATCTTTATTTATGAAACAAGGATTGAGAAGTCAACTAGTCGTTCTACTATCGGGACGGCCCTAGACTTAAGTGGCCATGTGAGAAATTATTTTTCAAGGCTTCCTGTTTCTAAGTCTCTTGGTTTAGAGAAAGGACACTTTTCTAAAAATAGTAAACTAGGTCAATGTGCAGTTTGTGAAGGTAAAGGGATTCAAGAAATTGATATGCAGTTTTTAGAAGATGTTACTTTTGATTGTGATGAGTGCGGTGGAACAGGCCTGAAGAAATTTTATGCCACTATCACAGATGGAAAGTATACGATAATTGATGCATGTAAAACACCGATATCAACTTTATTTGAAACACTTCCTACAACACCTAAGATTAAAAGAACAATTGAATATTTAAAACTTCTTAATCTCGATTACTTAACTCTCGATCGAACAATTCCTTCACTTTCTGGTGGGGAGCGCCTTCGCGTTAAACTCCTTAAGGCCATTGATAAGAAGGTTAAAAATTCGGTTATTGTGCTAACAAATATTTCTTACGGTCTATCAATTAATGAACTTTCTTCAATATGTGAATTACTTGAGGGGTTAACTGGCCAGGGGAATACGCTAGTTCTTCTCGATAACCATGAGATATTTAGTAATTTCAATACGATAGAGCTTGATTAAAGAACTAAAGTATTAAGTAGAATATCCGATAAGAATCGTATGTTAAGGTTCTTATTGTGCTCTATTTTTGTATTTATTTCTATAACTAGTTCGGCACAAGAGTTATTTCAAATCCCATTGAGCAAACAACTTTCGGAGTCCAATGCTATTATTATGGGAACCTATCAAGGAAGCTTTCCCAAGAAATTAAGCGATGGATCAGTTGTTACTAATGTCTCATTTAAATTGGAGAAGTCTGTAGGTCTTGGCTCTCGTCAACTCTTGAATAAGAATTCATTTAGCTTTGTCTATGATGGTGGGACTTGGCAAGGGATCGATTATCCTAATAAGCTTAAGCCAAGATTCGTTGTCGGACGCCGTTATATCGTTCTTTTAAGAAAAGGTGAGTATGATTTCTACCCATTGAATGAGCGTCTTGGCGTTTATAATGTTATCGGTCGCAATGGCGAAGATGCTGTCATTTCTCAAGCCTTCCCAGATAATCCTAAGTTTGGTGCCAACTCATTTAGCACATTTAATCTTTGGATAAGTAGTATCTATGGTGAGGGACTGAAAGGAATTGGAACTGATAAAGATATTTTTCATAAGAAGACTGCAGGCAGGAAAATTGCTTCAGTTGATAATTCTCGAGAATCTAGTGAATATAAGATTCACATCTATTGGTTAGCTCTTTTGTTTGGTTTGCTTGGTGCAGCACAGTTAAGAAAATCAAAAGTCTAATTATCCAAATTTACTATTCATTTTTAACGCGCAATTTAGTAAAATTTAACTAATTATCCCATGGAAGGTAAATATGAATCTATTAAAAGTACTTTTGTTAATCACAGTTTTCTCTTTGGGTCACAAGGCCTATTCACAAGATTTATTAAACGAAAGAATTCGTAAAATTCCGGATAAAAAAAGATCTATCTTTTTCAACAAAGGAATCTTTCATTCGACAAATAGTAATACTAATTCTGTATTGAAATCAATTCGTCACGGAAATGGTAGCTCAAGAGGTTTTGAAAGACTTGTCTTTGACTTTGAAACTAATGAGGCCCCTAGAGTCTACGGTTATAAGTCTGAAAAAGAGAATAAGATTTATGTAGATTTTTTTAAAACAAAGCTTAATAAAAAAGTAGGTTCTTTTGGAACTTCTAAACTTGTGAAGAAAGTAGATTTTTATCCAGTTGGAGACGATACACTTTCTGCAGAACTTGTCATTGATGGAAAACATTCAATTGATGTTTTCACTTTAAAAAATCCAGGTCGATTAGTAATCGATATTAAAAAGTAGGTGTGATTTATTATGAATGAATACGAAGAGTACAACGTGCAAATTAAAGACTCACAAGGAGATGAAAAATTTCCTGAAGATGTTGTAATCATACCTATTATGAATAGCCCGATTTTTCCGGGAATGATTGCGCCAATTATTTTAACTGAAGATAAGTTCACTGCTGAATTAGATGAGTATCTAATTAAGAGTGGTTATCTTGCTCTTAACCTAGTTAAGAATGATCTAAAAAATGAAGAAGGTGAGATTGATCCTTCAATTCAAGAAGACCTAGATTCTAGGGAAATCACTTCAAAGGATATTTATAAAGTAGGTGTTCTTTGTAAGGTTGTTAAAAGACTTAAGTTACCAGATGGTTCTGTAAACGTTCTCGTACACGGTATTAAGAGATACCGTGCTTCAAATATTTATGAACAATCCCCTCTACTAAGAGCTAAGTACGAAGTATTTGACGATATCTTAGAAGAAGATGAGGAACTAGATGCATACACTCGTTCAATCATCAATCAGGTTAAAAAGCTTAGTGAAGTAAATGCATACTTTAACGAAGAAATGAAGCTTGCCATGATTAACTCATCTTCACCTGGAGCACTTGCTGACTTAGTTGCATTTGCACTATCTCTAGATATTCCAGAAGCACAAGACTTCCTAGAAACTCTTGTTGTTAAAAAACGTTTTGGGAAACTACTAGTATATCTTAAAAGAGAAAAGGATGTTGCAGACATTCAAAAGAAAATCTCTGATGAAGTTAATGATAAGGTTAATAAGTATCAAAGAGAATACTTCTTACGTGAGCAGCTCAAGGTAATTAAATCTGAGCTTGGATTGGAAGAAGATGATAAGGCCCGTGATATCAGTAAGCTTAAAGAAAGAATTCTTGAAGCAAAACTTCCAGAAGATGTACTTAAGTCTGTAAATGAAGAGATTGAAAGACTTGAGGTAATTCCAGATTCGTCACCAGAATACAATGTAACTCGTACATATCTAAATTGGATTGTGGATCTACCATGGTCAAAATCTACTGAAGATCATGTTGATATGGATAAGGCGCAGAAGATTCTTGAGAAAGAGCACTATGGCCTTGAAAAAGCAAAAGAAAGAATTATGGAGTTCTTGGCCGTTCGTAAATTAAAGCCACAATTTGATGGAACAATTCTTTGTTTAGCAGGTCCTCCTGGTGTTGGTAAAACATCAATGGGGAAATCAATTGCAGAATCTCTAGGTCGTAAATTCTATCGTTTCTCTCTTGGAGGTATGAGAGATGAGGCAGAGATTAAAGGGCATAGAAGAACATATGTTGGAGCAATGCCTGGACGTTTAATCCAAGCAATGAAGCGTGTTGAGGTGAATAACCCTGTAATCATGCTTGATGAAATCGATAAGCTTGGACAATCATTTCAAGGTGATCCGGCATCAGCGCTACTAGAAGTTTTAGATCCTGAGCAAAACCATAATTTCATCGATCACTACCTAGATGTTCCTTTTGATCTTTCAAAAGTTCTTTTCATCTCAACAGCGAATTATATTGGCGACATTCCTGAGCCTCTTTTAGATCGTATGGAAATTATTGAGCTAAGTGGTTATACGATGGAAGAGAAACTTTCAATCGCGACTAAGTGGGTAATTCCTAAACAAATTAAAAAACACGGTTTAGAAAAGAAAGATATTAGCCTGACAAAAGCAACCCTTAAAAAGCTTATCGAAGATTATGCTCGTGAGCCAGGTGTTCGTGTAATGGAGCAGATGATTGCTAAAATGTGTCGTCGTGCTGCTCTTGAAAAAGTTAAGGCCAAGAGACATAAGGTATTCAATCCAAAGCCTACGGACCTTGAAGATATCTTAGGAACTGCTCGTTACCAAAGTGAGAAGGCTCTTAAAAAGCTATGTCCTGGTATGACAACAGGTCTTGCTTGGACTGGTTATGGTGGTGATATTCTATATATCGAAACTCTTTCTCTTAACGGAAAAGGCTTCAAACTAACTGGTCAGTTAGGTGATGTAATGAATGAGTCAGCTAACCTAGCATATAGTTATGTTAAGCAACTTCTTCAAAATGAAATGGAAGAATACTTCAAGATGAAGCCTAAGAGAAAAGCTTCTGATGAAAACGAAGATGAAATGGAAGACTTCCTTTCTGAAAGAGAAGTTCACCTTCACCTTCCTGCTGGTGCAACACCAAAAGATGGCCCATCTGCAGGTATTACGATGGCACTTGCTCTTTACTCACTTGCTCACAATGTTACAATTAAGAGTAATCTGGCCATGACTGGTGAACTATCTTTAACTGGTAAGGTTCTACCTGTTGGTGGTATTAAAGAAAAAGTACTAGCTGCAAAGAGAGCAGGTATTACGAATATTATGTTACCAATTGATAACGAAAAGGATTTAAAAGAAGTTCCTGAAAGACATAGAAAGGGAATGAAGTTCTATCCTGTTGCGCATTTTGATGAAGTTTTAAAAATCGCGCTACCAAAGTTCAAACCAAAATTTAAGTAATAAAAAAGGCCCTAATTAGGGCCTTTCTTATATTCAAAATAATTTTTTAAAAATTAAATTCGACTTAGAATTCGTCTGAATCGTACTCACTTACTGGAGCATGCTTAACTTTACCAGCTGCGATCTCTCTAAGTGCTGTAACTACATCTTTATTTTTACTCTTAACAAGTTGGTCTGCACCATCTCTTAATTGCTTTACGCGTTTAGCAGCTAGGTGTACTAACTCATAGCGGTTTTCAACTTTTTCTAGACAGTCTTCAATCGTAATTCTTGCCATTTTGTGCACTCCGAAAAATTAAATGTGACTTAAGTTATTTTTATAGGACAAAGCGCTGTTTTTGTCTAGAGATAGGGCCTAAATATTTAAAATATTTAGAAGTACTTATACTTTATCTATGTGATTTAAGACACTTAGATGTATTTGTTGAGTACTTTACTTGCATAATAATATTCTATGAAGCAACAATTATTTATATTTATTGAACATCAAGCTGTATTAGAATCAGTTAAGCATTATCAACAAAAATTCCACGGTATTTGCGCTGGAAGAATTTTAAGTAAAATTGACTTAATTTTTAAAAATGGTCCATGTGATTTGGCAATTGGTTACTATATTTTTAAGATTGATATATTAAGAATAGAATCACAAACACTTTATGGTGAAGTGTTAAGTTATAAATATTTTGGTGACTAATGGATAACTCTACAATTGTTGAACTTGCCCTAGAAGAAAGAAAGTTTCTTCACGAAATGTCTAATAAGCTAGCGATTGCAGATGGAATGGCCGCAAAGGTTTTAAAGCTCTTAGAAGAACAAGGTGGAGATGAAGAGCTGATAAGACGACAGAAGAAGGCCACGAAGGCCATTAAGGAGCAGATAGAACTTCTTAAGCAAAGAAGATTTCTGCTCCATGAACGCTCTAATTAAGACTTACGTTAACTTGGTCTCCAACCATAAATGCAGGTATCTCTAAAATAGGATGCCTTTCTTTATCATTAAAATTCTTTGTTACTGCAATTGAGGTATCTGAGTCATGATGAATAACTTCAAGTTGTCCAACTTTCATCTTGTGACGGTAGCGTTTCTCACGATCATATGGATCGTTTAGAATCACAACACGATACACATCAAGTAAGGTACCATTCTTAATACCTTGCTTTTCTCCTAAGTTTACGTAGTAGTTCTTTTGAATTTCTTGTACGTCATTTGTCATTGGTAGTTCATGTTCTACAGAATAGATCATATAGTCTTTTGCCATGACTTGAGCTTGAAATAGTATGCCTATGATGACGAGTATGAAATGTGCAAGAGTCTTCATTCATTACTTCCTTTGTTGCAGTAGTAGGCTTTACAAGCGTACTGATCTACTATTCGGAAATATAGGGAAAAAAATGATAGGGGCAGTAGTGTCGGAATTCGGGGGAAATTTATTCCCCCGAAATATGGTGCTTATTTATTATTTTAATCTTAAGTATTTAACTTTATTAACAACAAGATCGTTATATCTAAAGTTTTTTAGTCGGTTATGATAAACGATATAGTCACGTGAATAGTAAAGAAGAACCCATGGAAGGTCTTCTAAAACAATATCTTCAACTTGTGACATCAGAAGATATTTCTCATCACTATCATTCATAACTTTAATACTTTCAAATTTCTTATCAAAGTCAGCGTTTGAGTAATTTGAAACATTAGGTCCTGGAGCTTGGTTCTTAGTTGTTAATAATTGAAGTACATTTTCACTATCTGGATAATCAAGAGTCCAACCATCTAACCAAATTTGAAGTTTTCCTTCTTTTGATTTCTTTAAGAAAGCAGGGAATGTATTAAGTTGTATTTTCATTTTAATACCAATTGCTTCAAGATCTTGTTTAAGAAGTTCTGCCCGTTGTCTTTGTGTCGTTGATGATGCTCTCGTATCGTAGACAAGAGTAGGAAGCCCTTTTCCGTCTGGGTATCCTGCTTTTCTTAGATACTCTTTGGCCATTTCAATATTATATGAATAAGGCAGCTTCCTTGATGGGTCATACCCTGGGATCCCTGGAGGATAGATTGAGTTTGCCTTAAGACCAATATTATTTGTAAAAGTCTTAATATACTTTTCAACATTTACAGCATGTGCAATTGCTAATCTTAAATTCTTATTTGTTCCTACAATTGGATCTTTCATATTGAATGAGAACCACCAATAAGTGAAACTTGAAAAAATATCAAGAGTGATCTTCTTGTCGCGAAATTCCTCTGTAAGCTCTCCACTTGGTGAAACAAGTGAATGATAGTTATCTTTTGGAACTCTTAGGAAGTCGAGTTTTCCAGACATAAATTGCAACCATCTTGTTTGAGCTTCTTTAATAATATGAAATTCAATCTTATCGATAAAAGGAACGCGTTTACCAGCATCCGATAAAAGGTTCTTACTGTGAGCAAAACGATCACCTTTACCAGGATAGAAAGACTTGTGATAATTATTAAATCGGCTCATAAAAAGCTTTGAGCCACGAAACCACTTATCTAATTTATATGGCCCTGTTCCTATCAACTCATCAAGAAAAGTATCTTTCTTCATTACTTCAGCTGGCATTGGTGAAGTAAAGCTCATTGCAAGTGCATTTAGCATTTGAGGGTAGGGAGCGATAAGTTTAATCTGTAGCGTTCTCTTATCAAGTGCTTTTAGTCCATCAACATTTGTTGATAAAAGTTTTTCAAAATCACTCCCAACTTCTTTTCTAAACTTGTTTAAACCAACAACTCTTCCGTCAAATAGCCACCAACCATTACTACGATAAGGTGTAAAAGCTAGACGTTTGATTTGGTTAATAAAATCCTGCGCCTCTACATAACGAGGCTGTCCATTAAAGGCAGGGTGGTCGTGGTATTGAACTCCCTCTTTAACTTTAATTGTATATGTAAGCCCGTCATCTGAAACTTGTGGCATTTCTTCTGCTAAAAGAGGAACAAGCTTTAGTGGTTTTCTTAGATAGTGATATTCAAATAATTGTTCATACCCTTGATAAATTACAGACATTGAAACCGAATCATATGCATTTACAGGGTCAATTGTAGAAATCGATTCTGTTAAAGGAAATCGAAGTGTATTCTTATCATCTCTATCTACTCTACATGATAATAGAGGTAGTAATAAGATAAATAGAATGAAATTAAAAAGGGTAGTTTTGTGCATTACTTTCCTCATCATTTTGGACATTTTTTAGTTCAGTATTAATTTTGTCGTATGAATGTCCTTTTGACAAAAGAAAGCGTATCAACTTTTGCTTAAAATTAAAATCTTCGAGGGCCGAAACACCTTTAGAGCGCAATTTCTTGTTAATTAACTCGCGTAATTGCCCATTTTCAGTATATCTATACTCATCAAACAACTCATCGATAAGTTCAGTGCTTGGTTCAACTCTTTCTGCACGTAACTTATTCAGAATATTTCTCTTACTTAAACCTTTGTACATGAAGGTTTTGATTCGCGTACGGATATATTGCTCTTCTTGTAGGTATTTTGCCTCTTCTAAGAAGTCGAGTAGTTGATCAATAAATGGAGTGTATTTTTTTTCGTATAGTTTTTGGGATAGTTTATATCTTGAGTAATCTCTCTTTGAAAGAAGCCAGATGCAGTATTGATAAGCTCGTTTGAATGAACGAATATCCTCTGATTTGGTTTCAGATTCTCCAAGCGGAAGTTTATCGATAGTTTCTTTGAGAGTCATTTAAAAGGGTGCCCCTTAATATTAATATCTATCATTCGATAGGATAGAAACCTAAGGGGCTATATTTGATTATTGTACTACTTTTTTAGACTTAGACTTACTCTTAGTCTTCTTTTCTTCAACTACTGGCTCGTCTTCAATAATTTCACCAGTTGCTTGATCTACGACTGTGTTATCTTCAATTAGTCCGTGTAGTGCTAGAATTTTATTTTTAATTTCTAGAGCTACTTCTGGGTTATCTGCTAGGTATTGTTTTGAGTTCTCACGTCCTTGACCAATTTTAGCTTCATTATATGAGAACCATGCACCAGCCTTTCCAACGATATTATTTGCTACTGCAAGATCTAATAAATCACCAGTTTGTGAAATACCTTGTCCGTACATAATATCGAACTCAACAACTTTGAATGGAGGAGCTACTTTGTTTTTAACAACTTTTACTTTCGTTCTGTTACCAATTACTTCATCACCGTTCTTAATAGCACCAGTTCTTCTGATATCAAGTCTTACTGAAGAATAGAACTTTAGAGCGTTACCACCAGTTGTTGTTTCTGGGTTACCGAACATAACACCAATCTTCATACGAAGTTGGTTAATGAAAATTACAGTCGTATTTGAACGATTAATAGAACCAGTTAGCTTTCTAAGTGCTTGAGACATAAGTCTTGCTTGAAGTCCCATGTGTGAATCACCCATGTCACCTTCAAGTTCAGCTCTTGGTGTAAGTGCTGCAACAGAGTCAACAATTAGAAGATCAACGGCACCAGATCGTACAAGCATATCTGTAATTTCTAGAGCTTGCTCACCACTATCTGGTTGTGAGATAAGTGTATTTGGAATATCAACACCAAGCTTTTGTGCATATACTGTATCAAGAGCGTGCTCAGCATCAATAAATGCAACAGTTCCACCTTGCTTTTGAGCTTCTGCAGCAATGTGAAGAGTTAGTGTTGTCTTACCAGATGATTCTGGACCATAAATTTCGATAATACGACCTTTTGGAACACCACCTACACCAAGCGCTAAATCAAGACCTAAACAGCTTGTTGGAATCGCTGGAATTTTTTCTGGACCATTTTCATTGTCCAGCTTCATGATTGCACCTTTTCCAAATTGTTTTTCAATTGTTGAAAGTGCTAGATCTAATGCTTTTTGCTTGTTGTTCTTTTCAGTTGATGTTGTGGCCATAAGCTCTCCATTTTTCTATTTACTTTGTTCTACCAAATTTATCTGTCATCAGCTAATGCAAAAAGGAGGATTTTTAACTTCTCTGTAAGTACAGTTAATTAAAAGATCCAATTAGATCACTTTCTAATTTTTTACTTTTTGCTTATAAATATTTTTAGCGTAAGTTTTGCGTAAGTCAAGAGATAAATTCTAACAATTTAAAAGTAAGGATATAGCAGATACCTGCCATAAGACCTGCTGCGACATCGTCGAAAACCGTTCCTATAGCGTCTTTGCGGTTGTCGAAGTATTTTACCGGTCCTATCTTCCAGATATCGAAGAGGCGAAATAGGGCAAAAATAGCTACGTAACTTACGTAACTATGATCGAGTATAAAAAATGACGCAATCCAAATTCCAATGACCTCATCAATAACAATCCATGATGGGTCAGCACACTCATATTCTTTTTCAATTACACCAGTTATAAATACTGCCCCAATTGTTAATATTAGAAGAAAGGGAATAAAGAAGAAGAAAGGTGCATTCAGCTTACCAACGAAATAGAGAGGAATAATTGTCACTAAACTTCCAACTGTTCCTGGTGCTTTTGGCGCAAGTCCTGCACCAAAAAAAGTAAGAAAAAGAATTCTTAAGTCAGTTAGTGACTTTAATGTCAGTTTTTTTGTATTTTTTAGCTGATTTTCTGTCTTCATGGGCTTATGGTAGCATTACTCAACGATAGAACAAAGTAACTTTATGAATCGACCTGATTATTTAAAAAATTATATTTTCGACTGGGATGTATTTGATGTTGTAGTAGGTGGAAAATCTGCACTCGACTCAAACTTCTTTGTTGCCAAGCTGGATGACATCACAGAAGTAAATAAATTCTTAAAAGGTTATGGATTAGATACTGATGATCCCGTTTCAAGAGCTGAGTTATTTGGTAATTTTCAAGAAGCGGTCCAATTCATTAAACGCTACTTTTTAAAGGATGGGACTCCTGATGGGCTTGACCTAGAGATTCCTAATTCTCTTTATACTGTCACGGATATTAGTGGTTTATTTCTTATGGCCACTGGAAATTCAGATCATACAGTTGAGGAGCAATTATGGGCGGAAATCGTTTTAAAGGTTATGCATACTATTTTGCACGCGGATAAAGACCTTCGTTCAAATTACTTCAATCAAATTCAAACGCAAATTTTTGATAAGTTCTATCGCTATCTTCATCGTGATCAAGATAATAACCTTTACTTAAAGTCTGGGGATATCTCAATTCCTCTCGTTGATTTTGAAACTAAGTCAAAGAAGTCACGTGATAGTGTTATTATCAAGTTACTTCATAAGGCAGAAAACGTTGCGGAAGAACTTTTTGATAGAGTAGGTGTTCGTTTAGTTACTAAAAACAAATTAGATATTTTGAAAGTTCTACAATTCTTAATTCGTAATTATGTAGTGACTCCGCATAATATTAAGCCTTCAAGATCACTAAATACTATTTTTGATATCAATCATTTTAGAACAAAGTATTCAAGTTTAGTTAAAATGGCGTTAAGAAATAATCTTTCAGAAGAGAGATTTGTTTCAGCAGTTAATCGAGAAATTGATGAATGTAGCTTTGATAATTTAAAGAATGAAAATAATCTTCACTCTTCTACAAAATACCGTTCAGTTCAATTTACGTGTCGTCAGCTAATTAAGTATAAGAACCCTTTCTTGGCAGAGTTTTTCAAATTAAGAAAGCTTGCTAAAGAAGAGGATTCAGCAGTTGCTAAGGAATTACTTGGTTTAGACTTTTCTTCACTGGCTAGAGATATCAGATTCTTTTACCCTTTTGAAGTTCAGGTTGTTGACGAAACTTCTTATCGCATTAATTCTGAAGGTGAAGCATCACATAGTGAATATAAGAAAGCACAACGTATCTATGCTATGAATCGTGTTTTCAAAAAGCTTTTGATTCATAAAGGTTTAGTTCAAGAATAAATCAATTCTTTCATTGATAAACTCTGGGAAATCAACTTGCGGAACATGACTTCCGTTTTTAATGATATAGAGCTCTGAATTCTTCAAACTGTCGTGAAGGATTTGTTGCAAATAATTTGGAATAACTTTATCCTTGTCGCCACCAATGATTAGTGTTGGAGTTTTAATTTCTTCAAGCTCTTTAATAATTCTTTGATCTCTCATTTGATCAAGTAGTTGAAAGAAAATATCAGGTGAAAGCTCTCCGAGCTTCTTCATGTAATATTCAACAAATTCAATATTCGTTTTCTTAATATTGAAACCGCCATTCCATACCAGTGCGCTAGCAAGAGGGTTACGGTAAACATTTTTCCAAATGAATTGAAATTGGGATTTCCACTTTCTTTTTAATTCTTTGATATAAGGTTCAGTCATATCAATAATATTCGAATCAAACATGACATCTTGTGGAGGAAAGATTGTTCCAGAAATCAAAACAATTTTTTGTACCTCTTCTGGAAACTTATGAACATAGTCAAGAGTGACATTAACTCCCATCGAGTGTCCGATATGTATTGATGTTTTAATATTAAGAGCTCTGATTAATGAATTGAGATCACTAACAATATTCTTAAATGTAATAGACTCAACACCTTGAGTTGTTTCTGATTGATAGTGTCCTCGGTAATCATGTAGTAGTATTTTATATCCAAGCTTTTCATAGTGATCAATCTGATAGACAAAGTGCCTTATATTACAAACTAGGCCGTAATTAAAAATAATGACACGATTATGTTCTTCTTCTAAGTTATCAATATTAGTCCAATATTGAATCTTAGTTGTTTCATCCACTCTATGGTACTTTGCTTTATCTCTCCAAGAAGTCATCGTCGTATTTTCCAGTTAGAGTAATATAATGTTCTTCGAGAGATTGAATAAATTCGTACTTTGCAGGATCTTCTACTTTTAATTTCTCAAGGTATTTGTAATAGTCTTGAAAGTCATTTTCTTCACTTTTAAGAAACTCAAGTATTTGTATCTGTAGCCCTTGGCACTCAAGGATATCACCATTTTCTAACCTTACGATACCTTCAACGGCTTTAGAATTCACTTTATAAGAGCTATTTGTTTCAAAGACTAGGTAATGACTAATTGACTTCAGTACTCCAATTTCTTTTTCAATGCTATTATCTTCAATGATCAAGTTATTGTGAATAGATCTCCCAATATAAACTCTAGGAAGATCAAAACGATATTCTCCTAGAGATAAAAGGTCATTTGTTTTTAATACTTTTAAGTGAATCATAGCTCTATTTTATACTCGATCTGAGTTTTTTGCTAAGTTAAATCGTAGTGAAAACTTTTTCATCATGGTTCATAAAATTAATGATGGAATCAAAGTCATTAGGGTACTTCTTTATATCCTCAATCGCTTCATACAAGATGTCTTGATTAAGGACGATATTGGCCAATCTTTTCTGAGTGACGACTCCTGACTGCTCTTGCCCAAAGAGATCTCCCTCTCCACGAATCTTTAAGTCTTCTTCGGCAATTTTAAAGCCATCGGTGTACTTTTCGATTACTTGTAGTCTCTGCATACTATCAGGTGTGATTTCTCTGTCTGTGACAAGAAAGCAGAAGCCCTGCTTGTTTCCTCGTCCTACGCGTCCTCTCATCTGATGGAGGCTGCTGAGACCAAATCTTTCAGGGCTTAGAATGGCCATAATAGTTGAGTTAATAATATTGATACCAACTTCAATAACTGAAGTCGCAATTAGAATATCTGTCTTATGTTCCTTAAACTCTGTAATCGCGGCTTGTTTTTCATCTGGAGACATTCTTCCATGTAGGTAGGCAACTCTAAACTCGGGAAAGTATTTTTTGTAAAGTTCGTATGTGTGTTCAAGATTTCTGATATCTTCATTTTCAGATTCTTCAATTGCCGGAACAACAATATAGGCCTGCTCTTTCATTTCGAGCCTAGTTTTCACAAAACTTAAGTAGTTATTCAAATTTGAATTTGTAACGATACGAGTTTTCTGACCTTTTCTTCCTCCAGGCATTGTTTTAATGATGGATATATCAAGGTCACCATATTTGGTTAAGCTAAGAGATCGTGGGATGGGTGTTGCTGACATAATTAAGCAATGAGGGTTTTCACCTTTCTTCATTAGTTTAATTCTTTGCTCGACACCAAACTTGTGTTGCTCATCGATAATAGCGAGTTCAAGATTCTTGAATTTTACACTGTCTTGAAAGAGAGAGTGGGTTCCAATTACGATATTGCAACTACCATTTTCTAAAGATTCATTTATTTTTTTCTTTTCTCTGGTCTTAGTGCTTCCAACAAGTAGTTCAACATTAAAATCGTTGCCAAGAATTTCTTCTATTTCTCGGTAGTGTTGAAGAGCTAGGGTTTCTGTCGGACACATAAGAGCGACTTGCCCACCTGTCTTTAAGATTAAGTAAGCAGAGGCTACGGCAACAGTCGTTTTTCCACAACCTACGTCTCCCTGGATTAATCGCATTGCAGGTGTCGTTCCTTCAAAGTCATTTACAATGTCGTTTAGGGCCTTGTCTTGGTCTATGGTTAATTCATAAGGATATAATGATTTAGCTTTATGAATCTGATCGGAGCTTATTTTAAGGCTTCTTCTGGATAATTCACTTCTCTTGTTTTTTCGTAATTTGATCTTTAGTTGATCATAGATGAATTCTTCATAAATAATTCGACGTTTTGCTTGATCAAATTTCTCTTGGCTCCATTTGTCAGAAGGAACTCTGCCGTGGAGATATTTAAAGGCCATACTGCGAGACAGAAGACCTTTGTCTTCAAGTATATTACTTGGAATAATTTCTGGAATTTTGTCCCAGAATCCGCTTGGTAATTTATCAAATACCTTTTGAATATGATGTGATTTAACACTTTCAATTGTAGGGTAGGTAATACGTAGACCACTTTCTGAATCTGACTTTCCTACTTCAAATAGTTCAGGATTAACAATTTGTAGTGAGTCGTTAAATATTGATACGACACCTAAAAATTCAAGATGTTTAAGTTGTTCTAATTTTTTTTGAATTGATTGATATGCGTTAAACCATTTAAGAGTAATATAATGCTCACTGAGATCATCCTTAACGGTAACAGCTATATTTAAGAGGACTGCTCGTCCTTTGCCTCTTGATTTAAAATTGGGTTTGGCCTGCATTGAAATGATAGTGCCACGACCTCTAAAGAAATCACCAATATTTGCATATTGAAACTTTGCTATCTCTGGTAATTTAACGATTCGCCTTGGCATAAGCCAAAGCAAATCATTAATTGTATGTATATTTTTTTTATTAAGCGCTTCGAGTGTTTTGGTAGGCTTTGCGTAGAGATCAGAAATTTGAGTGGATAGGAGATCCTTATTTAAACTCAATGCTCTCCACCTCATATTCAATATCACCTTTTGGTGCACGCACTAGAACTTCGTCGCCTTCTTCCTTGCCAATAAGTGCTTTACCTAGAGGACTATTATATGAAATAAGTCCTTTCTTCATATCTGATTCCGACTCACCAACAATCTTAACAGTCTGTGATTCATCAGTTTCCATATTTAAAATTGATACAGTTGCTCCAAAAACAATCTTATCTGATTTAATTGTACTAGGGTCGATAACTTCGCAACTTGCAAGAATCCCTTGAAGTTGTGAAATACGTCCTTCAACAACTCCTTGTTTTTCTTTGGCCGCGTGATACTCAGCATTTTCTTTTAAATCACCAAGCTCTCTTGCTTCCGCAATTGTAACCTTAAGCTCTTCTCTTTCTACTTTAATTAAGTGGTCAAGCTCAGTTTGAATTGTATCGTAACCTTGTTTTGTTATTGGATTTGCCATTAATAATTCCTTTATTTAAATAATGCATTTGCAGCGGCAAGTAGGTCACCCTGACTATCTCCGCCATCACTACCGCCCTTAAGGACGAAGTAGTCACAAAAATTAGCTTTTTCTTTCTCAACAATGCGATCAGCACTTGATTCGCGACACTCGTTATATGCGGTAATGTCGTAGAACTTACACATTTTACAACAATGAACACTAGCGTAGCAATACGGACACTCTTCTTTTAATGAGATTTTCTGTCCCGGTTGAAGATCTAGTGCTTTATGACACGCGTGGCAAGTAATTTCTTTATTGTCCATCATTAGAAGCTCCAGCTTTTTTCAATATAAACTTCAGGTGTATTAATTTGGTCATCTGACTTTAGAAAAATCTTAGGTTCCTGTCTCTTATTGTACTCATCAATACTCTTATAAAGTAATTCTTCATTACTTGTTTGAATTGTCTTCGTTAATAAGTAGTTGAGAATAAGAACAACCGTTCCTGATGCAATAAGGCTTCTTCTGGTATTTGAGCTAGGGTTTGTTAGAAAGGCCGATAAAATAAGGCCCGAACCAACAGTTCCCATTATTGCAGGACGCCAAATATCTTCCTGTAGCGATTGATAATCATTTAAATAACTTAGGGCCACTTTATCTTTTTCAAGATGATAGCGAAGGCCTTCTCCCTTTAAAGAAGAGCTTGGATCAATAAGAATTTCTTGTTGGTTAATTACTGCAACGCGCGAGCAAGTCTCATCATTTGCATGAGTCACTAGAGAAAATAAAAGCGATGTAATAATAAAAAATTCTTTCACTCCTTATTTTTACCATTTTTCTGGCAATAGGGCTATGCACCTTTTGAATCTATCGTGATAAAATAATAGATATTTTTTAAAGGATATTATGTGGGCCTAATAACGACGAGTTTTAAAATAACGAAAACAATTAGAAATATTTCTCGTTTAAGAGAGATTGCTACTGTTTTTGCTAAAAATGGCCTTGATGAGTTTGTTTCTCAAAATGTTATTAATATAATCCCAAACTTTGTTTTCCCAAGAAAAAGTGAAGAGTCACAAAAGGTTTCTGTTCATGACAATTCATGGGGAGATGTGATGGGGTATCGCTTAAGACTTTGTTTTGAAGAGCTTGGCCCTGCTTTTGTTAAATTTGGACAGCTACTTAGTACAAGAGAAGATATTTTTGATGAAGACTTCATCAAGCATATGAAAAAACTTAGAGATGAAGTGAAGCCGATTCATTTCTCTGGCATTAAAAAGAATGTCGAAGCATCGTTAGGAAAAAAGATTGAAGAAGTCTTTAAAAGTGTTGAAGAGCAGCCGATTGGAACTGCCTCAATTGGATTAGTCTATCGAGCTGAATTACTTACTGGTGAAAAAGTTGTCTTAAAAGTTAAAAGACCTGGTATTGATCGAATCATTCAAACAGATCTTTCAATTCTTATCTTTTTGGCAACTCAAACTGAAAAGGCTACAGATGACTTTAAGTTCTTAGGCTTCTCGAAAGTTCTAGAAGACTTTTCTTTTTCACTTCAAAGTGAATTGAATTTCAATGTTGAAGCACTTAATTGTGAAAAACTAAAGAAAATAATCGCCAAGTACGATTCATCTGAAATTTTTCATTTACCTAAAATATATAAAGACTTTACTTGTCATGACCTCTTAGTAATGGAATTGATTGAGGGAATTCCTTTTAGTGATAGTGCTAGAATTAGTGAACATATAGCTGATTTAGATTCTAAGCTCGATGAATGTGTAAAAATCTTTATGAGATGTTTTCTGAATGAAGGATTCTTTCACGCAGACCTTCACGGTGGAAACTTCTTTTATCTTCCAAATGGAAAGATTGCTCTGATTGATTTTGGTCTTGTTGGAAACCTTTCCAAGAATGCTCGACAAAACTTTATAGCGATTATATATGCCATCTTAACTCAAAATTTTGAAAACTTAGTCTATGAGTTCTTAGATGTAGCCGTCTACGAAACCGTGCCAGATGTAGACAAACTAATTGTTGATATAAAGAATGCAATCGGTCCGCAGATTGGATTAACTGTTCAACAAACGAATTTCTCTCTAATTATAAGTTCAATTATTACAACTCTAAGAGAACATCATATCTTTTTACCGAGTGAATGGTTTGTTGTTTTTAGAGCATTGATAACTCTTGATGGAGTAGGACAGTCTCTTGATCTTGACTTTGACATCTTTAGTCTTCTAGAAGGAGATATCAATGACATTATCAAGGATAGCTTCTCAACAGATAGCTTTATTGAGGATGGGATGTGGATTGCAAAAGATGTCTTAAGCGCGTCTCGAATTGTACCAAGACATCTCAAGTGGTTTTTAAAAGAGTTTGCAAAAAATAATTATGCAGTGAAAATTAGACATAAAGGAATTTGGAAGCCCATTGCCTCACTTGCAAGTAGCGTAAGATTATTATCTTTTTATATTCTTGGTGGAGTGTTGTTTTTTGCTGGAAAGTCATTTGTATCTGAACAGGATCTCTACCGAGGTGCACTTCTCGATTATCCTACCATCACTTTAATCCTTTGGTTATTATCTATGGGAGCGATAGGTTATGGAACACTTAAGCATCGAAATTAATTAAATACTATCTGCGCCAGTAATATAGATTTGAGGTATTAGGCCTTGTAGCTCATCTGCTTGTTCTGGGCCAAAAAGAAGTGGGAGTAGTTCTTCTCTCTTAAATAAATATGAGTCGTTGTTTATTGTAAGTGTTACCTTATTTGTATCTGCTAGAAATTCTGAAATAGACACCTTGCTATTAGTTATGGCCCTTAAAAAGTTTGAAAATCCTGTAGTGTTTATAATTTTTCCCCAAGCTAGATGGATGTAGAATGAATCTTCGTCTAAAGGGGTTGGGTTAAGTAATTGTAGACCTTTAAATTTTGAAAGTTCTTTTTTATTATTGGCGAATGAACATTCATGAATAATTCCTTTTAAATCTTGCCCCTTCTCAAAGAAGAGATAATCATCATTGTCATTCATATATATTTTCATCGAAGTGATTTTTTGAATATCATTCCATTCTGTTAAGGATCTTTTAATTGAAATAGTCTCTTTATAAGACTCGTTGTATTTCTTTTCTAATTTGTCTTTCTGAATTTCTTGGATAGCAATATGTTGATAGCCTCTACGTCTAATTTCTTCTTCAGTTGTAGGAGTGTCTCCAATAACGGCCGTTAAACCGAATTGAGAATAGCCAAGTTTTTTGTAGACACTCATATTATCACTCCAAAGAATGGCGAGAGAGTAATTATCTTTATAAATGCTCTTGATATGATTATAAAGTTTTTTAAAGTGCCCTTTTCCTTGAAACTCTTCTTTAGTAATAATACCTCCAAGAAGTAATGTTTTTAATTCATGGCCTTTATAATGTAGTGTAACTGGCCTTACTCCTATGTGGGCGATTAAATTCTCGTTCTCATCAAGAAGAAGGTGACAGTTCTTATGATTGCTCTCCTTCATTAGCTGGAAGAAATCAGTATTAAAGCTATTGCCATCTTTATAATGAAATGCTTTTTCAATTTCTTTATTGAGTGCATCTTTTAAGTGAGAATATCGATCTAGAGTTGTAAGTATCATGTCCATATATTTTACATTTTTTTCTAATTAAAATCTTGAACAAAATTATCCAGAATTCAAAATGCCCATAAACACTGGACTATCTTCTTAACTAGGCAAAAAGTTTCGTATAAGAAATATACAATTTTTTTCTAAAGAGTTAAGAATTTGGAGCGATAAGGTGGTGTAACAATTGTACAGCTGCATGGATTTCAGCTGACTGACAGGAAGGAATCTTGTCGGTACCCAGTCAAGGAGGATAGAATGGGACTACGAATTAACACGAACGTTGCATCTCTAAACGCACAGAGAAACCTACGTGGAACACGTCTTGGTATGCAACAATCTCTAGAAAAATTATCATCAGGTCAGAGAATCAACAGAGCGGGTGACGATGCCGCAGGTCTAGCAATCTCTGAAAACCTAAAGGCTCAGATTAGAGGTCTTGGACAAGCTGAAAGAAACGCAGAAGACGGTATTTCACTAGTTCAGATTGCTGAAGGTGCTTTAGGCGAAGTTTCAAATATCTTAATTAGACTTAGAGAACTATCAGTACAAGCAGCTTCGGATACTATTGGAGCAACTGAAAGAAAATTTCTAAACGTAGAATTCGAACAATTAACTTCTGAAGTTGATCGTATCGCTAACTCAACTGAATTCAACAGAGTACCACTACTAAATGGTACCGGTGCAGTATTTGATATTCAAATCGGTACGCGTAATGACCCTATATCAGATCGATTAACGTTTGATGCATCATCAGCTGACGTAAACGTAGCAGCTCTTGGACTAAACTTAGCATCAGTTGCTGATAAGATTTCTGCACAGAACTCTCTATCGTCAATTGATCAGGCAATTATCTCAGTATCTGGTATTAGAGCGGACTTTGGTGCCCTTCAAAACAGACTTCAATCTACGGTAAATAATATTGCAACGTCGATTGAAAACTTAAGTGCAGCAAACTCTCGTGTAAGAGACACTGACGTAGCAGCAGAAACTGCAAACTTAACAAAACAAAACATTCTAATGACTGCCGGTACTTCGGTTCTTGCTCAAGCGAACACTAGTACAAACAGTGCACTAAGTTTAATCCAGGCAGCTGCTCAAGGGTAATAACCCCTGACAGCGCCGGATGGCACTAGCATTGTTTAGAAAATTTTAGAGTAAAGAACACGGAGTCAATAATATGCATACTACTGGATAGGTTATGTACGGCAATTGGAGACTGCAACCTTTGATTGCTTAGCAAAATATATAAAGAGGAATGATTGGTTTATCCGTAGAAGCATTATTTAATTATTAACGAATTTATTGAGCTGGAAGCTCAATTATCAAACAGGAGGTTTATATGATGATTGAAGGAGACTAATCATGGGTATCAGAATTAATACAAACGTGGCATCTATCGCAGCACAAAGAGCAATGTCACTTACAAATAAAAGAGTTGGGGACAACTTAAGAAAATTATCTTCAGGTGAACGTATTACAAGAGCTGGAGATGACGCCGCTGGACTGGCAATTAGTGAAAACTTAAAAGCTCAGATCAGAGGTATGAGGCAAGCAAAGAGAAACGCAAACGATGCAATCTCTCTTGTCCAAGTAGCAGAAGGTGGATTAAATGAAGTTTCAAATATCATCATTCGTCTTAGAGAGCTTGCAGTACAGACTGCCTCTGACACGATTGGGGATACTGAAAGGGCATTTTCAGACATCGAGTTCCAACAACTTAAAGACGAGATCGATAGGATCGCAAAGTCTTCAAACTTTAACGGAACACAACTGCTCGATGGGACAGGGGGCAGACTGGAATTTCAAGTTGGTGTCAATAATGATCCAATGCTTGATCGACTCACGTACGATGCAGCAGGGTCTGACGCAACTATTACAGCGCTGGGACTTTCCTCAGAAAGTGTTGCTACTAAAGAAGGTTCGCAAGCAGTTCTTAAGAAACTTGACGATGCGTTGGTCGCAGTCAACGGTTATCGCGCTAATATGGGTGCGTTACAGAATAGACTTACATCAACTGTCAACAACTTGGGAGTTAGCGACGAGAACTTAAGTGCAGCTAAATCGCGAATTAGAGATGTTGATGTGGCAAAAGAAACTGCCGACATGACTAAGAACAATATCTTAATTCAGGCGGGAGCCTCTGTTCTTGGACAGGCAAACCAAGTGCCAAATGTGGCATTAAAACTAATAGGATAAACTAATCATATAGGCGACTATGGTCCTGAATAGGACATAGTTGCCTCCTCTTTTTTTTCTCAAAAATCAAATCTTACCTATATAATAGAAACATGACTGAACAAAGAACCAAGACAATTTTAATCTTTGGTATTTCTTCTTTTGTGGGTTCATCGCTTGCAAGCTTCTTAAAGAAAGACTACAAAATCGTTGGAACTTACCATAAGAACCCTGTCTCTATTGATGGTGTTACAACTGTTCCCTGTGATGTTCATAGTAAACAAGAAGTTCAGTTAATCATGTATACCTTTAAGCCGGACATTACTATTTATGCAATAGGACTTTCATCAATTGTTGATTGTGCCCTAAGTGAGAGAAGAGCTGACGCACTTAATACAAGTGGTCTCTTCACCGTTGCAGATATTTGTCAGCGCTATAAATCACAAATTATCTACCTCTCTTCTAATTTTGTTTTTTCTGGAGAATCATCGGAAAATTTTGAATTAGATATTCCGGATCCAACAACAACTTATGGAAAGACTCAGGCCGCTGCAGAGTTTTATATTCAAAAGTCTTCACTCAATTATCTAGTGTTTAGAGTCTGTAGACTTTATGGAAGAGGAGGTGTTCATGTCAGAAGAAACCTCTTTGAGAAAATTCAAGCAAAGCTACATGCAAGAGAAGAAATAGAGTTAGATGATTATATTAAGACTGGCTTTCTCGATATTGATTATCTTGGAATGGTAATTAAGATCTGTGTTGAGAGAGGTCTTAAAAATCGCCTGTTACAAATTAGCTCCAATGACTTTATGTCGACATATGCCTTTGGGAAACTTTACTGTCAAAAGTTTCAAGAACCAGGAAAATTAATTTCTTCAGGTAAATGGCCATATCCAATTATGAGCTCTGCTAAAGTAGGTGATAATAGCTCAGGTGTACTTAATTTCAATATGAATATAACGAATGCTGAAGGCTATCTTCACTTACGCCTTCCATCAGTAGAAGAGTCTTTAGAATACTCTGTTCAAAAGTTACGAGTAGGTCTTGATTCTAAAGAAACACATGAGTCTAAAGATACAATCAACTATATCTAAACTTATTAACGGGCCGAAAGCTTGATGAATTCGCTTAAGTAGTGTCTTACAAGTGCATCACAATCAACAACTTCATTTTCAAAGCGCCAAGTAATTTGGTTAAATGGCCCAATATGTGCGCGAATTTCATGTAGGTGACCGCCACCATGAACTTGTGATTCATTTGTTCTTGCACTAAAGACGTCTTTTCCATTGGCCAAAAAGCCAATTGAAATAAGATCATCAGACTTTCTTGCAAAAATAAGACGAAGTGAGTTGCGATAGATCATAAAGTCATTGATCGTATTAGCGATTTTGAAAATCTTGATCGTATTATTATCACCGCGGTATTCATTAAATTTATGGACATAAATCTCAAAAAGATCTCTGAGCTTATTCATGAAGTTAATTGAAGATTCTTCAAGTTGGAATGCCGGATTTAAATGGTCGTTAAAACTAACAACACCACTTTCGTCCATATTGATCTCTTCGAGAGCAAGGTTTTCGATCCATTTTGTTGATACTTCCGTGTTTCTTTCAAATTTTGTAATATCCATAACTTAAATTCTACTAGATATTGATGATTTGAAAAGATTTTTTTGGATTGCACAATCGAAAGGGTAGTGTGAATGAGCTAGATGAGCGATGAAAGTTTCCGCCCGTCGTACGACAGGTGGATGTAGTGATAATCACTTTAGGCTTCCCACTTATTCATGGGCCTGCTCACCGTGACCAGTGACCACTTCCTTTCTAAGCTTTGTAGGGCGAAACAACTTTATTTAGTACCCATCTAGCTCACTCATAAATTATACCCGAAAACCGCAAACGGCAACAATAATAGGCAGAATTAAAAGCACTTGACGGTAGTAATTACAGGGTTTTATGAACAAAAATCAGTTTTTTTTGTGTCCACGCCGCTAAGTGTTAAAATATTATTAAGAAAAGTTAAAGCTTTACTCAGATATTGCCGAAACTTTCAAGTAGTTATTTAAGTTTCAACCCCACTAATTGGGGTGATTGAAAGGAGTATGAAATGAAAACCTTACTAGCGTTTCTAAAAGACGAAGAAGGTCAAACATCAACAGAGTATATTCTACTTGTTGCTGTTGCAGCGATGCTTGTTATGAAGTTTAAGGAAAAGGCGTCTGAAGGTATTACAACTCTGACAGATGGTGTTTTCGGAAACACAGACAACCTACTTCGTGAACTACAAGGGAACTAATTCTTCCGCTCTTTAGTCTGATGCGACTATTCAGCACTCTACTCTAGAGAGCGGAGGAAAAACTTTCTCACCAAAACCTTTTGCATACTTAATGTAGAATATTAGGTATGTCACGTCAGTCTCAAAGCGGTCAGGCTTTAATAGAGTATATATTTATCCTAGCGTTCTTCGCCGGTATTTCCATTGCTATGGCAAGGGGAATAGGAGTCTATACAACAGGCTTTTTTAAAAGCTTTGCATTCCATTTGTCGCAAGAACTTGCAACTGGCTCATGTCCGAGAGGATGTTGGCATTCACCTTATGTAAACCAAGATAGGTAGGTTTGAGTGCCAGTTAGTGTCTATATTTTTATCTTTATTCAATTGTTGTATGTATCGTATATCGATATCCAATCACGTAAGATTGCAAATGCGTGGTCCATCGGAAATATTTTTTTATTTCTTGTTCTCGTATTCTTTTTCCCAAATAACTACATAATTGGAATTGAGACACTTCTTTATCCGTTGGGGATATTTCTCGCAGGCTTTCTTCTATTCATTTTGAAGATAATGGGAGGCGGGGACTCCAAGTATTTAGCAAGTTTGTTTCTTTTAATTCCTGTTGCACATCAGGATCAGGCCCTAATATCACTTTCTGTTGTTACAGTCATTGTGGGGCTTTCTGTATTCATTACAAATATACTTAAGAATCTTGAGTTTATTATTCAGGCTTTCAAGGAAGGTAATGTTGTTCAGATTAAAAAGATTTTTGGGAAGAAATTTTCATTTGCCCCTGTTATACTTATTTCATGGATATTTCTAGGATGGAAAATAAAAAAGTATATATTCTTTTAGGCCAAAAAGGACAGTCAACTGTTGAGTACATTTTACTCTTTGTTGTCGTTACATCTTTTGCGATGCTTGTTTTTAAAAGTGAAGGCTTTCAAAATATGGTTGGTGAAGGGATGTTTGGAACATTGGCCCGTTCGATGGAATACTCAGCTCGTTATGGTGACAAGGGGAGTGTTGATACATATGGAAAAACTTACGGTAATCCGGTTCATCCACTTTATTATAATAATGATGAAGGAAGATCTCACTTCTTCTCTCCTGTAGGGGTTTATGATGAATCTCCATAAAAAAATTAAAAATCAGAAAGGACAGTCGACAATTGAATTCTTATCGACTTTTACCTTTGTTATTGCCTTCTTCTTTGTCTTTGCAAAGATTGCAATTAACTACACAAATACTTACTTACTACAATATGCGAATTTTATGGCCTCGAGAGCTTATCTCGTTGCTGACAATAAGATTCAAAATGATTCTCTTGCTCGTCAAAATGCAACAGCAGTCTTCAATTCTTACAATATGGTTAATTGCGGTACTGATTGCCAAATTAAGTTTAATTCAAAATCAACGAATCAATGGTTTCTAAGTGGTACTTACTTAGACTATAAAACTAAGTTTTCAGTTATGAAGGTATTAACAGGAGATATTGATTTAGATTTTAGAATAGAGTCCTTTCTTGGAAAGGAGCCTACAATAAGAGAGTGCCTTGCTCAGGTTTGTCGTGCCTTTTCTGAAGTTTCGACAGATCTAGGAAATGGGAATTGTTCAAGTACGAACTCAACAATTTATGATAATGGATGTTAGTTTGAATCCTAATCAGAAAAAAACTATTTTAAAAAATGAAGAAGGTCAGGCCTTATTTGAGGCAATGATCTTTATCCCAATACTTCTTTACATGGTTGTGATGCTCATTACTGTTGGTAACTCAATCAATGCTTCAATTAATCAAAACAAAGCTA
Source organism: Halobacteriovorax sp. ZH5_bin.2 (assembly GCF_043196375.1). Taxonomy (NCBI): domain Bacteria; kingdom Pseudomonadati; phylum Bdellovibrionota; class Bacteriovoracia; order Bacteriovoracales; family Halobacteriovoraceae; genus Halobacteriovorax; species Halobacteriovorax sp. ZH5_bin.2. The sequence goes on along the minus strand of NZ_JBEBMJ010000004.1, from coordinate 49,649 downwards.
CTCGAACTTATACATTCTTTATCTTAAAAGGGAACTCTGATGGTATCGGTGCAAACGATATCAAAAGCTTAGGTGGAACCTTTAGTGAAATCGGCGGCTTTATGATTGGATGGAATAAGACACTACAGTCTAATAGTACACCAATCTCATCAACTTTTAAGATTCCTAGTTTACCTTGGGCTCCTGCTGAAGAAGAAAATTGTGAAGAGGCAGGAGATCCTGAAGATACAAGTTGTATTAAGGTGTTCACTCTTTTTGGTGTTTGCGGCGAAACCTTTACTAAACCAGGTGATGTTTTATTTAGGGCCAATGACGCCACGATTCTCTCGCCGGTAACTTCTTGTAGCTATAAGTAGCCAAAAATGCCTCATTACAACTAAATGCTTGTTTTTTGTTAAAATATTAATTGATTACTTAACAAAGTAAAACAGGATGTTTTATGAATACTAGAGCTTTTACGCTGGCCCTTATTATTGCAGGTGTTGCCATGTTTATGGTCCACACTTATATCGAAGATCAACAATCTGCTTTGATCAAAAAGTATGGAACAATGAGTTCTGTCCTTGTTGCTAAAGAAGATATTCGAGAGTTCGATCTATTAGATGAAACGAAGGTTTCAATCATTACAGTTCCGCAAAAATTTCTAGCTCCTGGAAGTTTTAAAACAGTTAAAGAAATTGAAAATACAATTGCAACAGTTCCAATTCTAAAAGGTGAGCAAATTACAAAACCCCGTGTAACTTATCCTGGAGAGAGTACAGGTCTTTCAAGAGAGGTAACAGTTGGAATGCGAGCGATTGCTTTCCAAGTTGATGAAAGAAGTTCTGTTGGGAAACTCATTCGTCCTGGAGATCGTGTTGATGTTCTTGCACCTATCGATTACACAGGTGGAGCGAGAAAGGATCAAGAAAAGATTGTTACGATTCTTCAAGATGTTCGTGTTCTTTCAACGGGGATGAGCGTTTCAAATAATATTCCACTTATAGGTGTTAAGACTGAAGAAGTTGTTAGAAAGATGAAGCTTAATACTTACTCGAATTATACGACAGTAACACTAGAGCTTAGTCCGTTTCAGGCACAAAAAATTGCACACCTTTATGTCTTTCAACCAAATAAACCAATCTTAACATTAAGAAATATTAATGATGGTGAAAAGGCAATGATTGAAGGAACTAGACTTTACGATATTCTTTCAGACTCAGATAAGAATGAAGCAAGGGCCTTCTTTAACGAAAAATATAAGAAAAAGAATTAATGAGAATTTTAACGTACTTAACTCTATTTATATTTGCATTCACGGCCAGCGCTCAGCAGGCTTCTTCTGGTATTGGAGTATCTGAAGAGAAAGTTGAAGTAGTTCTTGGAATTGATAAGGTTCTACCAATCGATTTCACAATCACTTCTCGCAGTGTACAAATCGCTAATCAGAGAATTCTAAAAGTACAACCTGTAAATACTGCAGCGGGAACGAGTGAGCTTGTTCTAAAAGGTGAGGCACCTGGGATTACATCTGTTACAGTTCGTGATCGACTGGGAGCCATAAAAAAGCGCTACCTTGTTACAGTTACTGCAACAGAGAAATCAAAGCTTATTGCAGAAATTAAAGAGCAGCTAGGACCTATTGAAGGATTAGAGATCAATCTTAAAGGTGGAAAAGTTTTTGTTGAAGGAAAGATTATTGTCCCGGGGGATATTGGACGTATTGTAAAAGTATTAGAAGATTACCCTGATGTGAAAAATCTTGTTGAAGTATCTCCTCAAACTTATTTAATTATCTCTCGCGAAATGCAAGAGGGACTTAGAAGAAATAACTTGAAAGATGTAACAGTTAGATTCTTTAATAACTCTTACCTACTAGAAGGAATTGTTAATTCAGAAGAAGAGAGTAACCTAGCTGTTAAGATTGCTGCAACTTACTTACCTGATAGAATTCAAAGTTTGGCCAGAAGAACTGATTCTGTTCAACAACTTGATAAAGGTGAGATCATTAGAAACTTTCTTGCAATTAATAGAAAACCTCAGCCACCACAGGCAGCAAAGCTAATTAAAATTACTGCTCAATTTGTTGAGCTATCTAAAGACTATAACCGTGTTTTTGGTTTTAAGTGGAACCCAAGTGTTGGTACAACTGGTGGACAAATCGTTTTTGGAAGAACTGAAAATGGTGGAACGGTAACGACATCATCGGCCGGTAACTTTGGTGGAACGATTTCTCAATTATTTCCTAAACTAAGTTCTGCAAAGGCCGCTGGCTATGCACGTATTGTTCAGTCGGGGATGGTTATTACTAAAGACGGTGAGAAAGCGAAGCTTTCAAAAGGTTCGGAAAGAAACGTTGCTGTTGGGACAGGGGAATTTCAACAAGCAAAAGTTATTGAAGCAGGATTTAATTTGGATGTAACGCCAAAGATTCTTCAAGAAGAAAAAATTAACCTAGATATTATTCTTGGGGTTTCCTCTTCGCAAGGAACAGATAAGCAGACTAATAATCTCGATACAAAAATCATTGTTAAATCTCGTGAATCAGCAGTTGTTGGTGGTATTTCGATAAATAAAACAGCAACTGAATATGATAAAGATCCACCTGATGGTGTTTCAACGACAGGTAGTGATGGAAGTGAGGAAGGACAGGTCTTTTCACTCTTCTCATTTGTTCGTTCCAAAGATGTCTCTAAGTCGAAAGAGCAATTTGTTGTTTTTATCACTCCTGAAATTATCGAGAGTGCCTCGACAGGGACTGAAGATATTAAAAGAAAATTTAGAAAGAGGGGGCCATAGTGGCCGAAGGTCATATTATTACAGTTATTGGTGGTAAAGGCGGTGTTGGGAAGTCCCAAGTTGCCACAAACCTAGCTTTCGCCTTTAGTGGTGAAAAGCGCTCTAAGACACTGCTTCTTGATTTTGATCAAAGAGCAAGTGGTGACTTAAACTTACTAACTGGTATCAAAACAAATAAGAACTTAAAGGATCTATTCAACTTTAATGGAAATATTGATCCTCGAACATTTCAACCTTTTGTGAATATGCATCCAAGCGGTGTTCACTATATAGGATTACCAAATGATCCTGTTGCAACTGAAGGGATGAGTGTTGACGGTGCAGGTAAAGTTTTAAAGGCCGTAAAGAGTATGTATCCACTTACAGTTATTGATGTGGGAACAGAAATTACCGATCTTACAGCAAAGGCCCTCGAACATTCAACAATGATCTTAGTTGTCATCACGCCAGACTTACTGGCGTTAAATCAAACAAAGCGACTTGTTTCAGAACTTATTACAATGATGTTTCCTAAGGAAATGATTCACTTTGTCTTTAATCAAGCACAAAAGGGACATCCTGTTACTGCTGATGTTGCGGGTAAGTCTGTTGGACGTCCAGTGCTAGCGCAAATCTTAAAAGATGAGCAAACATGTGCAATGGCCATTAATCAGAAAAAACCTGTTATGTTGGCCGCAAAAAATAGTGCCTTTGCAAAAGGTGTTACAGAGCTAGTTCGAACGATCAATGGAAAAGGTATCTTAAGTCAGTTGGCTAAACTAAATAAGCCAACTGAGGTTGGAACGAAACAAGACCGTCCTACTGGTGCAGCTGCAAATGGTTGGCGTGATCTTAAGCTTAGGATACACAAAGGTCTGGTTGAAGAGATGGATCTTTCAAAGGATGATGATAATGATCCAAAAGCAAAGATTATTCTTAAAGAGAAAACTAAGAAAGTAGTTATTGATCTTCTTGGTAAAGAAGATACAAAAGGTATTTTAAATAACCGTGACGATATGAATAGTATCGTTAAGGAAATTCTTGATGAGGCACTAGGTTTAGGACCTTTGGAGGATCTTCTAGCTGATTCGGCCATTTCTGAAATCATGGTCGTAGGACCTAATAAGATTTATTATGAAGAAGATGGAAAGGTTAAACTTTCTAAAGTAACTTTTTCAAACGATAGACAAGTTTTAAATGTTATTGAAAGAATCGTTGCACCAATTGGCCGACGTATTGATGAAAAAACTCCATATGTAGATGCTCGTCTTCACGATGGATCAAGGGTTCATGCTATTATCCCTCCATCTGCTATTGATGGATGCTGTATCACTATTCGTAAATTCCCTGAAGAGCGATTAACTTATAAGCACCTTGTTCAATTTGGTTCATTCACACAAAATATGGCCGATTTTCTTCGTATCGCAGTTGAAGGACATAAAAATATAATCGTCTCAGGTGGTACCGGTTCCGGGAAAACAACTCTCGTTAATATTCTTGGAAGTTTTATTCAGGCCAATGAGCGTATCATTACTTGTGAAGACTCGGCCGAACTTAGCTTTCCTCAGGAACACGTGGTTCGTCTTGAAACACGTCCACCATCACTTGAAGGTGATGGAGAAATTGATATTCGTTGTCTCGTTAAGCAGTGTCTAAGGATGCGTCCTGAACGTATTGTTGTTGGTGAGTGTCGTGGTGGTGAAACACTGGATATGTTACAGGCAATGGGAACTGGTCACGATGGTTCACTTACAACGGTTCACTCGAATAATCCAAGAGAGTGTATTGGCCGTATTGAAACACTTGTGCAATATGCGGGAGCAGGTCTTACTCCTAAAGCAATTCGAGAAATGATTGCAAATGCCGTTCACTTGATCATTCAAGCATCTCGTCTAGATGATGGTTCTCGTAAAATTACCCATATTACTGAGATTGGAGGGATTCAAGGAGAGGTTGTAACTCTTCAGGATATTTTCCTCTTTCAACAAAAAGATATTGATAAAAGTGGAAAGATTATTGGAGCACACCAAGCGACAGGTTTTATACCTAAGTTTATCGAAACGCTCGAGAGACAAGGATATAATATCCCTCGTGGTTTATTTTCAAATGCTCCTGGTGCAAGTGGCGGAGCTCCTGCAAAGAAACCAGCACCTCCACCTCAAAATAAAAGGCCGCCGCAACAGGGTCAGCAAAGACCGCGACCTGGTCAGCCTCAAGGAAGACCTAGACCAACTAATGGCACAGCTCCTGTAAAGAAGAAGGCTTAGAGGGGAGAGGTTTAAATGAGCTTTTTTATTGAACAAATTGGACGAAGTGGATTGATTGGACTTGTAGGTTTAATCTTCTTTCTTTTTTGTTATCGATACTCTGTTGGTATTTTTGATCTTATTGAAAAACAAACTTTTGGGACGAGAACATATATTTTAGAAAAGTTTGAACTACTCTTTATTGACGTTAAGCCTGATCATGTTACCTATGCACTTTTGGCGCTGTCATTTGGTTTAGGAACTCTTACTCTCATTATCTTTGGACTTCTCGGAAGCTGGGGAGGAGGAGCCTTTTTAGGACTAGTCGTAGGCTTTGTGGGATTTAAGGCCCCTAAACCTGTTGTTGACTATCTCGTCAATCGCCGTATTCTAGCTTATCAAAATCAAATGGTAGATGGCCTTACACTTCTTTCTAATGGTCTTAGAGCGGGTCTATCAGTCCCTCAGGCTCTAGGAATGGTTGTTGATGAAATGCCACCTCCTATCTCTGAAGAGTTTAATATTATCCTCCAGCAGAATAGAGTTGGGGTGACATTGGAAGAGTGCTTCGAAAACTTGGCAGAAAGAATTCCCACTCAAGATAATGATATGTTCGTTTCAAGTGTTAATATTTTACGCGAAACCGGTGGTAATCTTGCCGAAGTTTTTGACACTATCGTTTCTGTTATTCGTGAACGGATTAGATTGAAACAAAAAATTGATACCGCAACGGCACAAGGAAAGTTTCAAGGCTTTACTATTGCGGCCATGCCTTTTGTAATTCTAGCTATTTTCTCTGCAAATGATCCAACCCTTCTACCAAAGATGTTTTCTTCGGCCATTGGGATTGTCTTATTTGTAGTCGCCTGTGTTTTAGACGGTATCGGTACCTTCTTCATTCTTAAAATAGTGAAAATTAAGGAATAAAGTTAATATATGTTTAAGTTTTGGTTAAAGGCCTCCGATATGACTATGGAGAGAATGAAGATTCTTTAACTAAATAAGGATACAAGTCATGAGGATCAGTTTAAAGCTATTAGTACTATGTTTGTTTTCACTGGCATCGATCGCTGGTGTAAATCTGAAAAATGGAAATTTCTACATTACGTACACGGATATTATCGTACCTGGTGGTGGAAATGACCTAGTTGTTGAAAGAACGTACAACTCGAAATCACCTGGGAAAGGATGGTTTGGTTATGGTTGGGGTTCTGATTATGAAACTTTCTTAGTTGTTTCTGCAGATGGTTCAGTAACAGTTCACGAGAATGGTTCAGGTGCTAAAACTCGTTTTACACCAAGACAGGCCGTTGATGCTAAAGCCGCTGCTGAGAAAATCGTGGATGTAATGAGAAAGAAAACATCTCTTTCAACGACGGTTGCTAAAACTTTAGTTACAAAGCTAACTAATGATGCTGAACTTAGACAAGCGTATGCTAAGAAGTTCAATGTATCTTCAAACCTAGCAGTTGGAACTGAACTTTATTCAAATGTTCGTGGGCTTCAAAAGGTTATCAAAACTGCAAAAGGTTATATTAGAAAGTATAACGACGGAAAGGAAAACCATTTCAATAAAGATGGTAAGCTTGTTCAAGTAAAAGATAAGAACGGATATGTTGTTAATCTTGATTATACGAAAGAGGGTTCTCTTAAGTCGATCAAAGATTCAATGGCAAAGCAAATCTTCTTCAAATGGTATCCAAATGGTCTTGTGAAATCTGTTGAATCCGGAGCAGGTAAGAAGACAACTTATACTTATGACACAAATTATAACTTAGTAGATGCTAAGGATATTTCAGGAAATAACTTTAAGTACGATTACGATGCAAATCACAATATGACTCTTATTACTTATAAAGATGGATCATCTCAAAAGATTTCTTATGAGAAGAAAACTCAATTTGTAAAAGAGCTTACGAAAAGAAGTGGAGAGGTGATTAAGTACTCTTATGAGAGTAACCCTAAGAACCCTGACTTCCACTACTGGACACTTGTTGCAAAGAAATCTCCTACTAAAAAAGAAGTTGTAAATCGTTACGAGTATGAGATCAAGAAGAAACCAGACGGATCTCACTATACTTATAGAATCCTTACTGTAATCAATGGGCTTAAAACTGAAACGATTTATACTGAGTGTTGTTCTCTTCCAAAACAAATTAAAAGAGGAAACCACGTAACTAATTTTGAATATAATAAAGATGGACTTCTTGTTAAGAAAGCTTCTTCAAGAGGTGACTTTGTAGAGCTTGAGTACCACAAGCAGTATAAGAAGATTACAAAAGTTGTAAACCCACGTGGATGGACAGAATTTGACTACGATAAAAAAGGTAACCTGAAGAAAGCAAATAACTCTAAAGGTATGTCTGTAGTTCTACTGTACGATTCGAAAGGTCGTATTTCAAAAATGATGGATTACAACAAGAAGACAAAACAAAAAAGAGCTCTTGAGTTTCAATACAATGCTCAAGGTAAGCCAGTTGAGATTACTATGAATAAAGTAGGTAAGATCAACGTTAAATATGATAACTACGGTGAGATTCTTAAAGTAGAATCAAAAGCAGGACATAAGATGGCCTTACAAGTTACTCAGGCCTTCCAATCACTCTTAGCAATTGTTAAGCCTGCTGGTGTAAACCTAAATATGTAATTGGAGGGATATATGAAGAAACTACTAACACTATTATTAGTTCTTGGATCATTTAGTATTTTTGCAGATGGTGCAGTAACAGGTGAAAAAGATGGTGATTGTCCTAAGGTTAACTTAGACAATAGAAACACGACACCAGCTACGCCAGTACCAACTTCTACTGAGCCACAGACAAATCCTGGTGGGACAACATCTGATCAACAATAAAATGTTTATAAATTAAAACTTTTATTATGGGCCCGTTTTAGAACGGGCCTTTTTTTGTCTAATTTCTAATCACTGTTCAAATTATTTCACTTTTTATCTTTCTAAGTATTTGAAAATACATTCTAGAAACTGGCATTGCTCTTGCTTTATAAATAGCAAAGAAACAAAACCATAATGGGGGAAATTATGAAAAAGTTAGCATTAGTATTTTTATTTCTAGTAAGTGTATCAAATGTATTTGCATTAAATGAGTCTGGAACGAATTGTGATGATATGTATGCAAGCTCTGATAATGTAGCAAGCGTTGAAGCAGAAGCTCCTGCCGCTACTTCAACTAGTTCAAGCTCATCAACTCAATCAATTGGACAATAAAATTTAACTCAAACTTAACTATTATTCCTTTTAAAAAGCCTGGCCATGAGTCAGGCTTTTTTTTGCCTGATAAACTTAAAAACAGCTATAATACCTCTATGGATAATAATATAACGACCGCCTATTGCGCTCAAAAAGGGCGTGAGAATTTAAAGTATAATGATCGTATAAGTGCTCTTGAGGCCTTAGAGGACGAAATAAAGGGCCGTGAGAGCGAAATTCTTGCTGCCTTAAAGGCAGACTTAAATAAGAGTGCTTTTGAGTCTTATCTTTCTGAAATAGATTTCTGTTTGCATGAAATTAAACTCATGAAAAAGAAGTTGAAGAAGTGGATGAAGCCAAAGAGAGTTTTTTCACCGCTCCCATTTATGCCAGCACGAAGTGAAATTCACTACGAACCATATGGACAAGTTTTAGTCATTGCTCCTTGGAATTATCCTTTTCAGTTGGCGATAGTTCCTCTTATCGGTGCAATCGCAGCCGGAAATAAGGTTATCGTGAAGCCTTCAGAGATGGCCCCTGCAACTTCTAAGATTATTGATGAAATCATTACTAGTGCACTTGATAGTGAAATTGCAGCTGTTATTGAAGGTGGTGTGGAGGAGACTACTGAGCTTTTAAATTTAAAATTTGATTATATTTTCTATACTGGAAATGGCCATGTCGGTCGAATCATAATGGCAGCGGCTGCTAAAAACTTAACTCCTCTCACTCTTGAGTTAGGTGGAAAGTCTCCGGCCATTGTAACAACTAAGAACCTTGACTTAGCGGCCAAAAGAATTGTTTGGGGAAAGTTTTTCAACGCAGGCCAAACATGTGTTGCACCTGATTATATTCTAATTAAAAAGTCTGATGAAGATCGATTTATAGCTGCTTCAAAAAAGTACCTCACACAATTTTACAGCGACGAAATTAAAAAAAGCAACGACTATGGACGCATCATTAATGAGCGACATTTTGATAGGCTTACGGCCCTAATCGATAAAGACTCTGTTCTCATTGGGGGAGATGTGGATAAGGAGCAATTATATATTTCTCCTACATATGTGAGAGCAGATAAAGATAGCGCTATTATGAAAGACGAGATCTTTGGGCCAATACTACCTATCGTTTACTCTGAAAGTTTAGATGAGTCGATTGCATTTATTAAAAGCTATGATAAACCACTTGCATGTTATGCTTTCGTTGACTCTAATGGAGATAAGAAAAAGGTCATCGAATCAATTAGCAGTGGTGGAATGGTTATTAATGATACGATCGTGCACTTGTCGAATGAAAAATTACCATTTGGTGGTGTCGGAGAATCAGGGATGGGTGCCTATCACGGTGAGTTTTCGTTTAAGCTATTCTCTCATGAGAAGGCAGTTATGAAGCGAAGCTTTTGTTTGGAAAATGATTTACGCTATCCACCTTATGAGAAAAAGGTATCATTAGTACGAAAAATTATGAATTTACTGTCATAATTCTTTACGGCCACTGAAAGCTTTTCAAAAATTAATTTCAAATATTTATAATTAGTATAATAGGGCCATGAAAATGGCCCTTTTTTATATTCTTTTTAGTAGCACTTTCCTAGCCGCTAACTCAAGTTTAGCAAATACTGTATTAGACCGTACTGATATCCCAGAGGTTTTCCAAAGAGAATATATCTATACATCTGCGGCCAAACACGCATTTGTCCAAACCTATGGTGTTGCAACCTGTGTTGCATTAATTATGCGAAATTCGGAAGGTCATTCGATTTTGGCCCATTTAGATAGTGCTACAAAGGTTGAGCAAGCAATTTCTAACTTTATTAAAGATTTAGGAAATATCACTTCAGTTCGTTTATATGGAGGTCAACCACCATATCGTTTGGAAGATCGTATTGTTTCTGAACTTGTAAATTTCAAATTATATCCAGAGGTTATTGTAAGAAATGAACGTAATGAATCGCTTAACTTAATGTTAAATCTTAAGTCTGGTGATGTTGTTGATTATGATGAAATCAATGCTTCAACAGATTATAGAATCGCCAGTGAAAAAGTTAAGAGATTAAAGTTTTCATCTCGCATAAGTCGTCATGAGCAATCAATTGGTGGAGGAGATGTTGTAGAAGTTGATTCGCCAAGTAATGGTTTTGACTTTTATATGTTTTTACTTCCGTAATACTCTTATCATGCTAGACTTTCTTTATGAAAAGTCTCAAATCAGTAATTCTAATTATCAGTTCTCTTATTTCTATTTCTTCGTTTGCGAAAGTTAGTGCAAAAGAAGTTTTTAAAACTAATGAAATTATTTGGGGAATTAGTTTTATCAATGAAAATGAAATCCTTTTTACCGAAAGAAGTGGAAAAATTAAATATCATAATTTCTCTACTAAACAGACAAAAGAGCTTGCGGCCCCAAAAGTAAAAGCTCGTGGCCAAGGTGGTATGCTCGATATTGTTTTCAAGAAGATTGGAGGCAAAGACTATGCTTACTTCACTTATTCTTCAGAAGTAAAGGGTGTTGTCGTAACGACATTGGCAAGAGCAGAATATACTAAGATGAAGTTGAATAAGGCCGAAATACTTTTAGAAACAAAAGTTGTAAGTGATACCAGTCGCCACTTTGGTTCACGCTTGTTGTTTAAAGATAATTATCTCTTTATGACTATTGGTGACCGCGGAGAAAGAAAGTATGCTCAGGATCTTTCATATCATAATGGTAAAATCCTACGATTAAATCTTGATGGTACGCCGGCCAAAGGAAACCCTTTTGAAAATAGAAAGGGTGCTCTCAAAGAAATTTGGAGCTATGGACATCGTAATCCACAAGGAATTGCGTTGAATAAGAACGGGGAAGTTTTTAGTTGTGAATTTGGTCCTCGCGGCGGAGATGAACTTAATTTAATAAAGCCAGGTTTAAATTACGGTTGGCCTATTATCACTTATGGTAAGGAATATTGGGGCCCAAGTATTGGGGAAGAGAAAAAGAAAGGAATGGAGCAGCCTCTTGTTCATTGGACACCAAGTATCTCTCCTTCTGGTATGGTTGTTTATGAAGGAAGTAAGTATAAAGATTGGCAAGGGGATATATTCTTAGCTGCACTTGGAAGCGAGCATCTCAGAAGGCTTAAAATGGACGGAAATAAGGTTATTTCTCAAGAGAGCTATTTAGTAGAGCTTGAAGAGAGAATGCGCCAGATTGTGGTTTCACCGGCCGGAGAGCTCTATTTAACAACAGATTCGGGAAAAATACTTAAGGTTGAAAGATAGGTGTTAAAAGTCTAGACAGCGTTGTTAAAGTGTATACTTCTTAAACAATGGGGATATGGTAAGTTATCGAAAGTACTATCTGCTTTGTTGGCATACTTCATGCATTGAATATAGTGACTACAAAAGGAGAAGTATTATGAAAAAGTTATTTTTATTATCTGTACTAGCACTACTATCATCTCAGGTATTTGCCGGAGTAAAAGAAGCGACAACAAATACGTCTGATGATTCTATTTGTGAAACTAGGGGATTAAACCTAAAACAAAAAATGCAAGAAATTGATAATTTAATTGCGAGTTCTGGTGGGACTATTGAAAAAGAGACAGAGTCAAAGTCTATTAATCAATAATTTATTCACTTTCTCGTAATACTTTTAAAAGGGCCTCACGTTCTTCAACTGTATACTCACCATGTTGATAATCATCCAGAGCGTCGAGGCCTTGAACTTTCTTACCAATTGGCTTCGTAATACCTGACGATTCTCTTTTAACGTAATCCACTTTCTTAGCAGTATTATTGAAAAGTTTTACTGTCATTTCTTTGCCTTCACTAAGGCTTGTATTCAAATAAAAGGCGATTGTTGAATATACTTTTTGTGTATATGGTTTTAGTGGTTTATTAATACTATCAAATACTGTTGAATTCTTAGCTACGGGAAAAGCCAAGATTAAAAAACTAACTGTAAAATAAATTAAAAACCTAAACATTCAATTAACTCGCTTTTTCTGACGCAATATCATGAGTCAGCTTATCTACAGATCTAAGCAGATCTTCTCTTTTAAATGGTTTTACTAAAAAGTCTTGTGCACCTGAAGAAATTGCTTCAATGCATACAGATTCAATATCAAGTGAAGACATCATTAGAATTTTTGCGTTTGGGAAGTTAGTGGCAACAGATTCAGCAAGTTCTAGTCCACTGATTCCTGGCATAATAACGTCTATGATAAATAGTGTTGGAGGATTATCAAAAGCAAGCTTTAGAGCATCCTGTGCACTACCGACACAACCGACAACCACATAGTCTTCCTGCTCTAAAATATCCTTAACAGAAGTTCTAGAGATTTCAGAGTCGTCAACAATCATTACTTTCATTTCTTCTTTTCCCATATACATTCCATTTTAATTTAATGTTGGATAAAAAAAAAGAGGGCCTTGTTGGCCCTCTCTATTTAAGCGGCAACGCCAGCTTTAACTTTTTCTTGATGCTTTTCGTCCACTTTTTTCATTTGAACTTCTTTCTTGTAAGCGACCCAGTCTACTAGTGCGATATCAAGAACTTCATCAATTGTTTTAACAGGAACAAAATTGATTTTCTCTCTTAGGTTCTCAGGAATATCAACAAGATCTTTCTTATTGCCCCAAGGAATAACAACTGTAGAGATACCCATTCTAAGAGCTGCTAGAGCTTTTTCTTTAAGTCCTCCAATTGGAAGAACTTTACCTGTTAAAGTGATCTCACCAGTCATTGCAACATCACGGCTAACTGGAACACCTGTACAATTTGATACTAGGGCCGTTGCTAATGTGATACCTGCAGAAGGTCCATCTTTTGGAGTGGCACCAGCTGGTAAGTGTACGTGGAACTCATGATTTTCAAAAATATCTTCATCGATTCCCATGTAAAGTGCACGAGATCTGATGTAGTTAATTGCCGTTTTTGCAGACTCCTTCATTACGTCACCAAGTTGACCTGTAAGAGTTAGCCCTTGTCCTTTCATCTTTGTTGTTTCGATGTAAAGAACTTCACCACCGTGAGATGTCCAAGCTAGACCAGTTGATACTCCAACTTCATCTTCATCTTTGTGATCTTCTTTTACGAAGATTGGTGGACCTAAGTATTTAACAACAGTATCTTTTACGATATGTGTTTTCCCCATATCACCCTTAGCGATTTTCATTGCTACTTTACGACATAGAGTACCGATTCTTCTCTCTAGATTACGAAGACCTGCTTCTGAAGTGTAGTGCTCAATAACACTCTCAACACCTTCATCAGTAAATACTACGTGCTCGTTATTGATACCATTTTCATCCATTTGTTTAGGGATGATATATCTTTTTGAGATTTCAACTTTTTCTTCTCTTGTGTAACCAGATAGGTTGATTACTTCCATACGATCTCTTAGTGGACCTGGAATATTTTCAAGCATATTTGAAGTTGCAATAAACATACAGTTTGAAAGATCAAAAGGTACGTTTAGGTAGTGATCTCTAAATTCTACGTTTTGCTCTGGATCTAAAACCTCTAGTAGAGCTGCTGACGGATCACCTTTGTAGTCACCAGATAGCTTGTCAATTTCGTCAAGTAGAACAACTGGGTTATTTGTTTTTGCTTGCTTCATCGCCTGAATAAAACGACCTGGCATTGCTCCAACATATGTTCTTCTATGACCTCTAATCTCTGCTTCATCTTTTACACCACCAAGAGAAATTCTTACAAACTCTCTTCCCGTAGCACGAGCAATTGACTTCCCGATTGAAGTTTTACCTACACCAGGAGGACCTTGGAAACATAGGATTGGCCCTTTCATATCATCACCCTTAAGTTGTCTAACTGCTAGGTGCTCAAGAATTCTTTCTTTGATTTGAGTAAGTTCAAAGTGATCTTCATCAAGGATCTCAAGAGCGGAATCTAGATCAATATGCTCTTCAGACTTTTTACTCCATGGAAGGTCACACATCCACTCAATATAATTTCTCATGATGCTTGCTTCAGATGAATCTGGGTGCATCTTTTCGAGACGTGCAAGTTGCTTTGTTGTTTCTTTAAGAACTTCTTCTGGCATTCCTGCTTCTTCAACTCTTTTTCTGAATTCTGCGAATTCATCTTGTTCTGAGTTTCCGTCACCAAGTTCTGATTTAATCGCTTTGATTTGTTCTTTTAGGAAAACATCTCTTTGATTAGCATTTTCAGATGAAGCATTTGTTTTCATCTTTTGTTGCATCATTAGGATTTCTAATTCGCGATTTAGAATATCATTGATTGCATGTAGACGATCTACTGGATCTAGTGTTTCAAGAATTGTTTGTGCTTCTGAAACATGTAGATTTAAATTTGATGCAATTAAATCTGCAAGTCTTGAGGCATCCGTAATATCTTCAAGAACCATTAGAATATCTGGAGAAAGAACTTTTCCAAGTTGAATAACTTTTTCAAGTTGTTCCTTGATCGTTCTCATAAGAGCTGTTGTTGCAATATTTGAACTATCAGTCGTTGTATCTTCAACCTTTTCTACTTTTGTAATATAGAAAGGTGATTGTTGTTCAAATGAAGTAATTCTAGCTTTTGATAAACCTTGTACTAGAATTTTAATTCTTCCATCTGGAAGCTTTCTCATTCTCATGATCATGGCAACAGTACCAAGTTCATAAATCTCTTCTGGTGCAGGATGTTCTGCAACAATATCTTTCTGACTCGAAAGTAGAATCAGACGATCTGAATGATTAATAGCGTGGTCAATAGCTTTAATTGATGCTTCTCTACCAACAAATAGAGGTAAAATCATAAATGGATAAATAACTAAGTCTCGGATTGGTAAGAGGGCCAATTCTTCCTTAAACTCAATGTTCTCACCCTCGTAATTTGTAACCATAAATCTTTCCTCCAACAGGTCGGCGCAATATAGGCAATTTGTTCTTAATTAACATCGGGCAATAAAAAAAACTCTTTAATAAAAAGAGCGAAAATGCGTGATTTTTTTGAGTTTTTTAACTGATTTTTTTGCTATGATTTAGTTAATGTGTTGTAATTTCATAAAGTGAAAGGAGACCGATATAGTCGGTTATTAGGAGTTTTTAATATGTCAGAACATACGACAAAGAAAGTTGCGGTAGTTGTACTTGCTGCTGGTAAGGGAACAAGGTTAAAAATGGATATCCCAAAACCACTAGCACCATTACACCAAAATACTTTAGTCGATTATGTCATCGAAACATTTAAAGATTTTGGAGACATCACTCTAGTAACTGGTCATCAACGTGAACTTGTTGAAGAACACGTTAATGAAAGACATGAGAAGATCAACTATGTTTATCAAAAAGAGCAGTTAGGTACAGGACATGCTGTACAAACATATTTAAAAGATTTTGAGCACTCTCGTGGCTATGACTACACAATCGTTACTTGTGCGGACACGCCTTTGATTACAAAAGAAACTATCAGTGCTCTTATTGAAGAGATTGAAAAAGGTCCAAATGCCGTGTGTGCAACTTTCACTGCTGATAGCCCTACTGGCTATGGCCGTATTATTCGCAAGGGAACAGGCTTTCAAATTGTTGAAGAAAAGGATGCAACAGAAGAACAAAGGCTTGTAACGGAAGTAAACTCTGGCCTTTATATTTTTAAAACTCTTTATTTAATGGATCATGTTTTTAATCTTTCAGATAATAATAAATCTGGAGAATTCTACTTAACAGATACTTTTAGCCCTGAAGCAAATGTGGCCCCTCTACTTTTTGAAGATGCGCGTGAGTTTCTCGGTGTAAATAACCTTATTCAGCTTTCACAGGCAGATATCTATTTAAGACGCTCTATTGCTCGTTTCCTAATGCTTGAAGCAGGAGTACGTTTTACTGATCCGTCTCACACTTACTGTTATTCTAAAAATATTGGTCAAGGAACACACCTTTTCCAAAATGCTTTTATCGATGACAAAACTGTAATTGGAAAGAATGTAGTCATCGAGCAAGGCGTAACCATTAAGAATTCAATCATTGAAGATGGTGCGATCATTAAGGCAAATTCTTATATAACAGACTCAAAAGTATCGAAAGGTGCCTCAATTGGGCCAATGGCGCAGCTTCGACCAGGAAGTGATATTGGTGAAGGTGCAAAGATTGGAAACTTCGTTGAGATTAAAAAGTCTAAGATCGGTAAGAAATCTGCTGTCTCACATTTAAGTTATGCAGGGGATGCTGAAATTGGTGACAACGTAAATATCGGTTGTGGATTCATTACTTGTAATTATGATGGGGCCAATAAGCATAAAACAATTATTGGTGATGGGTCATTTATCGGATCAGATTCACAAATGATTGCTCCTATTGAGATTGGTAAAGAATGCTATGTTGCATCAGGTTCAACTATTAGCAAAAGTATGCCAGATGGTTCATTTGCAATTGCTAGAGGGCGTCAAGAGACGAAAGAAGGCATGGCAAAGCGTTTCATTAGGAAAAAAAACGACAAATAGGCCCGCAAAAATTTTATTTTCGCCCGCAAAATGGTATCTTTCTTAAATTAGTATTTTTTAAACATATAAGGAAGTGACTATGTGCGGAATTGTTGGGCATTTAGGGCCATCAAATTCAGTTGACGTTGTTCTAGAAGGACTTAGAAGATTAGAGTATCGTGGCTACGATTCAGCTGGAGTTAGCTTCATCAGTAAAAATGATGAACTTCTCGTTTATAAAAAAGAAGGTAAAATCGCTAACCTTGAAGCCGAGCTTGAAGGTAAAGATATTCATGCAAGATCTTGCATTGGGCACACTCGTTGGGCCACTCACGGTGGTGTAACAGATTATAATGCTCACCCACACGTATCGACAAAAGATGGGATTGCAATGGTTCACAATGGAATCATTGAAAATGCTACTGAAATTAGAAATGAACTAAAAGAGCATGGAATTTACTTTGAATCTGAAACAGATTCTGAGACTTTTCTTGGTCTTCTTATTTTTCACAAGCGTCAAGGAACTCCAATTAAAGAAGCGGTCATCAAGTCTTTTGAAAGAATTGAAGGCTTTTCTGCATTTGTTGTTCTAAATCGTGAAACAGATGAAATCTTTGCAGTTAAAAAAGGTGCTCCACTAGTATGTGGAAGTAATGAAGTAAACTCTGAAGTATTTGTTTCAAGTGATCCATATGCTCTTGCAGGTATGGCAAATCGTATTTACTTCCCTGAAGATAATGTTCTTTGCCATTTAAGTGTGAAAAATAATCAACTACTGAACTTCTATGAATTAGATGGAACAAAGACTCACAGATATATGTCAAAAGAGCAGACGATTGATCACGACCCTGCTTCTAAAGGTGAGTTCGAACACTATATGCTTAAAGAGATTCACGAGCAGCCAGAGTTAATTCGTTCTCTCACTCAATATTACTTTCAAGGAGAAGGGAAAGAGAGCTTAGAAGCGGCAACAAAACTACCAATGGATGCAGTTAGTATTACTGCATGTGGAACTGCTTATTACGCAGGACTTGTGATTAAGGATTATTTTGAATTAAATAACCGTATTAGATGCTTTGCAGAAGTTGCGAGTGAGTTCCGTTATAGAAATCCAATTCTAAATCAGAATGAATTAGCTATGTTTATTTCTCAGTCTGGTGAAACAGCAGATACTCTTGCGGCCCAAACAATGTGTAAAGAAAGGGGAATGAAATCCCTTTCGATTGTAAATACTGAAGGCTCTACGCTGTATCGTGATTGTGATGTCAACCTTATGATTCGTGCAGGTATTGAAATTGGTGTTGCTTCAACAAAGGCTTTCACTCAGCAAGTTCTAACAGGTAAAACTCTTTCTGAAGTAATTGCAAATGGAAGCATGAATGATGAACTAAGAAATTCATTATCAGCACGTTATAGCTTACTTGCTCAAAGAGTAGAGCAGTTACTTGATAATACGAAATCTATTAAAGATGTTGCCGATGCAATCTATAAGTTCAAAGGCTTCTTTTATACTGGACG
Source organism: Halobacteriovorax sp. ZH5_bin.2 (assembly GCF_043196375.1). Taxonomy (NCBI): domain Bacteria; kingdom Pseudomonadati; phylum Bdellovibrionota; class Bacteriovoracia; order Bacteriovoracales; family Halobacteriovoraceae; genus Halobacteriovorax; species Halobacteriovorax sp. ZH5_bin.2. The sequence goes on along the minus strand of NZ_JBEBMJ010000004.1, from coordinate 31,495 downwards.
TGGTTCTTACTTCCCAATCGCTCTTGAGGGTGCATTAAAGCTTAAGGAAATCGCTTACGTACACGCTGAAGGTTATGCTTCAGGTGAACTAAAACACGGTCCAATCGCTCTTATTGATGAAGAGAAAGTAAATATCGCCTTAGTTGGTGAAGAACTATATGAGAAGACAGTTTCAAACATTCAAGAAATTAAAGCTCGTAAGGGATTAATTGTTTCGATCGGTCCAAAGGGTAAGGAAGATTTAAGAGAAATCTCTGATCACTATATCGAACTTAATTTTGAAGGTCTTGGAGATTTAGCACCTTTATATGTAAACGTAGTTAACCAACTGCTTGCATATTATATTGCTAAGAATTTAGGAACAGATATTGATAAGCCAAGAAACCTGGCAAAGTCAGTAACTGTAGAATAAAAAGAGTAAATTAGGAATTTAAATGAAGTTAGATCATCTCAACATTCAACAACGTCAAGCCGTTAAAGAGATTGATGGACCAATGATGATCCTTGCTGGTGCAGGATCAGGAAAGACAAGAACGCTTGTTACAAAGATTGCTTATCTTTTAGAAGAAAAGAATATTTCTCCTTTTCAATTATTGGCCTTGACGTTCTCGAATAAGGCCGCAAAAGAAATGCGTGATCGTGTCGGACGTGATGTTAGTTGTGATGTGGGTGCACTTCAAGTGACAACATTTCACTCTTTTTGCGCAAAAATGCTAAGGTCTGAGGCAAACTACTTAGGCCTTAGTCGAAATTTTACGATTTATGATACGTCTGAACAAAAGAGTGTTGTAAAAGCGATCTTAAACCGCCGTGGAATTTCGCAAAAAGAAACGTCACCGTCTGAAGTACTATACTTTATTGAAGACCTTAAGAATCACGGTCATTATCCGGATCGTGATATTTCAGATAAAGATTATGAAGTAGAAAGTGATGATATTTTCTACGATATGTATCTTGAGTATGAAAAAGAACTTCACAAGGCTAACGCCACAGACTTTGGTGGACTTATCTGTGGTGTTATTCAGCTCTTCGAAAAATTTTCTGAAGTGCTTGAAAGGTACCAAGATCGTTTCCGCTATATTCTTGTGGATGAGTATCAGGATACGAACCGTGCTCAATTTGATCTAGTCACAAAGCTTGCCATGAAAAGAAGAAATATCTGTGTTGTTGGGGATGAGGATCAGTCGATCTACTCTTGGCGTGGTGCGGATATTAGAAATATTCTAGACTTCGAAGAAGTTTATAGCGATGCTCAAATTTTAAAATTAGAGCAGAACTATCGATCTTCTAAAAATATCATTGAAGCCGCTGGTGCGGTTATCTGTCGCAATACTCAACGTAAGGGAAAGAGTATGTGGACTGATAATCCAGAAGGTGAGTCAATTGAAATAGTCGAATGCTCTAGTGATCGTGAAGAAGCAGACTTTGTTGCAGAACAATTAATCCATCATCATAATGAAGATAAAATTAATTACGATGAAATGGCCGTTTTCTACCGAACAAATTCTCAATCAAGACAAATTGAAGATGCTCTAAGAAAGTCTAATATCCCATATCGAGTTGTGGGTGGGATTAAATTCTATGAGAGAAAAGAAGTTAAGGATTTAATTGCTTATATTAGACTTCTTGTTAATGACAAAGACTCATTGGCCTTAAGTCGTATCATAAATGTACCAACGCGTGGGATTGGAGCAACAACACTAAGAAAAATCGAAGAAGAGGCAATCAAGTCTGATAGTTCTCTTTGGGAAGTTGTTAATAGAATTGTGGATAACCCTGAAGATTTTAAACACATTAGACTTTCGTCTCGTGTTAAGTCTTCTCTTTCACAATTTGTTCACCTAATCACTGAGGCAAAAGTTGCTCATGATGAAGGTGAAGGTTTAGAGACTGTTTATGAAAAACTTCTCTACGAATCAGGTTACTGGGAAATGCTTCGAGCTGCTAAAGACTATGAGTCGCAAGCTCGTATGGAAAACTTAGAAGAGCTTGGTAGTGCCTTTACTCAATTTGAGGATCAAAACCCTAATGGCCGTTTTGGAGCCTTCTTAGAAACAATCACCCTTGATAATTCAGTGATTGGACAAGAGGAAGAGAATCAGGGTGAAGTATCCCTAATGACAATACATGGGGCCAAAGGTCTTGAGTTTGAATATGTCTTCGTTACAGGTGTTGAGGAGACAGTTTTTCCAAGTTATCAGTCAATCGAAAATGGTGAGGTTGCAATTGAAGAAGAGCGTCGTCTTTTCTATGTAGCAATGACTAGAGCAATGAAAAGACTTTATATTACCTTTGCTCAAGGACGTATGTTATTTGGACAATTACGCTTCAATGGCTTTAGTCGTTTTATTCAAGAAATACCGAATAAATTTTATATTTGGAAAAAACTAGGCGGTGGTCGCCAGCAATCAATGGACAATGATTGGGACGACCTATGTGATCCCGTTTATGATGATGAGCCAGTTTATCGAGTTGAAAAATCGCCAAGTATAAGTGCAAAGAAAGTAACTTATCCTAAGGGGTCAAAAATTGTTCACTCACTCTATGGTGAAGGAACTGTTTTAGAGTGTATTGGCCCGACAGGAGATGAAAAGGTAACGATTAAATTTAATGACGGTGCACAGAAGAAATTTATGGCAAAATTTGCACCACTGACTTTAATCTAGAATACCATTGGAGGGTATGTGAAAACTAAGTCACCATTAAAAATAATTTTTTTATTTTTAGGGTTTTTAATTGTCTTCTCTGCAATCATTTTAATTGTTGCTAAAAAGAATTTAAAACCAGATGCCATTAGGCAGGCTTTTACTACTCAACTTCAAAAGACTTTACCAAATGCTGAAGTTTTGACTCAGTCTCTTGATTACTCCCTTGGCCTTAATTCTAAAGTTAATATTAGGGGGGTAGATATCCTTTACCCTCATGGTGGTCGAAAACTTCCTCTTTGCTCATTTGAAAATCTACAAATAGAAATCCCATTTTGGACAATGCTTATGGGATACGGAACTATCTCTGTTAACATAGATAATCCAAAAGTAAGTTATATTGAATTCAAGAAAGGTTCTAATTGGGAAAACTCTTTTACTTCAAAGGAAACTGTTAGTTTTAAAGAGGAAAAGAAAGTAACTATTAAAGAGAAGGGAATAGAAGAATCTGACTCTGGATTGGCCGTTCTAAGTTTTTTCTCCGATGCAGCTTTAAATTTCAATGTAACCAATATTGATGCAAATTATGCTTTAAGAAGCGGAAGCTTTGGTGAAGTCAATATTGAAAAGCTTGCACTAAGAGATATCGGCTTCAATACAACATCAGTTTTCGAATTGAAGTCTCATTTTATTCTTTCAAGAGGTAAGCCAAATGAAACATCTTTTGATGTGTTAATGATTGGTGAAACTGTACTTGATAAATGGCTTGAAGAAAAAAAACTAAATTTCAATGCTGAAGTCGATATTAACAATGTTAAATCAAGTGTTCTTATAAAACCTCTAAAAAAGTTTTCTATAAAAATGGATGGTGGTGTTGAGAAGAAGATGATGTCTTCAAAAGTTGTTGTTGCACTTGAAGAACACCAGTTTATGAAATCAAATTTTGATTACGATTTAAGTAAAGAAGTTTTAAAACTACATAATATAAACCTTGTAAGTGATTTAAATAATATTACTTCTTACTTTGTTAATGTAAGTGACTTCGGAGTGAAAATTAAAGACGGCCAACTTAAGGTCGAGGGCAGTCTAACATCAAGAAATGATAAATTATTTCCCAATATTACAACTAGTGTGGATAGTAATATAGTTGCACTCGGCATTCCTGTGGTTGTTAATGTTAAAAACAACTTAAATAGTAAGCAGATAAGATCAGCAATTGAGTTAAAACTTCTTGAGGGGATTGTGAAAATTGGTCAGTCGACTCCTTTTGTTCTTGGTGTTGATCGTTTTGATTACTTAAAGACCTCTGTCATAAATATGCATCTACAAGACATACAAATTCCGACAGAAATGAAAGAACACATGCCTAAGCAGAAAGTTGTTAAGGAAGAAGTAAAAGAAGAAAATACTGATGTCGATATTTCGAGTACAAATGGTGAAGTCTTCTCAAATTATCCAGTTAAATCTAAAGTTAAGTTTTCCAATGTTATGCTAGGAGAATCACCAATTAATGGTCAGATTGGACTGAGTGTAAACCGTAAAAAACTAAGTATTCTATCGAATAGATTAAAACTTGGTACAGCACCTCTAAATCTAAAAGTTAATTCAGAAATCCATAAGAAAGGGAAAACGACAGAAGTAAATGCTTCATTTAGTGAAGTCGATATATCAAGTGCTGCCCTTTTTGTCCCACATGGTATTGTGAGGTCTATTGAGGGGAAGGCATCAGGTAAGGTAGATGGAAAGTTAATTGGTAAAAGTTATGACTTCAATGTTGCACTAAATGTAAAAGAAGCAAAACTTCATAAGATAAATTTGGCAAATATTGTTGGAAGTATATTTAAAAAACTTGAGAAGTTAGCGAAAAAAGATATTTCCGTTAATGGAGATATCAGTGAAATTTCATTTAGTGGGCGCTTAGATGACCGCTATCATCAATTTAAAAGTTATAAAGTCGTATTAGATGAAGGGAAGTATAACTTAGAAGGAAATGGGAAAATTGACTTCAAGGCTCCTGGTGAACTTCTTGGTGCGATTGTTGTAAATGAAGAAGAGCTAAAGCATGACCTCGAAAGAGATTATGGAACAGCCAAAATTCCATATCGCCTAGCAGGGATAGGCTATGCTTTAAGTAGTGACTACGAATATACTGTTGAAAAATTGGCCAAGAGTGCTGCTAAGAATTTACTAAAGAAAGAAACAGATAAAGTCCTTCAAAAGAATAAAGGCAAAATAAAAAAATTATTTAAAGGTATTTTCAAAAATGACTAAGAATTTAATTGGTTCTGTAGATATTGGTTCTAATTCTACACTACTACTTGTTATTGATCGTGATTCTAAAGAAATTGTACAAGAAATTTCAACAATTACAGGGCTCGGCAGAGGACTTGATAAAGAAGGTGTTTTTCAAGAAAAATCAATGGAAGATACTTTTAGGGCCTTAAAAGAATATCAAGAAGAGTGTCAGAGGTTAGGTTGTGATAAGATAATTATTACGGCAACTGAAGCTTCTCGTGTTGCTAAAAATGCTCCTGAGTTTTTCGCTAGAATTAAGTCTGAGCTTGGTTTGGATATTGAAATTATTTCTGGTGAGGGCGAAGCGTTTTATACGGCCCTTGGAATTAATGAAATGATGAAGAAGAAGTCAAAAAAACAGCTGATCTTAGATGTTGGTGGTGCTTCTAGTGAACTTATTCTTATTAAAACAAAACCTTTCGAAATTATTGAAACTGTTTCACTGCCAATTGGCTCAGTGAGAGTTGATGATTGGATTAAAGATGGTCAACTAAGAACTAAAGTTGATGAAATTTTTGAAAAGTTTAGCCTTGATTCATATGTAGGACAGGATGTTATTGGAGTGGCCGGTACATTAACAAGCCTTGCGCTGATGTTCTCAGGTGCCTCTGCATATGATGCTGACTCAATTAATAACTATAGTATTGGACTCGCTGATTTCAATGAGAGTACGGATCGTATTCAACTTGTTGAAGCAAAGGCACTTGGTAAACAATTTTCTTTCTTAGGAAAGAGGTCTAAAACAATACAGTCTGGAGCGATTTGCGCACAGACAATTCTGAATAAGATTGAAGCGAAGGTTATTCATTTTTCTACATATGGACTTCGCTATGGTACGGCACTGAGAGGAGAGATTGATGACGTTTACCGCGTATGAAAGTAGTAAGGTTGAAGTTGAAAACTTACTATTTAAAGAGAGTTCAAGTGCTGAATTTATTTTTCTTATAAAGTCTGGAACTCTTTTAACAGTTAAAGAACAAAATGGAAGATTAGTTCCAACTGGTACTCATAAGAAAGGTGACTTTCTTGGCGTTTCTGGTGGGATTAATCGTAAGGTCTATGATGAATCATGCTTTACTATTGAAGATGTTGAAGTTGTGCCAATTCCAATAAGTGAAGTCTCAAAGATTATTGACTCAAATGAGCTATGGCTTAAGAAAATTGTTAATACAACAATTGATCGTCTCGATAGTGCCATTAATATTTTAGCTGAGCATAAAATATTTGATACAACGAAAAGTAGCGATTTTATTTTTACTGATGAAGTTGAGGCCAAGTTTAGGAAGTTAATTAATGAATAAGTTATTGATACTATTTAGTATTTTTTTCTTAGTTGCTTGTAGTGATAAGAGTAGTGATTGGCATGGTGGACCTGATTCTAATAATAACGGTGTACGTGATGATATTGACTCTTGGATTGAAAAGAAAACCAAAGGTGATGCGAGGTTACACAGGGCCCTTGTTAATCTTGCTAAGATTAATCCTGCCAATTGTGAATATTCGATTAAAGCGAAGTGTTTGGATCAGTTAAGTGATGACGGAATTCTTCTTCAGATAGAGTTATTAGATTTGCAGCTTAATACGAAAGAGTTGAGGGCAGAATTTGAGGGCAATATTAAAAACTGCCCCCAAATTGATGATCGAAAAATTAATTATAAATGTGATTTATAGACTAAGTCGTCCTCTGTTATTGAGGGCGACAATAGTGTCAGTTACACGCTTTCTTGCTCTTTGAATATCGCGTGCTTCATTTGCTCCAAGATTTTTTACAAGATAAGAGTAAGCTTCTTCTGCCGCTTCTCTTGGGAGAATAGTAAGAACTTTCTTTTGGAAAGATTTCTCACACTCTTTAAGAGCAACACCAATAACAGGTGCTTTAATAAACTTAATAACTTGGTTTAGATCAATCTCATCTAGTGCGTAGATTGTATCGAAAGTAATACTTTCAGCGTAGAGTTCTTTGGCAAGAGTAGGATTTCTCATTTGAATATTCTTCAAGAGAGTGGCCCTTTCTTCAGAATTCATAAATTTTAGCATCTCAATAATTTGTGCCTTTCCATTTATAAATACACCACCATTTTGCTTATTCGCTTCCATTTACTTTCCTTTGGGAGAGATTATGCCTCTTCCCACTTCATTTTTTCTTTCATGTATTTTTCGCGCGCTTGATCAAGTGTATCTCGATGTGACTCATTCATTTGCGCGATCTGATTATCATGAGTTTCCTTAAGTTCTGCAACTCTCGCCTCATGAGTCTTCTTCATATTTTCAAGCTCAAGCTCCATGCGGCCACGTTCATCTTTAACGAGTTCAGTTTGCTTGTCTCTAATTTGCTTTAATTTAAGTTCTGTACTGTTTTCAACACTTTTAATTTCTGTTTCGTAGTGTTTATTGAGTCTTTTTAAGTCGGCAAGATGCTTCTTCTCAGTCTTCTGATATTCCTGAGAGTTCTCAAGCTTTGCCTTCTTTAGTTGATAGGCATGGCGCTTATACTCTTGCTGTTTGAATCTCTCTAGCTGTTGGCGATTGATTTCTGTTGACATAAATTACTCTTCTTTGACTAGGACATAAAAGCGTCCTAATATATTTTAGTAAGTATTTAACAGTAAGTGAATGGAGGCAAATATGTCCTTAAATAAAGGCCGTCGCGTATTTTTAGTAGGTGGAAAACGAACGCCATTTGGTAAATTTGGTGGTTCTTTAACGGATATTAAGCCAGTTGACTTAGCTGTTGCTGCCACAAATTCACTACTTAGTGAAATAGGAGTAAAAGCCGATCATATTGATCAGGTAATCCTGGGAAATGTTGTCCCTTCTTCAACAGATACTATGTACGGTGGGAGACACCTTGCTCTTAAGGCCGGATGTACGCAAGAAACACCTGGAGTCACAATTAATAGACTTTGCGGCTCAGGTATACAGGCCATCTTAGATGCCGTTCGTTTAATTAAATTAGAAGAGGCCAATTGTGTACTTGCTGGTGGGACTGAAAATATGTCAATGGTTCCGCATTTAACATATGGTGCACGCTTTGGTACGAAATACGGATCATTGAAGAATGTGGATATGCTTCTTGATGCTCTAACTGATCAACATGCGGGTTGCCCAATGGGGATTACTGCAGAAAACCTTGGGGCCAAGTATGAGGTTTCTCGCTCTGATTGTGATGAGTTTGCTCTCTTGTCTCACCAACGAGCAACAGCTGCTTATGGAGATGGAAAGCTTCAAAAAGAGATTTGTGAAGTAGAAATCAGAAAGGGTTCAGTTTCAAGAGATGAGCACTTAAGAGAAGGCGCTTCTCTTGAAGATATGAATAAACTACGTTCATCTTTTGTAAAAGATGGGCTTGTTACTGCTGGATCTGCATCTGGTATTGTTGATGGAGCGGCCGTCGCACTTGTGGCAAGTGAAGACTTTGTAAATGAACATGGTTTAAAACCAATTGCTGAAATTATTGATGGTACCGTTGTTGGTGTCGACCCGACTATTATGGGGATTGGTCCCGTACCGGCGATTCGTAAACTTCTAGCAGATAATAAGATGGAACTTGATCAAATTGATCTTGTGGAAATAAATGAAGCTTTTGCGGCTCAAGCACTTGCTTGCATGAAAGAGCTTGCTCTTGATGTAAATAAGGTTAATATCTGGGGTGGAGCAATTGCTCTAGGACATCCCCTTGCTGCATCTGGAACTCGTATTACAACGACTTTAGCAAACCAACTTATAAGTGAAGGCAAAGAGTATGGAATTGCCAGTGCTTGTATAGGTGGTGGCCAGGGAATTGGTATCTTAATTAAAAGAGTTTAAATGAAAAAAGTTAACGATGAATTAAAGTTCTTTCATCATGATTATGCATCTTTTCGCGACTGGCTTTGCCTTGATATTCAAAATGTAACTTGGCAGGGAAAGTATCGTGAAGATTTTGAACGCTTTTGGGATGTGTTCTTTGATGAAGACTTAACTCTTTTTGAGATCTCAAAAAGATTCTACTATATCATCGATAATATTCATGTCGGCCCACTTGAGTCATGGTTTACTTGGCTTAGAGATAAATTCATTTGTTTTGTTTTTATTTCACGCGATATTTCTATTGAAGAGCTTGCAAGTAATTTGCATCAAAGTGAGCGCGATACTTCAATTTTACTTCGTAGTTTCTTCGTTGAGGTTTTTCCTCAGCATGAAGCCTATATCAATGAAAATTTTACTTTAAATGATATTCTTTCAGGTAATCGCAATGTTAGTGCAAATCAGTTAGTATCTGACCTTGGTGTCGATCTATCATTTTCAGGTAGCCACAATCACGAGATTTTAACCTCTATGGAAGTAACTCTTTATCAAGAGTGGATCTATTTTGTTAAAAAAATGGAAAAAGACTTTCGTGGAACAAACTTTAATATCTCGAGGCTAAAATTCAGAGATAATCTAAGTTCGAAGATGCAAAGCCTTGCTCAAGTCTTTGCCTTTATTGGTGTCGCAATTTTTCTTGTCTGGGCCATTGAGTTTGCCAATAGAACTTATGAGAAATATTTATCAGATAAAATCAGTGTATATGAGCCGCAGTTTCGTTGGGAAAATGAAGGTTTGAAATTCACAGATGAAACGATTGCTGATCAAGAGCAAATTGCACAATTTGAATTGGATATTAAAGATATTGAAAATGTCGATGACACTGAAAACTTTCTTGGTGAAACTTTAGAAGATGAAGAGCGTGATGAAGTAGAATCGGAAGTTGTCCTGACTTCAATCGATACTCTACCTCGTGATATTTCTTCGGCCGACAGAGAGCAGTCGTCTTTTGAGGAAGATATTAAAGGTGGTGGTTATCGTGATAGCCGTTACGGTAATACAAAAGTTTATCGAGTTATGATGAACTCAGCTGATACTGACGATACAAGAAAGCGTCTGAGTAAACTATTGGATCTGTATCAAGTTACACAGGTTGATAATGTAAAACCTGGACTCGCAGTTCCTGGTGGATTCTATTATAATCTTTATGTTCCAAGATCTTATTTAAAAGAATTTATGGCCCAAGTAAAAGGGGATGACTCCGTTATTATTTATGAGTCTAGAACTCGAACTCGTCGAAACCCACCTGGAAAAAACAAAGTTTTTATTTGGCTTAAGGCGATTTAGCCGTTCACGACTGTTTTCCCAATCATCGGGCCTTGAGACGAACCACCATTTTACAACTCGCGTTTAAAAGTTGCCCTAAGGCAAGTTTTAATGCGAAGTTGATTCGAGGATTCCTTAGTTAAATTACAGGACTTTGAATTGGATACTACATTTGTCCATCAGGGATACTAAACAATGTCTTTACTTCTCTAAGTAATTGATGAGTCTGACCAAGGAACCACCATTGTCTAACAAACCCAATTAACATCGAAGCAATAAAACCATAAGCAACACCTGAGTGAGTTGTTTTCTCGACCATGTTAGTATCGTGTGCACCACCAAGGAAGAATGCAATCATTCCAAGAATGATCATCAGCATTGTCCAAGGAATTGTCTGTCTCTTTGCAAGATCTGCTTTGTGAACATACCTTTTCACTTTTTCTCTATAAGGAGTTAAGTCACCTGGATTTTCATCAAATAATTCATTTAAATTTTGCTCACTCGTAAGGATTAAATTGATATTGTTCACAAGACGGGCAACACCAATGAAATAAAACATTACGAACGCTTGCGCGAAGATTGTATAAAGATAGGCTGGAATGGCCAATTTAATGTGGCTAATGCCCACATCAACAAATCCTAGTGCTACGCAAGTTGTTAGTCCAATTGCAGCAACCATGATAACGATCAGTCCTCTAAGTAGATAGGCCATAATTTCACCTTTTATAATTGTCAACTATACTCTAATTTGCTAATTCTTATCCCATATTTAATAAAACATTTACTATAAGGCAATTTCTTCGTGAGCGAGAAAAATCAAAATACTAAGTTAGATAAAAAACTACTCGAAAGTAATCCGGTAATGGGCTCTTTAATGGTTCCTATTGCAATCGTACTGGTAGGAGCACTGATCATTTTTGGTGTGACGAAAATGCTTTCTAACGACCACTCTTATAAAGACCTCGTTCATGAGATGAAGTCGAAAACCTTTGGTAACAAGTGGATTGCAGCACTTGAGCTTTCTAAAGTAATTTCAGCTGGTGCAGTTAAGGAAGAAGATATTCCTTGGTTAGTTACAAATTTAAGAGATATCTATAAGACAACTGTAGACCCAAGAACACGTGACTTCATTGTTGTGGCCATTGGGGCACTTGGGAATGAAGGCGGGCTTCCAGTTCTTGAGCATGCTCTACAAACAAATAATCCAGAAATTAATTTTCACGCGATGGTAGCACTGTCAAAAATGCCTAAAGGTATTTCGTTTAACTGGGACCTTGTAAAAAGTTTCATCGATAAAGATGACGCGGCCATGGTGCAAGTAACAATCTTGACTCTTGCTACACATGAAGTTGATGGTACAGAAGATTTATTTATCAAGAGGCTCAATAGTGACCTCGGTTTTTCTGTGAGATATGCTGCAGCGACAGCATTAATCGCATATAAGAACGATCAGGCCGTTGCGACAGTCATTGAAATTTTAAATCTAAATGATGAGTCTTTAGGTAAGAAGTTAACTGTTCAAGAGATCAGTGGCCTTAAGTTTAATGTACTCACTGCATTAAGACGAGCTGAGTGGAAAAAGATGGCGCCAAGCGTTGAGAAAATGATTAATATTGAGAAAGATATAAAAGTAGTTAGTCTTGCAAAGGAAGTTTTAAATTCGTTGAAATAGTGATAACATCCTTCAAAGTATAAAATGAATTTGCAATAACTTATGAATCATAAATTGGGTCATCGTGACTTAAATTTGTGTATTTATGATTAGAAATAGAGGTTTTTTAAAATGTCTGATGATGTAAAAAAACAGTTAAACCGAAGAGAGTTCTTTAGTTTCGTAACTGTTGGTTGGGTAGCCTTCACTTCTGCAGTAGCAGGGTTCTTAACATTAATTTTCCGTTACACTTATCCAAACGTAAACTTCGAGCCAGAGATGGATTTCGTTGCTGGTCGTCCTAACGATTACGAGGAAGGTGTAGACGAGCGTTGGAAGAATGGTTACGGTGTTTGGATTGTAAAAATGGAAGGACGTCTTTTCGCTCTTTCTAACATTTGTACTCACCTTGGATGTGTTCCTAACTGGCTTCCTGCCGAGTTAAAATTTAAGTGTCCATGTCACGGTTCTGGTTATTACCAAAATGGTATTAACTTCGAAGGGCCTGCTCCGAGACCACTTGAAAGATATAAAATCTCACTAAATGCTGAAGGAAAAATCATTGTCGATAAAACTAAGATTTATCGTTATGAGAAAGGTCAGTGGGATAATCCACAAAGTTACTTAAAAGTTTAATTTAGATTAATAAATAGGAAGGAATAACAATGGCTAAAAGAGGTGTTGTTGATTACATTAGAGAAACTCAGGTCTGGAAATCGATCTTCAGACACGGGCCTCCAACGAACGCAAGAAACAGAGCTGCTGTCGTAGCTGGTAACGTGTTTTTACACTTACACCCAATCAAACTTAAGAAATCAGGGGTTCAACTTGGTTACACTTGGTGTATGGGTGGACTTACATTTTTCATTTTCTTAGCACTAACTGTTACTGGTGTACTTTTAATGTTCTATTATAGACCAACTGCAGAGTACGCATATAACGATATTATTGCACTTAAAGAGCACGTGCCTTTAGGGATTATGCGTGAAATTCACCGTTGGGGTGCGCACGCCATGGTTATTACTGTGTGGCTTCACATGTTCCGAGTATTTATGACTGGTTCATATAAACCACCTAGAGAATTTAACTGGGGTGTTGGTGTTATTCTTCTAGTATTAACTCTTCTACTATCATTTACTGGTTACCTACTACCATGGGATCAGCTAGCGATTTGGGCGATTGCCGTTGGTTCAAACATGGCAAAGGCAACACCTTTCTTAGGTCACGGTGGTCCAGGTGCAGCTTTAGCACAAATTGGTGACTTCGTTATGGTTTCTGATAAAAACGACGTTCGTTTCCAGCTTCTAGCAGGGCGTTTCGTTGGGGAACCAGCACTACTAAGATTTTATATTCTTCACTGTGTATTCATTCCACTAGTTGTTGGTGTTCTAATTGCAGTTCACTTCTGGCGTGTAAGAAAAGACGGTGGGATTTCAGCACCACTTTAGAAAATATATTTTGAGAGAAAGGGATATATAAATGAAAGAACTTATAAACTGGCTGGCCGATCCGATTAGATCATTCCCGATTACGACGGTCCTATTCTTCTTCATGATGAAGTACTATCGTGTTGTAGGTAGTAAGAAGTTTGCTAAATGGGCACTTGTTATTGCTGCACCGGTTGTTGTTTGGTTTTGTATGGATGCAAACTTTAGAGCAATTATCCTATGGCCAGATAATATTCCAATTAACATTATTATCGTTCTTATTGCTTGGCTTACTTGGTATGCACTTTATAGAGCTGCTGAGAATGACAAGAGAATTGAAAATGGTGAGTGTCCGATTGAGGCACTTCCTGAAAATAGAGAGAAAGTATGGGTATGGCCTAACTTAGTTTTCACTGAGTTAATGTGTATGATCGGTACAACAATCTTCTTAGTTGTTTGGGCAATTATTTTTAAAGCTCCACTAGAAGAGCCAGCAAACACGACATGGGCACCTAACCCTGCAAAAGCTCCATGGTACTTCCTTGGTCTTCAAGAAATGCTTGTTTATTTCGATCCTTGGATGGCAGGGGTTGTTCTTCCAGGTCTTATCCTTGTAGGTCTTATTGCAATTCCATATATTGATACAAACCCGAAGGGGAATGGTTACTTCACAATTAAAGAAAGACCAATCGCTATGTGGGGATTCTTATATGGTTGGATTGTTCTTTGGATGTACCTAATTATCGTTGGTACTTTCTTACGTGGACCAAACTGGACATTCTATGGTCCATTTGAGTTCTGGGACTTCCACAAGGTTGTTTCTGAATACAACGTAAACCTTTCTGAATTTGTATGGCTTAAGTGGCTTAACACTCCAATGCCTTCAAATATCGTTGTTAGAGAGATTGTAGGTATAATCCTAACTCTTGGTTACTGTTGTGTACTTCCAGTTGCGATTGCAAAATCGAAATATGGAAAGAAGATTATCGAGAACACTGGTCAGATTAGATACTATATTTTCATCATCCTTGTACTTGGTATGACATCACTACCAATCAAGATGGTTCTTAGATGGCTATTTAGCTTAAAGTATATTATCGCTCTACCAGAGTGGGAACTTAACCTATAAGCGAATCTGGATATAGATATATAAAGATACTTAAAGAAGAAGTAATAAAGGGTATATAAAAATGTCAAAGAAACATGAGCCAGGCATGGCCTATGATATGAAAAAACTGAATAAGATCTTCGCGATCTTTTCACTGGTTCTTTTGGTTACGGTAATATGGGTATTTCTAGATGATTACATGAGACCATGGAAAGCAATTCAAATCGAGGCAATGAAGATTGAAAAAGAAAAAATTGCCAAAGATATTGCTGAAGAAGAAGCAAAGATCAGTGCTGAAAAAGTAAAGGTTCTTAATGATGAATTAGCAGCAGCTAAAAAATCAGTTGAAGCTAAGGGCAAAGAAATTTCAAAAATTGAAGCTGAGCTTGATCAGGTAATTAAAGATATTAAGAAAGAGCAGATCGTTAACGGTCGTCTGAATTCAGACGTTGCTGCCCTTGCATTTAATTATGGTGTTGCTCACGCTGAACACGCGCCAAATGCTCACTCTTTATTTGAGAAACTTCAAGAAAATAAGAAGAAGTTTGCTTTATCTACTGATAAGAAAAAAGCACTTCAAACTAAAGAAAAGAACTTAAAGAGACAACTAGCGGCTTTTAATGCTGATATTGACTCAGTTAATAAGAAAATCAACGGTATTGTTGGTCGACTTGAGCTTCTTAAAGGTGCTGAAAAAAGAAAGGAAGTAACTCCTGTCTTCGCACTTAGAAACCTACCTTTTATCGACTTTATGGACCCAACTGTTAAGGTTCAACAAGTTGTATTAGAAAATATTACTGATGACAGATTCTTCCAACACGTACCTAAAGTTGATCGTTGTATGACTTGTCACACTTTCATTGACAAGCCAGGTTACGAAAATCAACCAAACCCACATAAGACTCACCCTAACTTAGACCTAATGGTTGGAGCTAACGGTAAGCACCCAATGAAAAATTTTGGTTGTACTTCTTGTCACGGTGGTGAAGGGCATAGAGTTAATGACTTTAATGCAGCTGCTCACATGCCAGCAACTGAAGAACAAAAACAAGATTGGATTGCTAAGTACAACTGGCATGAGCCACACAAGGTACCTATCGTACAATTAAGACGTGGTGACTATGAAGCTGGATGTGTTAAGTGTCACAGTGGTGTTCAATATATTCCACAAGCGACAACTCTAAATGAAGGTCGTCGTTCACTAGAAAAATTTGGTTGTTATGCTTGTCACAAAATTGAAGGTTGGGAGCATAAGAGAAAGCCTGGTCCAAGTTTAGAAAAGATCGCAGCAAAGCTTGATAAAGAATTCTTTAAGAACTGGGTTTGGGAACCAAAAGCATTTAATAAACATGCAAAAATGCCTCAGTTCTTCATGAATGATAACAACAGCTCTCCAGAGTTCGTTAAGAAGAATATTGCTGAAGTAAATGCGATCGCTGAAGTAATTTACGCACAGTCTGAAAGCTATAAGCCTTTCATGAAATATACTGGTGGTAATAAAGAAAAAGGTAAGCAACTTGTTGGTGAAATCGGATGTCTTGCTTGTCACGGTGTTAAAGATTTTGCTCTTGAGTCTCAAAAAGTTGATGCTCACAAAGGTCCCTACCTAGATGGAATTGGTTCTAAAGTAAAAGATGCTAACTGGATGGCTTCATGGCTTAAAAACCCAAGTCACTTCCAAGAAGATACAATCATGCCTTCTTTCAGACTATCTGATAGAGAAGTTAATGATATTACTGCATACCTAATGAGCCTAAAGAATGATCAATTCGAAAAGCTTAAGTTTGCAGATATGGATAAAGGTGCAAGAGACGAGATCCTTGTAACTTACTTCTCAGCGTTTGATACTGTTGAAGTTGCAAAAGCTAAGCTTGCAACAATGAGTGACCACGAAAGAACAATGGAATTAGGTCGTCGTTCAATCGGTAAGTATGGTTGTTACTCATGTCACAATATTAAAGGTTTTGAAGATCGTGCACCAATTGGTCCAGAGCTTTCAAAAATTGGTTCTAAGCCTCTAACTCAATTTGGTTTCTCTCATGAGAAAGTTGAGCACTCAAGAGAAGCTTGGATTAAAGCGCACTTATTAAATCCAAGAAGATGGGATAATGGTGTAGATAAGCCATTTAAAGATCTACTAAGAATGCCTCAGTTCCACATGAGCGAAAAAGATGCTGCGCTAATTACAACAGCTCTTATCGGTCAAGTTGATCAGAAAATCCCTCTTAAAGGTGTTAAGAGATACGACGCTGCTGAAACTGTTGCAAATGAAGGTATGAAAGTTGCTGTTAAGTACAACTGTATTGGATGTCACCAAATTGATGGTGAGTTCGGTGATATGCTGAAAATTTACGATGATGTAAACGAAGCGCCACCACGTTTAGTTGAACAAGGGCACAGAGTACAAGCTGATTGGTTCCATTACTTCCTTGGTGATGTATATGA
This sequence comes from Halobacteriovorax sp. ZH5_bin.2, assembly GCF_043196375.1. NCBI lineage: Bacteria > Pseudomonadati > Bdellovibrionota > Bacteriovoracia > Bacteriovoracales > Halobacteriovoraceae > Halobacteriovorax > Halobacteriovorax sp. ZH5_bin.2. The sequence continues at coordinate 14,812 of NZ_JBEBMJ010000004.1, read as the reverse complement.
AATCCGTCCATGGCTTAAGTTAAGAATGCCTTCTTTCAATATGAGTAAAGAAGAAAAAGAAAAACTAGTTGATATGTTCCGTGTAAAAGCTGACCAACCAATCTTTGATGAAAATGAAAAAGTTGTTTGGGAAAGTAAGGAAGAAAGACGTGCAGCTGTTCAGTTATTTAACGACCTAGCATGTGCTTCATGTCATACTACTGGATTCAATAACGATCAAGCACTTGCTCCAGATCTTCACTTTGCTAAGAGAAGACTAAGAAAGAGCTGGATTAAGAAGTGGCTTGAAGGTCCAGATAAAATTATGCCTGGTACAACAATGCCATCTTTCTGGCCAGAAGGAGAGGCTGCGGATCCAGAACTTCTTGACGGTGATGCTAAGAGACAAATCGAAGCAGTTACTAAGTACGTACTTGAGTTAGGAAGTGATTTTTACTCACCAAAAGCTAAGAAAGCTGGAAAGAGATAACGGGAGTTTATAAATGGCAGGACATGCTAATACAAAAGATTTAGTTCATGACGGTGTAATTAGTTATCCAAATGACCCTCAATTTGGGCACGCAAGTCCAAATAAAATTGGGATGTGGTTATTTCTTGGAACTGATGCCATGTCATTTTCAGGCTTACTGATTGCTTATGCTGTACTTCGTGCAACTAAGCATTGGCCAAACCCTGTAGAAGCTCTTGGTGGAGTACACCTTTCAGGGATTATGACTTTCATTCTAATTTGTTCTTCTGTTTCAATGGTTATGGCAATTGATGCTGTAAAAATGAGACAACCAAAAGCAATTAGAGGATGGCTTTTAGCTACAATTATTGGTGGTGTAATCTTCCTTGGTATCCAAGCGTATGAGTACGTACACCTAATGTCAGATATGGGGATGACATTCTCAACTTATGAGCATGGAAATAACTTATTCTCGTCGACATTCTTTGCAATTACTGGTTTCCACGGACTACACGTACTATCGGGTGTAATATTTCTTATTTACATGTATGTACTTGCCCTTAAAGGACGTTTTGACAAAGGTGACTATGGACTTCTTGAAGTTTGTGGTCTCTTCTGGCACTTCGTTGACCTTGTTTGGATTCTGGTATTTACATTTATTTACTTAATTTAATGAGTGAACATATGTTGTAAGAAAGGCCCTACTTATGTAGGGCCTTTTTTGTTTTGGGCTAAAAAAATGGACTAAGCCTTCCGAAAGGTATATAAGGCAATTATATGAAAAGTTTCTTATTACCAATTGGCATATTAATTCTAGTACTATTTTCAGACTACGTTTTTGCGTGTCCTGGTTGTGCTGGATCTATGAATAATCCAAAGGATGCAAGGCTTGTTTGGATTCTTGTAACTTTCATTGGCCTAATCTATATTCCGTTTTTTATTCTTTATAAAACAATTCATAAATATAGAAAAAACTCAGTAGCTTCAAGGATTCATGAAGAAGAACAACAGTAATTTTATCTATACTTTACTTTTTATACTAAGTGGATTAATTGCGCTCTTCTTGGTTTGGTTTATCTACTTTAAACCTGAAGCGGCCGTTAAGCTTTGGTGGGTTGATTATCTACCAATGGTAAATGCTTTATTAAATTCAATTTCTGCGAGTTTGCTATTTGTAGGTTGGAGATTTATTAAGAATAAGAATGTCTCGGCACATATTAAATGTATGTCTGGGGCCACAGCAACTTCTGCACTATTTCTTATTTCTTATCTTCTTTATCATCACTTTCATGGTGATACTAAATTTATCGCACAGGGTTTTGTGAGACCTGTATACTTTGCGATTCTTATTTCTCACGTTCTTTTAAGTATCGTGATGTTACCAATGATTTTAATTACTCTATGGAATGCACTGACTGGAAGTTTCAAGAGTCATAAAAAATGGGCAAAGTGGACTTTACCCATTTGGCTTTATGTTTCAGTAACAGGTGTTTTAATCTTTTTCTTTTTGAAATATCTTAATTATTAGATTCTTTCTTTGCTTTCTTTCTCTCTTCAGCATCAAGTCTTGATTTTGGTAGTACTGCTTCGTGCGGAGAAACAACAACTTTTTCACCGATAATGACGTCACCCATAATTGAAGCTTTTAACCCAACTGTTGCACCTCTTTTAATTACAGTTGGTGCAATAACTAGAAAACCTGCTTGAGCATAGTGAGCAAAGATTGTTGCAGAGCCACCAATTGTCACATAGTCCTCAAGTGTAATGAGGCATGGGTCGGAGATATTTGTTGTATTGATGACACAATTTTTTCCAATCTTCATCCCCATCATTCGATAGAATAGAGTGATAATTGGTGTTGCTTGAAAGAAATCTAAAACTGTGTAGCGAACTAATTGTGTTAAAGCATTATGGTAATACCAAGGAAGAGTTTCTAATGAAATCCAACTTCCTTTAAATGGTTTCATTTTAAGCGGATAGATCCAGTTAAAGAATGGAACGATAAAGATAAGTGTTAATGCATAGGCTGCGTAGGACATTACAAATGCAAATGACATCGCAAGAGCTTGAATAAGGAAGTGCTGGCCTGCAACGCTTTCATATGCAGTCGTTAAAAAAATATAGCCGGGAGTTAACCCAAGAGTAATACAAATAATGTAAACAACAATTGGAGGTAGCATTGCTGCCATGTAACCAATTGCTTGGTTCTTTCTAAAAATATTCTCTAATACTTTAGCAAGACCTTTTTTGTTAGAGGCCCCTGATTGAAGCTCTTCTTGTGATTGCTTTTTCTTTTCTTCCATTTTTTCCTAACCAATATTTTTAATTATTTTAATAAGTTTAATTATATCATCACTATCTTGATAAATACTAAATCCAAAACGTAAAATATTTCGGCGATAATCAACATTTACATGATTCACCTTAAGGTTTGCTGCGTACTCTTCACATTCTTGTGATGTTGAAAATTTGAAAGCTATAAAATGACCTCTACTTGTTGTCGTCACGATTTTACTTTCTAATTTTGTTCCTAAGATACCAGTTAAGAAATCTATTTGATTTTTTTCAACGTGAGCATGAATGTCACGTACAGAAATGCTTTCTTTCTTCCAAAGGTTCAATACTGCATTCATGCGATAAATTGCGGTGAAATCCATCGTCGATCCAGCAAATCTAAATCCATCATTACTAAAAGGTACTTTATCTTCACTAAAATTTGTTAGATCTCCCATTTGCGCGAACCAACCAGTATTCTTTGGTGTAAGCATTGTATTTTTAGGAGATATGAGAAAACATGACCCTTCACCGGAACCACAGTATTTATAACCGCCGGCCATATAAAAAATACGATCTTCAATTTCTCTGAGATCAGTAGGAAGTGCCATGAATGCATGATAGGCATCAATAACAATTTCGGCTTTTGTATTTATTGCTTTTACAAATGAGACGAGATCTTTAATTGCAAATCCAGAATTAAAAAATACTTGGCTAATAAAGATTAAATCATATTTATCAGTATTTGCTTTTTGAATAAATTTTTCAATAAAGCTCTCATCATTAGTATTTTCAATTTTAGTAACGTCAAAAATACCTTCTTCTAAAAGACGATTAATTTGGCGATCAAATGAGTAGAATTCACTATCAGTTGTTAAGATCTTTGCACCATGAGGCAGGGCCGAAAGAATACGGTATGCAAGCTCATGTGTATTTGGTGCAAATGTAATCTGTTCTGGTTTTGAAATATTTAAAACGTTTGCAATATTACTTTGTAGTTGAGCAAATTCATTTGAAAAAAACTTACTCCATTTCTCATCAACAAACTTAGCACTATCATCCCAGTATTTAATTTGCGCTTCTCTTGTGACATCTGGCCAGTAGTGATGAGAGTGAGCGGCAAAGTGAAGCTTTCCTTCATTTGCATTTAGAAATCTTTGAAAATATTTTTTATACATACTAATCTCTGTAATTAAAGTTCATCGCTGTTTTTAATTTTTCTGGAAGAACCGGTCTTTGGGATCTTGGTATAATAAAAGTTGAAAGGTTAAAAAGATCGATAAACGATCTATTATTATCGGCTGCATCTTTTAAGTACTGATGCCCCGAAGATCCACCAGTTCCAATTTTTGTTCCAAGCATACGATGTGCCATCAGAGCATGCTTATAGCGCCAAGTAGTAAAGTTTTCATCAATATCCATAAGGTGAGCTAGCACTGTGTATGGAAGAGTTAGTATTGGCTCATCTCGATAAAGAAGAACAAATAGTGCATTAAGGGTAGCTTTTTGAGAAAGTCTTCTCTTTCCCTCTTTTACTAATTTATTATATTCATCCGAATTAAACAGAGTTTCAAATGTATCTCGTGTACTTTGAAGATTTGCCTTTTGAATCTCTAATGCCTTTGGTGGAAGAGTTGCCATATTATCTAAGACTGTAAGCTCATCTCCACATAGCATATCTTCAACACATGACTGGTACTCACTCCAAAAATCAAATTCTGCATTAAAAGTGAATGGCATTCTTTCTAGCCACTTTTCAAGGGCCGAGAATAAAGTAGGCTCTTTTTCAATTTTTAGAAGTCTTTGCTTATCTTGCTCGTTCAGCCTTCCAAGGAAATATTCACGATCTACTTCTTTTCTTTGATTTGTCGACAGTCCCAATAGGATCTCAATTTCTCTAAATTGAACGCTTTGGAAACCTGAGGCAGGAACTAATAAATCCCTAAACTCAAGAAAGTCCATTGGAGTCATTGTTTCCATTACTTCCAATTGTCCCAAGAGAAGGGTTTGAACTTTTTTTATTCTCTCAAGCCTTGAGCAAACAGTTGAAAGAAATGATTCTTCAACTTTATCTACCGAGAAAATTTTTTTTATCGAGTTTAGCTCGTGAAGTATTTGTTTAAACCATAATTCATATACTTGATGCACAACAATAAAGAGTGTTTCATCATGCGCCTCGTCTCCATATTTTTTAGAGAGAGGATTTTGCGTATCGAGTAATTTATTCAGTTCTAAATAGTCACCATAATAGACAGGTCCGTGATTTTTGTGCATATTGACTCCTAATATAGAAATACTATCCCATCACTTTGAAATTGAAAATTATTCATATTTCTAGTTGGGTTAAGAAAGTTGAAATCAAGTTGAAGTTGAAATGGAAAGTTCTAAAAAGTTACGATTCAAAAAGTTTTTGCCTGTAGTCATAATCACTGTTTTTGCACTTATTTTAATTGGAGGGATGGTCAGAAGTACTGGAGCCGGAATGGGCTGTCCAGATTGGCCAACTTGCTTTGGTCAAGTTGTTCCACCTACTAGCGTTGATCAGCTTCCAGCTGATTATCAGACTCGATTTGCAAAACCTGGCCGAATTGTAGCAGTTTTTAATCCTATTCATACGTGGACTGAGTACTTCAATAGGATTGCCGGTGTGTGGACAGGTATTGCTTCAATTATCTTATTTGTCCTTTCATTTGCTTATAAAAAAGAAAATAAGAAAGTTGTTTGGCTAACAGGCCTTGCTCTATTCTTAGTTGTTTTAAATGGTGGTGTTGGAGCAATGGTTGTAAAGTCGCACTTACATCCTGGAGTGATTACAATTCATATGCTTTTAGCGATATTTCTTGCGTTCGCACTTGCTCATTTAAGATATGAAGTGACGGAGATTAAGTTTCTTCGTAAGCATAATGTTGACCGCTACAAAGATTTCTTATGGGTTCTAGTTGGCCTTGTTGTGATACAAATTGTTCTTGGAACACAAGTTAGAGAGCAAATTGATTTAATTACCAACACAGAGCCCAATTTAGCACGCTCTAATTGGGTTGATCGCCTTGATATGATCTTTTATATCCACCGCTCATTTTCAATTCTAATTCTTTTAGGCTTTTCTTATACGCTTAGAAAAATCATGGAAGAATTCAAAGATAACTCTTTTGTCCAAAAGAAGTGTATTTCTATTATGTTGGTTCTAATTGGTGTCATCACTGCAGGTGTAGTCCTAGCTTATCTGGCATTTCCAGCATTTGCTCAGCCTGTTCACTTATTATTTGCAATTTTACTATCATATTTTATTTATGAATTATTAATCATCCTTAAAAAATCTCAAGAAGCGGAGCTGTAATGTATCGTACACTTGCCTTCATCAATATCTTATTAACATTAGGTTTAATTGTCATTGGTGGGTTAGTGAGTGCGGACTTCACTGGCCTAGAATGTACTTCTTGGCCAATTTGTTATGCAGCGACTGTTGATAAGTCATCAATATATCCAATTCTTCACAGAATATTTGCTGGAATTATTATTGTTTTAAATACGTTTCTCTTTATAAAGCATCCAAAAGAGAAGTCTGTTCGTTTAGGCTTATTTCTTCTCGTTCTCCAGTCACTTCTAGGTGGGATAAACTTTATTTATAAATTACCTACTTTAGTTAGTGTTTTTCACCTAATTTTAAGCTTTGCCTATATTGCTATTTTTTCTCAGCTTTTTTATCCTACTGTAGAAAAACAAGATCTAAATTTAAAAGGCTATTCACCTTCGGCAAAAGACCTTGTTTTTATTATGTTACTCATTGCTTTTATACAGTTTTTCTTTGGAGGAATTGTTCATCAAACGGCAACAAAAGATGTGTGTGGGCTAGGGGATAATATAAACATTTTATGTCAGACGGCAGAGGGTCTAAGTTTTTGGCCTTCAACTGTAGCTGCGCAAATTCATTCTCTTCATAAATACTTAGGAGTTCTTTTTCTAGGCTTCTTACTAGCTTTTCTTTTTAATATCAGAAAAACAATTTCACTCTTACACGGAAAGGCCTTAAAGCAATTTTCATTACTAACTGGAAGTTTAGTTGCTTTATTTCTTATTCACTTATTTAATGCAAAGAGATTGTTCTTACTTACTGATACAACTTACTTTCAAGTACTCCACCTGCTTTTAGCAGTTATCATTACTCTTAATCTTCTATTCTTATTCCAGTGGTTTAAACGCTTTGAAGAAATATATTTTGGTGGGTATAAGCACACAGTTGCAAGTGACTTATTAAGTTTAACAAAACCGCGTCTTGGCCTACTTGTTGTTTCGACTATTGTTTCGGGAATTCTTCTAACAGGACAATATATCGATTTCTTCTATTTGATTAATGCATTAATTTTTTCAATTTTGATCGTGATGTCAGCAACGACAATTAATTGCTACATGGAAATTGAAGTTGATTCAAATATGGTCCGTACAAAAGATCGCGCTCTTCCTGCTGGGAGAATTAAACCGATTTACGCCGTTATTCAGGGGTGGATTCTTTTCATCCTTGGATTTAGCCTAACATACTTATATGTAAATAAAGTCACTGCATTGCTCGGTGCGTTGGCATTTTTTTCTTACCTTTATGTGTATACGCCAATGAAGAGAAAGAGTCCTGCTGCGTTATTTGTAGGAGCACTACCTGGTGCAATTCCTCCAGTAATGGGGCGCACAATTGTGACAGGTGAAATTGATGGTCTAGCGATTTTATTGTTTGCAATACTTTTTATTTGGCAGATCCCGCACTTCATGGCGATCTCAATTTACCATAAAGATGACTATAAAGAGGGTGATATTAAAGTATACCCCCATACCTATTCAGTGGCCAAGATGAAGATCTGTATTGCGCTTTGGACATTTTTACTAGCGCTAGTTGCTATTAGTGGATACTTCTTTGGTCTTAATTCTAAGAACTTTTTTATCGCCTCTTTGGTGGTGAATGGCGTATTTTTCGCGCAGAGTTTGCAAAGTTTTTTTATTCATGATGAGCCGAGTTATGTAGCTTGGGCCCGACAATATTTTTGGGGTTCTATAATCTATTTACCACTCTTGCTATCATTGATGATTTTCCTTAGCTAAATCGTGGAAAATGTTATAAAAAAGGGTTAAAATTTATCAATTCAAATTAATAAAGTATTTCAATAGAAGGAAGGTCTATGGGATTTTTGACACCTGTTTTAGCTACAGTTGTTAGTACAACTTCTAAGCAGATGAGTCTTTGGGAAAGAATGAAGCCACCTGAAGATATCTCTGTGCACGGTCACTTAATCGATTGGTTATTTGGCTACACTACTTACATGAACCTCTTTTTCTTCGCATTAGTATGTGCAGGATTATTTGGTTTCTCTTACTTTTATTCAGCAAAGAGACACCCGAAGCCTTACTATACTTACGGGAATAAGAAGATTCATATCATCATCGCGACTGTAATCGGTCTATCGGTATTCCTTGGAATCGATATGAACATTACAAGAATGTCGAATGAAGACTATGTAAATGTTTTTGCTAAGTGGCCAAAAGAGGACGAGAATCCACTTCGTATTCAAGCACTTGGTCAGCAATGGGCATGGCACTTTAGATATGCTGGTGCAGACAATGTTTTCAATACTGAAGATGATGTTGTTCAGTTAAATGACTTAAGACTGCCAATTGGTCGTAAAGTTGTTATTCAAGTACTTTCAAAAGATGTAATTCACTCACTATATTTTCCAAATGCTCGTCGTAAGGTTGATGCAATTCCTGGTCGTTTAACTCGTCTATGGTTTGAACCAACTAAAGCTGGTACTTGGGATATTGCTTGTGCAGAGATGTGTGGAACATATCACTATAGAATGAAAGCTTCTCTTACTACTTACTCTCAAGAAGACTATGCTGCTTGGATTGCAGAGGCTCAAGAGAAAGCTATTCATGAGAATGACCCTGAAAACCCTGAATTATTCTGGGGTTGGAAGTGGCAGTACTAATTACAAGATAACTTTTAGGAGAATATAAAATGGCATTTTTCGAGCAACATATTCACTCAGAGCCAAAGACTTTCATCTCAAAGTATATTTTTTCTTATGATCACAAAGTGATCGGAAAACAATTTCTTTGGTACGGAATCATCGGCCTTGGTTTAGGTGGGATGATGGCCCTTATGATTCGCTGGACACTAGCGTTTCCTGGAGAGGCATTCCCAATTTTAGGTAACTTACTTTTCCCTTCAACAGGAGGAGTCGTTCCACCAGATACGTACGCGATGCTTTTCACTATGCACGGTACGATCATGATCTTCTACGCTATTACACCAATTCTAATTGGGGCGTTTGGAAACTATCTTATCCCACTGCAAATTGGGGCAAGAGATATGGTCTTTCCTTTACTTAATATGCTTTCTTTTTGGATTGCAGCTGCTTCAGCGTTAATCCTTGTTGCATCTCTATGTTTACCATTAGGTGCTGCAGCAGGTGGTTGGACTTCATACCCAACTTTATCGACGCTAATTGGTTCACCAGGGGCCGGGCAAACTCTTTGGACGCTTGCTCTTTTCCTTCTTGGTGTTTCTTCTACAATGGGTGCAGTTAACTATATTACTACGGTTATCGTTCTTAGAGCTCCGGGGATGGGATACTTTGATATGCCACTATCTGTTTGGGGTCTATGGCTAACAGCTATTCTAAACGCGATTTTCCTTCCAGTTCTTGGTGCAGGTCTTTTACTTCTATTATTTGACCGTGTTTTTGGAACAACTTTCTTCCTAGCTGGTGCTGCTGCAACGACTGGGACAGGTGATCCAATCCTTTACCAACACGTATTCTGGATTTTCGGTCACCCTGAAGTATATATTCTAATTCTTCCAGCATGGGGGATTGTATCTGACTTACTTTCTTTCTTTGCAAGAAAACCAGCATTTGGTGCGAAGGCAACTGCGCTTTCAATGACTTCGATTACAATTCTTTCAACAATTGTATATGGTCACCACATGTATACGACTCAAATGAGTCCACTTTTAACTCAAACATTCATGACTCTTACTATGACGATTTCGATTCCATCTGCAATTTTCTTTGCAAACTGGTTAGGGACTATCTGGAAAGGGTCGATCAAATTTGATACTCCAATGATCTTCTCTCTTGGTGTTGTATTCGTATTTGGTCTTGGTGGTCTAACTGGTCTATATCTAGCAACAGTTACAACTGACCTTTACCTACACGATACATACTTTGTAGTTGGTCACTTCCACTATACAATGGCGGCTTCTGTTCTTCTTGGTGGATATGCAGCAATTTATTTCTGGATGCCGAAAATGTTTGGTAAATTCCTAAATGAATTCTGGGGTAAGGTACACTTTTGGATCACAATGATTGGTCTAAATGGTGTATTCATGGGAATGATGATTGTTGGATACGCTGGTATGCACAGACGTCTTTACAACCCATTTGTTTACGAATTCATGGAAAGACTGATCCCAATTAATGCATTTGTTACTTACTCTGCATTACTTATGGGTCTAGGACAGATTCCTTTCGTAATCAACTTTGTTTACACAATTTTCTTTAAGAAAGAAAAAGAGCCAGTACCTAATAACCCTTGGAATGTAGGTACTCTAGAGTGGACAATTCCATCACCTTCACCAGTTTATAACTTCAAAGAAGTTCCTGTTGTTAAGTGTGGACCACACGAATTAGGAAATCCAAATCTTCCAGAAGGTAAGGACTTCCAATATCAAACTGAAGAATTAGTTGAGGCGTAATTAGAATGAACCAGGTAATGTCGAATAAAGAACTAGAAGCGAGAAAGATTACATCATCAATTGCGATGATCGTCTTACTTGTTTCTTTTACAATGCTCTTTGCTTCAATGTTACTTGGTTATTCTGTTTATCGTCTAACTGTCGATGTATGGCCACCTATGGGAATGCCGAGAATACCTCTAACAATCCCAGTGGTTAGTACAATAGTTATTGCGTTAAGCTCTGTGACTCTAGTGTTGTTTGAATCAGCATTCAATAAACAAAACACTAAGGCCATGAGACTTTACTACGCTCTAACATACTTATTAGGTCTGGGTTTCATGTTTGTTCAATGGGAACTTTGGAACTCAATGGCCGCGATGGGACTTCAAGCTTCTGGCGGAGTTTTTCCATCACTATTTTATGCACTAACTTGGACACATGCTGCGCATATTGTTCTTGGTTTAATTGCACTTGTTTTTCTTCTTCCTGTATCAATCAAAGGCTACAGTATGGAGAAGGTAACTTGGGTACAGAATGTATCTAAGTTTTGGCACTTTTTAGGTGTCGTTTGGTTAGTAATGTTTATCGTTATGTTTGTATTTTAAGAGGATAGCTATGAAGAAAATGGCATTAACTTTAACAGCAATGTTTACAATTTTATCTTTGGTTTCTTGCCAGGAAAACCACTTCAAAGAAGATAAAGTATTCGCAGGTGGCCTCTATGTTGAGAAAGATGTTCTTAATAGAGGGAAACAAATTTACACTGAATACTGTATGCCTTGTCACGGTGTTAACGGTGACGGAAAAGGTGTTGCAGCTAAGGCAATGAAAGTTCCACCACGTGACTTTACTAAAGGTGTCTTCAAATTTGGAGAAGTTGAAGCGGGAACTCTTCCACACGATAAGCACTTATACAAGATTCTTGAGAAAGGTCTGCATGGAACAGCAATGCTTCCTTGGGACTTAACTGAAGATCAAATGTTTGAAGTTGTTCAATACATCAAGACTTTTGCTCCATCTGTTTGGGAAGGCAAAGATAAAGAACTTGGTAAACAAGTAACTCTTGGTAAAAACCCATATGGTGTTGCTCACGTTCAATCAGCAATTGAGGAAGGTAAAAAAGTTTACCACTCAGATGCAATGTGCTGGTCATGTCACAGAGCTTACGTTCCAAAAATGGAGTTAGCACAGTTAACAGGTATGAGTGAAGGTGACTTCTCTGATGCTGATTATCAGTCAAAACTTCAAGAAACAGAGTGGGGATTCAAATCTCTTCCACCAGATTTTACTTGGAACACAATTCGTTCAGCAGATACAGTTGAAGAGATTGCTCTTCGTTTAGCTGCTGGTGTTGGTGGTACGGCTATGGCCGCTTGGAAAGGTACTCTTACTGATGACCAAATCTGGGCAGTTGCACACTACGTAGACTACCTAAAGAGTTTAAAAGATACAGAAGCTCGTAAAGAGTTAATGGATCGTATAAAAAATCAATAAGAGTTATATTATGACTAGTTTAGGTATAAAAAGATCAAATTCTCTAATCGAAACGCTTGTCTCAAAGAAGGCGTTTTGGTTAGTTTTTGTTCTTTATTTCTTTTCTGTACCTTTTTTCAAATCGGTTTTCAGAGAACTTCCTCCTGAGCTACCAGTCGTAAAAGAACTGCCGGCCTTTTCACTTACAAATAGTTTTGGAAAAACATTTGGATCTAAAGAATTAGAAGGACGTGTTTATATTGCGAACTTCATTTTTACAAATTGTCCGTCAAGCTGTCTTAGACTTACGGCCGAGATGCAAAAAATTCAAAAGAGAGTAAGAGGTTTAGGACAAAAAGTTGCTCTCGTTTCATTTACTGTGGATCCTGAAACAGATAATCCTAAAACGCTATTCAAGTACGCTAGGAAACATCAAGCGAACCCTTATATTTGGACTTTCTTAACTGGAAAGACTGAAGATATGCAAGCTACAATCATAGACGGCTTTGGAACAGAGATGGGAAAAATGCAAGAAGTCGAAGCTAATGTTAATGGTGAAACGGTAACAATGTTTGATATTGCACACTCTGAAAAACTTGTTCTTGTTGATGGACATGGTAAAATTAGAGGTTATTACGATTCAACTAGTAAAGATATTAATAAGCTAATGATTGATCTTGGTTTATTAGTGAATAAAGAACAATACTTAAAAAATTAATTTATTATAAATGGAGAATAAAATGGCTGAAGGCGCACATCATTCACACAAGAAATTATATATTTTTATTTTCTTCGTTCTAACATTTCTAACAGTTGTGGAACTTATCATCCCTGGGATGACAAATATTGCAAAGTTTTACCGAGATAGTGCACTCGTTCTTTTAGCTTTAGGAAAAGCTTTCCTAGTTGCTTACTATTTCATGCACTTAAATGAAGAAACAAAGTGGACTCGTTTTATTGCTGCAATTCCTATTTCAGCTGGAGTTTACGCTACTGTGCTTATTTTAGAATCAATGTTTAGATAATAAGACAAAAAGGAGTTTGTATGTCTGAAAACACAAATACGACTACGCAACAAGAAGTACCAAGTAAAGAACCATTACCTGTAAAAGACGGACAATTTACTGCAAAAACAAGTTGGATCATTGGATTCTTAATTGTTGGGCTCCTGATTTTAAAAACATTCATTTATACAAAAGATAAAAAAAGACACGGAAAATAAAAAAAGCCTGCAATAATTTGCAGGCTTTTTTTTAACTAGTCGCTATTTCTACAATCAAATCTCTAATGCTTATTCTTTCTATTCCAATTCCATTATGACCAAAATAGTTTTCAAGTTTTTATTTTTGATCACCTAATATTACAGGTCTATGTTTTGTAAAAAAATTAATCAATTCTTCATGATCTTTTAAATATGTTTTTTATTATTAAAAAAAAGAAAACTAATAATCGAATATAAAAAATTACTTTCTTTTAACGTTTGTTGAGCTTGGTTTATCACAGTACAAATTAGTTTATTCTCACCTCATTGTGTAATAGGAAAGTCTTTTCAACATTCTTATATTCTTTTTATAACCATAATTACCTACACCTAAACGATGTAAAAACAATTCATCAATCGTTGCTTTTTTTACATTCAAATTTCATACAACGAATAAAAGTAGATAACTTATTTTCTCGTTTTTTTATTTCAAACTGAATTGCGTATTAGTGCGCAGTAATCGTTTTCGTTAAACTATAGATAGGAAAGTTATCACTTTTAAACTTAGTATTAACGTTGTTAGCAAGTAACTTAAAACATTTATTAGTTCGATATGAAAGGCGATAAGGACAGTTTAAATTATTAAATATTATTTTAATTTTTTTATTCATTTATAATAAAAAAGCCTGCAAATTGCAGGCTTATGTAATTCATATAAAGATATAAATTATTCTATGTATTCAATGCTAATGATTTTATCACCCTTCTTAACTTTTTTTAAGATGTCTAAACCATCAACAACCTGACCAAATACAGTATACTTATTATCAAGATGCGGAAGTGCTGTTAGAGCTATATAGAACTGAGAATCAGCACTATTTTCATCTGTTAAAGTACGGGCCATGGCCATAGTTCCGGTAACATGACTTATATTATTAAATTCTGCTTGGATCTTTTTACCAGAACCACCGCTACCAGTAGCTGTAGGATCACCGGTTTGAATAACAAAGTTAGGTATTACACGATGGAATGATAAACCGTCATAGAATCCACTTTGGATTAGCTGGATAATACGTGCAACAGTATTAGGTGCCTTTTTTGGGTAAAACTTAAACGTAATATTCCCATGAGAAGTCTTAATAATACCTTCTGATTCAGATAATCCAGTACGATCTACATTTATTTTAAAGACATCGACCTTTTTGTCCGATACCTCTTCCTGTGTTTTTATATCAGTGTTCTTAGTACATCCAATAAAGATGAAGAGAAACATGGATATTCTTACAAGCTTTACAATAGTCATTATTTAAAATCTCCTTTTCTAGTGAAATTATGATAGGAAATTAAAAAAAATGCAAAAAAAGTAAAAAAAAAGAAAAAAGTGTGTTGACATATGAAACGAGGTCACATAAATTACGTTTCACCTTGAGAGATGAACGAAACAAATCACTGCTTAAAACAGTGAGAGTTATCTTTGTGGGCGTGTAGCTCAGTTGGGAGAGCACCTGCTTTGCACGCAGGGGGTCGCAGGTTCGACTCCTGTCATGTCCACCATTTATTTCAAGAGGCTCTTTAACATTTTAATATAGTATAAAAGATTTGCTACTTAGGTAGCAAACAAGATGAGAAGAAATCCAAAATAAGTTTTAAACGGTTTTTGAAAGATCTGACGTAACTGAATCATTGAAGTTAC